>CAZPKH010000008.1:0-66032 GCA_964587165.1 uncultured Muribaculaceae bacterium
GAACTTTCCCCAAATTTCTCATATACTTAACCGTTGTGTTGTTGTTATTTTTGCGAACAGTCATCAGATAATGTTGGTATTTCAACAGCATATCCAAATCTACATCGTTAATGGCAACATCTTTAGTCTGATACTTATTTTTCAGGAATTCTTGAAACAGTTTCATTGAGGTTTCGTGCCTTTTATAGGTACCAAGGGCAACTGTAACACCTATCAATTCTTTAAGCTCATGATTATGCTCAGCGTATAAAGCAAGTATGCCTATTTTCGGAGCGTTCAGATTTTTGTACCTATTCAAAATCTCTTTTGCGCTTACCTGCTTACCCTCTCTTTGGATTTGTAGTGTCAAATCATGAAGCGTGTACTCCATTTGGTCAAGGAAAGCGTTGATTTGCTTGTTTTTAAGAGTGTTGCCCTTTGCTCTGCCTTTAGTTGCCACCCATTGGGATGGCAGAACACTCTTACCCGTTGCAACTTCGGATGAGAGCTTGCCAAACGTAACCCTTACAAAGACGGATGCCGTTCCGTCTTTCAAGAGCTTTTTTCTTTTGATGAAAAATAAAATTGTTTCCATTTACACTATGTTTTTGTTGTTAAATTCGATAGTGCAAAGATCTTTATAATCAAGAGATTACGCAAGTGCAAAACATTGAACATCAATGAAATATGCGGAAACGCATTGGACTTTGGATGTCGGATATTTCAAGTCCAACGAAATATCCAACGAATAACTTTCTTTCAAGTTCATTTTTGTTCTTCATATTACACAATAGAAAATCCTGCAATTCAGTGAGTTGCAGGATTATTCAGTGTCTTTCATCGGACTTGGGTGGAGTAGGAGGGACTTGAACCCTCGTCCAAACGTGGAACTAATGAGCTTTCTACATGCTTATTCCTATGTTGATTGTCGGGCAGCGGCAGGTAAAGGACGACCAACCGATGCCTTATCCTCTGAATTTTCGAAGTCCTGTCGAGGCTTTCAGACTCCTATTCCCGATTTACGTGCACCGCCTGATCGATGAGTCTCGGGACGACGACCATCGGGCGATGTCTTGTCTCTGCAACTTTTGCGGAGATTAAGCTGATCTACTGTGCTTCGATCAGGCAGCAAGAGCGTAGTTGTTTTCGCCAGTTAAATTTGCTGATGTCTCTGATTTAAGAGTGTAGCCATCATTACTCTGCATGCTTACTCACCACCTCTACACGCTGTCAAAACCGGTCTACCCCAATTGTTGGCACGTCGCTGCAGCGATGAGCAGGCACAAAGGTACGGCTTTTTGCATCTTTGTGCAAATAGTTTAACGCTTTTAACATCTTCAGCTTTCAACAGTGAAGTTGTCGGCATCGCGCCATGCAGGAAATTTCTGACGGTCGCGAGCGAGTCGCTCCAAGTCGATGGTGGCGTAGATTATGCCATACGGATCGTGGCCTGGTGCAGTGGGGTCGCTGCCGGGAGTACCGACGTTGACGCCCCAGTTGTTGAAGATGTACGAGTGGTTGTCGGAGTATATGCCGAAGTCGTCGGAACCGGTGCGGTTGCACCCCACGACGTAGGCTTGGTTTTCGATGGCACGGGCTATCAGCAGGTGCTCCCAGGCATATGCGCGGGCGTCGGGCCAGTTGGCCGGATAGATTATCAGGTCGTATTCGTTCCGGCGGTTGCGCGACCAGATGGGGAAGCGCAGGTCGTAGCACACTTGCAGCTTGATGTTGCATCCGCGGAATCGAACGATAGGCGAGGGGGCTGTGCCTGCTGTGTAGGTGCGGGCTTCGCCGCCGAGGGAGAAGAGGTGTCGCTTGTCGTAGGTGGAGATGTCGCCTGACGGCTCGACGATGAAGGCGCGGTTGTAGAGTGTGTTGTTGTCGCGCGCGATGATCGATCCGGCGATGGCAAATCCGAAGTGGGAGGCCCATCGTTTTATTGTATCGAATGTATGAGCTGTGGTCTCCTCGGTGTAGCCGGCCAGCAGGGTTGGCTCGGTAATAAAACCGGTGGAGAACATTTCCGGCAGTATCACAAGATCGGTGTCGGGCGCAACGTGTCGCAGCGCGTCGGCCGCCGTGACGATGTTTTCGTCGATGTCGCCCCATGCTATGTTGAGGGGGAGTACGGCAAGTTTGAAATCAGTTTTCATCGTCGGTGTCGGTGCTGAATTTTGAGGGTTTCAGGGCTGTGAATTGCGAGTAGTACTCCTTGATGCGCCTAAGGTCGGCTGGGATGTCGCCGGTGTAGCGGAAGGTCTCGCGTATCAATATGGTGCGGGTGGATGCGTCGATTGCGCCGAGCACGATCGGTATGCCTGCGCCGATGGCTATGTGCAGGAATCCCGTGTGCCAGTGCGTGGTACGCGAGCGTGTGCCTTCGGGGGTTATGGCTATTGTGAGACGCTCGGAGGCTTCAAATTTCTCGATGACGGCCTGAGTGAGCGAGATGGACTTGTTGCGTCGCTCTACAGGGATGCCTCCGATGGCTCTGAAGAGGTAGCCCAACGGCCACCGGAACCACGAAGCCTTCATCAGAAATCCGGCTTTGCGGTGCACCGAGGCATAAGCAAGTTTGCCGAGCACGAAGTCCCAGTTTGAGGTGTGAGGGGCAACGCATACAATCGCTTTGGGATAGTCGGGCACCGTGATGTCGACTTTCCATCCCGCTAATGCGAGGATCCGGCGTGCGAGGTTCATTTTTCTTTGGGGAGCGCTGAGTTTATCAGGCTGACTATGGCGTTGAGTTTCTCGTCAAACTCGGTGAGCAGGCGGGCGTATGCTGTTTTGTAATATGTACGGCGAGCTTTTCGATATGCTGCGGCTGACTCAAAGTCGCGCTCTGATTTGTCGAAGCTTACGCTTACCACGCGCAAGGATGCTTCCTGCAGGTCGGCTACTTCGACTATTGCTTTTTCGAGGGTTGCTTTGTCGGCATCTTTGATCATGCTCATTGCGAGAATGCACTCGCCTGCGATCGAACCGCAGAAGTGGCGTATATAGCTTTTGATCTGTCGTTTGTTGGTGGGTTTCATGAGTGTCGGTGGTTGATTTATGTTTTGAAATTTAATTTGCGTGTATAGATGCATGCTGAAGCATGTAGCGTTTCAGGTCGTCGTATTGCGGAGCTATCCGCTCGGTGTATCGCCGGCGGCTTGTCAGCTCGACCATGTGCGGAGGTAGCTGTACGTTGATTCCGGTGGCCTGAAGCACGGTGTCGTTGTATTTGGCCGGATGTGCCGCAGAAAGGACGATTCCGGTCTCGTCAGGCCGTATCCGTGCGGACAGGGCGTGATACGCTGCCGCTGTGTGCGGATCCATCAAGTATGCGGATCTGAAGAGGGTGTCGCGCATCGTGCGGCTGATCTGTTGATCCGTGACGGTGACGGCCTCGATCCGAGCTTTCATTGCGTTGCGATCGCCGCTGAACAGGTGCTTCAGCCGCGGCAGATTTGATGGCGACGCCACATCGAGAGCCGGTGCAAGTGTGCTTACTGTTTTGAGTTTGGCGGAGTCAGGAGTCGGGTTAATGTAGTCGGCCAACGGATTATTCAATCCCTGAGCCGCTATAAACCGTTTGACCGGCAGCCCCATGCGCATGGCTATTACTCCGGCTGTCAGGTTGCCGAGATTGCCCGAAGGTATGCTGAACACTATATTGCGACGCGCAGCTGCGGGGGTGCGTGCGAATGCGTGAAAGTAGTAGATGGTCTGCGGCAGCAAGCGGGCGACGTTGATCGAATTGGCCGTCAGCAGGCGGCATCGGCGATATATCTCTTCGTCGGTAAAGATTGAGCGGACGAGCTCCTGGCACTGATCGTAGCCGCAGTTCACGCCGATAGGGTGGATGTTTCCGCCGAGCGCTGTGAATTGTGCTTCGCGTGCTCGCGGCATTTTGTGCAGCGGGTAGAGCACGTACACATCTATCCCCGGAACATTATAGAATCCTGCCGCTACGGCTCCGCCCGTGTCGCCCGAGGTGGCTACCAGTACATTTGCTGTCAGTCCCGCCGAGTTGTGCAGGTATGCAAGCAGGCGTGCCATGAATCGGGCTCCTACATCCTTGAATCCCATCGACGGGCCATGAAAGAGCTCGAGTGCATAGGTGTTGTCGTCGATATGTCTCAGCGGTATTTCAAAGCTGAATGTCTCGTCGACTATAGTTTTGAGCACGTCGCTGGGTATGTCGTCGCCGAACAGGGTGTTAGCCACCACATACGCTATCTCCTGAAGGCTCATCGCCTCAATATTGTTGAAGAAGGCTTTCGGGAGCCGCGTGATCCGCGCCGGGATATAGAGGCCGCCGTCAGGCGCATAGCTGCGTGTGGCAGCTTCATGTAGCGAAGCTGCTGTCGACGATGAGCCTGTGCTGGTGTAGATCATGGGGGTATGATAGGCGGTTAACTATCCTCGCCGTGGTGTAGCGGCTAATCTCTACTGCAAATATAATACATAGGTTTTGATAATGCAAAGTTTTTTGGCGATACAAAAGCAGAACTCCCCGCCGGGTATCCGGCGGGGAGTAGATGTATTATCAACGAATTGATGTTAAATCTTCTTTAGAGTATCGTTGGATTAGTCGAGTGTGCAGATTGCAACGCGGTTCCAGGTGGGCTCTGCGAACATGTCGCCGATACCTTTACCCTCGGCAGCTACGCGGTCGGCATCGATACCTTTCTTAACGATTGCGTTCTTCACTGACTCTGCGCGAGCGTTAGCGAGTTTGATGTTGAAGTCGAGGTTGCCTTCGGGAGAAGCATAACCTTTGACGTCGAGTTTCGAATCCTTGTGGTTCTTCATGTAAGAAGCGAGGATGTCAACTGTACGCATCTGCTCGGCTGTGATTTTCGAAGAAGACTGAGCGAAGTAGATGTAGCGTACGCTCTCGAGGTTGTTGCTTACTTTCTCTACGACCTTGGCGGGACGGTTGAGGCAAGCTTCGAGCTGAGAAGCGAGGGCAGCGTTGGCGGCTGTCGAAGCAGCGAGGTCGGCCATGCAGCCATCGAGCTGAGCGCGGAGGTTGTTGATCTCGGCGTTGAGAGCGGCGATTGCGTTAGGATCTGCGGGCTCTACGCATACGAAACCTTTACCGAGTTTGTAGGTGAGGCCGAGCATGAGGTTGAAGTTGGCTTTCTTAACGTCGTAAGCCACGTCAGCGCGATCCCAGTCGCCTACCATGTTCCAGCTTACTGAAGGTTTCAGCGAGATGGTGAAGTTTTTGGTTACGTTGAAGTTGAAGTTCAGACCTGCTTTTGAAGCGAAGGTGTTGAAGTCTTCACCCTGAGTGTAGGGCATGTAGTAGTGCATCCAGCCGGCACCGAGTACAGCGTCTACGTCGAAGAAACGACCGTCGCATTTGTAACCGCCGAAGAGGTTCATCAGGTTAGCGGTACCGTAGAGACCTACATACTGATCGTCGAAGATATTTTTGCTTGTCTGGTACGAAGTGTTGATACCCCAAATACCTTCGATGCCGACGCCTACCACGGGGGTGAGCTGTTTGGCTACGTGTGCGCCAACGATGGCACGAGTGTTGTCGATGAAGTTCTTGCCCTCAAAGGGTGACTTCAGGGGAGAGGTGGCACCTGCGTCGATACCAACTGACCAGTTCGAACCAAAGTTGGTTGCTTCGAAAGCCTGCTGTGCATTTGCAGTCATCATCCCAACGGCTGCGGTCGCGATAAGGAATAATTTTTTCATTTGTAAGGTTGTTAACGTTGATAAATCAGCACAAAGATAATACTTGTGTGCAATAATACAAAATTATTTGCTAAATTTATTTAATTCCGGTTAATAAATCGGGTTTTACATCAGTATAACAACGTCTCTCGGGAGATTGTTCTGCGAGCGTTAATTTTTTTTGCAATTTTTTTTGCATCGCGCTATAGGAGCCGTCTCTCTGCTCGCTTTGCGGGATGCTTCATATGCTCTACATATATAATAATGTGTATCAGTCGTGATGATAAGGCATGCCTCGCAGTATGGTGAGCCCTCGATATATCTGCTCGGTAAGCAGGAGCCGGGCCATCTCGTGAGTGAATGTCATGCGCGAGAGAGCTATTTTGTGGTCGGCGCGTGCGTACATGCTGTCGGTGAATCCGTACGGGCCACCTATCACAAAGTTCAGCGCTTTTGTAGCTCCGGCAGCCATGCGCTGTTCGAGCCACTCTGCAAATTGCCGTGAGGTGTACTCTTTGCCCCGCTCGTCGAGCAGTATCATTGTCTCTGAGGCGGGGGCTGCTGCTAATATCCGCACGGCCTCCGCGTCTTTCTGTCGCTCGGGTGTCGTGGCTCGGGAAGTACGCACGTCGGGGATAGTGCATAGTTCAAACGGTATCATGCGCTGCAGCCGCGAGGTGTATTCATCCATCGCTTCACGCACCCACGGAGTCGTTGTGGCACCCACCACCGTCACCTTGACTTTCATCTTGAGGCGGCAAGTTGCGACATAAGCGAACGGTTGAGCCGGCCGATATGCGGCACGATAAGGTCGGCTTCAAGGGCCTCGGCCGGATTGGTGGTGGCGATACCTATCACCCGGGCTCCGGCCCGGCGCCCTGCCTCTATACCCTGCAGAGAGTCCTCGATCACGATACAATCGGCCGGAGCATACCCCAGACGTCGCGCGGCTGTGAGATAACCCTCGGGGTCGGGCTTCGAGCGACTTACATCAGAGCCGGTGACGATCGTGTCGAACAGCGGCGCTATCCACGGCTGTCGATCGTACAGATATTGCATCTTTACTGCGTCGCTGCTTGTGACGAGAGCAGTCGGGATGCCTGCTGCGCTCAGCGATTCGAGCAACTCCCGCGCGCCTGGGTAGGGCGGGTATTGCATGTCGAGCTCAAAGCTGTGCAGCTCGTCGGTGATGCGCTGCCGCAGGGCGGTGTCGCTCCAACACTCCAGTATCGAGGCGAGGTTGGTGCCTTTTATCGCTATGGCGAAATTGTCGATCCCCGTGGGGTATCGGCGGTCTATGTCGGCCCAGAACTCCGTGTAGGAGCTTTCGGAGTCGATGATCACACCATCGAGGTCGAAAAGAGCGGCAAAATGATTCATAATTATTATTACTTATGTGCGGGGCTGCCAAATGAGAGCGCAAAGATAGGTATATCCCGACGAACCGACAAATTTTTATATCAGCCATTTGCAGAATCAAAAAATATGCTTACCTTTGTGGCGCTCAAAATATATACATATTATAATAACACTTTAACACTCTAAAGAATGCACTTAAGTTCTGAAGACAAAGTTAAAATCTTTGAGACATACGGTCAGGGCAAGACTGATACTGGCTCACCCGAAGCCCAGATAGCATTATTCTCTATCCGTATCGCTCATTTGACTCAGCACCTGAAGTCAAATCACAAAGATTATACCACAGCCCGCGCGCTGAAAGCTCTCGTAGGTAAACGTCGTCGTCTGCTTGACTATCTGGCCAAGAAAGACATCAACCGCTACCGCGCGCTCATCGCCCGCAAAGAGCTCGGTATCCGTCGCTGATCAGCTTCAGCACGGTCTCAACCCATCAGTCAGTCCGGTTTCAGATTAATCTGGAGCCGGATTGTCGTATGTTTTGTGAAAATTATTCTTTAAGTCGGCATATATTGGTAATCCGGCTGAAAATTACTACCTTTGCCACTGCAATTTCATACTATATTCATACTTACAATTTATCTTTAACCAACTTTCACTGCCAACAGCATTATGAGAAAAATTTTTGCTCTGATTGTTGCCGTATTGGTAGGATTGTCAGCATCAGCCACCGACATTTATATGCGTGGCACCATGAACGGATGGTCTACATCCGATAGCTGGAAATTCGTCACCACCGACAACGTCATCTATCACATCGACAATGTGTCGTTAGCCGCATCGGATACTTGGAAAATCGCATCAGCCGATTGGAGCACCGTCGACTACGGCTGCGCTACGCCGATCACTCCCGGCGAGATCACCTCGATGCAAAAAGCAGGCGGCAACTGCACGCTTGCCTCCGACTACTCCGGCCCGGTATACTTTAACCTCGATCTGGGTAAGGTCGTGTTCGGTTCCGAGCCCGAATCATGGACCGGTTCATCAGATCCCATCAACCCCACCGACGGTACCGGCGTATTCCTCCGTGGCGACATGGTGCCCGGTTGGGCTGCAATTCCCGCCTGGGAGTTTGCCAAGACCGACGATCCCAGTGTCGTGATGCTTGCCGAGGTTTCGCTCACCTCATCAAACATCTGGAAGGTCGCTTCAGAAGATTGGAGCACCGTCAACTGGGGTGGTGTATCGGATGTCAAACCCGGTGAAGTCACAGCACTGCTCCGCGGGGTGGATATCAACTGCTCGCTCACTGCCGACTACACAGGTCCCGTATACTTCAATCTCGATCTGGGTAAGATCGTATTCGGCCCCGAGCCCGAATCATGGACCGGCTCGTCAGATCCCATTGATCCCACCCGCGGAACCGGCGTATTCCTCCGTGGCGACATGGTGCCCGGTTGGGCTGCAATTCCCGCATGGGAGTTTGCCAAAACCGACGATCCCAATATTATAAAACTGTCCAACATCTCGCTCACCTCATCAAACCTCTGGAAGGTAGCTTCGGAAGATTGGAGCACCGTCAACTGGGGTGGTGTGCCGAATGTAAACCCCGGTGTACGCACACCCCTGATCAGTGGCAACGATGCCAACTGCTCGCTCACAGCCGACTTCACAGGCGATGTGACCTTCAACCTTTCTACCGGCGAGATTCTCTTCGGCGAGGAAGGCGAGGTAGTCGTCACCGGCCTCTCCGGCACCCTCCCCGTGCTCTACATCAATATCTACAATACCGATGCCGACGGCAACTTCACTACCCTCAACAATGAAGTGCTCTCCAAAGATCTCGCCGACAAAAACTATCGCCCCGGCGAATACTGGCTTGACATCACACCTTGCGCTTGGGCCGAAGAAGCAGGTTTCCAGAACGTCGGCTCCAAGGACGAACCTCTGCCTCTTGAGATGAAAGCCCGTGGTAACTATACCCGCACAGGCTTCGCAAAAAAACCGTTCAAGCTCAAACTTGGCAAAAAACAGAATCTCCTCGGCATGACCCCCGCAAAATCAAAGCATTGGGCTATTCTGGCTCACGCTGACGACGGTTTCGGCTACCTCCGCAACTTCGTGGGCTTCAACCTCGGCGACCGTATCGGACTCCCCTGGACGCCTGACCAGCAGCCCGTAGAGGTGGTGATCAACGGCGACTACCGCGGCCTTTACTTCCTCACCGAGTCGATCCGCGTAGGCGACGGCCGTGTGCCCGTCGAGGAGCTTGACGACAACTCTACCGACCCGATGACTGCTTCGGGCGGCTATCTCATCGAGCTCGACAATTATGATGAAGAAAACCAGATTCAGATGACCGAAGGCACATGTGCTCCCGGCTATTACACCGACATGCTCCGTGTCACCTGGGACACCCCCGAGGAATACTCCGATATACAGCGCCGGTTTGTCAAGGAGCAGTTCACTGCCATGAACAATGGTGTGGCATCCTGCAACAACTCCAACACTCTGTGGTCATACATGGATCTCGACGATGCCGCCCGCTATTATATTGTGGAGGAGATCGTATCGCATACCGAGTCGTACCATGGCTCGACATACCTCTTCCGCGACCGCGGCGAGGATCAGAAATGGCACTTCTCACCGCTCTGGGACTTCGGCAACGCATTCTCCGGCGCTACCAACCGCTACTTCTTCGACGATACCCTCTTCGGCAACACATGGATCCCGTCGATGGTGCGCAACGCCAAGTTTATGGATAAGGTGCGCCAGACATGGAAATGGTTTATGGCAAACAAGTATGACGGCCTTATCGCCGATATCGATCTCTATGTGTCGCGTATCAGCGAGGCTGCCAAAGCCGACCGCAAACGCTGGGCTAACGCTCCGCTTCCCTCTTCGCCCAACGCTACCTCTGTGGTCGACAACACCGATATGCAGTCGCGCCGCAATGCTGCTGTAGATCGTCTCAATCGCAAGATCGAATGGCTCAAAGGCCAGTGGGGTTCTTACGACGGCAACTTCGATGAGCCCGCCCGCGACACTACTCCTGCCGCCGAGCTCCCCTCGTATGTCAATCCGCCGAGCCCCGAGCATGTCACCAACATCTACTTCAAAGATGCTTCGGCGTCGCCCTGGACTGAGGTATACGCTTATATCTACGATTCAGCCTCACGCTCAGTGTACGAACCCCTCGGCGCCTGGCCCGGCTCCAAACTGTTTGTTGAGAAATATGGAAGCGACAAGGCTCACACCATCCATTTCTACGCAGAGACACCTCTGAGCGAGAACGCCCGCATAATGTTCAACAACGGCAGCGGCAATGAGAGCACTACAGCTGCTGAAGTGCTCCACAACAATCTTTACACCCGCACCGGCGAGCAGCTCAGCACGGGCGTAGAGAATGTAGCCGCCGGATTCGACGGCCCGGTCGAGTACTACGACTTGCGCGGCAACCGCCTTACTGCGCCCCTGTCGTCGGGTATCACCATCATACGCCGCGGCTCAAGCGTGACCAAAGAGGTACGCTGACCCTCAGCATACCCTGCTACCATATCCCGGACGAAAGCCCCAAGGCTCTCGCCCGGGATCTTTTTATGACAAGCTCTGTGTCAGAACATAAAGCCCCGTTGGCGTGTTATTCTTTAAAGCCGGCTCACCTTGCCGTGGCTCCGGCAGATATTGATTCCTGACACTCAGCTATTTGATTATGAGATTTCATCATATTCCAGCGATATGCCTGCTGCTTTTCAGCGTGCTGTACTCTCACGCTGCTGTGAGCGATACCGCCACCGTGCATTTCCGGCAGTCGCATATCATCATCGACCCCTCATATAAGAACAATCAGCAAACGCTCGATTCGGTTTTCGCCGGCTTGAGCGCCGACAGCACAGGGCGCAGAATACTCCGCGGCGTGCACGTGATAGGCGCAGCATCGCCCGAAGGCTCGGTGCGTTTCAACGACTATCTTTCGCACAAGCGTGCCGAAGCAATCTTCGACCGGTTTCGCAGCCGAGGTCTTCTGACAGATTCGCTTGCCCGCTTCAGCTTCCTCGGGCGCGACTGGCGAGGGTTGCAGCGGAGCGTCGAGCAAGATCAGAATGTGCCTTACCGCGATGAAGTGCTCGCACTTCTGGCTCGAATAAATCAGGACGACAATTCAGAAGTTGCTCATCCGCTTGCTGCCCTCAAAGCAGTAGGGGGCGGAGCTGCATACCGCTACCTCTATACAAACATCTTCCCCTCGCTGCGCGAGTCGCAGCTTATCGTTGAGTACGACCGTGTGCCGTCTCCCCTTATTACAGGTATTCCCGTGGCCGAGCCGTTCCGGCTCTACACCACCGGGATTATCTATACCCCTGAGATCCGCGCGATCACCACTCCGCGCATCCGCAAGCCATTCTACATGGCTCTAAAGACCAATATGCTCTACGATGCAGCTTTGTTGCCCAATATCGGGGCGGAGGTATATGTAGGCAAAAACTGGTCGGTCACGGCCGACTGGATGTACGGATGGTGGGATCGCGACCGTACCCATTACTACTGGCGAGCTTACGGAGGAACCGTTGGCGCACGCCGGTGGTTCGGTAGCGCAGCGGCCCGCAAACCGCTCACCGGCCATCATCTCGGAGCTTTCGCCGGAGTTGTGACCTACGACTTTGAGTTGGGCGGTCGCGGATACATGGGCGGTAGGCCTCACGGCACACTCTGGGATCGCTGCAACTTCATAAGCGGCATCGAGTACGGATATTCGCTCCCCGTGGGGAAAAGATTGAATATTGACTTCAGTGCTGCAATAGGGTATATGTGCGGCAAATATCTTGAATATGTCCCCAAAGACAACTTCTATGTATGGCAATCGACCCATAAGCTGCGTTGGTTCGGCCCGACGAAACTTGAGATTGCACTTGTATGGCTGATAGGCCGCGGTAATTACAACTCACAGAAAGGAGGCTCGAAATGATGATGCGTAAATATATTCTTATCGCCGCACTTGGTGCCGGCTCGATGCTTCTTTCGTCATGCCGCCACAAGGACCTATATATGGACGACGACTTCTCGTCGCAGCTGCAGGTAGTGTTCGACTGGCGGGATGCTCCGCAGGCCAACCCTCAGTCGATGGCTCTGTATCTTTATGAAAGCGACGGCACGGCGCCCCTGAGATATATCTTCAGCAATAAAACGGGAGGCATGATAAAAGCTCCTTTCGGCACCCGCCATGCAATATGCCTCAATGCTGATAATACCGACTGGGCATATATGCGCGACAAAGACAATATGCACTCTATGAGTGTGGCCACAGGCGATGCCGAGAGTCTCGAAGGACAGCGCATCAACACCCGCTCACTCCCTCAAGCACGCGCGGCGGCCGACGAAAGGGTTGCCCTCACCCCCGGCATGCTCTGGAGCAACACCCTCCACGATATAAATATCGCACCTCACGAAGGAGTGCAGACCATCACGCTCTATCCCCATGAAGCTGTGTGCCACTACACGGTCGACATTTACGATGTAGAGAATCTGCAGGGGGTCGAATCGGCCACTATCGACGGCACTCTTTCCGGCATGGCCGAGGCATACGCTGCCGAAGCCGACGCAGGAAGCGACACGCCCGTCACCATGACGTTCGTTCTCCATACCGGCACGGAGCAAAACTCACTGCACAGCGAGTTTCTGACTTTCGGCGAGTGTGGCTCGACAGAGGCCCCTCATTACCTCACGGTATATATGGTGCTTTCCGACGGCAGCCGTTGGTGGAAATCATTTGATGTGACCACCCAGGTGTCCGACGCTCCCGATCCTAAACATGTCCACATAGTGCTTCGCGGGCTGCCTTTGCCACGTCCGCCGCAGCCCGGTGGCGGGGGCTCTTCGCTCAAACCCTCTGTCGACGAGTGGCAGGAGGTAGACGTAGATCTTAAGATGTAAATTATTACAGATACATTACATTGCGCACACAAAAAAATTACATCATTTAGAACCTTTTTACATTCGGGGTGTTAGAATAGTAGAAATTGTTGAAAACAATGAAATAATTAACTAAAAAATATATCCGTCTTACATCCTATACAGGGTAGGTCTGATTAATCAAAAATTAACATCAAAACGTTATGAAAGCTAAATCGTTTTATCTGATTGCCTTAGGCGCGCTTGCTCTTACTTCGTGTGCCAACGAGGAGCCGGTCGAAGTCCGCACCGATTCAAATGCAATCTCTTTCCGTTCAGGCATTGCATCGCGTGCCACAGAGACCACTAATGCCAACCTTTCGTCGATCTATGTTACGGCATTCAACGGTACAACTCCTTACTTTGAGAATGTCAATTATGTGAAAGGCAGCGATACTTTCTTCTATTCTCCTCTCAGCTACGATTGGCTCGAAAACAACCAGACTCTGAATTTCTTCTCATACGCTCCTTCGCAGGATGAACTTGGGGCCGATGTAGTGACCGCCGACGGCGCTGCCAACCTTACTCTTGAGAATTTCGCCGTAGCCGACAATATCGCCGATCAGGTGGATTTCATCACCGCTACAGCCGAAGGAAACAAGAAGGACAACGCAACTACAGGCGTGGAGCTTAACTTCTCACACCGTCTGTCGCAGATCGAAGTGCGTGCAAAATCAGACAACACAAAATATACATTCAAGGTCGTGGGCGTACGTATCGGTCGCGCTCAGTACATGGGTTCCTACGACTTTGCCGCCAATAAGTGGACTCTCGACGACTGGCACGACACTGCAGTCTACACCAGCTCCTGCGACGAAGTCACCCTCGGCTCTGAGGCACAGTCGATCATGGGTCCGTCGGGCAACGCAATGCTGTTACCTCAGACTCTCACCCCCTGGAGTCCTACCGGCGATCCTGACAACGTGGCTCGCGAAGCTTACCTGAGTGTACTCGTCAGAATCACCCGAACCGACAACGGTTACGTAATCTACCCGTTCTCCAACGACACAACTCTCGACTCCACCGGTGCCAAACGCCAGTACGCATGGGCTTCGATACCTCTCAGCGGTACATGGGAGCAGGGTAAGAAATATGTCTACACACTCGACTTCACCTACGGTGCAGGTAACGTAGACCCCGACGATCCTCAGCCCGGCGAACCTATCCTCGGCGAGATCAAGTTTAAAGTAAACGTAGACGACTGGGTAGAGACCGACAGCAGCATACCTATGACAGCTACTTATCCTACAAAGTAATCAGAGGAACACAAAATATATAAACCGAACTTAATCTAACTGATAGACACGTATGAGGGTGCAACGCCATAAACGTTGCACCCTCATACATGTTGTAAGAGCGTGTTTCACAAGAAAAGTTAACGGTGGGGCGGTCAATCGTTGAGGCATTTTGTTCGGGCGAAGAGGGAGTGTAGCGAGCTACATGACCGATGAGAACGGGCAAAAGGGCCAACGAGTGGCCCAGGCGATGGTATTTTGTGTGTCTTTTAGGAAAATCGTGTTCTGGATGCAAGAATAACGCTCTGAACGACAGAAAATTACTTTTAGATTGCATATCGCAGGTGCTTTTTGCCGTTTGGCTCAGTCACGTAGCTCGCTACGCTCCCTCGCCCGCACGGCAAAAATCCCTCAGCGATATGCAACCTCAGCGTTAACATATATTATGGGACAAGCTCTAATTGATGCGTTTGGCGCCGGTGGTCGATATCACCATGCCCGGTGCATCCGGCGAAACGGGGCGTCCTGTCAGATCGTACCAACTCTCAGTCGACGGAGATTTGTCAGCACCGATTCCCTCGATGCCCGAGCCGTCGGCAAAAGAGCATATCACTTTGAATGCCGACGATGCACGGCCGTTGGTTGGATCGAACAGCGGAGCGTTATACCACCCCGAGAGCGACGTGCCGTAGGGGTTATACTCCATCCACCACCAGAACAGTCCGTTCACCGAAGCATGAGCTTCGAGTGTGTCGACAAGATCGCGGGCGAAAGCTGCCTGTCCGGCATCAGAAATGGGCCAGATGTCGGTAGTATCGTGGTCGGCCCCGGGCACCTGCCATTTGAGGCCGTAGCCTGTTTCGACAAGCATGATCTGATGCTCAGGGAACTGTGCTTCGAGCGTGGTGAGAGCAGTGTCGAGCACCGACATGTCGCCGTGCCAGTAGGGATAGTAGCTGAGGCCTATGATGTCGTAATCCACCCCAAGGCGTGCCATCTGGTTGTAAAAGTTGGCCAGCACATTAGGCTGGGCCACGCGCTCGGTATGGATTATGATCTTCGACTCGGGGCATATCTCCCGGCAAGCCTCGATGGCGCTGTTGAGCAGTCGGCCGAGACGCTCCCAGTTGGCATTGCTCCCCATAAATGTCTTTTTGGGCGAGGTTGTGCCCACGGGCCCCCAAAGCATGCCGTAGGAGATCTCATTGCCGGGCTGTATGAAAGCGGGCGTGATGCCTGCCTCCCTGAGTCTGATCAGGCACTCGCGGGTGTAGTCGTAGATCGTGTGGCAGAGCTCGTCGTCGTTTAGATTTGCCCAGGCTGCCGGTGTCCATTGTGCCGCCGGATCAGCCCAAGTGTCGGAATAATGGAAGTCGAGCATCAGATCCAGATCCGCCTCCGCTATCTCGCTGCAGAGCGGAAGTATATAGTCGAGATCCTGACATGCGTTCGGGTCGTACTTTGAGGGGTATTGCTCCTGATATGCGCTCGGATCGACAAATAGGCGTACTCGCATGGCGTTCATACCCTGCTCGCGGCACCATGGCAGAAACGATGTGATGCGCCGGCCGCCATGATCATAATATTTGGCGCCGGCTTGCTGATATTCAGGCAGGAGCGATATGTCGCCTCCCACATAGTGTGTGGCGGCCGACGCCGACATGGCAGCCGCGGCGGCAAGCGATAGAAACAGACGGGATTTTTTCATTTCGGGCATATTATCGGTTTATTCCACAGGTATATCGATCGTAGCTGCTTTCACACTGGGAGCGGACACTTTCAGACGTGCCGTGCCGGGTGTCTTGGCGCTGCGCACAATCACTGTCGCGGCACCTCCGAATAGATCCATCCGTGGCTCATGGAACGGAAGCAGCGATGTCGGGTCGCCATTGGCTGTAGCCTCAAATGAACCGGCTCCGCTGACGTCGAATTTTACGCGTCGCGTGTCGGTAGGCACGATATTCCCATCCTTGTCGGCCACCTGTACGGTGATATACGCCAGATCATCGCCGTTGGCCGCGAGCTTGCTCTGATGCGGAGTGAGCACGATGTGATGAGGTTTGCCGGGAGTACGCACCGATTTTTCGGCCACGGGGCGACCGTCGTTGTCGTAGGCCACCACCTTCACCTCGCCGGGTTCATAGACCGTTTCCATCCACATAAGGCGGTAGCGGTTCTGATAGGTGGAATCGTTTTTCTCGCGCATCCCCTGGCTCTTGCCATTGATGAAAAGTTCGGCTTTCGGGTAGCTGGTGTATACCATCACGGGGGTCACTTCGCCTTCGCGTCCGGGCCAGTTCCAGTGGGGGAGTATGTGGAGAGTATTGTCGTTTTTGTTCCACTGCGAGCGGTAAAGGTAGAACCGGTCTTTGGGTATCGAAGCGAGATCTATTGCTCCGAACATCGAGCTGTGGCTGGGCCATGCGTCGGTGTCGTAAGGCGACGGCTCGCCTAAATAATCGAAGCCGGTCCATATAAACTGTCCGAGCACCCAGTCGTGGTCGTCGTCCATAGCGAAGTCGATATCGGGGGTATTGGACCATACGCAGGTCTCGTTGTCGTAGCTTGACGATTGATTGCCGGGGTGCATGTCAGTGTGGCGGCCGTCCTGCCCCGGCATCACTACAGGGAAGAAGTATTGACCGCGCGACGACACTGTCGAGGCTGTCTCCGATCCGAGTACCAGCCGCTGGGGCAGCTGCTCGTATATCTTGTCGTAGAATTGAGGTTTGTAGTTGAATGAGGGTATGTCGAGAGCGGCTGCAAAACCGTTGTCGAGCACAGATCCTATCTGGTCCATGCCGCACGTCACGGGGCGTGTGGGGTCAAGCGAGTGGATCAGATCCTGAAGCATCACAAGCTCGTCCATGCCCGGCTCTCCCCACTGGCTCGGCACTTCGTTGCCTATCGACCACATCACAACCGAGGGGTGGTTGCGGTACTGCTCGACCATGGCCGTGACGTCGCGCTGTGCCCAGTCGGCGAACACTGAGCCGTATCCGTTGGGCGATTTCGGGCGGAAACCCCAGTCGTCGAACGGTTCGATCATCAGCATTATGCCCATCTCGTCGCACAGCTCCACAAGCTCCGGTGCCGGCATGTTGTGAGAGGTGCGTATGGCATTTACACCCATATCCTTAAGCAACTCTATCTGGTGACGGAGCGCCGAGCGGTTGACGGCAGCGCCGAGCGGGCCGAGGTCGTGGTGATTGTTGACACCCCTGAACTTCGTCTGCTTGCCATTGAGGAAGAACCCCTTTTCGGGGCGGTATTCCAGCTTGCGGATGCCGAAGCGGGTATCGTATGTGTCTGCTACGCGGCCGTCGATACTCAGGGTGGTGCGGGCAGTGTAGAGGTTGGGGTGTTCGGTGTCCCATAGCTGCGGATTCTCTATTGCGAACTGCTGCCCGAACTGTTGCCCGCGGGCAATATACTCCGATGTGCGCGAAGCCACCTCTTTGCCTTCGGGCGAAAGTATCTGCGTGGTCACCATGATCTTCTCGCCGTAAGGCCATTGATCGGAGCTCTGTGCGCCGTCGATTTTCATCTTAAGATCGACCGAGGCATAATCGTCAGTGACAACCGGCGTGGTGATGTATGTACCCCATACGGGAATATGGACGCGGTCGGTCGTCAGAAGATGCACGTTGCGGTACAGACCGGCTCCGGGATACCACCGCGAGGCCTGATCGTAGTTTTCGAGCTCGACTACAAGTTCGTTGTCGCCTATCTTGAGGTCCGGATTGTCAAGGTTGATGTAGAATGAATTGTAGCCGTAAGGCCAACCGCCTATCTCCTTGCCGTTGAGCGACACGCGCGAGTTGGCCATGGCACCGTCAAACACTAAAGTGAATTTTTTACCTGTCGTATCGGCAATCTCGATATTGCGGCGGTATACACCTTTACCTATGAAGGGTAAACCTCCGGTACGGCCGGTCTTTACGGTTTTCTCAGTTTCGCCGTTCTGCTCCACGGCCACCACCTGAAGGTCATTGTTGCGGTCGAACGGGCCGTAAATACCCCAGTCGTGGGGCACACGCACGTTATCCCATTTCTTCACATCGGCAAGAGCTCCTTTGGAGAATTGCCATCCGTCGTTGTAGGTCTCGACCGTACGCTGTGCCGCGGCTGTCGCGGCAACAAGCAGTGCCGAGGCAAAAATCTTTGATCTCTGGATTTTCATATATACCGATTAGTTTGTTTTTACAATATTGTATGGGGTAGAGGTAAGGTAAACTTTAAAGTCTTTCACGGCTCCCGGTGCACCGGGCTCGACGCGGGGCAGAATTTCTATGGCGCTGACGCTCTGCATACTCCCCAGATCTATAACGACCGATGCGGGCAGCGTATTGTCCTGAGCAGTGCTCCAGAAAGTCGACTCCTGAAGGTCGAACAGCTTGTCGGCCGCACGATTCACGCCGTCGACGTCCTCGCTGTCGGAATATACCACCGTCCACTCTTCGCGCGACAAGCGACGCCCGTCGGCATCAAGCAGATACAGTTCGACAACCGATGCTTCCGTGCCCGTATAGACGCTTTCGACCGTCAGACATAAGTATCTGCCGGTTTGAGGCTCGGCAAATTCGACCTTCTGCCATCCGTTTCTTTCGGCAAGTGTGCCTTCGGCAGCGGCGGTGTTGCCGCTTAGGTCAAGATACTCTCCGTCGCGGCGGTGAGTGGCCGGCTTATCTCCCTGCAGCATGTCGAGCACGGCTGAGGTATACCCCCGGCTGCCTGCTTCACGCGGCCCTACGACATCAAACACAAGGATTTCGTTGGTGCCCTTGCGCAGCCATGCTCCGGGCATGTAGAGGGTCTGCTGCGGGCCTATCTCCCAAATGCGCCCTATCCCTATACCGTTTACATATACCACACCTTTGCCGAATGTGGAGAAGTCGAGCCATGTGTCGGCGGGATTGTCGACTTCAAACGTCGCGCGGTATACTCCGGGCATCCGCGCATGCTCAGCGGCAGTGGTGTCGAGCGGCACAAAGGATAGGTTGC
Organism: uncultured Muribaculaceae bacterium; assembly: GCA_964587165.1. Taxonomy (GTDB): domain Bacteria; phylum Bacteroidota; class Bacteroidia; order Bacteroidales; family Muribaculaceae; genus CAZPKH01. The sequence goes on from CAZPKH010000008.1 coordinate 19,206, forward strand.
TGTAGAAGTCATATTCGTCGGGCAGGCAGTAGATATCCCAATCGCGCAGCTTGACAGTATCTGAGCCTGTGGTGATGGTTACGCTGTCGGTGATACCTTTATAATCTTTTATGGCTCGACCGAAGTTGATGCGTCCGGTGGCCTCGACAAAAATATCAAGCCGCTGCCCGGCGGTGAGGGGCGGGAGCTCTATCTGCTTGTGGCCTAATCGGCGGTCGAGCGAGCCTATACGCCGGCCGTCGATGTATACTTGTGCGTAGTCGTGCGGATCGCTTACGGTGAGTGTCGTCGCTCCGTCTGTAGCAGGTGTGAGGGTGGAGTACACCATACTGCCGAATCCTTGGTCGCACTCTTCCATAGTCAATATATCACGGCTGCGGCGGGGTGCGGGGAGATTATCCCACAGCGGAGCGTACTCCGTGAATCTGAACGGCTCAACCGTTCCCGTGGGTATAGGCGCGGGTATGTCGGCAAGCGGTGCGTCGGCATATTTTGCCATCACCCGGCGCAGTTTGTGATATTTTTCAGTCGGTGCACCTTGCTCGTCGATGGGTGCGTCGTAGTCGTATGAGGTCACGTCGGGTGCGTATCCGGGAGAGTTGGCGCCGGCCCAATGACCCCAGTTTGTGCCTCCGTGTGTCATGTAGAGGCTCAGCGAGATCCCTTTTGATAGCATCTCGTCGATGCCGGCGGTCATCTCGTCGGCAGGTCGCGTCTCGTGGTTGGCGCCCCATTTATCGAACCAGCCGCTCCAGTACTCCGAGCACATCAGCGGTGCATCCGGGCGAACCTCGCGGAGCCGCCTGAACTGCTCGTCAATGTCGGCGCCGGTGCCGAAGTTCATTGTCCATGTCAGGTCGTCGAGGCCGTTCACCTCAAAATTTGACGACCAGTCGCATTGAAACAGCGCCACCTCGTCGCCGAAGTGACGACGCACTATATCGCGTATCGCTGCCACATACTCTCTGTCGGCACCATACGAGCCGTATTCGTTCTCCACCTGCACCATGATGATCGGACCGCCTTTGTCGATTGTCATGTCGCCTATCTGAGAGGCAAGAGCCTCGTTGAATTTTTCGACACGTTCCAAAAAGTAGGGATCGCTCTCCCTCAGCCGGATATCTTTCTTCTTCAGCAGCCACCATGGCAGCCCTCCCATCTCCCACTCGGCGCATACATACGGCCCGGGCCGGAGTATCACGTTCATATCATGCTTGCGGCAGAGCTCTATGAAGCTGCGCACATCGTTCTGACCTGTGAAATCAAACTCGCCCTCGCGCGGCTCAATGGCATTCCAGAATACGTACAGACAGATAGTGTTCATGCCCAATGCCTTGCACATCTCGATACGGTGCTCCCAATATTCTCGGGGGATACGCGGATAGTGCAGCTCGGCAGCTTTGACGAGATACGGGCTGCCGTCAAGCTCAAAAGCTCCTTTCGCCGCTTTGAAAGTATGGGTGGCGCTATCGTCGATCTTGGCTGCGAAAAGTGTCGGTATCGCAAGAATCACAGCCAGAAGAATGGATTTTATTCTATCCATATTCGTTCGGGTATATATATCTGTTTGTCGCTTGAACCGTCGGCACGCTGCAGTATGATGAGCTCGACCGACTGGATGTCGCGGAAAGATTCAATAGGCTTGTCGGAGGCCGGAGATTCGCGTGTCACCGTCACCGGATATGGAGCGGGCATGATGTAGCCGCGGCGTGGTGCAAGCGACGCTATCGGTGTGCTGAATATACCCTCCTGATCAAGCGCTATCGGGGCTGAGTAGGTGAATCCGCCGGTGGTCACAACCGCAAGTTCCGCTCCTTCGGGGAGCGGCGAGGCCGTAAGATCGCCCGATGCCGGGAGAAAGCGTACCGATATAATCTCAGGAGCATAGTTTTCGGGTATTCTTTCTATCTTGTCGGCCACATATCGGCGCACTACTATCACGCCATCGCTCTGCGGAGAGCTCTCGATCACGTATGCAGGCTCATCGTACCATGCACCACGTGTAGGGGCAAATCTATAGTCGTAAGCCTCCGGTATTTTGGCCACATCAAGGTTCTTGTCATCGTGCCGGGCAGAGAGGAGTGTGAAAGGCATGATGTCCGATGACGGTGCGACATACTCGCCGACACCAATGTTGCCTGCCACAGTGAGGTTTTTGAGGCTTTCGATGTCGGCCAGACTATCGGCCGAGCGGGCCAGCAGCCATACGCCGGGACGCACTGTAAATTCACCTTCCGAGGCTTTCCCGGCATCTCCACCGGCGTGTGCTATGGGGATGTATACAAACTCCTCGCCAAGTTGCGGCAGGTGGATAGCCATGGGACGGGTTGATTCGGATGTCACAAACTTGGCATCGCGCAGACTGTTGTTGCCGAACGGATCGTCGATCTGTGTCACATCTGGAAGTACCTCCAGGCGCCATACATCCGACTCGCCGATGCGATCGAGAAAATAAGCGCCCGTGCCGGGATAGCTGACGATGGCCGACGACCCGTGCCCAGCAATCTGTATCAGCGAATCCGGGCATACCGGCTGTGTCGCGGTGTTGTTGGAGTATATAAACCGTGTGGGGGAGTTGTATTCGCTCAGATCCTCCTCAAATGATATGCGGGTATTACCGAAGCGGCTGTTGCCGGGGTAAGAGCCGAAGTCGGCTCCCCGCGGGAGCTCCCGCGCTGCCTCCGCAGCCACCATCATACTCATCGCTTTTGCCGGAGTGTATACGAGATTCAGGTAGTGGGTGGGATATTCGGTGTTGTACGGAGCAAGGTCGATAGGATCGTATGCAAATTGTGTGATCCACTGAAACCCTTGCGCTCTGAATGCTCTTGCCACAGCCGGGTAGAGGTGTGAGTAAAGCACGTCTGCCGGATCAAATTCATACACCACACGGGCTTTATTCCCATACCCCGGCATTGTGTCTTTCCACGGTATGGTATACTCGTCGAATGCCGGAAGGAAGTTGCCGTGACGTTCATGTCCGGAAACTAACCCTGTAGGGTACCATTGATATGTCGTGCCGTCGATGTCGGCGGCATAGTAAGCTTCCGTGACATCGGGATTGTGCGTCACATTATAGAGTATCGGTTTGTCGAACCCTGCACTGCGAAGCGCACCGGCCATCCGGTTTATGTATTCCGTCACTTGTGCCGGTGTGCCTGAGTGACACGGTTCGTTGTTTATCTCCATGGCTATTATGGCATTGTCGTCGGCATACGACATACCCGTATAGCTGTTGAGGTGTGTGGCGAGTTGCTTGAGATACCTCTCCTGAATATTTCGGGCGAGCGAGTCTTCATGTATCCGGCATTTGTCGAAGTCGTAGGTGAAAGCTCCCGTGTCGATATCTTTCTCGGGGTATCCGTTGCCGAAATTGGTCTGGGCTGTAAGTATTATGTCGATACCCCGCCGCTTAAGAGCGGCTATCATGTAGTCGAGCAGCTCGATGTGGTCGTTGTCTATCAGATTTCCCTCGGAATCGGCTATCTCTGCCTCCCACAGGTGCAGCCGGAACGCGTTCAGGCCAAGTCGCGATATGTGATATATATCGCGGTCGATAGCCTCCTTGCGATCCTTGCCCAGATACCCTAAAGCGCGGTAGGAGTATGCAAACGGTGCGGTATAGTTGGTGCCGTAGTACGACACCTCTGCGCCGTTGTCGCTGCGGCGCATCACACCCTCGCCGTCTACATAAATCTTGTAATCCTGCCTTGTGCCGGATCTTTCCGAAGCGAAAGCTGTACCAAAAACGGCTGCCGCTATTGCGGCGCTCAGAATAGTTTTCATGGCTCTAAGTTTAAAGGGCTGTCAGCGTGTCAGCGGACGGTCACGGCCTTGACCGCAATCTCCTCCTTCTCCTGATCGGCCGAGAGATTTAGATCGTATACATTGGTGCGTTCATGTCCGTTTATCATCTGCTTGATCACTACTTTCACAGGACCGCCGGGATGCGAATCGTCCACATTATAATATACCACGCTGATATTGTATGTACCCGGTGTGGGGTTCTCCCAGTAGATATTTTCGGCAGAACCGCGTCCGCCGTTTATGTTATCTACATCGAGCTCGCCGCCTGAGCGTCTATCCTTTTTGTTGTGGAAATAAATATGTCCGCCGCCGGGTGCATGCGCGTGAAGGTCGACATCGCCGGGGAAATCCCACAGCAGAGTGACTTTGAGCTTGCCGTCATGACCTATTGTATCGGCACGCTCTACGGTATCCTGGTCGTCGTCAGGCACTGTGTCATGCTGCTCGACAGGTGCAGGATCCGGACGTGGTTCGACGGCACGAGCGCTCTCTCTCCGGTCGCACCGTGTGAGCATCAACATAGCCAACAGAGCTACATATATGAATATTAAAACTGCGCGTAGATAGTTCATGTGTAGATATTTAGAATATAAAACCGGTACGCCATATCGCACTGAGCCCTACTTCGACTATTGCGAGTACCGGGATTGCGATCATAAACGTGGAGTCGGAGATCTTGCGGTTGAGCAGTATCATGCCGCACAGAGAGCCGAAGGCTCCTCCGGCTATCGCCGGGAGCAGTATCAGGGCTGTGTGAATGAGCGGGCGACGGTCGGTCTCGTCGCGCCATTTGTCTACGGCTATCATGGCAAAAGCCGCGATGCTCATCACTGCGATTATGATCAGATCGAAGTTTAATTTGAGAAATTCCATTATTGTTCGGGAAATGCTACGAGATAGAAGTCGGTGATATTTCGGCGCTGCTGCCCCAGGAGCCGGAGGAAAGTGTCAATCTGCTGGTTCAGGTAGTATATGTTGTGACTGGTGTTGTAATACTTTTTATAATATTCGGTCGCTTTGATGGCATTGGCCCATTTGGCGAAGAAGGCTTCGCGGTCGGCAGCATTCTTGGGGGTGGTGCGTCCCTCGCGGTAAGCGGCTTCTATTACACCTTTCACCTCGGCATAATACTGTGGGTATACCTTGAGCAGCTCGAAAGAAGGGGTATACTCCGCCACCACACTCTCGGATGTGATAGTCGGTATGATCTCCATCACTTCGGCGTGCCACTCGGGTTTGTAGCGCTGCGATAGGCGTATGTTGCAGAATCGGGCTGCCATGCGGTCGGCGTCGACAGCTTTTTTATCAAGATGAGCCTGCCGCCGGTCGGCTGAAGCGTTTTTCTGTTCAGCGGATTCACGCTCCTGCTGCGATAGCTCGCGGTCTCTTAATATGTCCGATTCACGCTCTTTGAGCTTACCGAGCTCGGTTTCGAGCGAGTCGGCCACATACATCAGCTGATAATCTTTCCACCCCTTGTATTTCTTTTCTTTGAGCTCTTTGCCGCGGGCTTCAATCTCCGCTTTGTGCTTTTTAGCACGTTCGGCAGCCTCAAGCTCGGCAGCTTTTTTTAGTACTTCAGGTGAATATTCCGCCTGCTCTCCTTCGGCGGGAGCTTGAGCCGAGGCGGGCAGTTGGCATAAAGCCAAAGCGGTCGTGATTGTGAGAAGTATACTTTTCATCGATCCTGATTTTTAATATTCGCCGGACAGATCCTGATAGTAGCTGCGCACAGCTGTGTTGGCATTGTTGCAGCGTGCTCGCAGGTGGCTGACATCGCGGTGCGAGGAGTAGCGGGTGTTGTTCATATACTCGTCGATGGCAGCTATGGTAGGCCGGTATACATTGTTGGTGAATGAATTATGGAAGCCGTATTCAAAGCGGTCGTAGCCGTTGCTCCCGATAAGCTGATTCTTGCGATTCTCAAGCGACCGCACTTTAGCCTCAAGGTAGGCATAATGACTTTGGTTGAGTTTGTTGTCTACCTCGCGAAGGCTGCTCACGAGCTCGGTGCAGTTTGAGAGCGGATACTCGCCCGCAAATTCGTATGCGCGCTGTATCGTATTGTTGGCTTGAGCCACCGAGCGGAATGTGGTCGAGGCCGCTACCTGAAGAGCTTCGTTGTAGTGGTTGATTACGGTACGTATGCCGTTAAGCGAGTCGACACGCTCTCCCACAGCCTTCGTGCGTCCGCTGTCGACGGTGATAGCCATTAGGTCGTCGATGCGCGCGAGCATGCGCCGATGGTCGGCGCGATGCCACACGGAGGCGTTGAAACTGCGGTTGCAGTCGCGTATGAATCCGGGCACATAGCGGTCTACAAAGAGTGTCACAAGGCGGTCGCGGGCTGTATCGTCGTATTTCTGCTGGTTGCGCTCGAAGTCGATCTTGTGGAGTATCGAGAAGAACAGACTGTCGGCGACGACGGTGTCGGTCGACGCTGCAAGAGCCGATATATCAGTGCTGACATCAGCCACATACTGGTCAGGATAGTTGAGCTGACGCGGCGGCGAAGTCACTGTGTCGACATATATACCGATGCCGAGAGCCACAAGGCAGCAGGCGGCCGCGAGCATAAGTATCTTGATAAAAGTAGATTTCATTTAAAAGTCTGAATTGGAAGGGTTTGCCGGGCGTTTTCCGCCGCCATCTCCCGCACCCGGTGTGCGCTGGCTTCGGCCGGCACTCTGATTATCTTTAGGCATCGGGGGTGTGGTCGGCGCAGTTGCCGGAGTGGCGTCGAAAGGGTCGGTAGGTCTCTCCTCCACAACAAGCGTACGTGGATTGAGGTGGCTGCGGCCCGGTGCGCTGACAAATTCGATATATGCCGCGATATTGATCGTCGAGTCGTTTTTGCTGTCGTACACAGGGTAATCGTCGCCTTCGCGCGGAGTTTTAATAACCTTCTCGTTGGCCGCCATAGCTTCTGAGAGCTCCTGATAGCGTGCCGATTGGTTGAGCTCGGCGTGCTGAGTTAGAAATTTGGTGAAGTCGTAGCTTTTCAGCTCTGCATACAGTGTTTGTGTCGCGGGATATTTTGCCAGAGAGTCGGCATCCCATACAGGGTTTGAGTCGAGATAATGTATGGCGGCTGCTGTCGGATCCACCTGAGCTGTGGGTTGAGGTTGAGGTTCAGGTGCTTCGGTCTCGGTGTTCCGGGAGAAGAACCACCAGTACCCCACCCATACGAGTATCACCAGCAGAGCGCCGGCAACAGCACCGAGTATTCGATCCATCCACTCCGATTTTGCTTTGGGTACCAAGGTGTTGCCCTGAAGCAAGTAGCCGGGCAGCGGCGAGGATTGGTCGTAAGGATTGTCTGACTTATATTCGAGCGTGGCGAGAGTACCGTCGGCGAGTCGCACCTGCAGAGCTTTGTCGGAAGTTTTGCCCTTTAGCGCAAAGGTGTAAGGCGACGGAGCTTCCAGATTTATCACCCGCGTATTTGTCTCGAAGTCGGGCGCCGATACTTCGACCGTCGCTGCGGCAAGCTCTTTGTCGTCGAGCTCGAGCATCGAAGTGAGCCGGCGGCCGTTCACGGTGACTGTCGCGTTGCTCACCGGCCGTGATGTTTTGGCGGAAAGTATGCGGAAGTCAGAGAGGCGTATCTCCTTTTTCCACCCTGTCGAGGGGGTGGCGGGGAGGGTGATCTCTCCGTTGGCTTCAGCTTTGTATTTCCATGATTGGGGAGCAAATCCGGGCCGTTGAGCTACGATGGTAAGTGTCGCACCTTTGTTAACCCACCGCACGCTGTCGAGCGGCACATTTCGTCCGGCATCCTGTTTTATCGACAGGCTCGCCCCGGCGAGGCCGTACTGAGCGAGAGCCTGCTCCGACGGCGGGAGCACGGCCACATAGCATACCACAGCTTCCGAACTCAGATCGGCTACATCCGGCTTCGGTGTCACGATCCCTCCCCGCTGCAGCAATGCAATGTATTTGTACGGCTTATAGTACGACTGGTAGCGCGACGGCCCGAGCACATCGTCGAGCTCGGCAACCGACGACAGGTAGCGGAATGCCACTCCTCCGCCGGCAGGCGATGCCTGGCTTTTGCGATAGATCTGCAAATCAGGATATTCTTGTGCGACTATAGCCTGCATCTGCGCCATGGTGCGCTGCTTGTTGAGCAGCAGGTTGTTGGCCTGCAGCATCAGGTTTCTTACCTCTTCGCCGGTGATGTCGGCATTGTCGGGTATATGAAGCCATATCGACTCCAGATCGCTGGGGCGTCCGTCGATATTGAGCGACTGCACGATCAGCATACCGGTGGGGCAGAACGTGATCATGCGCATCGGCTCGACCGACCCGGGTTTGAAAGTGAAGTCGAGTATGGCCGAGCGATTGTCGTCCACATAGTTTTCCCATCCTGAGCCGTTGACGACGACCGGTGTCTGGTCGCCTTGATATATCATCTTGAGGGCTATACCTATTTTTGCCATATTGCGTGGAGTTGAAAGTTGCGATTATTTTGAGAAGAAGTCTTTGAACTTGCCTATTCTGCCGCCTATGAACCCTTTGGAGCGCACCATCAGGCGTTTCACCACCTCGGTGGCCGGGCGGTCGTCGAAGAGGCAGTAGTCCTTGAAGCACACTTCGCCCAGTGTGAAAGGCATGATCTCTACCATGCCGCCGTTTATCTCATACTCGCGGCATATCTGCTGCAAGCCGTTGTAGAAACTGCGGTATGCCGAATTGTTGATATATTCGCGCAGGGCATTGTTGAGAGCTTCGCCTTCGAGACCTACCTTATCTACCTTTGTGATAAGGAGGTAGATGGCATCGGTTTCGTTCTCGAATATCTGGAAGCGCCGTATATAGTTCAGCGCCCCCTGGAGGTATGTGCGCTGGGTCAGGCCTTCATACTCGCGGTCTTCGCCGCCGTATTCGAGCACGAAGAAGTGCATCTTGCGGTTGCGCGAACGGTTGTCGATCAGTAGGTTGGTTACGGTGTCGAGAGTGTTGATGTCGCCCGGAGTGAGCGGTAATCCCGCATCCGACTTATACATCATGCGGATCACCTCGCCGGCCAGGTCTATACACGTGATAGGGTGCGAGTCGCCGTTATTGTCGATCAGGTCGAAAGCCATCTCGTAGGTGGCATCCTTAGGTGTGCCGGGCGGAAGGATGCCTACGCGGCGCGAGGCACCGTCGCCGCTGCGGAACAGTTCGGCCAGCACATTCATATATCCGTAACCCTGGCAGTCAGGGTCGCGGAACATTGTGCGGGCCACACGGCCGTTGTCGGCCACCGACAGCACGGCACCGAGCACACAGCTTTTGCCCGACGAGGGGATACCCCAGAAGTATACCTCGGTCGACATCTTGTTGATACCCTTCAGCGGCTCGCCGGCGGGGAAGTCGGGGCGCTCGCGATTTTCGATCAGGTTGTCGACAAACCGCGGATCGATGCCGAGCGAATACAGCTGCTCGGGCACAAGGTATCCGTTGGCCAGCAGTCGGTACAGTATCTTTGAGTTGAGAGCATTGGTATCTTCGGCCAGCACACTGACTATCATGTCGGCGTTTATGCGCCGGTTGTCGATCAGATCGGTCAGGTCGTTGTAGAGTGCGTCGACGGGGTTCACGAGCATATCCTCCGCTTTGCGCTGCAAGTCGGTGCGCCTTATGCGGCTTTTCAGCATCTCAAGATCCCAGATGCGCGTAGCGTTGCCGTTCTTGAATTTCATTGCACGCGCTTCGCGTACATGTGATGACTCGGGGTAAGCCGCGATGAACTGATCGAGCTGAGCGTTGTCGGTTTTGTCGACGGCTGCCCATGCCGTGTCCGAAGGATCTGCTCCGGGCTTTGGCATCGGCGGAGGGGTAGGCGTCGGCGGGGGTGTCGAGGTTGAGGGACTGGAAGCCGGTGTGCCGAAGAAATTTGATTGAGTCTGTGCGGCCGAAGGTGGGGGCGGGGGAGGAGTTGCCGGTCCGCCGGCCGGAGTACCGAAGAAATTTGTCGATGCAGTCTGCGCTCCCGGTGTCGATGCCGGAGTAGTGAAAATATCATATTGTGCCGATTGCTGCGGCTGAGGGTTGGATTGCTCGGCGAGCTTACGGCTCAGCTCCTTGCGCACCGGTGCAGGGAAATAGCCGTCGGTTTCGTTGCAAAGCTCGTCGAATGTCACCAACCCGTCGTTGACGAACACGAGCAGCTCGTCGGCTGAATATTGATCTACGTTGTCTAATATAGCTTGTTTAGAGGGCATATCTCTAAGGATTATTTTATTTTAAATGATTCAATGAGTCGGAGGGTAGAGGTGTGACGGAGGAGACTATTTCGGTGACGGCCCGTACAGGTTGTCGCCGTACTCGCTCCCTTCAAATATCATCCAAAGGCCGTAGAACGGTATAAGCTGCCATGCTCCGGAGTGTCCAAGGTCGTGGCAACGCTTGCACCCCTGGGCGAAGATAAACCAGACACTCAGAAACAGTATTATCTCCGACATCAACCCGATCGCCGGATTGACAGAATCGTCTACAAACCCGAGTATTGAGAAAGATAATGAAAGTACATAAACTAACCAAAACAGCACCAGCGAGAGGTTGAACTCCAATCGACGTATTCTGCCCTTAAACGAGAACGGAGCTGCAAACATCCCGGGTCTGCGCGGATATGCCGGTTGAGTATTCGGCAGCGGATATTGAGGTTGCGCGGGTATGTAGGGCGGTTGCGTCGCAATATACCCGTCTGTCGTCGAAGGGGTGGGAGGTAAGGTGGTAGCGGCGGGTTCCGATTGATGCCGGCGTGGGGCAGCAGGACGTTTTCTGGGAGTCGGCGGTACGGCAGTCGGTTGAGCCGGGGCTGGTGAAGGTTGGGGCTGAGGCTCGGTTTCCGGGGCTTTGGCTTCGGCTTCCGGATCAGGCAGCTGAAGCGTACCGTCAAGATACTGTTTCACCTTTGCTTCGAGGCGCGGGGTGAACTGTGCGGTTTTTTTAAGTTCGTAGATCGTTATCTCACCGTTGCTCACGGCGATTGCTATCTCCTCGGCGCTGTATTCGCGCACATTAGCAAGTATATGATGTTGTTTTGCCATTCTCGGTCTGTTTAATCTAATGTGAAGCTGCCGAATCCGCTGTTCTTATCTTTTTTGTCGTCGGAAGCGTTTTGGTCAGGCTGCTGTTCGTTCTCTGAGTCCATGCTGAACGTGGTGCTTTGCGCTTCAGCTTTCTCCTCTGGTTCCTCCGCCCGGAAGTCGAAGCCGTCCTTGACGAATTTGTTGCCGGTCAGAGTGTACATGCTGCGTGTGTGACGATCCTGAAGCACCCACGGGAGCATCAGAAGGAAGAAAAGCAGTATCGTCGACCCGATGGCTGCCATACTCGGCATCCCTATCGAGTTGTAGCGGTGATGCATCCGGGCAAGACTGGCGTTGGCGCGTGCCGCGCTTGAGCTGTTGCCGCCGAAGAGCACCGCGTCGCTCGCAGGCTCATTGCTCAGGCGCGGCTCGGCCCACGAAGTAAGGTTTGCATCCCAATCGTTGATAGCCTGCTCTATCTGCTTTGTGTTGCCAAGCAAAAATACATTCCAGCTCGACGCTCCTTGGTCGGCGTTGGCGATCCATGTCGTGGCGAGTGTCTTGAGCGAATCGTAGTTGCTTGAGCGAAGTTGCAGCTGCAGTGTGCGCATCATATTCAGCTTCTGAGCCTCTACACGGTCGGCTGAAGTGAATCCGGCCGCGGCGAAGGCCGCCGGATTATACGATCGGGCTGCAATAGTCTGATCGAGCGATCGTCCGTACTCCGAGAGACGACGGTCGGTGTATGAATCGTAGTCGGTGAACATCTGCTGCGAGAGCCTCACAGCGTCGGTAAACTCCTTGACAAGCTCGTCGTTGTGCGAATTGACGGTCCAGAAGTGCATATACGGTGTCATGGCGGCTATAAACACGACAGGGGCTGCTATGATGAGAACCCTCTCGATGCGGATGCGACGGCTGAATTTGCTTTCGGTCGCTTTAAGAAGCTGTATGCCAAGACATATTGCGAACATAACCAATACAATGGCCACGGTCTCCACGAGGGCTATCTTGAAGTTGCCGTCGTTCAGATACACCAGTCCGATGAACGACAGGTAGCCGATGAAGATTATCGCGAGAAATGCGATGATATGGCCGAATGAGAATTTTAAAGTTTTGTTCATTATACATGTAATGATTGGAGTAATGATGCGTCAGTTGGCCGGAGCCGTTGCTCGGGCACCTTGCAGCATGGCAAGGGCTTTGTCGGCCTGTACCAGCGGACCGGTCTTTTGGCCGTCGAGCGGCCGGGCCGAGCGGGTGATGTACCCTATCACCTGCGAAGGTGTGAGCGAACGGTCGGAGCTTTTGAGCAATCCGGCCACACCGGCCACAATAGGGGCTGACATGGAGGTGCCGTCCATCTTCTGATAGCGGCCCTGCGGCATGGCGCTGAGTATTTCGACACCGGGCGATGCCACGGTCGACCCCTTGCCGTAGTCGGAGAAGTCGGCACGCTGCAGCCGCGGATTTACGGCTGTGACGGTGATTATGCTGTCGCAGCGATTCTGCGGATTGAGCACCGATACTACGCCGTCGTTGCCGGCCGAGAATACAAGCACCGTGTTTTTTGTGCGTGCTATATCGTATACGCGTTTCCATACCTCTTCTGATGCTCTCCCTGTGCGTCCGGCCATATCAAGCTGCTGCTGCTCGCTCAAGCGGCTGAACTGGCGCATGTCGGGGCCTATCGACATATTCACCACGTCGGCTCCCTGATGCACGGCATATGCCACGCCGCTCACCATAGCCGAAGTGTATGAACCGTTGTCGTTGCTGCCGAACACCTGTACCGGCATGAGCTTGCACCCCGGAGCTATCCCCGATACTTTCGTATTGCCGGCCATCTGCTCGCTGCCGCAAGCCAAGGCTGCTGTATGTGTGCCGTGGCCCGACCCGGTATCGAGTGTCGTGCTTTTGGTGAATACATTGTAGGGAGAGACGATCTTGCCCGAAAGCATCGGGTGGTTCACATCGCAACCGTCGTCGACCACGGCTATCACCACATCAGGGCTCCCTTTGGTGATCTGCCATGCCTGCGGAGCGTTGACGGCATTGATATGCCACGCCATGCCGTCGGAGGATGAGGCGTTGAAGCCTGATCCGGCAGCGGCAGCTCCCATGTCGATAGCCGCTATTGCGATCTCGTCGACCACAAACATATCGTATTTCGACGACAGCTTCTGCTCAATATTTGCTTTGAGTGCCGTACGCTCGTCGGCAGGCATCATGATCGACACGCGTTTCACATAGTCGTCGTAGTCGAGCTTGTATTTCTCGGTGTCGGGGTAGAGATTGCGGAAATCTTTGGCAAAAGCGTTGAGATCGGCGTTGTCGTGCTTGAAGAATACACTTATTATATTAGGTATGATCTTCGGGCCGTCAGGGTCGTCAGGATTTTGAATAGGCGGCAGCGCAGGGTCTATAGGGAGTATCCCTATATGGTAGCCGCCGGGACCCACCGAAGGGTCGATGCCTGCGCCAAGGTCGGCAGGATCAATGGGAGTCGACGGCACGATGCCGCCTATCATTGCTTCGTCGGCAGCTCCCGGCACATCCGCATAGGTCGAGGGATCGTCGACCAGCGCGGGATCATTGTGGCCGGCTACGCGGCGATAACGTTCGCCTCCGTGGCAATCGCGCAGCATCCAGAGCAGCAGCAACAGCAGCGCAAGAAGCAGCAGGAATATCAGGAAGCGGCCCAAACACCCCTTTTTTGCCCACTCCCAGAAGCCGGGTTTGGCTACCGGGGGGGGCGGGGGCAGTTGCATAGCATTGGCATGGATAGTCATGTCGGCTGTAGGGCGCAGTCCGTGCGGGTTGATGTCCCAACCGTTGAATTCTGTCCCTTCAGATGCTGTCACCGTCGGAATTTTATCCTCCGGAATTACCCCGCCGGCGGGTACCTTAACGGATGTAGGGCCGTTGAGCGAGAGCCCTTGGTCGGCAGTGAATGTCACGGTGTGAGTCTCCGGAATATCGGGCTCGTCAACGGGCGGCACTATCGGCGGAGCGGGCGGCGGTGTGGTCGAGGTGTAGCGGGCTGTGAACACGACGTCGCCATCCACGCGGTGGCCCGAGGGGTCTTTATCCCATCCGTCAAATCGCCAGCCCTCCTCTACGTCGACTACCTCGGGGATATCGCGGCGCCCGAGCACTGCTCCGTCGCGGCGGTGCATATTGCTCATCAGCGGGTTGCGCAGCCGTCCGTGAGGCCGGGTGTCGAACATCACGCGGTGTGTGCGCACATAGTCCATCTCATGAGCTATCGTGCCGTCGGCTGCCTGATAGTTTGAGTCGGGGCGCATGCCCCACACGGCGAGCACCAGGCGGTCGCCTATCAGATATACGAACCGCGGGTCGACAAATTTCAGGGCATGATTGAGTATGGTGCGCTCCTCGCCAGTGAGCGAAGCTGCCACCGAGTGATAGTGCTGGAGTATATTCTGAATACGCCCGCTGTAGAAGGTCTGTTCCTCGACCGAGAGTGTCTGTACTCGCACCGGGGCGATGTCGTTGCCCCAGTCGTCTACATACCATTCGATTTTGTCGTCGGCCTGAGAATACTCGGGCTCGGCGAGAAAACCGTGGTACTGCGGGTCGATGTGGCGTCTCACCACAGCGTCGACGCTCTGAAAGCGGCGGTATATCGGATCGTTGCCTACACCCTGTATGTCGGTGAAAGCCGATGCCTCGGTGTAGCAAAGTATTCGTTTTCCGGTGATCATCTTTTATTCAAAAATGTGGTTTCCTCGATCTATGAGGGTCTTGAGTTCTGTATTAGCGGCAAGATTGCCTGACGTCACACCGCTGCTGAGTATCAGCCCCATAAGCAGCAGGTTCTGCCAGCGGTGGAAGTTGTCCCACAGCGGCAGCCGCCGCAGCAATGCCATCTCGTCGGGGCCTACCGCCCCCGATCCCATGATCTCTGTGGAGCGGTCGAGAGCGTCGAGCACGTCGGTGAGGGGCTGCGCCTGCCGCAGCGGCTCTATGCCGTCGGGCGAGAGGTCGACAGGTATGTTGCATATCTGAGCTTTCTGGCTCACCATGCGCAGGTGGTCGTCGGTCATCTGCTTGCGCCCTACGGTGCTCACAAAGTTGTTCAGAGCCAGAGCGGCATAGTCGGATATGGCGTTAAGCTGCTCGTCGGTGTCGAAGCGTGTCTGATAGTCGGCCACGCGGTCGGCTATAGTGCGCCGTATGCCGAGAATCGCCACAAGGGTCTGGAACATTGCTATTATCTCGTCGGTGAACGGAAGCACATCCCTCAGCGATGCCACGGCGTCGTTGAGGTGCTCGATCCATACATTTATGATGCGCTTGGCCACAAGTTCGGCCTCGGTGGCGCAGAAATCCTCGCTGCCGGCGATTATCTCGTCGACCGTGAAATCTTTTCCGGCAAACTCCTCGTCGAGCTCTTCGCGAGTCTCTGTGCCGAAAAACTCCATCAGCTTGCGCAGAGCCGAGTCGGCGCCCTCGCCGGGCGATATGCCGACGTTGGCGCGCAGGAAGTTGATGGCCGAGAAGTCGCGTGGTGTCTCGGTGCGTAGCACGATAATGTCGCTCACGTGACGGCGCAATGTCTCGGGCCCGATCATCAGGCTGTCGATTATGCGGCCGAACACCTCGGGGTGAGCGCCGACGGTCATGAACATACGCCCGCGCAGTCGGGCAGCTATCTTCTTGGTCTTTTCGGCCTTCGCGCTGTCGTCCTCCGGCTCGTAGTAGCGACCTAAGGAGTTTACTATGCTTATGTTGTTGGTCCTTAGTGTTTTGGTGTAGCGGGCATGGCGCGATGCCGTGAGGCTCGGAGCCATTCGGCTGAGGGCGTCGATGATCGGGCGGCTGCCGTCGTTGCGCACGGTAGCGAAGCTGTCCCAGGTGGCCGAGGGCGACTCAAAGTGATCTTTTACAAACGGATGGTTCATAAACGATTCGCGCAGCTCCTCGAAGTAGTCGGGAAATCCGGGCTGCAGCGCATAGCCAGTCTCGGGGCTTACGGGGCCTGTCGATCCGTCGCTGTAGCCGGTGAAAAGATTGCTCTTGCCGGCGCCGGAGTCGCTCGACCAGAAGAAGTCGCGCAGCGGGAAGATGTTGCGGAAAGGCAGCGTACGCCCGCTCTGCTCCACCCAGCTGTCAAACCACTGATAGGAGCCGATTATCTCGGGTATTACGTCAGCAAAGCGCCGCCAGTGGTTTGTCAGCGCACCGGGCTGGTCGTCCTTGCTTCGGGCCAGGTCGATATTGAACTTTGTGGCCACCATAAACAGCGGCGATACCCCTTCGGTGATCTCCAGGGCGGCGGCTCGGTCCTGAGCTGTGCGTCCCACTACATCCTCCACCCACATCTTTATGGAGTTGCCGATGGTCGATTCGGTTTTCTGATCGTTGTGGTGGCAGAATAGCAGGGAGCTGATCTTGCCGGAGCGCACATAGCTGTTGAACAGGTATGCCACCTTGCCGCGGCGCAGTATCTCGGGCATGTCGGTCACATAGTCTATGTCGGCTTCCGGCTTGTTCAGGCGCGTGCGGGCGCCGGGGAAGTCGAGCAGGTCGATATGCTGCAGGAAGGGGCGGTCGGCCACGATGTCGGCAGGTAGTGTGATGGTCACCTCGGCAGTGAGCGCCGAGAGAAACGCTTTTGAGAAGTCGCGGGCAAGGATGCTGCCGTCGGCGCTGTATACGTCGGTAGTCAGGCATGTGAAATCGTCGTCTTTCACCTCCTTGCCGCATATCAGGTCGAGCCACTGTATCTTCAGGAGTGTGCCGTTGCGCTTCACGATGGCATCAAACGGCACATACACCTCCGTAGCAAATCCCAGCTTGGCATATTCGGCCACAATGGTATTGAACAGGCGGCTCATGTGCGGATTGTTATTCCACATCAGTCCGAACACCTGCTCCCACTGCTCGCGCGGTATGCGGTCGATATATTCGGCCACTACATCAAAATAGCGTGAGTGAAGCACCTGTCCGGCGGCATTGCCGATCACATCGGTCATATACTCCTGGATGTCGCGTATGTCGTCGTCGGTGATGTCGGTCTGCATCCCGTGTCGGTTGGATGCCCAGTTTCGGCACCAGATGTCGAGCTGCTGGTCGATGGCAGCTGTCGAGAGGCTCGCTTTGGCCGCCACCGATATGTCATTGTAATACGAATCGGCTATCAGAAGTATGATGTCGGTGAGCGAGAGGTTTTCGATCTTGACAAGGTTGTCGGTATGGCCCGATGCACCCGATGGCGCGGTGGTAAACCGTGTGATGACACCTGTCGACTCGATTTTGGTCATGTTGCCGCCGGAGGGGTTTATCTCGTCGACAAAGTTGTACTGCTTGCCGCCGTTCTCGATCAGAAACGGGCGCCCCGGGCTCGACAGCAGGCTACCCATCAGATACGACTTGCCCACCTGACTCTCGCCGTAGGCTGCCGCCGACGGACGCAGCTGCAAAGCCTTGAGAGCCTTGCGTGCCTGGCGACGGCGCTCCTTGAACTCCCGGCGCGGGAATGTGTCATTATTGAATTTGTCGGCCCAGGCCAGCGAGTCGTTGATCAGCTCGATCTGGGCTTTTGCTATATCGTGAAGGTTTTCCATTATGTCCGGATGAAATGTGTCGGTAGTTATCAGAAGTTGAAAGCGCCAGTATCGAGCCAGTAGCGCTCCTCGGCGCCCAGACTCTGGATGTGGATCTCCAGCAGCCCGTTGGGCAGCGGATTGTCGTTGCAGTCGGTGGCTTCGGCTATCGAGATTGCCTCCTTGTCGTCTACATCGCGTTCCAGTGTGACCTGAAACGGCATCAGCCTCTTGTATTCGTCGATCTTGCGGCTCACAAGCGTCGAGAGTGCTTCACGGCGGGGCGAAGTCTCATCGTAGTCGCCCTCTACGAGGCGCTGCACCACGGCGCGGTCGAAATTTATCACATAAAGCGTGCGTGCCGGATAGCTGTCCATACCGATCTGCCGCACATTGAGAGTGGCCGGTAGCGAGCTTACGTGTATCACACCGTCGTTGCGCTTGGGCGTGAGGCAGTAGTTGCCGCTGCCGTCGACGGTCTCGGGAGAGATGAAATTGACCGTCGAGCGAAGGTCGCTTCGCAGCTTGTCGGTGTTTATCACAAAATTGTTGAGGCTCGACAGCTCTGTGGCATAGTGAGCTATCGCTGCGCCGACGGCCACTATCGGTTTGGAGTCGACGACATAGCCGGTATTATTGTCGTACGGATACCAGTCGCCCACATAGTAGTCGTTGAGCAGTATTAGGCGGTTTGGGGCTATACAGTAATATTTCAGAAGCAGCTCGCGCACCGGAGGTAGCGATGCCGGACGCCCTGACAGGAGTATTATATCGCAGGCGTGAGCAAACATTATAGCAGCTATCTTGCGCAGCAGCGGTTCGAAGTCGTTGGATATGATGCGGCACACCTCGGCGCGATTGAACTCCCAGTCGAGCTTGTCGAGTGCGAAACCGAAACGTTTCTCGAAGTATTCGAGCAGGCGCGGGTTCACCGGATTGTCGGCAAACACGTCGTCGTAGTGCACCAGCGTATCGGGCGAGCCGGTCGACACCAGCTCAAGGAATTTATGCATCAGCGGTACGGAGTACTGCAGGTTGAAATCGCGGCGCATCAGGCGGTCGGTCACGGTCTGGCCGTGATAGTCGGGGCCCACGAAATCTTTCATGGCCTGCTGAAACTCGCCGAACGATTTCTGCGGCATCTTCAGGCGGAAGGCGCTCCGCTCGCTCATAAACATGATGTGCCGGGTGAGCGATTCGAGCATGTCGTCGCCGGCGAAATAGAAGCTGTCGTAGAACTGCGGCGACGGGGTGATGCGCGTGATATGGTCGCGTGTGTACGAGTAGCGGCTTATCATCAGGTCGGTAGTGCCGGCGCCTATATCGATCGACCCTACGGTGATGGCATTCTGGCCCGGTTTTTCAGGGTCGGGCTTGCCGTAGATATTGAAGAACTCGCTGCTGCCTCCTTTATACTTGAAGCCGGCCTCGCCGTACATATACACAAGCTGCGCGCATGTAGCCTCGTCGTAGTACCACGAGCCGTCGGTGTCGCGGAATGATGTGAATGCCGGCACTACCTCGATGTCGGACACCGACGAGAGATTGTCGAAATTGGCAAGCAGCTTGACGGCATCCTCGGCGCAATGTATCAGCGCCGAGCGCTCTACTTTCGACATGGCCGTGGGGCATGTCACGATGATACGGCGTATGCGTCGGGGCATTGTCTCGCGACCGTGAGCCTTGCGGTGCTCCGGCGAGTTGAGCTGGCGTATCGCCTGGGTGAGCATCTCCAGAAACGAGAACGTCATAAGCGACCGTCGCGAGTAGTGATACGTCGTGCCTCCGGTGCCGTCGCTGTTGACGGTACCGTCGCTGTTGATATATTTGTTCAGACCGTTGATGGTGAGGATCGTGTTTGTCTGCTCGCCGTCGAGAGCGAGGAAACGCCACTCCTCGTTGGTGGGCGCACCGTCCCATAGATACCGCTTGGGGCTTGAGTATGTCGACAGGCTCTCGGATGCTCCCGGGCTCATCGCCGCGGCGTGTATCAGGTCGTTTGCCTCGCGGCCAAGACGCACGAAGCTCGGCAGCACGAACTGCTTGCTGTCGGTCAGGCCGAAGTCGCCGAACGAAGCGCGGCGGAAAGCCACACGCATATCGAACGAATCGTTATGGCGGCGTATCTGCCACCCCTCCTCAGGGTCGTACTCCATCGGCGAGGTATAGTCCACGAGCTCAAGCCGGGGTATCTGTGTGAAAGGCTTGTTGGCCTCCGAGGGGTTCTCGGGGTTCTCCTCGCGCAGCAGCACGGTGGTGCGCGAGTTGCCTATATCCACGATCATGTCGACATTGCGTATGTCGACCCCCACATCCTTGTGGAGGATGATTTTCGGGAAAAGACCCTTGCGCGCTATATAGCTTATCAGGAAAACGTAAGTGGCGATATATGCGAAATGCTTCACGTTCTTGCCCCGCAACTGGGCTATACGCTGTATGTCGGGGTGGGCGAGCTTCATCAGATACTCGTCGACATAGCTCCATTTCTCGTCCGTGCGGCAATACTTCATCAGCTCGGCCTTGTCGGAGCAGATCTCAAAATCCATCGACCGGGCGAACTGGTCGGGAAACACCGGCATCTCGTTGTACTCCGTAGGCGAGTAAGCCGTGCGGGTGTCGATGGCGAGCTGCACGATGTAGTATTTCGTGCCGTCGGGGCGTGTCTGCGGCACGAGCTTCATGCGGCACCAGTTGTAGGGACCCGACTTGAATTTGCGTGCGGTGAGCTTGCGGAACAGCGGCACCGGCAGCCACACATTCTCGAACGCTTCGAGCGTGCTGCTGCGGTCGGTGAAAGTCATCTTGAAGATCTCTCCGCCATCGTCGTCGATCGTGCCGGGTTCGGTGGAGAGAGGGAACACGCCGTCCTCCACAAGATCCGAGTAGCCGAAAGTCGAGCCGATGTTGGCCGTGGTGAGATACCCCTTCGAACGCAGATCCGAGTAGCGGAAAAAAGCCGATCCGTCCTCAAACACTACCTGCTCGGCAAGCTCCAGCTGCCATGCGCCGCGCACGGAGTCGTACCATTCGTGAAACCATAATTTGAACTTATCCTGAAAGTCGATGTCCATCTCGAACGCCGACATGTGGATGCCTGTATTGGCTATGAGTGAAATCTCCATCGTGGTGAGGTGTGTAAGAGTCTGTGATTGAGAGGTTTGTTGAAAATCGGCTGCTTTGGGTAGTTTGCTGATAATCTTTGCAAATATAGCGGATTTTTATGAGACTCCTTCATATCCTTAGCGATTTTTAACTCTCAGTGTTTTTCAGGCAAAAAAAATGGAGGCCGCATATTGATGCGACCCCCATTGAGTGAAATATCAGCGCTATCAGGTGTGTCTTAGAATAAGACGATGCGTACACCGGCCATGAGATTGAACGATGATGTGCCGTGACCGAGATAATCTTTTTTGTAGAAGTAGTCGGCTGCTGAAATGCCGGCGGTTGTCTTTTTGCCGAAACCTTTGTGGTAGTTGTACTCGGCACCTACGAAGAAAGAGAACTCTTTAGTAATGTTAACCTGGAACTTGGCACCGAGGTCGCCGCGCACACCGAAGAATTCTGCCTCGTTGTCTTCCGACAGATCGGGCATACCGTTATCATCGGCAATAGGAAGGTAGTTTCCGTCTTTCGCTCCGATGAGAGTGCCTAATTCTTCATCGTGGTGCACCGAAAGGAAAGTGGTATAGGTAGCGTTAATGCGGACATAAGGCATCAGCTGGAAGCGGCCCATGAAATTGAAACCTACACCATATCCCAGACCGATACCGAGGCGCAACGGATTGGGATGTGTGGCATAAACTTTCTCATCTTTTACATTCAGGTATGTGAACGTTTCACCCTCGTCCGTGTCGGATGCAAGACTGCTGCGGCCGATAAAGTCGACATCTATTGTACCTAGAATGTGTCCGCTTATGCCCTGAGGGGTGAGCATGTGCATATTGTCGTACTCAAGACGCACGCCCGGATAGTTGCCGTTCTTCTCAAATCCGTACATACCCGACACACTGATTGAGTTTCGTCCGCCGGGGGTGAGCACCGCGTAGTCGCCGCGTTTCTTCGAGCCGGTGCGTCCGAACAGCGAGTAGAGCTGTATGGTGTCCTGACCGATGGCGCGTGTGACGAATGAGGTGCCGACATTTTTAGATTTGAGCTGACCGTTTTTCTCAACGGTGCGATAGATGTAGTAACGCTGCAGCTTTTCTCTGTTGGCCGTCTGGGGAACACGTGCCAGGTAGGGGTGAGAGTTGATCACCGGACCGCCGATAGCCAGATCGGGCACATCCTTTGCCAGACGACGGAATACGGCGTACTGGTCGTCGGAGTGTGAGCTTGTGGTTGCAGCGGCGTACTCCTCATCGATCTTTTTCTGATCGTATTTGCCTGACTTGATAAACTTCATGGGGATCTGGGGCTTTGCCTCATTGGTTCCCATTACGTTGATATAGGCATTGTACAGCTCGGGGGTGAGCTGAATCTTGTAGATCTCCCAGTAGGTTTTCCCGTCTGAGTGAGTGTTTGCGAAGAAAATGTAGTTGTTGGAGAGGCGGCGCACGAGAATGCCGTTAATCATTGCTTCTTCGCCAAGGCCGCTGAATGCAGCGTCGTCAAGGTCGGCCTGAGTGATACTCTTGCGCACATCGGCTTTCATTTTATCATAAGAAGTCTGGTCGGTAAGGTAAGAGGCCAGAATCTGAAGGCCGACATTATTGTCGTTGAGCCACTTTTCGCGGGAGGCCACCGTGGAGCCGGCCTGGCTGAGTTGTGAGTTGATCGGAAGATCGAGCACTTCGATATACTCGTTGGTCCTGAACTCGGGGAGTACTTTGCCGCCGATACCGGGCTGAGCATACTCAGTGCTGATAGTCTGAGCAGAGGTGCTGAACATGGCGAGTGCCACAGTCATTCCTGCCAGCAAACTTTTTGCTTTCATGAGGTAATTGATTGGTTAGTTTAACGTAATTATTAAGTGAATTTTCAGTACCATGAATGTACGTGGTAAACCAGTTTCGGCCTCGAAGCCGCGTAAGCTTGGGCTACCGACGCTGCTGCATTGTATCGTGCTGTCGCTACCGACGCAGCAGCATTGTATCGGGCTGTCTCTACAGCCGCATTCGCTTTATATCTTGCTTTCTCAACAGATGCGTTTGCTGAGATAGACGACATTTCCTCTTCGTGCCGGTTTTTTTCTTCGGCAAGTCGAGCCTGATATTCGCGGGTCTCGCGTAGAGAGAACTTTGAATCCATGCTTTTCATAAGTTTGTCGATCTCCGCCTTCTGAGCGGCTGTCGGATTGCTTACGCTGCTGAGTGCATCTATTGCATCAGCTGCGCCCTGCTCAGTGGGATTGGCGTTCCATGCCTGCTGGGCAGCGCGGATAGCACTGTCATTCTCGCTGTTGGCATGCTTGAGCCCATATTCACCGGCGAGCCTCTGTGCTTCAGCATAGTAGGAGCAAGTTGACGGTATGGCGAAAAGGGCAGTTATAGCGCCTTCGTAGTCGTGGCTCTGCGCAAGCGACTTGGCCGTATTGATGATGGCCGGTCCCTGCTGCTCATAGTAGCTCAGGATGCGCTCCTTGCCGATATTCACAAACTCCTGCATCTCTCTGCTGCGTGCAGGTGCTTTGCGCAATGCAGCTATGCGGGCCTGCTCCTTGTTTTTGCCTATACCTTTCACAGTGAAGGAGGTAGAGGAGAAGAGTGTACCGTTCACTCCGTCGCCTATCATCAGGTCTACGTCGAGCTCTACCACAGCTTTAGAGTCGATACCCACCACTTCGCTGCGGGCATCGCGGATGTTAGGCACCACGATAAACCGATTGTCGAATCCTCCGCCGGCACATCCGTAAGTGGTCATGAGGCGGTTGAGCATCGTCGTGACAGCCTGAGCCTCTTTATCCGACAGCTTTGCTTCCGGCGGCACGTAGGCAGCTATGGTTATATTGTCGGCGGCATCAGCCAGGATTTTAGGCGTGCAGAGAGCTGCAATAGCCAAAAAGAAAGCAAATACTTTGAAATTCATATTCATACTTATTCAGAGGTGGTATGACTCCTTTAATTAAGATCCACCAAAAATACAGTAAACTGTGCCTATACCTTTGGGCGATGTCGACACACTTATGCCCCACTGTCTGAGGAATTTGGCCAGATCACGAGCGAAATCTTCGGCGGAGATAGCTTTGGGCTTACCACCGAATGAAGCTTTTCCGACTGTCGGAATGCGAAGGTGCTTTATTTCAAGGAGGTTGGCACTCTTATCACCTCTATAGTATTGACCGTTTACTGCGTTATCACTTACCCAAGACTCTATGAGTTCGGCAAGCTCACCCGAGTCTCCTCTATACTCGACTTCGCTCTCGAATGTCAAAGGACACCCGTCGCCGATCTGGCAGATTATTTCAACATCCCGGCCATTAGTGTTTATGTCGTTGAAGTGAGTCTGAATTTTATCGATCATTTCGTCCGAGAAAGAGTAGACTGCATCTGACACGAGACGCTGTATCGCTGAGGATGAACGAGCAGAAACATCAGATTTAGACATCAGCGTATTATTAGATGCTGCGTCGCGGACTTTTATCAGGTATTTCACCTGATTGAATGCTCCGCGATTCACGGGGGTGATCTCGAGTTCAAGATATATGTCGGCTTTTACCTCACGGATGAGGGCTTCGATGTCGTCCTCCACCGGTACACTTCCATCTTTCCCTTTCAGAACCATGGATCTTGAATTGCGTTCTGAGATTTTGTCGAAAGCGCCCGAGAGGTCTTCAAGGGGATACTCTTTATCTGCGAAGACGTTCTGGATACCGGCCACAGCGTCGCGGAATATCTCATTCTCAAGAGCTCTTTTCATGTTAGGGTAGAAATCACCGGTTTCAGGGTCACGCTCGCCATAACGATTGGCTGCGCACCATTCTTTTGAAGGCACGACCATTATCACCGGCTTTTGAACGGCACCGAAAGCCTCGATAGCCATGCAGAGCAGAAGAACTATCAGTAGATTGATTTTTTTCATAACGTTATAGAGATATGATGGTTTTGGGTATACGATCAGAGTGTAAGTTTGTTGCCTTTCACGCCAATACCGTTCTGCTCAAGATATTGAGCTAAAGCTTTTGTATTCAGGATGTAAATATCGACTATGCGTGTGCCCTGTTTTGTCTTTACGTTGTTTTCGCCGCTGGGGTAGTCAGTGCGTGCACGGCGGATGAACTGGTTGAATACTCCCTTCTTGAAGAAGTTGTCAAAGAACTCCTTATTATCGTGATACCCCTGAATACCGGAAGGGATCATAGGCCTCATTTCGGGCACGTTTTCCTGATTCACCTGGTTGATAGAGCCGGCGATGCCGCGAAACATAGCATCGGCTACAGTGCACATGGCGGCGCGATCCATGGCTTTGTCGAAGTTTTTATCGACGGATACCACGCGGACCACTTTGTACGATGGGTCTTTGTGCTTTGCGATAAGCTGAGTTTCAGCAGTCTCGTTGATGTCGAATTTGTAGTTTTTGGCAGCTGTCTGAGGCGCTGAAAAGAGTACAGCCATCAAGGCCAAAAGCAGGATGCAGGCTTTCTTCATAATACTTTAAAATAGCCGATAGCATCCCGGAGTTCAGCTGTTGTTGCGATATGACCGGTTTATAAATAAAAGACGTGGGATGCTCAATCCTGCTTATCCCACTCTTGAGGCCCTGAGACTGCCTTACGGAAAGGATAAGCAGTCGGTCAGCCCACGTATAGGTATCTATCACACCCGAAATGGCAAGTCGCATCGCTGCGGCCTACCATCGGTGGTAGAGTATTACCTACCCTGGACGTCTTCGCACTGCTCTGTCTTCGTTCCGTAATGAAATTTCTCAGGTTTCAAGAGTTGAAGACAGCGTTAGGAAAAACGCCTTTATATTTAAATTATTTCTTCCGTTACATTTTCGAGTACCGAAAGTTTAATAAACAAAAGCATTTCTGCTGTTGTTTTGTGCAAAAGTATGTATTATTCCATAACTATGCAAATTTTTTTCCGTTCACTTCGTTCATTTTGACTGAGAAGAGGTGAAACAAATCGCTTTTCGATTGTTATAACTTTATGAAAGATTTGATTACAGCAGTGAAAGAGCGCCATTCAGTGCGCTCGTACACAGATCGAGAGATACCGGAAGATATTATCGCTCAGCTCAATGCGCGTATAGCGCATGCCAATGAGGCGGCCGGCTTGCATCTTCAGTTGATATGCTCGGAGCCCCGAGCTTTCGGCGAGTCGCGTCTGGCAAGTTACGGTAAGTTTTCGGGCGTGACAAATTATATTGCCGTGGTGGCTCCCAAAAGCAAGCAGGCCGAGATTGCTGCCGGCTACTGGGGTGAGGATGTCGTGCTTCTTGCGCAGCAGCTTGGCCTGAACAGCTGCTGGGTAGGGCTTACGTTCAGCAAAAAGAAGATGGCAGCCGAGATACCCGACGGTTGCAAGCTTTATGCTCTGATAGCGATAGGTTATGGTGCTACTCAGGGGGCGGTGCATAAGATCAAGACCCCCGACAAGGTGGCCGATGAGCGTTCGCTGCAGGTGCCTTGGTTTGCCCGGGGTGTGGAGTTTGCCCTGCTTGCTCCGACTGCTCTCAATCAGCAGAAGTTTCATTTTTCGCTCCGCGGCGGGAATATAGTCGAGGCTACTCACGGCTGGGGTCCTTATACCCGCCTCGATATGGGGATAGCGTGCCGACATTTTGAGATAGGTGCCGCGCCCGAAGTGGTGAAGTTTGCATAAAAGAAGTGGTGAAGTTTACATAAAATTCGAGGCCGCCCGAGAGTTTCAGGCGGCCTCGCTGTATGTGTGCGGAGCTACAATGTCAGCGCATAGCCATGGGCTGCATCTGCATGGCCATCTGCTCGTAGGCGAGCACACCGGCTTCGGAGAGCTCGACGGTGATGCGTGAGCCGTCGCAGGCGGGCATCGATACATGAGTGTCGTCGACAAATGTCATAAGCTCGTAGGTGTCGCCGTTGTCGACGGTGACGCTCCATGATGTGCGCTCGGCGTCGTAGTCGAGTCGTGTCTGCGAGCCGGATGTCTCGTCGGTTATGGTGTAACCCTGCGAATCGCACTCTACGAGGTATTTGTGGCCGTCCTGTCCGATCACCTCGCGGTTGCCTGCTGAGGCTACCGGATTTGTGCCGCTCCAGAACTCTATCGAGTTGATCACCAGGAGGTCGGCAAGACCCGATACTTCGTATACGGGGAGAATCCAGAAGGCAAAGAATACTACCTCGTTGACAAACTTGTTGCCGATTCCCTTGTTCCAGGTCAGAAGTTTATTGGTGAGTGAGAACGAACCGATGCACGATGTCATAAGCATCGACCCGCAGAGAGTGGCCACTATGGCGACCGAGAGGTATCTCTTTTTCATGTCTGTATGTGTGAATGGTGGGTTATTGTCAATACTCGAATGTGCCGTAGTCGGAGCGTATGGTGAGGTGTGTCGATCCGTCGGCCGAAGGCTCTACGCGGCCTACTATCCGGGCCGGTATGCCGAACTCTTCGCTGATGGCGATGATGCGTTCGGCATGTTCGGGCGATACGTATATCTCCATGCGGTGCCCCATGTTGAACACTTTGTACATCTCCTTCCAGTCGGTGCCCGACTCGCGGGCTATCATGGCGAAGAGCGGGGGTACGGGGAAAAGGTTGTCCTTCACCACATGCACGCCGTCGACGAAGTGAAGCACCTTGGTCTGAGCGCCTCCGGAGCAGTGCACCATGCCGTGTATCTGCGGGCGGAGCTCCGAGAGAATTTTCTTGATCACAGGAGCGTATGTGCGTGTGGGCGAGAGCACGAGCTTGCCGGCATCGAGCGGCGAGCCTTCTACGGCATCGGTGAGCCCTACTGAGCCTGAGTATACCAGCTCGGCAGGCACGGCATGGTCGTAGCTCTCGGGGTAGTCGCGTGCCACATCTTTTGAGAATACGTCATGTCGGGCCGAGGTAAGACCGTTGGAGCCCATGCCGCCGTTGTATTCGGTCTCGTAGGTGGCTTGGCCGTAGGAGGCGAGGCCGACAATGACATCGCCCGGGCGGATATTGGCGTTGTCGATCACATCGGCGCGGCGCATGCGGCCTGTCACTGTCGAGTCGACGATTATCGTGCGCACCAGATCGCCCACATCGGCTGTCTCGCCCCCGGTGCTGTATATCTCGATACCCTTGGAGCGCAGGTCGGCGAGCAGCTCCTCGGTGCCGTTGATTATGGCCGAGATCACTTCGCCGGGTATCAGCATTTTGTTGCGTCCGATAGTCGACGATACCAGTATGCGGTCGGTAGCACCGACACAGAGCAGGTCGTCGAGGTTCATGATCAGGGCATCCTGAGCGATACCTTTCCATACCGACATATCGCCCGTCTGCCGCCAGTATACGTATGCGAGCGAAGATTTCGTGCCGGCGCCATCGGCGTGCATTATGTTGCACCACTCGGGGTCGCCGCCCAGCAGGTCGGGGATTATCTTACAGAATGCTTTGGGGTATAACCCTTTGTCGACATTTTTTATAGCGGCATGCACATCCTCCTTAGAGGCCGAAACGCCGCGCAGATCGTAACGCTGATTGCTCATTTTTTTATGGGACAAGCTCTAAATTTTTTGCAAATTTAGCAATTTATTCTCAGCTGCCAAAAGGCTACGGCAGCGGCTGCAGCTACGTTGAGCGAATCGACAGGGCGCGCCATGGGGATGCGTGCCGTATAGTCGGCTGCCTCTATTATCTCGTCGGGGAGGCCGTCGCCCTCGGTGCCGAGTATCAGGGCAAGGCGCTCCTCAGCGGCGAGCACCGGGTCGGTGATCGATACGGATCGGTGTGTCAGAGCCAGCGCCACCGATTTAAATCCGGCTGCGGCGAGGGTGGGGAGTATGGGTGTCGTGACGGTGGCCCACGGTATCATAAACACGGTGCCCATAGATGTTCGCACGGCTCGACGGTTGAGCGGATCGCACGCTGCGCCGCTCAGCAGCACGGCATCTATCCCCAAAGCGGCAGCCGAGCGGAATATGGCGCCGACATTGGTGGTGTCGCACACTCCGTGTAGCACCGCCACACGCCGCGCGCTCCGTAGCAGGGTCTGCGGCTCGGCCGGCGCAGGTCGCCGCATGGCGCAGAGCACACCGCGGGTCAAGGTATAACCCGTCAGGTCAGCGAGGATCCGGCGCTCCCCGGTGAATACCGGTGTATCGGCCGGCATCAGCGATATTATACCGGCGGCGTCGCCTTCGATATGCCGTCGCTCGGTGAGTAGCGACACCGGCTGCAAGCCGGCCTCAAGAGCTACCTTTATGACCTTCGGACTCTCGGCTATGAAAATGCCGTCGGCGGTTGCCGTGCGCAGTTGAGCTTCGGTAAGTCGCGCGTACGGCGCCAACCGTGGATCGTCGGTAGATTCGATCTCTATCAGATGCATTGCTGGATATGTTCTTTTATCTGCTCCATGAGCCATCGCGGGGTGGAGGTCGCTCCGCAGATTCCTATCGTTGCAGCGCCGGTGATCCATTCAGGCTGAATGTCGGCTTCGGTGGCCACGATATGTGTCGATGGGTTCTCGGCCAGACACTCGGCTGCGAGCACTTTGCCGTTTGAGCTCTTGGGCGATGTGACAAATATCACCACATCGTGCTCGCGGGCAAACTGGCGGAGTTTGTCTATACGGTTGGCCACCTGGCGGCATATTGTGTCGTGGTAGGTGAAAGGTACGTCAGGAGCCATGCGTCCGGATATGGCACTGATGATATTGCGCAGGCCGTCGATCGATTTTGTGGTCTGAGAGTACAGGTCGATGGGGCGGCTGAAGTCGAGCGCGTCGAGCTCGTCGATACTCTCCACCACTATGGCATGCCCGTCGGTCTGCCCGACCAGGCCGTTCACCTCGGCGTGCCCTTTCTTGCCGTAAATCACTATCTGCGTCCGTCCGTGGGGGTCGGCATCGCAGGCGCGTTTGATGCGTCGCTGCAACTGGAGCACCACCGGGCATGTGGCGTCGATAAGCGTGATGCCGCGAGCTTGGGCCGTGGCATACGTGGCCGGTGGCTCGCCGTGAGCGCGCAGAAGCACCCGCGACCCTGCTGTGAGGCTGTCGAGATCGGCGTGAGTGATGGTGCTGAGCCCCTTGAGGCGCAGCCGCTCTACTTCAGTAGAGTTGTGCACGATGTCGCCGAGGGAATGCAGCGAGCCACCGCGGGCAAGCTCCTCTTCGGCTTTGCGGATTGCGGCAACCACTCCGTGGCAGAACCCGGAGCCGGGGTCAATCTCAATAATAGGTTTCACGCGTGTGAGAGCGATTTGACAGTGTCGTGGAATATTTCGAGCAAAAGATCATCCTGCTGCCGGGGCGAAAGATTGTCGTTGTCGATCACTTTCGCATCGTCGGCACGGCGCAGGGGGCTCTCTGCGCGGGTGGTGTCGATATGATCGCGGCTACGCACGTTGTCGAGCACCTGCTCGTATGTAGCCGTGGTATCGCCTTTGGCCTGAAGCTCAAGGTATCGACGGCGGGCGCGTGTCTCGGCCGAAGCGTTGACGAATATTTTCATTTCGGCCGTCGGAAAAACAGTTGTGCCGATGTCGCGGCCATCCATCACTATCCCTTTGTCGTGGCCGAACTCCTGCTGCATACGCACCAAGGCATGGCGCACAGCCGGTATGGCGGCCACAGGCGATACATGCTCCGACACTTGCAGCGAGCGTATCTCGCGCTCCACGTCGGCACCGTCGAGAGTAGTGTGCTGGCCGTCGGGAGTCACCTCAAAATCAATCTTTATCTGCGGCAGAGCGGCCGTAAGGGCAGCGGCATCGACCGTACCGTCGGCGGCTATCATGCCGTGGCGCATGGCGTAGAGGGTCACGGCCCGGTACATTGCTCCCGAGTCGATATAACGGTAGCCCACTTTGCGGGCCAGAGTTTTTGCCATGGTGCTTTTGCCCGACGACGAGAAGCCGTCGATGGCTACTATGATACGTGGGGTTTGCGAAGTGTCAGTTGCGGAATTCATATAGATTTGTGGAGAGGTTTAGCATTAATGTGGTGCCTCCGGAGTGGGGCTGCCCGAAGCCTATGCCTATGCCGAAGTTTTTTACGTTAAGACCCGCGGCGAGATTCCACCCCGACAGAAACGAGCGGTGGTAGGTGGCCATGTCGGTGCGTGTCTTGTAGTTGTAGCCGAGAGCTACGTAGAAACGGTCGGATGGCACGAAATCGAGGCCGAAAATGATGTGGCGGAACAGATTTGAGCCGAACGAATCTTTCCACTCGCCGGGTTTCATCTCGGTGCCGTCGCCGGTATCGTAGTAGGGGAGGTGCCATTTGGTGAGATTCCATAGCGTGATGTTGAATCTCACCGGGAATGTGCCGAACGACTGGGTCCAGCCCAGGCGCACATCGATAGGCAGACGGTCGTAAGAGTCGGCAAAACGTTTCACCTGGCCGCCGAGGTTCACCACCGCCAGCGAGAGCGACAGGTCGCGCTCAGGGTCGTAATAGTTTACACCGAGATCGGTTGCCAGAGCTATTGCAGTATAGTCGGAATATGCCGAGTAAAGGAATTTGAGTGTCGCACCGCCTCGCCAGTTGCCGTATATGTCGTGCGAGTAGAAAGCGCTTACGGCCATATCTTTGGGAGAGAATTTGCCGGTGGCTTGTCCGAACTCATCGTAGCCGTCGATTTTGCCGTAGTCGAGATATTGCAGTCCGACAGCCCAAGCGCTCTTGTCGTTGACGGGCATACCGAATTTCACACCGGCAAAGTTGCTGTTGCCGAGCCATCGGGAGTAGTTCATGCCGATCTGCATCTCCATCTCCGGGCCAAGCAGGGCCGGGTTTTGATCTATCATCATGATGTCGTCGGCCACAGTCGATATGTTGATTCCACCCAAGCCGAAAGCGTGGGTGGACGACGGGACGTTAAGGAAGTTGTAAGCCGGCGAGGTGTTTTCGGCAGCCGCTGCGCAGGGGGAGAGGACAGCAACAGAGAGAAGCGCACCACATATCATCCGGCTCAGTAGGTTGCTATGCTTCATACATATATATAACGAAGCTATCGCGACGTTAGTGTGAGGTGAGGAATCTAAAATTCAAGATTGATTGAACTTACTCAACGAATATGTTTGAAAAGGTTTTTGTGTTACCTTTGCAATATTAAAACTAAACCCGATAGCTTGACGAATCAGGGGCTACCGGGAATCAACACTGCAAATATAGTGTTTTCTTTTAAAGAAAACAAATTTCAGCTCAAATAGTTATATTTAATTGTGAAATATTTCGATTTTCAATATGCTCTATCGTCAGAACGTCTCAGCCGCTATCTTTTGGCATGTGGAGGTGATACCCGAAAGGCCATGACGCTCTATCGGTTGAATCTATATCTGTCGAAGGAAGTATATACATTGCTCAGTTGTTTAGAGGTAGCGCTCCGCAACGCTATTGATCGACGACTCTCTGATTGTTTTGGGGATGATTGGCTACGAGATGCCGTTTTGGCGGAGGGCATTTTTGATATTACGAGCTGCCGTTATAGTGCAAAGATAATACTTAAGGCTTACGAACGGTTAAATCGAAAGGGAGAATATTCGCATCATAAACTCTTGGCTGAGATGGAGTTTGGCGTATGGAAATATATGTTTGCCAATCCACAATATCGTGCTACCGGACAAATGCTACTGGATATATTTCCGAAAAAGCCTCGGTCATCGCGCTTAAAGCAGTATAATCAAGCTTACGTCTTCAATGTATTGGATGGCATTAATATCTTACGAAACCGTATTGCTCATCATGAACCAATTTGTTTTGCACTGAAAAGCCCTGTTATCTCCACGGATTATATTTTAAAATCTTACGAAATAATACACGAGCTTTTCAGATGGATGGGGATTGAGAGCAGATCTCTACTTTATGGTTTGGATCATGTTCGAAAGGTATGTGCTAAAATTAACCAACTGTAGATTGTCTAATATGTATTTGAAAGGGGTGGCCAAAACAAATGATGCACCGCTCGGGGGGGAGGGTGCATCACGGGTGTTAACTGAGTTGGTTTTAGAATCTTACATGTTAGAGGCTCTTGTCAGCCGCACTTTGATGTGCCGCATGAGGTGCATATGAGGCATCCTTCCTGATATACGAGAGTCTCCTGGCCGCAGTTGGGGCACCGCTGACCGGTGGCCTGAGTGCCGTCGGCGAGGTATTTCTTCAGGGCTCGCTCGACACCCATCTTCCATGTGTTGATCGACTGTGAGTCGAGCTCAAGGCCACCGACGAGTTTGAGCACCTGGTCGATGGGCATGCCGTAGCGGAGCACGCCGGAGATAAGCTTGGCGTAGTTCCAGTACTCGGGCTTGAACTTCTCGCTCAGGCCTTCGATTGTGGTCTTGTAGCCGCGCTTGTTGGTGAACTGGAAGTCGTAGCGTTTCGATCCGTCGGGTGCCACAGCCTTGATGATCTTACCGGAGGTCACCGACTTGGGTACAAAGAGCCCCTCCTCGTCGTCGGCCAGACCGGTGAAGATCTCGTATGGACGTCCGTCCATCAGACCCACAAATGCGATCCACTTCTCTTTGTTGTTCTGGAAGCGCACCACATCAGCCTCAAGCTCTATGGGGCGTTTGAGCACATGGGGGTGGATGGCTTCAGCGGGCTCAGGCTTCTTCTTAGTGTCTTTTTCCAGAGCTATAAGAACGCCGCTGCGGCAGCCGTCGCGATACACCGTGCACCCTTTGCACCCTTCTTTCCAGGCTTGGAGATACAGGCGGTTGACGAGTTCTTCCGTCACATCGGAGGGGAGGTTGATAGTCACCGAAATCGAGTGATCCACCCATTTCTGCACTGCGCCTTGCATCTTGACTTTTTCGAGCCAGTCGATTTCGTTGGCCGTAGCGCCGGCGTATGGCGAACGTGCCACAAGGTCGTTGAGCTCCTCCTGGGTGTAGCGGCGCTCGGTATCTATGCCGTTGATGCGCATCCATTCGATGAATTTCGGATGGTATACGATAAACTCCTCGAAAGCATCGCCTGTCTCGTCAACATAGTCGATATGCACGTCGGGATCGTTGGGGTTCACCTTGCGGCGGCGTTTGTATACGGGCATAAATACCGGCTCGATGCCCGACGTAGTGCGCGTGAGGATTGATGTAGAGCCGGTGGGAGCTATCGTCAGACATGCGATATTGCGCCGCCCGGTGGCCACCATGTCGTCATAGAGCTGAGGGTCGGCCTGGCGTATGCGCGCTATGTAGGGGTTGTTCTCCTCGCGCTTTGCGTCGAATATCTCGAAAGCTCCGCGCTCTGCGGCCATGGTGACCGACGAGCGGTAGGCGGCCAGAGCGAGTGCCTTGTGCACGCTCACTGAGAATGCCGTGGCTTCGGGTGTGCCGTAGCGCAACCCCATGGCGGCTATCATGTCGCCTTCGGCAGTAGTGCCTACACCTGTGCGGCGTCCTTTGAGGGTCTTGGCTCGTATCTTCTCCCAAAGATTGAGCTCGGCCGACTTCACCTCGGCCGTTTCGGGGTCGGATTTGATTTTTGCAATGATAGCGTCGATCTTCTCCATCTCCAGATCGATGATGTCGTCCATCATGCGCTGTGCTTTCATCACATGGTCGCGGAACAGCTCGAAGTCGAACTCAGCCTTGTCTGTGAACGGATTCTTGACATAGCTGTATAGATTGATGGCCAGCAGACGGCAGCTGTCGTAGGGGCAGAGGGGTATCTCGCCGCATGGGTTGGTCGATATTGTCTGAAATCCGAGATCGGCGTAGCAGTCGGGCACCGATTCGCGGGTTATCGTATCCCAGAAGAGTACGCCCGGCTCAGCGCTCTGCCATGCGTTGTGCACTATTTTGCTCCATAGCTTTGCTGCGTCGATCTCTTTTGTGGCCGTGGGATTCTCGGCATCGATGGGGTACTGCTGGGTGTATTTCTGCCCTTTCTCGGCCGCCTCCATGAATGCGTCGTCGATGCGCACCGATACGTTTGCACCCGTGATCTTTCCTTCGGTCATCTTGGCGTCGATAAAAGCCTCCGAGTCGGGATGCTTGATAGAGACGGTCATCATCAGCGCGCCGCGACGTCCGTCCTGAGCCACCTCGCGGGTAGAGTTGGAGTATCGCTCCATGAACGGCACAAGGCCCGTAGATGTGAGAGCCGAGTTTTTCACCGGCATCCCTTTAGGACGAATGTGCGACAGATCGTGACCCACGCCACCGCGACGTTTCATAAGTTGCACCTGCTCTTCGTCGATGCGTATCACACCGCCGTATGAATCAGGCTTTCCGTCAAGGCCTATCACGAAGCAATTGCTCAGCGAGCCTACCTGATAATGATTGCCGATACCGCTCATAGGGCTGCCCTGAGGCACAACGTAGCGGAATTTGTCGAGCAGCGAATATATCTCGTCGAAGCTCATCGGATTGGGATATTTGCGCTCAATGCGCTCTATTTCAGTAGCTATGCGGCGATGCATATCGGCCGGAGTGCGTTCAAAAAGATGTCCGAACGAATCCTTCAGGGCATATTTGTTCGCCCAGACGCGTGCGGCGAGCTCGTCGCCGTCGAAATATCCGATACTGGCTTGGTAAGCTTCGTCGAAGGTGTAGGTGTCTGTATTCACGGTGGTTAAATAAGAGAGGGTAATGTTGGTATTTTTATCTGATTGCAAAGGTGGCGATAATTATCCAAGTTGCCAAAAACGGAAAACTTTTTTGAGTCGCAATGTTGATAAGTTTTCCGAAACGATAATTTGTAACCTCTTACATCTTTCCAAGCAGAGGGAAGATTAAGCAATTGTGTAAAAAATACACTAAAAATTTGGATGTGTAAAAAATACACACTATTTTTGTGGTGTAAAAATTACACACCTTTTAGATATGTATAATTATAAGTATCCACATCCGGCACTCACTGCCGATTCTGTAGTGTTTGGCTTCGACGGGCGTATGCTCTATGTATTGCTGATAGAGCGTGGTTTGCCGCCCTACAAGGGGTTGTGGGCGTTGCCCGGCGGCTTTATGAAAATCGATGAGACTATTGAAGAGTGTGCCCGCCGCGAGCTGCGCGAAGAGACCGGTATTAATAATGTGTATCTTGAGCAGTTTAAGGTGTACAGCGACGTGGATCGCGATCCTCGCGAACGAGTTGTGACTGTTGCTTTTTTTGCAATGGTACGCAAAGGCGATTTCAGTCTGATTGCCGGCGACGATGCTGTAGGGGCAATGTGGTATGAGCTTGACGAACTGCCGCCTTTGGCATTCGATCACAAGCGAATAATCGACGATGCACGCCTTCATATAATTGAGGTGATGCAGACCCGCCCCATCGCTTTCAAGTTGCTCGACCGTCTTTTCACCCTAAGCGAGTTGCAGCGTCTTTATGAACTTATCACCGGCGAGCGATACGATCGGCGCAATTTTTATAAAAAAATGGCATCCACGGGCTATCTTCATTCCGACTCCGTAACCGCTCCGGATCCCTTGCCGTCAGAATGCAGCTCATTGGGGTGTGTTGACGAAACAGAAGCGAGCATTGGTGGTTCGTCCCGTGCACCTCATCTATACTCATTTGACGAAGCAGCTTTTGAGAAAAAAAAATCAAAAGCCCGCAAAGGCCGCAATCCTTTCTGGCTATAATAAGTAACTGTTGAAAATTAAACGATATTATGTTCAAAGCCACTGTTATCAAGTATCTTTTATACACACTGCGGTCGCAAATCGGCGTAAATCCAAATTATCATCAGTCGTTTAGCTCGCTAAACTCTATCTTCAAATTTGGATTTCCTCTCGATTTCCGTCACGCATTTTGTAATAAATTATTTTCCAACAGTTACTTATAACCCTTTAATTCCAATAAAAATGAAAACAGAAGTTTACAATCTCATCATCCTCGACGAATCAGGATCGATGCAATGCCTCAGTCGCCAGACAATTAACGGTTGCAACGAAACCCTCGACACCATCAAGAGCGTGCAGCGGCAGTTTGCCGACACTCAGACTCA
The DNA here is from genome assembly GCA_964587165.1 of uncultured Muribaculaceae bacterium. Lineage (GTDB taxonomy): Bacteria > Bacteroidota > Bacteroidia > Bacteroidales > Muribaculaceae > CAZPKH01. Next base: position 55,619 of record CAZPKH010000008.1, read on the forward strand.
CTATGTCAGCATCTTTGCTTTTCAATCCGGTGGGCATCCATCACGCTATATAGTGAAAAATACACATGCCCTCGAGGTGAGTCATATAGGTCCTAAAGAGTATCAGCCCGGGGGGTGTACGCCGCTCTACGATGCTGTGGGTTCGACTGTGGCCGAGCTGAGAGCCCTTGCCAAAACCCGCGAAATGGCTATCGGTGCTGTCACCATAATCACCGATGGCGAAGAAAACTCATCTTCCATTTACACTCGCCAAAAAGTGGCTTCAATGATTGAAGAGCTCAAAGAGCAGGGCTGGAACTTCAACTTTATCGGCGCTAATATTGATGTGAAGCGTGCTGCCAAGGCTCTCAGTATCGACAATACGCTTGAGTTTCAGCAAGACGAAGCCGGCATGAAGGAGATGTTTGAGCGTGAGCACTCCGGGCGTATCCGTTATGCACAGATGACCAATATGGCTATACAAGAAGAGCTGGCTGCACCCTGCGGAGGATCATCTGAAGAAACGAAAAGATCGCTGCGTGATCGGCTGAAGAAAGCCTCTAAAGGTTACTTCGGCAAGTGACCGGCTTGGTTGAATCTCGGATATTTTTAATTTCATAAAGATTATTTTTTTAGAAAATCCCCCCGAAGTGACCCGTGATGGGCGCATCGGGGGGATTTGTGTATATCAGTCGGAGTAAGTTGATCCGATTGGTAGGAGAAGATATAAATTGGATTATTATGATAAACGAGATCGGCATCTTTGGCGTTGTCTCGATGCCGATCCCGTTTTATACAGATATCTCGTTTTATACAGATAGGAGTGGAATTAAATGTTATCCGAGCTCGAGAAGGTGATCTGGCTTGTGTTGTCGTCGCTCCAGTCCTCGGGGGTTGCCATGTCAGCCACGTTAATGTCTGCATTAAACTGGATCTGGCCGAAGTTGAGGATTGCACCCGAGATGTGGATGGTGTAGTTGTAGATGAAACCGGGATTCCATTCGGTCGGTCTCCATTCGCCGGTCACGGTGCGGTCCAGAACCACTTGGTCGCCCTGCTTCAGGACGAGACGGAACTGCAGAGCCACGTTGTCGTTTACATAGGGAGCAGGGATGATGAATACAGGATCAACAGATACGGTGGTGTAGCCGGGTACGCGTGTTGAGGTAGCAACACTTTCGCCATCGGTGTTGGCCATGTTGATCGAGGTGGTCTCTGTGCGCGAAGGATTGCTCCATGTCAGCACGTTGCCTGCGGCTGTGAGATCAGCCTGGTCGAAGTAATTGGTTAATTTTACCTCTGAGATATATGCATCGATGCCGGCCTCAAAGTCGTTGATGAATTTGGCGCTAACCTTACACAGACCGTGGAGGAACTGCAGGCTCACTTTGTCGGTAGCGGTAGTGGGCGCTTCCATGGTACGGTAAGCCACGAGCAGATCGTGCTGGTGGTCGTCGGTGCAGTTGAAACCGGAGATAGTAAACTGGTTGTTGGTCATATCCAGAGCCGGAGTGCCTACACCGGTAGCAGTGGAATTATTGTAGGTGGTATTGCCGCAGCTGTATGCGTAGAAGTAGTAGGTGGCGCCGGCTGTCCAATACTGGGTGTCGTCGTACGACCATGTGCCACTTATTTTAGTCACATCTTGACCTGTGAACACCTCAATGGGAGCTCCACCGTTCACATAGTATCCGAACACACTGAATGTGTCGAAATTGCTCAAGTTCAGGTCGCCCTCCACAACCGTACGGCTCGGCTTACCGATAACGTTCTCGAAGCCGATTGCATTTTTCTCCATAGCTTCCTCGACCACATCGGTTGATGTGCAGGCTGTGAAAGCTGTAGAGCTTACTGCAAGCCAAAAGAATAGCTTTTTCATTTCTCTTTGATGTTTAAAAAGATTAATAAATGGATTGATTAATTATTGATTATTTAATTGTATTTTCTGTGAAATATGATTCGTTAGAAGGGTAGGTCGATGTCGATCACATCGCCCCAACCGGACACGCCCACATCAAAGGCTCCACTGTCGCCGGGTTCATTTTGAGGATCCTCCACGCGAATACCGGTGATGCGTATCACTCCACCACGGGGCTGAGCGGCTATTTGATCAGTTACATCATAGTCGAACTCCAAGTAGCTGCCATTGGTGAGTCGCAATTCGAGATTGACAGTGATCGGCACCTGGCTGCCTGTACGCCCTCCCTGGCCATAATACTGATCGGGAAACGACGGTACGCCAAACGAACGTACATGTGATTCGCATCCATACGACGTGAGATTGCAGTCGAATAGCAGAATGGCCGTATTGTCGGAGGTCACTCCGTTCTTCAAATATACAGCATCGGCCATGCCTCCAATAGCTCCGCGTGCGAGTGCCACGTGGTGCAGTCCGTATTCAAACTCGTAGCGTATTATGTATGTGAATACCAACGGCTGCATTCTCACCGGAGTATGGTGGGAAGAGTGGGCTTCGACATAGGGCACTTCGTCGATATAAGCGGCATAGAGCAGGTCAGGCGGGTTGGCAGTGCGTGTGCCGGGAGCAAGCGACTGGAGATAGCGCAGAGCATCGCCGCCACGCGAACGCGATGTGGTAGTGGCACGCGCATCATTAATCGAAGCTATATCTTTTATTACTATATATTCCGTGTCGCCGTTATAGAGCAGATATGAGGCGTCTTTTTCGTTATCTACGGGGATGTTGCCACCATCGACACCCAGATAGTTCTCGTCGGTTGAACCATTATTTCTGAACTTTACAAGTGTCACCCATTCAGGCATGGCAGGAGTCATTTCGTAGTATTCAAAACCGTGGAACGAAGCATCCCATGTAGCCGAATGATGCATACCGTAGTCACGCTCCCACTCCAGCTCCCACGACAGATCAATGTTGGTCGACGGGAAGTGGTTGTAGCACAAATCCTCTCGACACGAAGCCAACAGTGTAAGACCGGCGAGCAAAACGGCTCTTATGTAAAGCAAGCGTTTACTCATAGGGCGATATCGTGAGTTTTAGGAGTTTTACGGTCAAGAAATCTCCACACTAAGGAAAATTTCACTTTGATCGGCCCGAAATAGTTGAGATCTTTGGTGCGCTGATAGATGTGGTGTCCCTCAAAGGGATGATACTCTTTATAACGGGACCGCACGTAGCCGGCTCCTATCTCTGCTTCAAGCGACAGATGCTTGGCTACCGGCCACATATATCCTACTGATAGCCCCGACATTATGCCCCAGCCATGGTATCCGGGAGTCTTCTTTAGAAAGTCGTACCACCCGCCGCCGGCTATCACACCGACATACATGCCGTGCCAAGGCTCGCGGGGCTTGATCCAGCGGCGCACTTCGCCGTCGATCACGCATATGCGGTAGCTCTTGTCGTGTTTATAACTGCCCCACCAAGCAAGGTTGCCTTCTACGGCCACCGACCAGTTTTTGTTGATAAGCCATTCGAGCTCAAGGTTGGGCATCAGAATGCCGTAGTATAGAGCGTTGGTTTTAAGAGCGAGAACTTGTGTGTCGGTGGTCACCGACTGATCCGATGCCGTAGCTGTGTCGGTCAGATCGTGAGCGGCCGACATCTCAGCTGCTCCCATCCCGGAAATATCGGAGCCGAGACCCTTTGCGGCAAATTCTAAGCCGGACTGAGCAATATACGCCGAAGAGTCGGCTGATGCCTGTGTGTAAGGATCTGTTGCGGGCGATTGAGCAGCGTTCTCATCACCGGAGACAGGTGTGGAGCTGCCGTAAGCAACGGATTCTTCGCCGTTCGCTTCGGTAGGGTCATGCTTAAGCAAGATCGATACCGACAGGGAGTTGCGCAGCTTCGGGAAGATATTCGCCAGCATCCACTGCCAGGGGCGCCCTCCGCGCAGATCCATCAGCTTCTTCTTGCGGGAGCTCACAACATTGCCGCGGGCATCGAGCACCGATATGGGAGTGCTGTCGATAATATCAAGGATGGCACCGCGCGAGGGTACATCGGGGTTAGCCTCGACGGCACGACGAAGCTCATCCCAAGCCTCACCTTCGGCTATCGTTTCTATATACTTTGAATCAACACCGGTGCTTTTTTCGATAAGTGCAGCGATAGAAGCTCCGCGCTTCTGGGAGAGGAGCTTATTAACTCTGTCGGCCCCGTCGGGCGATGCGTATGATCGGATGATGATGCGCTCGAGATTCTGATCGGCAGAGGCTGTACGAACCCTGTCGATGAATTTCTCCATCGAGCTCTTATTGCCTTCAAGGGCAGGATCATACTGCCACCGGCCTATTTGAAAATACACTTTCACCGAGTCGTCGGGAGTCTGTCCAAAAGCGTAAAGGACAGAAAGGACGGAAAGTGTAAATAGCAAAAAATACTTCATTAAAATTTCAAGATTCCGTGTATTCTATAGGTTAAGTCCGCTTTTATTAATGCAAAGATAATACTTTTTAAGCAAAAAATCCCATGCCTCAGTACAAAAAAATGAATTTAACAATCTTAACGGCACATTCTTCGCCGTTTTAACATATCTATATATGACAGATTCAAATTTGGCGAAATTTGGAAATCAATTTCGGGTGTCCAAATGTTTGTGGGAGAATCTTTGTTTATAAATTCAAACAAATTGTTGAAAAATATTTGGCGGATAGGATTTAAATGTGTATATTCGTAGGCGAAAGTGGTATTATTATGGCAAATTTAGACTTAATAGGCCTGTTTTTAGAGCATTTGCGCGTGGAGCAAGGACTCTCTGATCTGACTGCTTCGGCTTACAGTGGCGATCTGCGTCAGTGGGAGGCGTACATGCGTAGGGTAGGGCACGGAGAGTTTGCCCCTATGCAATATACTACCGCCGACTTGAGGGAATGGGTAGCCTATCTGGCGGCCGATTGCCATGTGAAGCCACGCACTCTGCACCGCAAACGCTCGGCGCTGATGGCTTTCTACCGCTACCTGATGCGTGTACACGGCCTGCAGGTAAATCCTGCCAAGGATTTGCAGGGCGTTCGCGCCGATAAGCCTTTGCCGGTATTTATCCGCACTACGGAGATCAACGAGCTTCTTGACAAGCCTCAGTCGCCGGATGATTTTATTGCCGTGCGCAATCATCTGATATTGCTGATGCTTTATACCACCGGATTACGATCCACCGAGCTGCTTACGCTAAAAAATGCGAATGTCGATACCCGCAGCCGTGAACTAAAAGTGCGCGGTAAGCGTAATAAAGACAGACTTGTGCCTTTCGGTGCAGAGTTGGCAGAGGCCATCGACCATTACCGCGAGGTGCGTCGCTATCATGTCGACGAGTCGGCAGCCGAGCTTTTCGTGATGCCTTCGGGGCTTCCGATGTATAGATCGGCTCTTTATAAGGTTGTGCATCAGGCCCTCGCCGAAGCAGGTGTACACGCTGCGCGTCTTTCTCCTCACGTGCTTCGACATACGTTTGCCACCGATATGCTCAACTCCGGTGCCGATCTCAACGCCGTGAGCCATCTAATGGGGCATCAGAGCCTCGCATCGACGCAAGTCTACACACATATCACCTATAGAGATTTACAACGTAATTATCAATCCGCGCACCCCCGCGCACAACAAAAGAAAGGAGAAAACCATGGAAGTCAAGATTAAAGCTATCCACTTCGACATCACCGAGCGTCTCACCGAGTTTATCAACAAGAAGGCTCAGCGCCTGGCGCGCCACAATGTCAATATCTCCAATATCGATTTCACCCTCAAGGTGGTGAAGCCGGAATCGGCCATGAACAAGGAGGTTGTGGTACGTGTCACCGTGCCTCAGCAAGATGAGCTTGTGGCCACAAAGGTAGCCGACTCGTTTGAGGAAGCCGTCGACCTGGCTCTCGAGGCACTTGAGCGTCCTCTCGAGAAGCTGAAAGACCGCAAATAAAATACTATAAGTATAACGACAAAGGGTTCGGCCGCGATCGGTCGAACCCTTTGTAAATGTGAGAAGTAGAGTTATCAGATCCAGCGCACGTATGCGAAGTCCTGACGGTGGGGCAGCTCGGGGTTGATGGGATACATGCGGAATCCGTAGCGGAACACACCGGCATCCTTGGTCTTGTCCTTGAGCTCGTAGGTGAGCACGTTGCCTTCCTCTTTTACTACCTTGAAGGGAGTTGTCTTCCAGAGTTTCTCCTCGCCATCCTCCATCTTGTAGAGCACGGCTTCGATACCAAGATCCTTGCCAAGGCCGTTGGTGTCGACGATCACCTCCCAATTGCAGGTGTCGCCAGTGCGGATGTTGCCGGGATCAGTGCCCTCGATTTGTTTCACATCGAATACTTTGATACCGTCCCAGGCAGCTGCTACCTTCTCTTTCCACTCTACGATGCTGCGTGCGAGTGCATAGTCGTTGGCAGCCAGCTTGCGGGAGCGTTTCTCCTCTTTGGTATAGAAGCGCTCGATATAGTCGTCGATCATACGCTTCATGGTGAAGTGAGGTGCGATATGGCCGATCGAGCCTTTGATATACTGTATCCACTCGGGTGAGTACCCTTTGGAGTTCTTGGCGAAGTAGAGGGGTATGATCTCGTTTTCGAGCATCGAGTATATTGTGGCAGCGTCGAGGCGGTCCTGCTGGTTCTGATCCTGGAAAGTGCGTTTGTCGGTGAGAGCCCAGCCGGCTTTCTCGTCGAAGCGATACCCTTCATACCACCAGCCGTCGAGCACGGAGAAGTTGAGCACGCCGTTCATTTCGGCTTTCTCGCCCGATGTACCCGAAGCCTCAAGAGGACGTGTGGGGGTGTTGAGCCAGATGTCGACACCGGTCACGAGGCGTTTTGCAACCACCATGTTGTAATCCTCAAGGAAGATGATCTTGCCCAGGAACTGAGGCATGCGCGAGATCTCCATGATGCGCTTGATCAGACCCTGGCCGGCACCGTCGGCGGGGTGAGCCTTGCCCGAGAACACGAACTGTACGGGGAAGTTGGGGTTGTTGACGATCTTGGCCAGACGGTCGAGGTCGGTGAAGAGCAGGTGTGCGCGCTTGTATGTGGCGAAGCGACGTGCGAAACCGATGATCAGAGCGTCGGGATTGATCTTCTCGAGGATGTTTACCACAGCTGCGGGATCGCCCTGGTTGGCGAGCCATTTGGCCTTGAAGTCGCGGCGGATGAACTTGATGAATTTGTTTTTGAGAGTCTTGCGCATCTCCCAGATCTCTTCATCTTTCACCTTGAAGATGCCTTCCCAAGCTTTGGGGTCGCTCTGGTGCTCGAATACCTGCTGACCGAGCTTCTCGCCGTAGAACTCTTTCCACTCCGATGCGGCCCATGTGGGCATGTGAACACCGTTTGTCACATATCCTACGTGGCTCTCCTGCCAGTTGTACCCTTTCCAGATACCGGCAAACATCTTCTTCGATACCTCGCCGTGGAGCCAGCTTACGCCGTTGGCTTCCTGGCAAGTGTTGAGAGCGAATACGCTCATCGAGAAGCGCTCGTGGGTGTTGGGGTTCTCGCGGCCCATGTTCATCAGATCGTTCCAGCTGATGCCGAGTTTAGCGGGGTATTCACCCATATATTTGCCGAAGAGGTCCTCCTCGAAGTAGTCGTGGCCTGCAGGCACGGGTGTGTGTACGGTGTAGAGCGAGGTGCTGCGTACCATTTCGAGGGCTACGTTGAAGGGGAGGTGCTTCTCCTGTACGTAGTCGACCAGACGCTGCAGGTTGAGCAGAGCGGCGTGGCCCTCGTTGCAATGATAGATGTCGTGGTTGATGCCCAGCTTCTTAAGCAGCAGCACGCCGCCGATACCGAGCAGATACTCCTGTTTGATACGGTTTTCCCATTCGCCGCCGTAGAGCTGGTGTGTGATTGAGCGGTCGAACTCCGAGTTCATGTCGAAGTCGGTGTCCATCAGATAGAGCTTCATGCGGCCTACATTTACACGCCATACATGGCTGTAGATTATGCGGCCGGGGAAAGGCACCTCGAGGATCATCGGATGGCCGTTGGCATCCAGCACCTGCTCGATAGGGAGCTGGTTGAAGTTCTGAGCCTCATAGTTGGCGATCTGCTGGCCGTCGACCGACAGAGTCTGGGTGAAATAACCGTAGCGATAGAGGAAGCCGACGGCTGTCATGTCGACACGCGAGTCGGATGCTTCCTTGATATAGTCGCCGGCGAGCACACCGAGGCCGCCGGAGTAGATTTTGAGGCAGTTGCAAAGACCGTACTCCATCGAGAAGTAGCTCACCGAGGGGATATCCTTGCGCATGGGCTGCTTCATGTACTCCTTGAACATCTTGTACACGCTGTCGAGGCGAGCCATGATCTCCGGATCTTTGCTGATCTGTGCCAGGCGGTCGGAGCTGAGCTGCTGGAGCACCATCACGGGGTTCTCGCCGGTGTCGCGCCATTTTTCGGGATCAAGTTCGCGGAAGAGTGCTTTGGCTTCGCTGTTCCATACCCACCAAAGGTTTTTGGCGAGTTCCTCGAGCGGTTTGAGCTTGGGGGGGAGGATAGCTTGCACGGTGACATCGCGCCATGCAGGAGCGTTTGAATTGCTTACTTGGAGTTTCATAGAAAGTAATTATTCAATTTTGATTTTAAGTTTCTGATTCGTTTGCTGCCGGGTATGGCAGTCTGTGGAGTATGATATTATCTCTTGTATGTTGCTATTTACATTCGGCGTTCTGGTGGTATCGCTCCATGGAGTTGTCGAGAGCCATCGTGAATGCCACGACATAGTAGTCTATGAAGTAAGCCCACGCTGCCATAGCCGATGTCTCGGTGGCTGCGCGGCTTATGGCTGCTTTTGAGTCGCGGTGTGTCAGCAGCCATTCGAGCGAGCGGGATATTCCGGCGGCCACATCGTCGTAGTTTGAGTCGGTGCGGCGTATCACATTCACGCCGCAGTTGTCGAACGTCGGAGCTTCGCCGAAGCAGTTTATCACCCACTGGCCGAAGCCTGAAAGCGAGGTGGTGACTGTCGGTACTCCGAACGCTACCGATTCAAGCGGAGTATACCCCCACGGCTCGTAGTAGGAGGGGAACACCGTTGCGTCGAGACCGATAAGTGTGTCGTAATATGTGCGGTCGAATATTCCGTCGGTGCCGTTGAGGTAGCAGGGCACATAAATCACCGTGAGATTGTCTTTCTTCAGGGTGAGGCCGAGCTGACGGATGCGTCCGATGATAGGATCCTGATCCGGATTGTTGAGCGTATGGGTGATATATGGCTCGGGGAGCTCCCCTTTCTTGCGTTTGAGCTTCAGAGCGGCTTTCAGGTCCTCGCGGGCCTCTTTCGACCATGCGGGCACGAGTACGAAAGCCACAACGGGAGTGTCGGCCGGCGTGCGTGTGGCGGCGAGGCGGGTCATGGCATCGAGATATACGTCGATACCCTTGTTGCGGTACTCGCAGCGGCCAGAGGTAGCCACCAGGAAAGTGTCGTCGGGGAGTTTGACTCCGGTGAGCGACGATGCTACATTAATGAGAGCCTCGCGAGCCTGAGCGCGTACGCCTTCAAACTTGCTCTTGGCCGGCACAAAACCTTTCTCAAAGCCGTTCGGAGTCACGATATCGGGGCGTCGCTCGAGCAACTGCTCGCACTCGACGGCTGTCACATCGCTCACTGTCGTGAAGCAGTCGGCGGCCTGAGCGGCGGCCTTCTCCAGCGAGTGCTTCGACTGCATGTTCAGCTCGCCGGCCATCTGATCGCCGTTATAGCCGCGCATATAGTCGTAGAGCGGCTTGCCGTTGCCGCATATCGAGCGGCCTATGCTTGTGGCGTGAGTGGTGAATATCGTCGCTACAGCCGGCTGACGCCACTGAGTGTAAAGGAGCCCCATGCCGGTGGTCCACTCGTCGAAATGAGCTATTATTGCCGGGCAGTGGCGGCGCAGCTTGGACGGAACTTCGGTGGCGGCAGCGCAGAAATGCTCGGCGCGCAGCCAGTCGCATATACTCTCTATCACGATAGCCGAGGCGAGGGCAAAGGCGCATGCCTCGTCGTAGTCGCCGTAAGCGTGCAGCGAGTCAACTTTATAAAGCTCCCACATCTTGGCGTAGAACTCGTCCTTGTGGGCATACATTGTGTCAAATTTCACCAGCACAACCATCGGTTTGCCGGGAATATCCCAGCGTCCGCAGCGCACCTCAATGCCGTAGGGCAGTTCGGCTTGATTGCGCCAAGCCTTGAGTACGGAGGGTTGTGGTATGAAGTAGGGAGAGGGGTTGTCGTCGCTCCACACATCGGGGCCAACGAATATCGTTTTATCTTTGTAGAGGGTCTGCAGGGTCTTTGCCTTGGTCGAAAGTACGGTGTAGATGCCTCCGATTTTATTACAGACTTCCCAGCTGTTCTCAAACAGAATGTCGAAAGGTGCTGTTCCTTCGTTCATATAACGGTGATATTGCAATAATTCGGGTGCAAAGGTAGCAATTATTTATGAATTGCGCAAACAGCCCGAATTTTTGCTCA
>CAZPKH010000009.1:0-29565 GCA_964587165.1 uncultured Muribaculaceae bacterium
TTTAGGAGCCTCTGCTGCGGGGGCTTCCGTCTTGGCGGGTTCGGCGGGAGTCTCGGCGGGAGCAGCTTCGGCAGGTGCGCTCTCCGTTTTTGGGGCAGCAGGTTTTTCATCTTTAGGAGCCTCTGCTGCGGGGGCTTCCGTCTTGGCGGGTTCGGCGGGAGTCTCGACTTTTGCTTCCGGCTTTTGCTGAGCCGGGGCTGCAGCCTCGGCTTTGGGAGCGGGTTCGGGCTTCACTTCCTGCTTAGGCTCTGCCGGAGCCGGTGCGGGAGCGGGAGCGGGAGTAGCCGGTGCCACCTCGGCCTGTGCTTCGGCTTTTGGGGCAGCAGGCTTTACGATATTCCCTTTGCTGTCGAGGTCTACGTGGCCCACAACTTTAGGCCCGCGAGGGGGGAGAGTCGTGGTCTTAACCTCCTCCACGGGCTTTTGGGGAGCAGGTTTAACTTTCTCTTTCTGGCGCTCGGAGAGAATCCGGTCAGACTTTGTCTTCAGCTCGCGGTCGGGAGCAAACTCCTTCACCAGCAGGCTGTATACATCGTCGTCGATTCGGGCGTTCGGCCCGACTTCCACCTCTATCCCTTTCTTGTTGAGAAATTCGATGACGGTGGATGTCGAGAGGTTGAAATCTTTTGCTGCTTTGCTAAGTTTTGTTTTGGCCATATAATGTGTCTCGTCAGTGTGTCGACGATTTTGTTAATTTATATTTTATATGCAGCAGGATGCCGTGAGTGCGGATGCTGCGCTCCGCGTTGTGGCTCAAGCGTCGGTATCGTCGGCTTCAGGCGCGCTGTCGGCATCCTCGTCGTCCTCATACTCGGCGCGAAGCACGTCGAGCACCAGATCGACGGTCTCCTCTTCGAGGTCGGCCTTGTCGATGAGGTCCTGACGGTTTGCATTGAGCACGCTCTTGGCGGTGACGCAACCGATGTTTTTGAGGGCGTCGATCACCCACTGGTCTATCTCATCCTTGAAGTCGTCGAGGTAGATGTCGTCTTCGTAGAACACTTCTGTGTCGCGGTATACGTCGATCTTGTAGCCTGTGAGCTTGCTGGCGAGCTTGATGTTGAGGCCGCCTTTGCCGATGGCGAGCGATACCTCTTCGGGGCGCAGGAACACTTCCGCCTGTTTGGTCTCCTCGTCAAGGCGTATGGATGAGATTTTGGCGGGCGAGAGGGCGCGCTGTATGAACAGCTGAGGGTTGGTGGTGTAGGATATCACGTCGATGTTCTCGTTGCGCAGCTCGCGCACGATGCCGTGTATGCGTGATCCTTTGACACCGACGCATGCGCCCACGGGGTCGATGCGGTCGTCGTAGCTCTCGACGGCGATCTTGGCTCGTTCGCCGGGGATGCGCGCCACGGCTTTGATATTGATCAGGCCGTCGTGTATCTCGGGCACTTCGAGTTCGAAGAGGCGGCGCAGGAAGAGGTCGCTGGTGCGCGATACGGTGATTTTGGGGTTATTTGAGTTGCTCACTTCGAGCACTACGGCTCTTACGGTCTCGCCTTTGCGGAAGAAATCGCCGGGTATCGACTGTGTTTTGGGGAGTATGAGCTCGTTTTTCTCATCGTCGATTATCAGTGTCTCCTTCGACCATGTCTGGTATACCTCGCCGGTGATGAGCTCGCCCTCGAGATCTTTGAATTTGTTGTAGAGGGCTTCTTTCTGCAGCTCAAGGATGCGCGACTGAAGTGTCTGGCGCAGGGTAAGGATGGCGCGGCGTCCGAAGTTGGCGAAAATGATCTCGCGGGTGTGCTCTTCGCCGATCTCTACGTCGGGATCCTGGTCGGCGCGGGCATCGGAGAGCGATATCTGGAGGTTGGGGTTGGTGACTTCGCCGTCGGGCACCACTTCAAGATTCTGGAATATCTGCACGTCGCCTTTATCGGGGTTCATGATCACGTCGAGGTTTTCGTCGGTGCCGAACATGCCCTGGAGCACTTTGCGGAATGACTCTTCGAGGACGCTGATCATCGTGGTCTTGTCGATGAATTTGCGCTCTTTGAACTCTGCAAAACTCTCCACTATATTGGGAGTGTCATCTTTTTTAGCCATAGTCGGGATTTCTTTGTTTAGATCCGGGGGTGCCGTGTAAGGCTATCGGTCCCGGTAATATGTGTTGTTAATGTTTCAGTCAGTAGGGGGATTATTTGAAGTCGATTAGATAGACGGCTTTTTTCACGTCGGCAAACGGTATGTCTATGCTGCGCTCGACGATCACGGGCCGCTTGGCTCCTTCGGGCTTCTCTTTGGCTGCTACCACGAGCGTGAAGTCGTCGTCGGCTACTTTCTCAAGCCGTCCTTTGAGCTTGCGGCCGTCGCGGGTCAGCACTTCGATGTCGTTGCCTATATTCTTGATATACTGGCCGCGCACTTTAAAGGGGGAGGTGAGCCCTGCCGATCCGACTTCGAGCTCGAAATCGTCGGTTTCGCGGTCGAGCACATCTTCGATGCGGCGCGAGATGGCTGCGCATTGCTCTACGTCCACCGATCCCTCGGCGGCTTCGATCTCTACCACTATGCGGTTGCCGGGCTCGATGCGTACGTCGACCGGGAAAAGGTCGGTGCCCTCGATGGCGGCGAGGAGAGTCTGCTCTATTAAGTTTTTATCTATCATGATGAATGTTGTGTTGTCTGATTATCGCGGATTGCCGGGCGCGCATGCTCAAGTCGAGTGATATGCAATAAAATGGAGGAAGCTGTTGGCCTCCTCCGTAAGCTCGGTTCTTAATTCCGCAGCAAATTTAATATATTTATGTGATATGCCAAATAGAATGGGAAGGAAGGGTGGTTTAAAAGGTGTGTTGTTAATTAAAATTAACTCATAAATGATTAATGTAACAATATTTAATACTATTTGCGATCGAAGCACCTCGTCCGATGGCTCTCCGGAGGGGACAAAGTGGGGGAAGTGGAAGCTATTAAATATTGTTAAGAATACATAACAAGTAAGTAGTGAGTGGCGGAATAGTTGTAACTTTGTCGCGGAAATTTGTGCCGTCAATTTTTGGCGGTCCAAACTTTCAGGGTGACGTGGAAATTCCTGGATTCAGGAACTGACGCGAGTTCCGAGGCTGTCGGTCGTTTATTCAGCCCTGTTGTTTCAGGGTCGGACGACGATTTCGCACGGTTGTACGGATCTACCCTTATTGCCTCGTTTTGGCTACTTCGGATAGCCGGGACGGGGGAGAGAGAATAATGTTCTTACGACAATGCACAACGACAACCCGATGCTTCATAGCGCAACATCGACCGTAGTGACGGGACATTCGGCTGACTTGCAGCCGCGCGTGGCTGATGTAGATGGCGAAGCACCCACCGACGATGGGCGACATTGGTATGCGGTGAAGGTGCTTAACAATAGGGTGTTTGCCTACGAAGAGTATCTGCGTGACGTCGGCGTGGAATATTATTTTCCGACAGAGGAGCGCGTGGTGGAGCGCGACGGACAGCGTAAGAAGAAGCTTTGGCCGGTGGTGCCATCGCTGATTTTCATACACACCGATGCCGAAACCGCTCTAAGGGTTGTAAAAGAGTCGACGCTCCCCTCATATGTGTACAGCCGCATCGACTCTCGCGGCGTGAAACGTCCGGCTCCGATACCTGACCGCCAGATGAAGATGTTTATCCTGATATCATCGTCGGGCGAGAAAGGACTTGAGTTTTATGACGCATCGGAGCTTAATCTTGATGTAGGGCATCGTGTACGGGTGATCGACGGGATCTTCCGCGGTGCCGAAGGGTATATAAAGCGCATCAAAGGCAACAGGCGCTTTGTAGTAGCTATCGACGGCGTATGCTGCGTGGCCACCCACTATATACCTGTTGCCTTTCTTCAGAAAATCTAATCCATGAGGCCCGGATCGCTATCCCGCCTGCTCATAAGGATATAAAGGATATTAATGGAACTGACTCGCTGGATAATTTGTAGCGTGTCGTGCTGGCTTATCAGCATGGCGCTCACCGGTCTTATTATACCGCAGATACTGCTGATTGCTTTCAGGCGTCAGCTCTTCGACGGGCACGATGAACGAAAGATACATCAGGGCACTGTGCCCCGACTCGGAGGCATAGCGTTTGTGCCGGCCATTATTCTCTCGCTCTCGTTTGTGTACGGCACTGTTTTCCTGCACACGGAGTGGGATATGCTCAGCTTTGTCAACTTGTCGCGTCACGTCACGATGTGCTATAGCCTGTGCGCCATAATGATACTGTATCTGGTGGGAATGGCCGACGACCTGGTGGGTGTGAAGTATCGCGCTAAGTTCGTGGCTCAGATCTTCGCGGCGGTATTGATTGTGGTCTCCGGGCAGTGGATCAATAATCTTGACGGTCTGTTCGGCATATATGAGATAAGCGCTCCGGTCGGCATGACTCTCACTGTTTTGGTAGTTGTATTCATTATCAACTCTATCAACCTTATCGACGGCATCGATGGACTTGCATCCGGGCTCAGCGCTATGGCGCTGCTGTGCTACGGCACGATATTTATCATGTTGGGGCACTACGTGCTTGCGACATTGGCTTTTGCCGCCCTGGGCACCCTTATCCCGTTCTTCTATTTCAATGTGATGGGCGATGCCGTGCATAAGCGCAAGATCTTCATGGGCGATACCGGAGCACTGACCATTGGCTTCCTGCTGTCGCTGATGGCTGTCGAGATGACCCTGACATCGCCCGACAAGCTGGTGCATGTCGACTCGGTAGTGCTCGCTTTCTCGCCGCTTATACTACCTTGCTTCGACGTGATACGTGTGTTCGTGCATCGTCTGCGCATGAAGCAGAATCCGTTCCTGCCCGACCGGTGCCATATCCACCACAAGCTGCTTGCATTAGGTCTGAACTCGCATGCGGTGATGCTGATGATACTCCTCTGGGGTCTGGCTTATGCGCTGTTGAGCATTATGATGTCGCGGGTGATGAACGTCACATTTGTTCTGATAATCGATTTCGGTGCCTGGGTGCTGATCAACTGGTGGCTCACCCATATAATCTATAAGCGTAAAAAGCGTAATCAAAGCGGCCCTGCCAATATATACGGATGAAGTCTATCTCTTGTGGAGTGTGCTAATGTGAAAAAATCTAAAAATCCATAGGTAAACGGATAAAAAAGTGTAACTTTGGCGCACTCTATGCTCAGAGGATATGCATCGACTTTCCTGAAGCTCTGCTGACAGCTTGATTATCAATCCATTGTTTGGGTGATAGGATGAATCGGCAGGGTGTGCATAAATTTGTGTATGGATATATTACTTTAATTAATGTCATCACTTACCGGCTTTTCCCTTATAGCCTTATAATTTATAACCAATTGCGCATTGACCTTATTTTGAATATTGTTATGAAAAAGATACTGTTTGCGTTGCTGGCTGTATGCATTCTCTCGGGATGTAATTCAAGCAAGAATGTTGTATACATGCAGGATCAGCGACTCAATACTCCCGAGGCGGCCACTAAGCCGAATCTTATAAAGGTGCGTCCCGGCGATATGATCACTATATCCGTCACCTGCAAAGAGCCGCAGCTCGCCATGATGTTTAACCCCATGGCACCCTCACGCAACAACGGTTCGAGCGGTTCGTCTATAGGTTCGAGCACAGGGCAAGGCGTCGGAATGCAGAATTCAAGCGGAAGCAATAACCTGATGCCGTACACTGTGGATGATAAGGGCGATATTGATTTTCCGGTGCTTGGTACACTCCATGTAGCTGGAATGACGCGAATGGAGATAGCCGACCTTATCAAAAACCGAATCATTGCCGGTAAATATATAGAAGACCCGCGTGTCAACGTGACTTTCTACAATCTTCACTATACGGTACTCGGCGAGGTTAGAACGCCCGGAGTTGTGCCGATTACCTCAGACAAACTCACAATCCTCGAAGCGATCTCAAAGGCCGGCGACCTCACAATCACCGGTAAACGAAATGCAGTATATGTAACCAGAACTGAAAACGGCATGCGCACGACATATCCCCTCGACCTGCGCACAGCCGACATATACAATTCGCCCGTGTACTATCTGCAGCAGGACGATGTGATATACGTAGAGCCCAACCACATGAAAGCAGGCCAGTCGACAGTTAACGAAAACTCGTTTAAGTCTGTGAGCATGTGGATGTCGATAGCGTCATTCCTGATTTCGCTCTCGGTGCTCGCATTCAAATAAGCAAAATACCAAGCCGTTGTGCCCTCGTGTATAGCGGCTTTTATCAGATAATAAACCTCCCAATCATATTTCTCTGATTCCTCTTCAGCCATGCAGGAAAACAACACATCGGCAGACGTAAAACCGACAGTAGCTGCCGAACAGACTATGGTGCCGCGGCGCAATCCGATGACATTCAACCTTGATCTAAACGAGATGATGGGTAATATGCTCCGTCGTTGGTATTGGTTTGTCATATCGCTTGCCATCTGTCTGGCGCTCGCAATAGGATACCTTATGCGGACGCAGTATATGTATCATTCCGACTCGCGGTTTATGGTAGCTGCCGACGATACCTCTACACGTCCGAGTGTCGATCTTTCAGCTCTCGGTGTAGGAGCACAGAGTACCAATGCCCTGACAGAGATGTACAAGATCGAGTCGCCACTGTTGCTTGAAGAGGTGGTACGCCGGCTTGGTCTCAACAATCGCTATTATACCAAAGAGGGATTACGCTTTACGGATCTTTACGGTATCACTCCCATTACTGTCACCCCGGCGGATACGATGAGTCTCACTCACTATTCGTTTCATGTGAAGCTCGACGGCAAGGGAGGGTTCCGGCTGCATACCTTCTCCGGCAAGGAGGATGAAGATATTAATATAAAAGCAAATCTCGGACAGACGGTAAACACCCCGTTCGGACCGTTCTCGATAAATCGCTCTCCGTGGTACAACGGAAACAAATACGCTGACGCAGACATTGTATTCTCTCACGTCCCCACCGCCGATATGGCGCAAGGTGTTTTCATTATCTCGGCCTACCCTGAAGAGGATGGTGTAAACGTGCTGAAGCTTACCGTGGTGGACAATTCCGCAAAGCGTGCTTCCGATGTCAACCGGATGCTCCTTCAGGTGTATCGCGACCAGACAACCATCAATCAGGCAAAAGCAGCCCAGTCGACCTCCGAATTTATTAACAACCGTCTGGAGATACTCCGCGACAACCTTGGCGAAGTCGAAGGTTCGATCAGCTCTTACAAAGCAAGCAACCGCCTTCCGGATGTAGGCATGGCGTCGTCGGCTTATTTCGGTCAGTCGATGAACAATCAGAGTGCCCTCCTCGATCTGAATGCTTCTATTGCGATGGCTCAATATGTGCGCCGCGAGCTTCTGAGCGAGGGGATAGAATCGACACTCCCTGTTAATACGGGTCTTGAGGCAGCCGGTATCCAGGGACAGATCACCGAATACAACCGGATGGTGCTCGAACGCAATCGTCTCCTTCAGTCCGGATCGGAAAACAACCCGGTAATCGCAGATCTTACCTCGACACTGAATGTGTTGAAAAACAATATAATCCGTTCTCTCGACAATCTTGTTGCCAACCTCAACAATCAGCTGGCAACAGTAAGTACGAAAGAGAGCCGCTCGAGCTCTGAGCTCGCTGCAAACCCCACCCGAGAGAAATACTTGCTTTCGGTAGAGCGCGAGCAGAAGGTGTACGAGCAGCTATATATGTTCCTGCTGCAAAAACGCGAGGAGAACGAACTGACCCAAGCTTATATAAAGGACAACGTACTCATACTTTCAGAACCTTCGATACCCTCGACTCCCGATTCGCCTCGCAAATGGAATATTATTCTGGTTGCCATAGCGGCAGGCTTGCTTGCGCCGGTGCTTATCATCTTCCTCAAGGAGAGCCTCAACACTAAAGTGCGTTCGCGTCGCGATCTGGGTATGCTCGGACTTCCGTTTGTAGGCGACATACCTTTCGGACCCGGACGTCCCAAGCGTATCAAGCTCGTGCGTCGACTCAAATCGGCCTCAGGCAAGGATGTCGTGGTGATGGAGGGCTCCAACAATGTGATCAACGAGGCTTTCCGCGCCATCCGAACCAACCTCGAGTTTATGACTCCGGATACCGGCAATGGTGCCCGCGTGATCTCATTCACTTCGGCTTGCTCCGGTTCGGGTAAGACTTTCATCGTGATGAACCTTTCGAAGGCTCTTGCCTTGAGCGGCAAGCGAGTGCTCGTGATCGACCTCGATATGCGTAAAGCTTCGCTCTCAAAATGGGGTGAGCGTACCGACAACGGTATGTCGAACTACCTTATCGGGCAGGCCTCTCTGAGGGAACTCATAGAGCATCAGGTAGCCGGCAACGAGAATATCGACCTTCTCCCCGTGGGTATATTACCTCCCAACCCTGTGGAGCTGCTTTCGAACGATCGCTTCTCGAAGGTATTCGATGAGCTTCGCCCGGATTACGACTATATCCTCGTAGACTGTCCGCCGGCTGAGATCGTGGCCGATGCGCGCCTGATATCGCGCTACTCGGATATGACTATGTTCGTGATACGTGCCGGCATGTTTGAGAAGACAATGCTGGAGGACATCATCGAGTTCGGCGAAACCGGACGCTATCATAACCTTGTGATACTGCTCAACGGTACCGACCCCAATGCCGTATACCGCCGCAAACGCTACGGTTACGGCTACGGATATGGCTACGGATATGGCTATGTGACGAAATAATCTTCGTCGTCCCTTACTTTCCCCTCTACGGGGCTAATATAATTCTGTTTGGCAATCTGTTGATGAAAGATATACTGGTCACATCACCCCTTATTCCTCCCTTGGAGCAGTACACCAATGCTTTGGCAGGGATATGGGAGAGCAGGTGGATGACCAACAACGGCCCGTTGCATCATCAGCTTGAGCGGGCGTTGGAGCAGAAATTGGGAGTGCCGAATATCAGCCTGTTCACCAACGGTACGCTGCCGCTTATCACAGCTCTGCAGGCTCTGCGCATCACAGGCGAAGTGATCACGACACCCTACAGCTTTGTGGCAACGACCCACTCTCTATGGTGGAACGGTATAAAGCCCGTGTTTGTCGATGTAGATCCTGAATCAGGTAATCTTGACCCTGAACGTATAGAGGCTGCCATTACTCCCAAGACTACTGCCATAATGCCCGTGCATGTTTACGGGCAGCCGTGCGACACCCGGAGGATAGGTGAGATAGCCGACAAATACGGCCTGAAGGTGATATACGATGCAGCTCACGCTTTCGGCGTCGAGGTCGACGGCCGAAGCATTCTTAACGAGGGGGATATGTCGACACTTTCGTTTCATGCCACAAAGGTATATTCCACCGTCGAGGGGGGAGCATTGATCACTCCCGACGCCACCACCAAGCAGCGCATCGACTATCTGAAGAATTTCGGATTTGCCGGCGAGACAGAAGTTGTAGCTCCCGGAATAAACTCAAAAATGGATGAGATGCGCGCTGCCTACGGGCTTCTCAACCTCGATCAGGTTGATGCGGCCATAGAAGCGCGGCGCGCTGTCGACGAGCGTTATCGTAGAGAGCTGGCCGATATTCCCGGGCTAAGATGGTTTGAACACAAGCCGGGTGTGAAATACAACTACGGCTACTTCCCGGTGCTGATAGATGCGGCCCGGTTCGGACGTACACGCGACGAGCTGTACTTCGCCATGCAGCAGGACAAGGTGTTCGGTCGCCGCTACTTCTATCCTCTTATATCGGATTTCACAACCTACCGCGGGTTGCCTTCGGCCTCGGCCGACAATCTGCCGGTGGCAACTCGAATGGCTCAGCAGGTGATATGCCTGCCGATACACCATGCATTGACGGACGACGACGTAAGCCGCGTGATCGAGTCGGTGCGCAAGAATTCTCCTTCCATTAAGTAAGCATCAAAAAAAAAATCATATAACAGCTATGGACATTAAAGATTTTGTAGACAACTTCGCAGCCCAGTTTGATGAGACAGATCCCGCTGAAATCAGTGCAACTACCGAGTTCAAAAACCTCGAAGAGTGGTCATCGCTTATCGCTCTTTCGATCATAGCCATGGTCGACGAGGAGTATGACGTGACCCTCAAAGGCAACGATATAGTAAGTGCCAACACGGTAGAGGATCTCTTCAATACTGTTCAGGCTAAAGCCTGAGCCCCGCTCTCACACTCTTTCATAAATACACATGGAGCCGGTCGGGCCGGCTCTTGCTTGAGACCTGACTTTTTTAATATTTTCAAATGGCATTTTTTAAGTTTAATAATGTCCGCATAGCCGGTATGGCCGCCGGAGTGGCAAAAAAGGTGCTTAAAACTGAATCAAACAGTGATAAGTACGATGCCCAGGCGTTTATCGAGACTACCGGCGTAATAGAAAAACGCACTTCAAACGAATTTACCACCTCCGATTATTGCCAGGCGGCTGCCGAGCAGCTGATGCAGGATATGGGGTGGAACAAAGAGGATGTCGACGCTCTGATATTTGTGTCGCAGACTCCCGACTACATCCTCCCGGCCACCTCGTGTGTGCTACACGGCAAGATGGGACTGAAAAAAGAGTGCTTCACACTCGATATTTCGCTTGGTTGCTCGGGATGGGTATACGGCCTCAATACACTTATGGCTCTGATGGAGGGTGGCACCGTGAAGAAAGCACTCCTGCTGGCAGGTGATGCCCGCGGCCAGCTTAAGCCGACAGCCGGTGAAGCTCCCGACCACCTCTTCGGCCTGGCCGGTACGGCAACGGCGCTGACTTATGATCCCGACAACGCAACTCCCGCCTTTTTCAATGCCGGCAGCGATGGTACGGGGTACGATGCCATAATCAAAGAACTCGGCGGAACTCGAAACCAGATGGATGCCGACAGCTTCATCCCCGAGATCGACGAGGAGGGCAACAAGCATCTCGGCTTCACAACCAAGATGAAAGGCATGGATGTGTTTGCATTCGGTATTACAGCCGCCCCGAAGTCGGTAAAACGGCTTGCCGCCGAGTTTGGCTTCGACTATCAGGATGCCGATTACTTCGTGTTCCATCAGGCAAACATGAAGATGAACAAGGTGATAGAGAAGAAGCTGAAACTCGACCCTGACAAGGTGCCCTACTCGATGCCGTACTTCGGCAATACATCGTCGGCCTCGATACCTCTCACTATCGTGACCCAGCTCGCAGGCAAGCTCGAAGGTGCCAAGCGCTTTGTGTGCTGCGGCTTCGGCGTCGGGCTGTCGTGGGATACTGTAGCTTTTGAAACCCGCGACCTTGTGCTGTCGCCGTTAGTAGAACTTGGCGATGAGTGAGCAGTCGTATAATCCGTTTTCGCTTCACGGGCTGACCGTGCTTGTGACAGGTGCTTCGTCAGGCATAGGTCGTGCCACCGCTATAGAGTGCTCGCGCATGGGAGCGCGGGTGATTGTCACCGGCCGCAATGCCGAGCGATTGGCTGCCACCTATGCAGAGCTTGCCGGGTCGGAGCACGAGCAGATAGTGGCAGATCTTACTGCCGCTGAGGATATAGAGCGCGTGGTAAGCGAACTTCCTCAACTCGACGGGGCGGTGCTATGTGCAGGCAAAGGGGTGCTTATACCGCTGAAGTTTGCCAAACGACAGAAGTTTGACGATGTGTTCGAAATCAATTTCTTTTCGCAGATCGAGCTTCTGAGACTGCTGGTGAAAAAGAAGAGATTCAACAAAGGTGCCTCGGTCGTAGCTATCGACTCGATCGGCGGTAATATGTCATTTACCACGGGTAATATAGTCTACGGCTCATCGAAAGCCGCCCTTCAGTCGGCTATGCGCTATTGTGCGCTGGAGCTGGCTCCGCAGGTGCGTGTAAATTGCATCTGTCCCGGTATGGTGGAGACACCGCTGATAGCCGGGGCTTCCGTCGATGCCGACGACCGCCGTCGCGACGAGGCCCAATACCCTATGGGACGCTACGGCGCACCTGTCGAGGTGGCACACTGCGCAGTGTACCTGCTTAGCGGGGCGGCTTCGTGGGTCACAGGACAATCGTTTGTGATCGACGGCGGTTTCTCTATTAATCATTGAACTGACGGCATAGACTGCTTATGGCAGTATTGAAATTTGACGGTATCGGTATCACGGCTCTTGCGGCGGCAGTCCCGGCGCAGGTGTTCGATAATCGCGCACTGACGCAATATTATCCGGCTGCCGATGTCGAGAAGATCATAAGCAAGACGGGTGTGCGCGAGCGGAGGTTTGTGGACGACAATACCACGGCCGCTGATCTGTGTGCAGCCGCAGCCCGCAGGCTTATGGCAGACAATGATATTGATCCGACGAGCATCGACCTGCTGATATTTGTGTCGCAGACCCCTGATTACCGAATGCCTGCGTCGTCGCTGCTACTGCAGGAGAGCCTCGGTCTGAGTAAAGACACGATGGCCTTCGACCTGTCGCTCGGGTGCTCGGCGTGGCCTTACGGAGTTGCTGTGGCTTACGGAATGGTGCAACAGCAACCGCATATAAAACGCGCACTGGTGCTCGACGGCGATATGTGCTCGCGCGTGTACTCGCTGCGCGACCGTCGCACTGCATTCCTCTTCGGCGATGCCGGCTCGGCCGCCCTCGTCGAAAGGCAACCGGAGGTGGGTGCATCGACCTTCACATTCCATTCGGACGGCTCGCTTGCCGACCTGATACACGCCGAGGCGGGCGGGTACCGGATGATGAGTTCGGAGGAGACTGTACGCCCGCGCGTAGTGGACGAGTACGGCAACGTCCGTTCGCTTGAGCAGGGATCGATGAACGGCGCGGATGTGTTCAACTTCGTACTCAAGGAGGTGCCGCGCGACATATCCGAACTGATGCGGCTCACCGATACCAAGGTGTCGGACTATGATTACGCTGTGTTTCATCAAGCCAATCAGTTTATCAACTCATATCTGGCTAAGAAGCTTAAACTCGACCCTGCGCGTGTGCCGTCGACTATCGAAAAATTCGGCAATACATCGTCGGCCTCGATACCTCTCACCATGGCGGTATGCCTGCGCAACGCTCTTGCCGGAAAAGGCCGCCTGCTGCTCTCTGCATTCGGAGTCGGTATGACATGGACGTCGGTGGCGTTGCCCTACAGTGGCGTGCGCGTGAGCGAACTCGTCGAAATATAAGAGCCTGTCCTCATAATATATGTTACCACTGAGGTAGGATATCTTGGGGAGATTGATGATAATTCCGGCAAAGCATAGTTTATCCTCAATAACTCACAACTGAATCATACGGGTGTTAGAAGTCACCGTCGCTCGGCCATCCATTGGCATAGTTGTCCGTGTTCTTCGGTCGTGTACGTCAAGTACACTCCCTCATCACCCGAACAACTCTGCTTAATGGCTGACCGCCTCAGCGTCAACAAATGTTATGGGACACGCTCTGATAATACAGAGATTTGTAAACTCTTTTTTTGCATCAAACACCTGGTTGATTGCAGCCGGATCTGACCATGCGGACTGCTGGCTGGTGGATTGCGGCGACTGGGAGCCGGTGGGGCGATTCATCAGGGAGCATTCGCTGCGGCTTCGCGGGGTACTGCTCACTCACGGCCACTACGACCATATATACGGCCTGAACGATATGTCGGCGGCTTGGCCGCAGGCTCAGGTGTATGCGTCCGCCCACTGTATCGAGGAACTTTATGATGTGAAGCTAAACTATTCGAAGTATCATGAGCGGGAGTTTGTATACGCCGGCGAGGCGATTGCAGTGAAAGGTGGCGACACTATAAAGCTGTGGGGTGATACGGATGCTGAGGTGATCGACACTCCGGGTCATGATGCCGGACACCTTGCCTATCGGGTTGAGAAGATACTATTCACAGGCGATGCGTATATCCCGGATACTCCCGTGGTGACCAACCTGCGCGGAGATGCAGCGCAGGCGGCCGCTTCGGTCGACAAACTGAGGGGGCGCATAGCTGTCGGGGCGCTCACGACGGCTCCCGGGCACGGCGATCTGACCCCTTGCATATACAATTATTACATCATAGGCGCACGCGGCTTCGGTCGCGAAAACTGTCGCGGGCTGATGTCGTCGCCCCGGTGTGGCGTGACGCACCGTGTGGCCGGCTTCCTCGACGATAACCCTCACGCTCTTGACGGCTTCGAAGGGTATCCGCCGATCGTGAGTTCGCTCGAAGATTTCTATCCGCAATGGGGCGACCTTTGTGTGCTGGCTCTCGGCGATCCGGCGGCGCGGCGTAAATATGGGGAGATGGCTCTGGCCAAGGGGTGTGTCTTTCCTCCGAACATTCACCCCACGGCGATAGTCGATTCAAATGCCCGTATCGGCCGGGGAGTTGTAATCGGACCTTACTGCACCGTATCGCCGGATGTAGAGATAGGAGATTTCTGCGTCATCCACCCGTACTGTAATCTTGGCCACGACGTGCGCATCGGTCGCTATTGTTCGGTCGAGTCGTACACTTTCATGGGCGGAGGCGTGCAGGTGGCCGACAATGTGGCTATACATACCCGCGCTACACTTATTCCACATATTAAAGTCGGAGAAGGTGCTGTGATAGGCGTGGGATCGGTGGTGTTGCGCTCGGTCAAAGCGGGGACAACTGTTTTCGGCAATCCGGCGCGACGCGTCGAGTTCTGAATTTGAGAACTTATCTGGGGAGAGAGACAGAATCGCGCGCGGGGAAAACGCTGCGCAATGCGCGTGTGGGCGTGATATTTTACTTCCTCACGCTTGTACTGGGCTTTTACTCCCGCAAAATATTCCTCGACCACCTCGGTGCCGAGTTTATCGGCCTGGCCGGTACGCTTGGCAATATACTTGAATACCTGAACCTCGCGGAGTTCGGCATCGGCACGGCCGTGGGATTCAATCTCTATCGGCCTCTCCGCCATCAGGACCGCAGGGAGGTGAACCGTCTGGTGTCGCAGTATGGATTCTACTACGCAGTGGCGGGTACGGTGGTCGGAGCGGGAGCCCTTGTGGTGTCGGCATTCTTCCCGCTGATGTTCGACAGCGACGGCTTGCCGCTGCCGTTGATTTATTTCACGTTTTACTCGTTTGTCATATCGACTCTTACGGGTTACTTCGTGAACTATCGCCAGATACTCCTTGAGTCTGACCAACGGCAATATGTAGTGTCGATATATTCGCAGAGCGCCGCTATACTGAAGGCTCTGCTGCAGATATTGCTGGCGTGGATCTGGGGGAATCTGTATGTATGGGTGGGAATCGAGCTGATATTCGGGCTGACTTATCCGGTTGTGCTCCGCCGCAAGATACGCCGCCTCTATCCTTGGCTGAAAGCATCGATCTCCGAAGGGCGCAGCGAGCATCGCCGCAACCCGGCACTGCTTCGGACCACGGCGCGCGTATTCATCCATAAATTCAAAGATTTCTTCCTGCGTCAGTCCGACCAGGTGCTGGTCTTTGCGTTTGTGTCGCTTAAGATGGTGGCCTTTTACGGCAACTATACCTTAGTGGTGACACGTGTAATGGGGGCTGTGACGGCCGTGATGGGAAGTGCCGGAGCTTCGGTGGGGAACCTCGTGGCCGAAGGCGAAAAACAGCGCATCGTCAGCGTATTTTGGGAGCTGATGTCGCTTCGATATATGGTGGCGGGAGTGCTCACATATTGTGTGGCGACGCTCATACAGCCGTTTGTGGTGCTTTGGCTCGGCGAGGAGTACCTGCTGAGCGAGTGGATTGTATGGCTTCTTGCCGCATATACATTCGTCATGCTGACGCGCATCACGGTCGATGAGTTCAATCATGCTTACGGCCATTATGGCGATGTATGGGCCGCCTGGGTAGAAGGAGCGGTGAATATTACCGTAACCGTGCTATGTGCATGGCAGTGGGGCATAGTAGGATTGCTTATAGGTAAGCTCGCATCGGTAGTGCCTATAGCTGTGTTCTGGAAACCGCTCTATCTCTACCGCGACGGTTTCAACGAGCCTTATTCGCGTTATTGGGCGGGCGCCGGGCGTTGCTGTATTGCATTTGCAGCCGCTTGGGTATGCACCGTAACGCTTCTGCATGCACTCACAATAGATGCGGCAGGTAGTTTCGGGAGGTGGATAGCGTATGCGGCTTTGAATATTCTTACGTTCGGCGGCATATACTCAGGACTTCTGTACTTAATGGCCCCGGGTTTTGATAAAGCTTTACTGCGTGTACGCAGATTGTTGGTACATAGATGACAGACACCGCGCATACTCTGACGATCATCACGATCAATCTCGACAATGCCGCCGGATTAAAACGCACGGTGGAAAGCGTCGTGGAGCAGAGTGCAAGAGGTGCGTTTGAATATATTGTGGTCGACGGCGGTTCGACCGACGGATCCGTAGAGCTCCTTGAGGAGTATGCCGGAAAGATAGACCGCTATATCTCGGAGCCTGACTCCGGTCGATATGCCGCCATGAACAAAAGTGTTCGGCTCGCCGGCGGCAACTATCTGCTCTTTCTGAACTCCGGCGATACGCTTGTATCGGCAGATGTGATCGAAAGGGTAATAGGTGAACTCGACGGGCGCGCGGATATTATCAGCGGCGACACGGTGACTGTCGACTGTCGTCTGCAGGCAGCGCGCGAGCTGTCGGCGATGATGCTTGTCGTGGCATCCCTGCCGCATCCGTCCACATTCATTCGGCGCAAGCTGTTGGAGAAGCATCCTTACGACGAGTCGATGGCGATATCGGCCGATTGGCGCTTCTTCTTCGAGAGAGCTGTAGAGGGCGGCGTGTCGTACAAACGGCTCGATCGGGTTGTCAGCCGTTTTGATACCGGCGGCATAAGCATGACCGACCCTGTAACGGCCGAGGCAGAGCGACGCAAAGTATTGGCGGAATATATGCCGTCGGCACTCTCCGACAGAATAATCAGCGAGTACGGATTTGATGAGATCACATTCTGCTCGCGCTTCGGCCAATCATCACTTCCGCGTAGACTCACGCGACTGTTCATGCGGCTGATGTATAAATTTTTCGGAAAGCCTTGATGAAAGTCTCCGTTATTGTACCGGTACACAACGGCGAGGAGTGGGTGGAGGAGTGCGTGAAGTCGCTTGTTGCTCAGACGCTCCACGATTTTGAGGTAGTGGTGGTCGACGACGGCTCGACCGACGGCTCGATAGCTGCTTTCAAAGACGCTTTCAGCGGATGCGGTCGTAGAGATATATCGGTAGTCTACACCGACACCGCTACCGGACCGGTAGGGATTGCACGCGCACGTCGACAGGGGCTACAGCAGGCGCATGGCGAGTATATCGGATTTCTTGATGCCGACGACTGCTATAATCCCCGGGCACTTGAGCTGATGCTCGATGCGGCCGGACGTACTGATGCTGCAGTGACGTGCGGCGTGATGGAGCTGTTCGACGACGGCTCGCCCGAGCAAGTCACATTCCGACACGGCTATCCTCCAAAACTTACGGCAGTCGATATGCTCCGGCGTATGCTCACATTAGAGCAGCGCGGATATAGCGGAAGTATGAACGATAAGCTCTTTCATCGTGGCGTACTTTACGCCGTGAAAGAGTGGTCGGAAGGCGGTATTCAGGAGGATTGTGCTACTATGGCTCAAATACTCCTCACCGGGCCGCGGATAGCTACGGTGCCGCATGCAGTGTACCGCTACCGGCAGCGTCAGGGATCAACGGCCGATATGACGACGCTTACACCTGAGCGACTTCTCGAGCAATTGCGCACCTTGGAGGCTAATGTCGGTATCGTCGGGCGAAATATCAAAGCATCGCCGCTTGCCGAAGAGTTGCAGAAAGAATTGATACAATATAGATGGGCAGCTAAAATGTCGCGAGCCCATTTTATCAAGCCGATGATAAAGAAGGCAGCCCGGAGCGGCTCACATTCAGAGCAAATAGCGGCACGGGAGTGTAAGCGGCAGTGGGAGCGAATGTTTCCGGGACTGCTTCCGGATGTGCTTTTCCACTCCCGGCTCTCGCTGCATCAGCGGCTGGCACTGCTGCGACGCACATTTGAGATAATATTCGGGTAGCCCCCTACGTTATAAGACTATGTCTAAAGATTCAGCAAACAGGCGTATCGCCAAGAATACGCTATACAACTATATCCGGCTTATAGTGACCATGGGTATCTCGCTCTATACTTCGCGTATAGTGATGGAGATACTCGGGGTATCCAACTATGGCCTTTTCGGTGTAGTAGGAGGTGTGCTCGGAATGTTCACATTCCTCAACGGAGCGCTCTCAGAAGCGACCTCCCGCTTCTTCAATGTCGAGATGGGACGACCGGGAGGTGATGTAAACCGGATGTTCAATATCAACCTTGTGCTACACACAGCCTTGGCGGTGATCATCTTTGTGCTTGCCGAGATCGGCGGTATGTGGTATATCAAGAATCGTCTTGTGGTTGAGCCGGGACGTATGGGAGATGCGATCTTCATCTTTCAGGTGTCGATCATCACCGTCTGCATGGGCATAATGAACGGACCGTATGGAGCGATATTTTCTGCTAAAGAGAAATTTAAGTTCTGCTATAATCTTGAGATTATAAACCACGTAGTTCGTGCTGCGCTAATCATATTATTGCAGTTCTACAGAGGCGATGCTCTACGACCATACGCGCTAATCACAGCTCTAACTACATTCAGCTCGTTTATTATTTATCATTGGTTGGCCTACCGGTGGTGGCCGGAGATAGTTAAAATTCGAATAATCCGTGGGTGGCGAAACTATATCTCTGTGCTTCAATTCTCCGGGTGGCAGTTGCTCACCACAATCTCGGTGATGTTTCGCGGCTCAGGCTCCGACCTTCTCATTAATGCCTTCTTCGGTACATCGATTAACGGTGTGTATGCCCTGAGCAAAACCGTCACAAACTACGTACGAACTTATTCTACCACTTTTAACGGTCCGACCGCACCACAAATAATCCAGGCATATGCCGCCGGCAATATGGCTCGATGCAGCTATCTCCTAAATAAGATCGGGCGCGTGTGTATGCTTCTGTATATTATGCTAATGTTTCCGCTGTGGATTGAGCTCGGATTTGTATTGAGTCTTTGGCTCAAGACAGTGCCGGCAGATCTCGAAGTGTTTTGCAAGTGGAATCTCATAATGGGAGGTGTAGCTTTAAGTGCGGGAGCGTTGGTAAATCTCGTTAATGCATATGGGCGAGTCGCATTGTTTAAAATCAACATGGTTTTCTGGTTTATTTTTTGCCTGCCATTGACGTATGTGTTATTTAAAGCCGGAGCCCCGGGTTATTATGTGCTGATAACCTTTATAATAGCCGATGTCGGGCTACGGACGGTACAGCTTATACTGATGCACAAACTTATCGGATTTGACTCCTGGTCGTATGTTAAAGAGGCATACGGTCGGCCGGCTTTGATTGCTCTGCTCATGGCCGGAGTCATGACCGTCTATCCGTATCTCGGGATTGAGCATCCGCTGGCACGCGTCGGTGCGATATTGGCTTGCGCAGCATTAACAGCGTCTCTAATATTTACAATTGGCCTGACACCGGGGGAGCGCCGAAAGGTTATGTCTATTATCAAAAGTAAATTTTCGGTAGTCTGCCCGGCTCTCGCACGATAAATATATTTATTTATAAGTAAGCAGTTTTATGAATCTGAGATGGATTCTCAATAATAGTGTTAACCGGATAAAAAAGCGATATTTTCCATTTTTATGGCGAAGAGAGATCTATAAGCGGACGGTCGGTAAAGTTCTCAATATCAGATCTCCTCGTGACTTGAATGAGAAGATCCAATGGCTTATGTCGTACGGAGATACCTCACAATGGCCTTTACTTGCCGATAAATACCGTGTGCGCAAATGGGTGTCAGAACGAATTGGAGAAGAGTACCTTGTTCCGCTACTTGGTAAATGGGATCGCGCGGAGGATATTGATTTTGACTCTTTGCCTGATAAATTCGTCATCAAGCCGAATAATGGTACCTACGATTGCATTGTCTGTAAAGATAAATCGGTCGCAGATACAGCCCGTATGCGGGACCGTATGGAGAAGGCATTGAAATGTAATAAGGTTTGTAGACATGGACAGCAACATTACATAAAAATCAAACCATGTATCATCGCTGAGCAAATGCTTGAACCGACAGGGCCGGAAGGGTTGGTAGATTATAAGATCTGGTGCTTTGACGGTAAGCCTTACATTTTTCTTGTATGCATGAATCGTGACAATGACACCCATCACGGAGATTTAATGCTTTATGATCTGGAATGGAACCGTCGACCCGAGAAGATGTCGGAGAGAGTTAAGCACAACAGTCACTGTCCGAGGCCGGAAAACCTAAGCAAGATGCTAGAACTTGCAGCTTGCCTGTCTAAAGGGTTTCCGCAGGTGAGAGTGGATTTTTACAATGTGAATGGGAAAATTTATTTTGGAGAGATGACCATGACGGCCTCATACGGTGCAATGGTGAATTTCAACCAACAGACCCTCGATGAGATGGGTGATCAATGCATTCTTCCTCCCCGGTCACTCAAAGTACGTATGGCTGCATTCTGTCGGCGATGGTTGCCTCAATTGTGAACTTATGCAAAATCCAAAACTTACAGTAGTAATACCGCACTATAATATACCGGAGCTATTGATGCGGTGTCTGGATTCGATCCCAGTGTCGGAGGAGATTCAGGTTATTGTGGTGGACGACTGCTCGCCGGACGCCGACACTTATAAAGATCGGTTCCCTGCTCTATCTAGACCGTATCTTGAGATGTATTCCACTCCCGGATCGGGCGATGCCGGGCGAGCACGTAACATAGGAATCGAGCACGCCCGCGGCCGTTGGATCACATTTATGGATGCCGACGACCTCTTTGAAGATCTCGCAGGCATCGTGGCTGACTACCTCGATCGTCCGGAAGATGTGCTTTTCTTTAAAACAAAGGGCGTTATGTCCGATGATCTTACTCAACCTTGTGCTACAAGAGATACATTTTGTGGATCGAACCGCGCAATTGAAAAGGGAGAAGATTTTTTCATCCGATACAGATTTTTGCCTCTTTGGGGTAAATTTGTTAAAAGGGGATTTATCGAAGAGCACCGGATGAGATGCAATAACGCCCGCTATTGCAATGACGGATATTTGAGCGCACAGATAGGGGTCTATGCAGGATCTGTTGCTTTGATCGACCGTGTGGCGTATATTCTTACCGAACGAGCAGGGTCGTTGACATCCGGACTATGCACCACTTGGGAGGAATTCAGCATACGATTAAGATCAGCCGTACTCATTCAAGAGTTTTTTGACGAACATATACAGGGGTATGCCGGCGATCTATATGCCACTTGGCTTATTGTCCCTCAGTGGAAGACAAACAAAGGACGCTATTTTAGGGCTCTAAAGATGCTTACCTGGCATCAGCGTTGGCGAGTTGTAAAAGCTCATTTTAATATCAGAAAAAATGATATAATGAGAAAACTTCGCAAGAATTGACAACAAAGGTGCATCGCGACACATTCTTTGAACTACTACGATTTGGTGTAGTAGGCACTATAGCCACCGGCGTGCATTACGGTGTATATTGGCTGCTTGCACATTGGATTGAGTACAATGCTGCTTACACGGTTGGGTATGCGTTGAGTTTTATTCTTAATTTCATTCTCACCTCGATATTTACATTCCGCAGCCCCGCCACTGCTCGCCGAGGAGCCGGTTTTATCTTAGCACATTTCTGCAACTATCTGTTGCAAATAGGCCTTCTGAATCTCTTTATTTGGTTAGGGATAAGTGAGGATCTTGCTCCGGTACCCGTATTCGCAATATGTATACCCGTCAACTTCCTGATGGTACGATTCGTATTCAAAACAAAACATTTAGAAAAGAAAGTCTGAACGATGAAGGTAAAGGGTGAATTTAAGCAGCAGCGACCAAGAGTGTTGTTTGTTGTGGAGGTAAATCCTTTTTTAAAGGTCACCGGAAGTCAGCAGCGCAGCTACTTGATACTGAAAACTCTCACAGATAAATTCAATGTGGATGTGCTGACATTGGATTCGAGAACTGAAATACCCCGGGAGTTCTCAGACACGGCAAGAGTGCTTTTGCCTCAGGGATGTCATAACAAACTCGATGTCCTTTTTCATTTAGTTGAGCGAAAATTAGGTCTTAGTCCGTATGAGGTGTTTGCGATGCGGCATATTGGAATGGCTCGCGAGCTAAAAAGGTGGATTAAGAGCTCTGATTACAGATTCATCTGTGTGCGGTATCTGGATATATTAACTCGTCTCGGGTTAGAATGGTCAGATAGATTGGTGGTTGACATAGATGATGTTCCAAGTTTAAAGTATAAATCCAATGTTCTTTTGGGACAAGGTCGGTTGGATAAGAATGATTTAAAACGAATAGGAGAGTTGGAGCGAATGGTTGATAAACTTATTGAAAAGTCAATTATTTCGTTTGTTCCAGATAAAGAAGCTGCCAAAGAGAAATGTATATATCTTCCCAATATCCCTATAAATTACAAAAAAGCGTCCCAACAAAGGGTCGAAGAGTTGGATGCAGAAAAATGCAAGCTCCTTTTTGTGGGATTGTTGAGTTACCCGCCTAATAAATTAGGAGTAGAGGTGTTTTTGCGGGAGGTCTGGCCGTTGGTGCTCAAGAAGCTGCCGGATGCGGAGTTTTATATTGTTGGAAAAGGTCTGCCTGAAGAGTATCTGCAGAAGTGGAGCGATATTCGTGGTGTAAGGGTTTTAGGTTTTGTCGAAGATCTCGAAACGGTTTATAAGGAGGCGTCGATGGCTGTAGTGCCGATCTATAGTGGAGCAGGTACCAATATCAAGGTGCTGGAAGCATTGGCATACGGTACACCGGTTGTGATGTCGAAATTTGGTCTTCGTGGATTTGAACACGTTTTAAAAGATGGTGAGAATAGTCTTATTGCGGAAGACTATAAGGATTTCGCGAATAAGATATTAGAGCTTTATAGAGATCCCCGGAAAGCAAAACTGTTTAGCGGCAGAGGGAAAGCGATAATTCGCGAGCATTATAACTTTGATGTATTCAAAAGCACTCTGTTGGAGGGGATAAATTATGAATAAGGAGAAGAAGGTCTCGGTAATTGTACCTGTGTATGGTGTAGAAAAGTGGGTTGGCAGGTGTGCCGAATCGCTTATGACGCAGTCACTAAGCGACTATGAATTGATTTTTTTGGATGATTGTACACCGGATAAATCCATTGAGATAATTAAAAAAACCGTTTCCGACCTCAAGCGTAGTGATGTCAGCGTAAAATTCATACGTAATGAGCAAAATTTAGGAGTAAATCCCACCAGAGAAAAAGGCCTGTATCATGCTCAAGGGAAATATATATTGTTTGTGGATGCAGACGATATTCTAAAACCTGATATGCTCCGGGAGTTATATCAGAAATCAGAAGCAGAAGGATTAGATGCATGTCTATGTGACTATGTAGAAATCTATCCGGATAATAAGGAGAGGATATTTAAAGCATACTTCTCAGAAGATAAATCGAGGCTGATTTCGAATATTTTTACAATAAAAAACTCGACCGGTGTATTATGGAATAAATTTTTCAGAAAAGAAATCCTTACAAAGGATAAAATATATTTTCCGGCCAATCATTTCGGCGAGGATTTAGTTGTGACAGTTCAATGTCTGGTGAGAGCGAATAAAATTGGATACTTGCCCAAAGCAATGTATGGGTATATGCAAAGGCCGGGATCAGTGGTGAATAGCCAGGAGCTGCAAAGAATAAAGAGCAATAGGGGTGTTGGGATTGAAAATTGGAAGTTAGCTTATGATATTGTACACAGGCAGGAAGGGTATAAGATTGAGAAGGTTGATTCAATTTCCGGCAGACTTTTCTTGCAGGGTATGTTTGAGAAAGAAATTTGTGCTTCAAAGGGCGGCCGACGCGAATGGGTGAAAGCCTTTGAAGGTCTGCTTGGAGACATTATGTTGTCAAGGGACTATAACCTTAGATTCAAATTAGGGTATTTAAGAAAATGGCTTAAATATAAGTATCTGTAATCCTCTCGATTTTCGCCACGCAGTTTGTATTTATTTAGTTCCAACAGTTACTTAAGAATGAAGGTGTCGGTTATCGTTCCGGTATATAATCCGGGGAAGTGGTTGCGACCTTGTGTTGAGAGTATTCTGACGCAAACAATGTCGGACTTTGAGCTAATCCTTGTTGACGATGGGTCAACGGATGGGTCAGAGGCGGCGTGCGATGAATTTGCTCTCTCCGATAAGCGAGTTAAGGTAATACATCAACCAAATGCCGGTTCAAATCGAGCCAGACAAAGAGGGGTTAAGGAGTCGAAAGGGGAATTCTTGACGTTTGTAGATGCAGATGATGAGTTGATTGTCGATGCTCTGGAGACGATGGTTAGATCTATGACTGAGGGGTGTAATATAGTCATCGGTTTTTTTTCAGGGGAAAGGCAACCGTATGCGAAAGTGCTGGATGCTCATGATTATGCCGTTAAAATGATGGAGGGGGAGTTTTCAACATGTTGGGGCAAATTATACAGGCGAGAGCTTTTCCGAGATTCGTTATTCGACATGCCGAGAGAATTTGTAGTCGGAGAGGACTGGCTGATGGGATACAGAGTTTCTTTATTAAACCGATCAAAAGTTAAAATAATAGATAAGGTTGTATATAAGTATAACTCCGTTCCAACGAGCCTGATGCATACTCATAATAGGAATCCGCAAGCATCAGAACTGTTGAGCTACACATTGATGAGAAAGGCTATCCCTGAAAATATGTATGATGTTTTTGTGCCTGCTTTACTCCGAAATAAGTTTACCTTTCTAAGGCGTATCTTTGTGTATAAATTAAAGGATCCCTGCGATGGCTGGATAAATTCTGAGTTCTATATGATGTTGAAAGCAGATATGAAAACTTATAGAGTGCGTCCGGGAGTAATTGA
Source organism: uncultured Muribaculaceae bacterium (assembly GCA_964587165.1). GTDB lineage: Bacteria > Bacteroidota > Bacteroidia > Bacteroidales > Muribaculaceae > CAZPKH01. The sequence goes on from CAZPKH010000009.1 coordinate 24,859, forward strand.
GTATCTGGTTTTCTTTAAAAGAATTCCTGCAGGGCTACGGCGAGTCCTGTGTTATGCAGATAGAGGTTCTACAAAAATAAAAAAACTATTTCAATGAATATACTTTGTGCTACCGACGATGCATATGTGCCATGGTGTGGAGTCATGCTGACATCGCTGTTTGAAAACAACAAATCTCATCAAATCACAGTTTATGTGCTTACTCAAAAGTTGTCGGATCAGAATTGTAGTATTTTCAGGCAATTGGGAGAGAAATATGGACAAACTATAAACATTGTAACAACCGATGATGTAGACTTCGAGATTTGTCCTATCAAGGAAACGGACCATGTAAGTATTGCCACTTATTTACGGCTTGCCGCCCCACATCTACTGCCTAATGATGTTGAGAAAATAATCTATTTGGATTGTGATATCATTGTAAGCGGAGATTTAGGCGCGTTGTGGGACTTGGATATTTCAGGTTATGCTTTGGGTGTGGTATATGATGAGGCTTATCAGGATGATGAGAAATATATCACTCTGGGTTTAGAGAAAAGAAGGAGATATTTTAATGCCGGTGTCTTGTTGATGAATCTCAAATATTTCAGAAAACACGACGTTATGACACGGTGTTTCCAAGTAATAAAAGATATACCGGAGCGACTGCTGTTTCATGACCAAGATACTCTTAATGTAGTTTTAGAACAGGAATGTATTAATATACACCCTCGTTTTAATCTTCAAACCGGCTTTCTGTTTACAACCGTATCTTTCGATAAGGATACTCAAAAACAGATTAGGGAAGCTATTGAAGCACCTGTTATCATACACTTTACCGGATATAATAAGCCGTGGCAAGAGAATTCAAGTACACCATTCGTGCCTTTCTTCCGACATTATAAAGAAATTTCGTTGTGGAAAGATACACCTCTTTTATCCTGTAAATTAAACTTTAAAGATAGAATTAGAATGTTTATTTTTGAGGTAGTCTGGAAACTTGGGATAAAAAAACGGCCTCAATCATATATTATACCGCAGCAACGTCTTGCAAGAAAGTGATGGAAAAAAAGAAGGATACCAAAGTATCGGTCATAGTACCGGTATATAATCCCGGCAAATGGCTTAGCGGGTGTGTCGATAGCATATTGGCACAGACGATGACGGATCTTGAAGTCATTCTGGTCGATGACGGATCGACAGACGGCTCGGCTGAGGTGTGCGACGAGTATGCATCCCGCGATGCTCGTGTTCGGGTGATACATCAGGCTAATGCCGGAGTAGTGACAGCACGCAACAAAGGTTTAGAAGCGGCTGAAGGTGAGTGGGTATCGTTTGTTGACGCTGATGATAAGATTCTCCCGCAAATGTATGAGCGCATGCTTGCAGCCGCATCGGATGCCGATGTGGTAAAGTGTGATGCCTACTGCGATTTTGGAGACAAGCAAGAGAAGGTCGGGATAATAATGAAGCCGGATCCCGAACAGGCGCTTGCTGATGTGATGAATAATACGACTCCCGGATGGATGTGGAATCAGATAATCAAGCGCCGTTTTCTTCTTGATGCCGGCATTTCAATTCCGGCAGATTGCCGGTTCTCACAAGATACGGTATTCAATGTTCAGCTTTTGCTAAAGAGACCTAAGATTGTGGTTGTCAACGAACCGCTATATCTATATAATCGGGCCAATGAAAGCTCCACAACTGCGTCGGTCAAGCAAGATGTATGGCTTAAGGCGGGTCCGACGGTGGCCGCCCTTTATTCACTGACAGAGCACAACCCGATTTTGATGGAGAACATTCACGGAGTACACCGTCGGGCAATGAACTATAAAGTGACCGTAGCTAATTATTCCGGTATCAAGCTCGCCCGGCAAAGTTTTAAAAATACGCACAAGCACATATCTTACTATCCGTTTGGCAAAGGTATGAATATGTTCCTATGGGTGGCTTTCAATTTCGGCAGACCCGGGGAGTGGCTGTACAATATCTACAGACGTAAAAAAGGATTTATAAAATAATCGTTATGGGGATAAGAGATATACCCGGATATAAGTTGATAAACGATGTCCGGCTGAATCTGACCAAGCGTTTTTTCCCGCATATGTGGAGGAAACGCATTTATCGCGGAGGTACCGGTGGAAGAAAACTTAATCTGAAGAATCCCGTTGATCTTAACCAGAAGATACAGTGGCTCATGTCGTATACCGATACACGACTCTGGACACTGCTGGCGGATAAATACAGAGTAAGAGAATATGTAAAAGATCGGGTGGGCGAGCAGTATCTGATACCTCTCTATGGGCATTGGGATAAGACTGAGGATATTGATTTTGAGTCACTGCCCGATACTTTTGTGATGAAGCCCAACAACGGCTGCTTTGATGCCGTGTTCTGTAAGAAAAAATCAGAGCTGGATTTCGATGAAGTCAGATCTCGGCTTGAGGCTTCCTTGAGGCATAAATTCGGGTATGAATATGGCGAAACGCATTATACTAAGATTAAGCCTTGTATAATAGCTGAGGAGATGCTTCGCACGGATAACCCCCTCGGCCTGATAGACTATAAGATATGGTGCTTTGACGGGCGCCCGTACTCTCTGTGTGTCTGTATGAATAGAGATAACGACCGCAACGAGGTGGATTTCGTCTATTATGACCTTAATTGGAATAAATTGGAGCACTGGGTGCCTAAGAAGTATCGAAACAGTGCGGAATGTCCGCGGCCTGATAATCTCGATGAAATGCTACGCGTGGCTTCTCGCTTGTCTGAAGGATTACCGCAAGCGAGAGTCGATCTATACAACGTGGATGGCAAGATTTATTTCGGCGAGATGACGATGAGTTCATATCACGGCGTGGATCCATCGTACACCGAAGAAGCGCTTATCGAGCTTGGATCTCGACTCCGGCTTCCGGAGAGAGGGAGAAAGGAGAAATGGCACACTTTCCTGAAACGTTGGCTTCCTCAGATATAAGATGAAGATCTTATTCCTGTTTCCGCATCCGGCTGATCGTCCTACAGGGGGGTATAAGGTGGTGTATGAGTACGCCAACTCGCTGGTGGCCGACGGCTACGAGGTAGAGATCGCCTATGCCGGATCAATCTACTGGCGACGCAAGAGCCTGTGGCACAAACTGACTGCGATGGCGCGCTACGCTCAGCGGCAGATGCACGGCTATTCGGGACGCCGTTGGTTTAATGCTCTTGACAGTCGGGTGCGCGAGTCGTTGCCCCCGGTACTTGTCAGGCCGTGGCTTGCGTCGGATGCGGACGTGATAGTGGCAACGTCGCCTTATACAGCATGGTATCTTGACCGCTTTAAGACCGATGCCCGCAAATTCTATTTTATACAAGGACGTGAGGATTGGGGCCCGGGACTACGGGCAATACTTCATGATACTTATCGCATGCCGCTGAGCAAGGTCGTGATTGCGAAATGGCTTCACCGAATGTTGGATGAAGATTTTAACGAGACTTCGGAGATTGTGCCCAACGGATTTGATTTCACCAAGTTCTATGTCACGATCCCTCCCTCGGAGCGTCAGGCTGCCTCTGTGTCGATGATGTGGAGTGAAATAGAAGGTAAGGATTGCCCCGTCGGCCTTGAAGCGCTCCGCATGGTGCACGCCCGACATCCGCAGCTTCGGGTTTTGATGTTCGGAGGCGCTCCCCGCCCTGCAGAGCTCCCCGAATGGGTGGAATATACGCGCCAGCCCTCAGATGCTGAACATCTGCGCATCAACAATGAGGCGGCAATATATCTCGGCACCTCGCGTCAGGAAGGATGGGGGCTGACAGTCGGTGAAGCAATGGCTTGCGGACAGGCTGTGGTGTGCACCGCCAACGATGGCTTCCTTGAGATGGCTGAAGACGGTCGCAATGCCTTGGTTGTACCGCCGACTGATGCAAAAGCAATGGCCGATGCCGTAAGCCGACTGATCACCGACGATGCTTTGCGGCTGCGACTTGCAGAAGCAGCAGCCACTGATATCCGCCGCTTCGACTATCATAAATCGTACCGCCGCTTCCGCGACCTCCTCACTAAATCACGGATTGGCACTATAAGCACAAAATGAAATAATCGCATAAACTCAAAGGTGTCATTTTATATGGTGAAGATCCATGATTCTATAAAATCTTATGCTAAGTAATACCAAAGGTTTTTTAGTATTATAGGTTATGGAGGGGTGTGGTGAAAGGGTAAAGCGACTGATTCAAAACAGATAAAGTCAATGGATGATAGTGAGCTTACACAGATCTCCTATAGGATTATTGGAGCTGCTATGGAAGTGTACAATAAACTCGGCAATGGGTTTAATGAATACATATATCAAGATGCTTTGGCTCTTGAATTTATCACACGGGAGATTCCATTTGAGAGAGAAAAAGAAGTCCCCGTATTCTATAAAGGTACTAAACTTAAACACTTTTATAAACTCGACTTTTTATGCTTTAAGGAGGTTATAGTGGAAGTGAAAGCAATAAGTGAAGTCGGAAGTAGAGAGGTGCATCAAGTTCTTGCTTATCTAAAGGCAACCGGCTTCAGGAAATTAGTTTTGGTTAACTTCGGAACCTCCAAACTATATTTTAAATCCTACGTATTATAGCAAAATACATATAGTGATATTAGTGAAAATCTGTGATTTTATACATCTGTGATGACGGATACAGCTGTTGTGATATTGAATTATAACTCGGCCGACGATGTGGCACGTTGCGTCGAGA
>CAZPKH010000009.1:29665-58045 GCA_964587165.1 uncultured Muribaculaceae bacterium
GCTGTTGTGATATTGAATTATAACTCGGCCGACGATGTGGCACGTTGCGTCGAGAGCCTGCTGGCAACTAATCCCGAGGTGCAACCCAAAGATATTTTTGTGATCGACAACTGTTCGGATGATAGTGCCAAGTGCAAGGAGTACTCGTCGAAGTATGGATGCCAGTTTATTCAATCACAGACTAACAGAGGGTATAATGCCGGCAACAATATCGGCCTGAAAGCCGCAGCCGAGCAAGGTTACGGCAGGGCGCTTATAGCGAATCCGGATATGATTTTCACCGACAGGGGTTATCTTGAGGAGCTAAACCGGGTAATGGACGCAGATCCTCGATGTGTAGCCGCAGGCAGCCGCATTTTCGGGCCGAAGGGTGATGATCAGAGCCCTATGGCCGATGATCCTAATGAGTCTGCCTGGAGTTCGTGGGGTTGGGTAAAAGATATGTTACCATTGCGCCGTGGGAACCGAACGTGGATTGACCGCCCCGGGGAGGCACACACAGCGGCCAAGCTGTCGGGATCGTGCCTGCTCGTCGATCTTGAAAAGATTAAGTCGGTGGGGTGGATGGATGAAAACGTATTTCTATACTGCGAGGAGGCTATTTTGGCTCGGCAAGCTGTGCGGGAAGGTTGGACCATGCGCTATACTCCCGAAGTGAGCATTCAGCATCACCATGTCAGCTCAGAAAAAGGCGATCCGCGGCCGAGATTCCGCACATGGCGCCGCTCGCGTCTTTACTATATACGTACGTACAGTTCTCACGGACGATTCGGGCGGGCTATCGAGTCGTTGTCGATAAGAACCTATACATCAATGCTTATTTTGATCTCAACCATTCGGAAATGGCTGGAAAAGTAACACAGCGTGACAAAGCCATCGATGTGGCTAAAGGGTGGGGCATACTCTGTATTGTGTTTTTGCACTACGAGGATGGGGTGCTACCGTCGGTACTCAATGTATACATCGGGCTCTTTATGATCTCGATATTCTATGTTACGGCCGGGTGGATTGCATCCGGAAAACCGGCAATGCCCACGCGCGAGCTTATGCGACGACGGTTCAGGTCTTTGATTCTGCCTTATCTGTGGTGGGGGCTGATAATTATTGCATTCGACAGTGTGCTGTGGCTGTTTGACTACTACGACGGGCGATTTATGGCGCGGGAGATATACAAGACACTCACTTTGCGAGGCATCGGGACATTGTGGTTTCTACCGGCGCTTTTCATCGGTGAGGTGCTTTGGAATTTCTGCCGTCGACATTCGTGGCCATACACTGCGCTGATTGTCGTTGCAGTGCTTTGCTATCAATGGGGGTATGATCAGGTGTTTCGGGACGCTCATTCTGATATGTGGATGATTATTAATTCGCCGTTTCGATCCGTTAACAACGCTGCGTGGGCATTTTTAGGAGTGATGTGCGGATTCTGGGCAGCACGTTTACTTAAAGCTTCGCGCGTTACCAGCCCATGGATAGAGGGAGTTGCAGGATTGTTGTTGTGTGGTCTTGGCTGGTTTTTTACTGCATATTGGCAGCTTCCCGATCCGTTGGGTTATATTATATTCCCTCTCAATATTTCAATAATATCTCCGATCGGATTCCTGTTGATATTCCGTGCAATCGGATCGCATAGAGTGGGGGAATGGTTGTTGAAGTATTTCAACTTCTGGGGACGCAACTCGCTGTCGCTTATGGTGACACACTATTCGTTTGTGATGGTGATTGTGACAATTGTGTTCACGCAGTATATAGGTATAAAGCTTGAAGGTTGGCCCGCGATCTGGGCATTCCTTGCTATGATGCCGGTGCAGTATATTATTGCCAGACTCCTCGAGAGCTACGCGCCTCCCGCTATCATGGGGAAGTCCGGCAAACGACCGGCAAAAGATAATTTTGATAAAATTAGTGAGAAGCCGAAAAATTTACGAAATTTGCACGATTAAATGGAAGCATCTCGTAACTGCATAGCCCGATAATGAATCCCCAATATTATAAGTATCTACCATACCAAAAAGATGAAGCACCACTTACCAAGTGGGTGTCCATTTTTTTAGTGCTTTTCACTGTCAACTACCAGTTGATCGAACCCGGTGTAGGTCTGGGTGTTATAAAAGTGGCGATGCTGGTGGTGATGTGCATTATGTTCTTTAGGCAAGGTTTTGGGATTACCAAAGCCACAGTTATCGGTATAATATACGTGCTTTATCAGTTTCTGCAGGCATCCTTCTTTCCCGGGTCGCTGCGGTGGTCTACTCTGTTTTTCTCTGTGGGCCTGGTGTTTACATACGTGAGCTATTATAATATGCTATATCTCCGCCATGCCTTTACTGTCGATCAGTTCCTGAGGGTTATAAAGTGGCTCATGATGGCATTTTTCGTAGTGTGTATAGCTCAGCAGGTATGTCTTGCCGTGGGTATCCATAACTTTCCATTAATCAATCTTGTACGCTTTCTTAACCGTGGCATCGGCACCAATTCCCTGTCAATGGAGCCCAGCTCGTTTGCTCGAACTATGTTGGTGTGCTATTATGCTTACATTAAATGCAATGAGTATAAGCGAGGATGTGGCCCCTATTCGATAAGAGAACTTTTCTCCGGCGAGCATAAATGGGTCTCCTGGCGTTTTCTTTGGATGATGACTACTATGGGAAGTTCGACAGCATACTTCTGCCTCATGCTTTTGTCTCTCTATTTTATACGACGAAATAACTGGTTTATCATCATTCCGACATATCTTCTGGGTTTTATAATTTTAGCAGGTCTCGGAATTCATGAAATAGACCGAGTCTTCAATGTCATTGATTCTACAGCAACCCTTGACCCTAATGCTGTGCGAGCGACTGATACCTCTGCGGCCGTGCGAATTAATCCGTGGCTTAATACGTTGCGAGCTGACTTTTTCAAACCGGCCACTTGGTTTGGATCAGGTATCGATTCATCTCAGGCAGATGTTTTTTCACGTACGCTCTTTAATGACTATGGATTCGTGTTATACATTCTTGCGCTGATCCTCGATTTTAGTTGTGCTTACCGCTTTTTCTCTTTAGGTTGCATTATGATGTTCGCCGGTGTGGCCGGAGGCGCGGGTAATAATATTTGGTATGCATGGGATTTGATGATGATCATGACCGGCATCCGCTATTTCTATTATCAGCGTAAGCAATTTGACAAAGAGATAGCCAGAAGCCACGGAAGATTTTTATTACAGATGTGACGTATATCTGTGGTTCACGGTTAGAGGTACTGTATCAGTTGAAAACGTGGTAAATCTACTACATAAGTGTGTAGCGCCTCTCCTTCGGGGAGTTTTACCATTTATTGTTTGAGGTGTCCATCGCAAAATCTACGAATTAATTTATGACATTGTTTGATTTTTTTGATAAATTGCGCGTATGGGGTAATCATAGGAACAGACTGCTTTCACGGCTCAAAATTTATGGTCTTTGGAACTGGACTGTTGCTATTACAGCAAATGCGGTTCTGCCATTATGGTTCAGACTCACAGCCGGGAAAAGAGGAAACTCTCTTACGGCAGAGAAAAGAGCGGGGCGACAGGTCGTAGTTTCCATGACTTCATTCCCCAAGCGTTTACCCAAATTATGGTTGGGGGTGGAAACCATATTGCGACAGACGGTCAAACCGGATCGTTTTATTCTGTATCTTACGGCATCACAAGTGCCCGACGGAGTGGAATCATTGCCAAAATCTCTATTAAAGCTACGTGATCGTGGGCTTGAGATTCAGTTAGTGCCGGATCAGATACGCTCGCATACGAAATATTTCTATGCGATGCAGCAATTTCCGGATGATACTGTTATAACTGTCGACGATGATCTGTTTTATCGATCAGACCTTATCGAGGCTCTCCTCAATAATGCTGATAATCATCCGGGATGCGTGGTCGCCAACTGGACAAAATCAATTATCAAAGGGCGGCTAAATTATAATGAATGGCCTGATACAGATACTCCCGGCGAATCCAAGAATCGGCTGATTTTAGGTGTGTCGAGCGTGCTGTATCCACCCGGTGTACTTCATAAGGATGCTTATAATGTAGAGGCGATACAAACTCTTACCCTTACAGCCGATGATGTGTGGATAACAGCAATGTTGCTCAAGCAAGGTACACCGGTATACAAAACAGAGTATTCATACAATTATCTACCGATACTTATCCGCAATAATGAGACCTTGATCTCCGGAAATTATGTGAGAAATCAGAAATGCGTCGATGCCATTAATGCATATTATGAGCGCAAAGGCGAGGCGCGGCCTTTTATTGATCTTATCGGAATCGAGTCAGAGGATAAGGATACTGAACATTGAGTATTGATGGATCTTACTGTTGCGATATGCGTTTATAATGCGGCGCGATGGCTGCCGCGCGCCCTGCAGAGTGTTTCGGCACAGACACGCTCCGACTTTCGCCTGATGATCATCGACGACTGTTCCACTGACGGATCTGCTAATGTCGTGCGCCGTTATTTTGAGGAGCATCCGCGTCAGTATGAGTTAGTGCAATTCGACTCCAATCATGGGATCGCTTACGGGCGATCGTATGCCGAGCGGCATGCCACAACTCGTTATATCATGATGCTGGATGCCGACGACATACTTCTGCCGGAAGCAGTCGAAAGGATGTATACGGCTATCGCGGCCGACTCCCGTCTTATGGCTGTAGGGTGCCATCTTGCCTATGTGGATGCCGACGATAAACCCTTAGGAGGCGGGCTCTTTCTTGGAGAGACATCTGTCGAAGGGTTTGCCAAGAAGGCTTCCGAGGGGAAGTTGATTTTTATGCAACCTACTGCTGTGGTCGATCGCGAAGCATCCCTCCGCGCCGGAGGTTATCGTGCCGGTGGTTTCGACCGAGGCGATGGAGTGCGGTGGGCCGATTTTTGCGAAGATCTCGACCTTTGGACACGCATGTCCGACAAATATGCCGACGGTCGCGCTATCATAGTAATACCGCGTGTGCTCGCCTACTACCGTAAGCTCGGCGAGGGACTGTCGGCCAACACCGAGCGCATGATGGTGAAGATGCGCTTCGTCAAGACCAACGTGCGGCGTCGGCGAGCCGGCGAGCCGGAGCTCTCGTTCGCTGAGTTTTACGACACGCTTACCCCCTCCGACCTGCGTCGAATACACCGTGAAGCCGAGGCCGCCACGGCTGTGCGCCATGCCGCCGCACATCTTCGCCGGAGGCACCCCTTCCAAGCCATCGGATGCGTATTCCGCTCCTTATGGTACAAACCGGGATATATATTTGAAAAAATACGTAAAAATCTGATACATTAGACAATGGATACTTCTGTATCGCAACATATCGCTCAGACTGTCGGGCTTCTCAACGAGCATGCCGACTATGCCGTGCTCCGCAATTATGAAGGGCTACCCGATCACAATAACTCACGCGACTGCGACATAATCATCACCCACCGGTCGCTCAAGAGTGTTCGCCCATTGTTGCTCAAGTTGTGGGCCGACACCGGCTGGAGTATCCTTGTATATCTCAATTCCGACCGTCTGATCACTTTTGTCACAGCTCGCCTCGACGGCACCTCGCTGAGCTTGATGCAGTGGGACTTCTTCGTCGACACCTCCGTGTGGGGTATCCGCCTGATGAGTGCTGAGGAGTTTTTGGCCACGCGCCGCTTTAACGGCTTTTTATGGCATGTTGATGACTCAGCGCGATTCCTTGATAAATATCTATACAACAGGGCTGTAGGCGCGCCATACCCCGCCAAGTATGCAGCCGAGCGCGCCATTGCCGAGCATCATCCTGCCGTCGAAGCAAAAATTAAGGAGCTCTTTGGCGTAAATACCGTGGCCGAAGGCGATCGGGTGGGTGGCCGTAAGTTGCTTTTCCGGGCTATAGGATGGAATCTTAGGCATCGGCCCCTTGCACTGATAGCCGGCGTGTGCCGCTTCCTTTATACCTTCGTTGCCAACTATTTCCGGTCGTCCACCGGGTTTTCAATAGGATTCACTGGTCCCGACGGTGCTGGCAAGACCACCGTGATCGACGGCATGATCGAGGCCACAGGATCCGTATTTGCAAAGGCCCATGTCTATATGCACTTCCGCCCGGCACTCTTCGGCAATCTCGGCGACGTGGCTCACCGCGCCCATATCTCCGGCGAGCCTGATCGCCGCTACGACAAGCCCCATCGCGGCGGACGCACCGGCACGCTCAGCTCCCTGCTCCGCTTGGCGTATTATACCGCCGACTATATCTCCGGCTACTTCCTGCGCGTAAAGACCGCAACCCGCATCACACGCCTTGTGATATTCGACCGCTATTTCACCGACATAATCTGCGATTCGCGCCGCTCGCGCATCTACCTCCCCCTGCGCTTCCTCTACGGGTGGTACCGCTGCCTTATCCCTACACTCGACTACAACATCCTCCTTACCGCCGATACCGCGCGCATACTTGCCCGAAAGGCCGAGCTCGATGCTGAAGGGATTGCGGCCATCAATGCGCGTATCGACTATCTCGCCTCCAAGCCAGGTTTCTGGCGCGTCACCAACGATACAACACCCGACCAGGCCGTTGCCCGGATTTGGCGTATCGTGATCGAAGGTCAGAGTCGACGCAATCGCAAACGGCTGCATCTCAAATGAAGGTAGTAGCGTTCTACCTGCCGCAGTTCTATCCTACGCCCACCAACTCCAGATGGTATGGCGAAGGGTTTACCGAATGGACCAACGTCCGTCGTGCCCGCGTATTGTTCCGCGGCCACCGGCAGCCGCGTGTCCCGGCAGAGTTAGGGTACTACGACCTGCGCCGCAAGGATGTGCGTCTGCGCCAGGCGGAGCTTGCCCGCGAGGCCGGTATCGCCGGATTCTGCTACTATCACTACTGGTTCGGGCAAGGGCGCACCGAGCTCGACCTTCCGCTTAAACTTATGCTTGGCGAGCGCGAGGTCGATACGCCGTTCTGCCTCTGCTGGGCAAACGAGTCGTGGCACTCGAAATTCTGGAAGCCTGACGCTCAATGTGTTCCTAAACTTATCGTCGAGCAGCGTTATGACGATCCGGCAGGCATCGAGAAGCACTTCTTTGAGCTTCTCCCCGCATTTTCCGACCCCCGCTATATGCGACACCACGGTCGGCTCATATTCATGATCTATCGCCCTGACAGCTTTCCGGATTTGCGCGCCTTTACTGACCAATGGCGCGCGCTTGCCCGAAAGCATCTCGGTGCCGATTTCTTCTTCATAGGCCACGCACTCGACGATGCCGCCGTGGCTCGCTGTTTCGGGTATGGACTTGACGGAGCCAATATAATGCGCAAGGACGACTACTGCAAGCATTGGCGATACAATAACCCGGTGCTGACCGCTGTCAATAAACTCCGCCGTGCCCTCGGGCAAGCTCCGTACCACTACGACTATAGCGGCGTGGCACAATATTTCGTCGATGCTGCAGGCCCTGAAGCGACCGATCCGAGAGTGTTTCCCACGATAATACCCAACTGGGATCATACCCCCCGCAGCGGTAAGCGAGGTTCAGCTTTTACCGGCTCGACCCCGAAGGCTTTCGGACGTCATCTTGCACAGGTAAAGGCTCTTCTGGAGCCTCGGCACCCTGACGACCGTCTGGCCTTTCTGCTGTCGTGGAACGAATGGGGTGAAGGCAACTATATCGAACCCGATACCCGCTACGGGCACGGGTATTTACAAGAATTACACCGCCAATTATCTGTAAAATGAAAATATTTGTCAGCGCTTATGCCTGTGAGCCCGGACTCGGCAGCGAGATCGGGGTTGGGTGGCATTGGGTGCTCGAGATGGCGCGCCGGAACCGGCTGTGGGTGCTCACTCGCACCAGCAACCGTGCCCGGATCGAAGCCTGGTATGCCGAGCATCCCGAAGCTCCTCATATTGAGTTTGTATACTTCGATCTGCCACAGTGGGCGCGCCGGTGGAAGAAAGGGTTGCGCGGCGTACGCACCTACTACAATCTTTGGATACGGCTGAGCGACAGCTTGGTGCGACGCACTATGCAGCAGAACGACATCCGACTGTTTCATCATATCACCTACGGCAACGCAATGTGGCCGGTGTCGCGCTCCGGCTCCCGGCATACCATGGTATGGGGGCCGATCGGGGGACTTGAAACCATCCCTGCGGCTTACACGCGCTACTATTCATGGCGCGAACGGCTGCGTGAGTCAGTGCGCCGTGTTGCGGTCGCCCTGACCCGATTATCGCCCGGATTCCGGCGTCGCTGCCACCGTGCGGATGTGATACTTTGCAAGACTGAGGTCACACGCCAAAGCATACCTGCCCGCTACCGTGATAAAGCTGTGATGATGACCGATGTAGCCCCCGATTCGTCTGCATCGGGTGTGGCTGCACCTCTTCCCGAGGGTGCGCCCCGTTTTATAGCAGTAGGCCGATTGGATGCTTGGCGAGGATTTGACATTGCCATCGAGGCTTTTGCGCGCGCATCGCTGCCGGGTGCCACACTTACAATCGTGGGTAAAGGCCCCGATGCCGGGCGACTCAAAGCGTTGGCAGCCGATCTCGATGTGGCCGACAAGGTGGTATTCACCGGTGGAGTGAGCATGGAGCGATACTATGAGCTGATGGGAGAATCGTCGGTGGTGGTCAACCCTGCGCTGAAAGAGGGGGCCGTCACCGTGGCGTTCGATGCCATGGCTATGGGACGTCCGCTGATAGCCGTCGATACTACAGGCTACACACGGTATTTCCATTCATCATACTCTGTGGTGCTTCCGCTCGGTAGGCGCGACGTCCTTATCGCCGACATGGCAGCCGCTATGCGTCGTATGGCAGATCCTGCCGTACGTGCGGCTATGGGTCGTGAGGCAGCAAAAGCCGCTACAGAGTATTCGTGGACGACTCATGGCGAAGAAATCAATAAGATATTTTCCGGTTTATGTCGCTGATTGATAAAATATTGGTTAACGGATCCGAGCGCTTCTATACAATACGCAACGCTCACGGCAAGGAGTGGATCATGCCGGCACGCAATATGCGTACTGCCATGGCCCTGTATCAGCCGGGAAGTGCTAACGGTCATAGGCTTAAGCGCTGGTTTCCGATGCTTCATCGCTTTGCTCCGGTGCGCCGCCGCCTGGGCGTGGAAACACGCCGCGTGCAGTTGCATCCGCAGCTCCAGTCGGCCGTAGCCGAGGCTTTTGGTACTGATAGATTTGAGTGGAGCATATTCGGAGGGACTCCTTGTGTGCATCAGAAGATCACGATGCAGATATTCAGCGGAGCCAAACTTTTGGGGTATGTGAAGCTGACTGACTCCGACGAGGTGCGTGCCCTCTTTGACCACGAGCAGCGAGTGCTCGATACACTCTCTGCCGCGGAAGAAACAGCCGGAAAATCCGTAGCTCACCCCGAAATATTATACTGCGGTTATCTGACGGAAGCAGGCGTGCATATGCTGATTCAGACCACCTCTAAAACCCTTGATTCCGTAGAGCAGCATGCCTGGACAGAAGCTCACTCACGCTATGTCGACACTCTTGCTGCGATAACGACTCGCCCGGTGAAGTATGAGGATTCGGACTTTTACCGCGTGATACATGATATTGATCCCTATCTCCCGTACCTTGCTTCGGAGTATCAGGATATCATCCGCCGGAGTCGTGATGCTATCGATCGCGACATGTCGGGGAGACTCCTGCCGATGGGTATATTCCATGGCGACTTCACGCCGTGGAATATGGTACTGCTCCACACCGGCGAAATTTTCGCATTCGACTGGGAGTATTCGCAGCTAAGCTACCCTATAGGGCTTGACCGCTGGCACTTCACTATCCAGTCGGCCATCTTCGAGAGCCCTCTCAGCCATGATGAGATTGTAGATAAATTAAAACCTTATCTTCACGACACTACGCTCCGTCTCTATCTGCTCAGCGTCATTTCACATTTCACAAAGCGCGAGCGGGGGCGCTTCTCCGGCGATCTGGAGCTTTCGCTGAAGCTTTGGTGCACACTTTTGTCCTTATGCCAATGAAACTTGCCGCATATCATCTGCTGAACGACCGCAGCGGTTCGCCGCGAGTGCTCCATACCGTGCTCTCAGGGCTGGCAAAGAGGGACGTAAAGATTGAGCTGACGACATCTTCCGACGGGCCTCTCGACGATCTTCCGGTGTCGCGTCGCAGCTATCGCTACAATTTTTCGCAAAGCGGCGCCGTGACGATGATGCGCTATTGCGGTGTGCAGGTTCGCACTTTCTTCAGTGCTCTGCGGCATATATTCCGGCCGCGCACACTATTCTATATCAACACCCTTCTGCCGGTAGGCCCCGCGTTGGCCGCACGTCTAACGGGCCACCGTGTGGTGTATCACTACCATGAGAATGCCGATGCCAAGGGTGTAGTGTACCGCACGCTGGCTGCCGCAATGCAACGCTTGGCTCACCGTATCATCTGCGTGTCGGAGTATCAGGCTTCGTTCCTGCGGCGCAGGGATAAGATCACGGTGATACCCAATGCTGTGCCGCAGGAGCTTGCTGATAAACTGAATCCCAATCCGGAGGAAGCCTTCGGACGTCGCAATGTGCTGATGCTGGCTTCCTTGAAAGGGTATAAGGGCACGGCGGAGTTCGTTGAGTTGGCACGACGCTTGCCCAATATCAGCTTCACTCTTGTGCTGAATGAAACTCCCGAGGCCGTTGAGACGCATTTTGCCGAGATCAAGCTCCCGGAAAACCTTGCCGTACACCCCCGCACCGACGATGTGGCAGCCTACTACAACGAAGCATCGATCGTTCTGAACCTGAGCAACCCTCGAGAGGTCGTAGAGACCTTCGGCCTCACTGCTCTTGAAGCTATGACGGCCGGACTTCCGGTCATCGTCCCTCCTGTCGGTGGTATAGCCGAGATGGTGACCGACGGTGAGAACGGCTACCGCATTGATCCTGCTGAGGTAGAGCGTATAGCCGCGACAATCAATAATATGTTGTCCGACCGCACGTTATATATGAGGTTGAGCCGGGGGGCTCTCGATGTAGCATCGAGGTTCAGTGCATCCGCTCAGGTTGAGGCCATTCACTCTTTATTGCAATCATTATGACAAAAGTAGCTATAATAGGTACTCAAGGTGTACCGGCAGCCTACGGCGGATTCGAGACACTCGTCGAGAATCTGTTGGGCGATAATTGCCCGGCCGACGTTGAGTACACAGTATTCTGCTCGTCGAAAGAGCAGAAAGAGCGTCCGGCAGAGTACAAGGGCGCACGGCTCAGATATGTACCACTGCGGTCGCATGGAGCTCAGAGCATACCTTACGACATTGTACAGATGATACGCGCAGCGCGCGGTTACGACGTGCTCTTGGTGCTCGGCACCTCCGGTTGCTCCTTCCTGCCTCTGCTCAGGCTCATGATGAAGCGAGGCACTCGACTTGTGGTGAATATCGACGGCCTCGAACATCGCCGCGACAAGTGGGGTCGCAATGCCCGAAAGCTGCTGCTTTATTCCGAAAAGCAAGCAGTACGGATAGCCGACAGTGTGATTGCCGACAATGAAGGTATCGCACAGTATGTCCGCACGACCTATGGCATAGAGCCCGCGATGATAGCATACGGTGGCGACCATGCACTGCGCACCCTCCCGCCGCAAGCTGTGGCCGATACGCTCCGTCGCTACGGTCTTGAGCCCCGGAAATATGCCGTGACGGTGTGCCGCGTGGAGCCCGAAAACAACTGCCACATGACTCTTGAGGCGTTTGCGGCCGACGATGCCCCGATGCCTTTGGTTTTCATAGGCAACTGGGATCACGGCGACTACGGCCGCCGGCTCAAGGCCCGGTATGCCGGTCACCCCAACATACATATCCTCGATCCGATATACGATCTCGACACACTCTACGCCCTGCGCACTCAGGCAGCCCTCTATATCCACGGACATTCGGCCGGGGGGACTAACCCGTCGCTTGTCGAAGCTATGTTTGCAGGTATTCCGATAGCATGCTACGATGTGGTATACAATCGCGCCACAACATACGACCACGCCTACTATTTTGCCGATGCACCGGCGTTAAGAGCCATTGCACGCCGCTCTGACCTCGACGGTGCGGAGATGCTGCGCCTGGCCGAGGAGCATTATACCTGGGCAACGATTGCACGGCAGTATTGTCAACTTTACACCTCACCCCGAAAATGACCACTATCTCACACGACTCAAAGCCCGCGCTGATAGGGATGAACCTCGATCAGCTCGCAGAAGTGGCGCTCCGGTGCGGACTGCCGCGGTTTGCGGCAAAGCAGATGGCACGGTGGCTGTATACCGCGCGCGTCGAAGACTTTGATGCCATGACCGATATATCGAAGGCCGGCCGAGCTCGTCTTGCCGAACTCTACACTATCGGAAGGCATGCGCCGATAGCCCGCACCGAGTCTGTCGACGGCACGGTAAAATATCTCTTTGCCGCAACCCCCGATTGTGCGATAGAGAGTGTCTATATCCCCGACCGCGATCGCGCCACTCTGTGTGTATCCTCGCAGGCGGGGTGCAAGATGAATTGCCGGTTCTGCATGACCGGGCGCCAGGGGTTTCACGGCAATCTCCCCGCATCCGACATCATCAATCAGGTGCTCAGCATCCCCGAGTCCGAAAAGCTTACGAATATAGTGTTTATGGGTATGGGTGAGCCTCTCGACAATCCCGACCAGGTGATACGTGCCATCGAGATTCTTACAGCCCCGTGGGGGCTGGCCTGGAGTCCGCGGCGCATTACGGTTTCGACCGTAGGACATCTGCCAGCTCTGCGTCGACTTGTGGAGCAGACACAGGTGCATGTGGCTGTGAGCGCTCACTCGCCGTTTGCCGCCGAGCGAGCTTCGCTTATGCCTGTCGAGCGAGCATGGCCTCTGACCGATGTAATAGCTCAGCTACGGCAATACGACTGGCGCCATCAACGCCGCTTGTCGGTAGAATATATCATCTGGGGCGGTCTCAACGATGATCTTCGCCATGCGCGCGCTCTCGCCCGACTGCTCAAAGGCACCGACGCTCGGGTCAATCTGATACGCTTCCATGCCATCCCCGACTCACCCCTGCGCCCTGCCGACAGAGCTACGATGGAGGCGTTCCGCGACTGTCTCAACGATCTCGGCGTCACCGCTACTATACGCGCCAGCCGCGGCGAGGATATTATGGCGGCATGCGGTATGCTGGCCGGAGCCAAGAAGTCGGATCAATGAGGCCAATATTTCTCATCGGGATGCCCGGATGCGGCAAGTCGACACTCGGGCGCGCCCTTGGCCGAAGCTCGAACCTGCAGTTTATTGATCTCGACACCTATATCGAGCGTCGCTTCCACGCTCGCGTGACCGACATCTTCGGACGCCCCGGCGGCGAGGAGCAGTTTCGCGAATTGGAGAGACGTATGCTTCATGAAGTGTCCGATTTCGTAGATGTGGTGGTGGCTTGCGGAGGAGGTACACCTTGCTTCTTCGACAACATGGAGTATATGCTTGCCCGCGGTACGGTAATATGGCTCGATGCCGGCCGCGACCGCACCGTAGCCCGGCTACTGGCAGGCCGGCGCAAGCGACCCTCCATTGCATCCCTGACGGACGATGCCGTAGCCGCCTATCACGACTCAACCCTTCTTGCACGAACCCCCTTCTACAGCCGTGCACATCATAGCTTCAACTCCGATCATCTCGACGACGCCGACGGTATAGCCCGATCCGTCGACGAGTTCACACATCTTTTTCTGAAATAATAAATGGCTGGATTGTCCGACAAGCGCGTGGAGTATTTCGATGCCCTCCGTGGCTTCGCAATGTTATTGGTCGTTATAGGCCATATCTTATTCTTTTCCTTGAATATTGCCGATCAGCACGGGCATGATTTTCTTTTTTTAGTCTTTAACAGACAGTTGGAGCTCCCTCTGTTTTTTCTGATAAGTGGATATTTTGCAGTAAAATTTGGGAGTCAAGGCTCTGATGCCAAGAAGTTGCTCTCAAATATCTGGCGCAAATTCACGCTCCTTGTTATCCCTCCGCTAATCTTCATGATCACCTACGGGTATGTCTTCGGGAAAGATTTTATTGATATGTTGTTTCAATCTTATAAGGGCGGCTTTTGGTTCACTTTCACCCTGTTCCAGTTCGTACTTATATATGAATTTGTGCAATACATCATTTCAAAAATTTTTAGCAAAAGGATCTACTCGGTGGTCTTATTTATACTTCTTGGTATAGTTTGTCTGGCTGTTTCGGTCGTTGCAATAAGGGTGGAGGACCACAATAGTATGGTGCGCTTGTTCGGCATAAGGCATTTTCAGCTTTTTCCGTTTTATATCTGTGGCGGATTGTTGAGATATTACCGGGGGCAATGGGAGAGATTGCTCAAGCTTAAATATTTATGGGGCGCAGTGATACTTCTCTGGATCGGAGGATGTATATATTCATATAGTAGTGACAGTATGAAATACATCGGATCCTCTACGCTCTATTTCTTTCTGCTTACCTGTTTGGGTGTCGCGGTTTTTTATCGTCTTTTTGAGGTTACACCTCTTCTAGGTGCCTCTGACAGTAGCGTCGGAAGATTTCTTACGCTTTGCGGACGCCGCAGTCTGGATATCTATTTCATACATTACTTCCTGCTACCCCGCAACCTTAGTCCGATAACCCGCTTCTTCATCGAAAATCCTAATCCATATTTGGAATACGTGTTCGCATCAGTCATAGCACTCGTTGTGATTGCCGGATGTCTTATTGCAGGAAAGATATTACGTCTTTCTCCCGTATCATCACGGATATTACTTGCAGCAAAGTAGTGTTAAAAATCTGTTAATTTCTTTCATTGCATTACCAATGCTGTTACAATGGGGTGACACAGATTGAGTGATGAATGGTTAAAGTATTGTTAACTAATTGTTTAAAGGTTGTTATAGGTGTTACGGCAGCGTTTTTCGGCCTAAACTTTTGTGATACGGAGTATGTTTATTGAATGAAAGTCGCAGAGATCCACCTCACGATACGGACCCTCCGGGACTTCACTTTACAATAGTTCAGACAACAAAGAAGACAGACCACAATTATGATAACTAAAAGTGTCATTGAAAATATCTACAAACAATTTGCCGACAAGCACACTACACCCGATCAGCTCAACCTGCAGTTGCTGTTTGACTACGCTATGGAGAATCATTGCCTCTACGTAGACGACAACAACTTGATAATCGAGAGCATCGAGGAGGGATCGCCCTTCCATTCGATTGACCTGCGCCGTGTGCGTGCGATCCTTGAGTTCGATCGTCAGATTGCTATTGTGCTCCCCGGTTCAATTGTATTCCTCAATAAGAAAGACGACGGTGTGAACGTGCACATCCGTATGCCCAAGCGCTCTCTGATGGATATCATCCGCGAGCAGATATGCGCTGAGCCGCACCCCGAATTTTGAACTCACAGACTCTCACCATCATCGCTTTGCGCACCGTGCGCTATAGCGACCGTCACGCAATACTGCGGGCCTACTCTCTCGAGCGTGGGCCCGTATCATTGTTGGTGCCTGCCGGAGCGGGGCGCGAGGCGTCGCGTCGGCGCGCTCTGCTGATGCCGCTGAGCGTGGCTCAGTGCAAGGCCGATATACGCCCTACGCGCGACATACATCCGTTCACCGACCTTATGCCGCTGGCACCCTCCATGACTATTCATGCAAATCCGGTCAAGACCTCGCTGGCTCTTTTTACGGCAGAGCTCCTCTCGGGGGTGCTACGTGAGGGTGAGGCGGATCCGGCCCTGTTCGATTTCCTTGTCGAGACGATCCGCACTCTTGACGCTGAGCCTGCCTCCCGTCTGGCCAACTTCCACTTGGCTATGTTGCGCCGGCTCACCCGCTTTTTAGGTATAGAGCCTGACTTCGGCTCCTGGAGCAATGGGCGCGTCTTTGATATGACCGACGGCATATTCCGCCCCTTCCCGCCGTCGCACGGCCGCTGGATCGACTCCTCTCTCGCCTCGGCAGTGCATGCACTCGGCCGCCTCAACTACCGCAACATGCACCTTTTCCGCTACACACGGCAGCAGCGCAACGACACTCTCGACGCGATGCTGCAATACTACTCCATACACCTGGTGCGCCTTGACGCGCTCCGTACACTTGCAGTGCTCCGAACCTTATGATGCGATATGTTATTATGCTTTTAGCTGCACTTCAAACCTTGCTGGCGCAAGCAGGCTCCCTTGACGACCGTCTCGCCCGCGAAGGGTATGTGGATGTTACTTCGCTCGACCCCTCGATAGTGGTAAGCCTGATGTATGCCGGTGCCGACAACTTTGTGGGTGTGCCGATGTACAAGGGACTCACTAGAGCGTGGCTGCACCCCGACGCAGCCCGCGCCCTGGTGAACGCCTCTCGCGAGTTGCACCGCACACACCCCGGCTACCGCCTCAAGGTGTGCGACGCCGCACGCCCCATGAGCGTGCAGCGCATCATGTACAATAAGGTGAAAGGCACCCCCAAGGCGCGCTATGTGGCAAATCCGGCACGTGGCGGCGGATTGCATAATTACGCTCTGGCAGTCGATATTACGATTGTCGACGACAATGGGCGTGAGCTACCGATGGGCACCAAGGTCGATCATCTTGGTGTCGAGGCCAACATCGACCGCGAGGATCAGCTTGTGAGCCGTGGCGTGATTACGGCCGCCGAGCGCGACAACCGCCGCCTGCTCCGTCGGGTGATGACAGCCGCAGGCTTCAAATCTATACGCACCGAGTGGTGGCATTTTCAGCTGATGAGCCGCTCGCGTGCCGCCGCAAAGTATAAACTCCTTAATTTTTGATTATGACCGTAGCCAATCCTGAATACCTCGATTCCCTGAAAGATAAGAACCGACTTCGTGTGCTTTTTGTGTGCTTAGGCAATATATGCCGCAGCCCGGCTGCCGAGGGTGTGATGCGCAGGGTGGTCGACGAGGCGGGCGATGCCTCCCGGTGGACCATCGACTCGGCCGGCATAGGCTCCTGGCATGCGGGGCAGCTCCCCGACAAGCGTATGCGCATCCATGCCCGCCGCCGAGGGCTGGAGCTGACGCATCACGCCCGACAGGTGCGCCCTACCGATTTCGACGATTTCGACCTGATAGTCGGTATGGATGCCTCAAATATCGACGATCTGCGGGCGCTGGCGCCGTCGCCGGAAGCTGAGCGGAAGATTGCGGCAATGATGGATTTCGCCACCCCGCCCGCTCTCCGCGACCATGTGCCCGACCCGTATTACGACGGTGCCGAGGGGTTTGAGCTTGTGCTCGACCTGCTCGACGATGCCTGCCGCGGGTTATACCGGCAGCTTTCGTAAGATATAATCTGTAAGATACAGCAAGCGGCGGCGTGTCAGGATCCTCCCCGACACGCCGCCGTTTACTCTGTGCATTGGGTCACTCAACTGTCCAGGTGGCGGCAGTTTTAAGCACCATTTCGCGCAGGTTTGCATGTCCGCGCTTAGCCTGTACCTCTTTGAGCTGTGTGTGCAGGGCTTCGTCGTACGATTCCGAATCGACATCGCGTATCACGCCGACAGCCACGGGCAGCCCGTCGGTCACACCGTCCATCATCGCCAGCTGCTGATGCAGGAAGTTGCGGCGGCAGTGGGCATCGTGCACCAGCACGTCGTCGATAGTGTAGCCGTCTACACCCAGTTCCACGGCCTTGAGGCCGAAACCGTCCTGCACGATGCCGCGGTTCATATCTTTGCCGAAGAGCATCTTCTCGCCGTGGCGCAGATGTATGGTGCGGTCGGCGCGCACCTCTTTGCCGGCCACTTCTTCGTGGATACCGTTGTTGAATATCACGCAGTTCTGCAATATCTCCACCACCGAAGCGCCTTTATGGCGTGCGGCTGCCACGAGTACCTCCTGCGAGGTCTGCAGCTCGACATCTATCGAGCGGGCGAAGAAGTTGCCGCGAGCGCCAAACACGAGTTCAGCCGGCACAAAGGGATCCTCGGTAGTGCCGTAAGGCGACGATTTGCTCACGAATCCGCGCGGCGAGGTGGGGGAGTACTGCCCCTTGGTGAGGCCGTAGATACGGTTGTTGAACAGCAACATGTTGATGTCGATGTTGCGGCGCACGGCGTGTATGAAGTGGTTGCCGCCGATAGCCAGACCGTCGCCGTCGCCGGAGATCTGCCATACCGAGAGCTCCGGGTTGGCTATCTTCAGACCTGTGGCTATGGCTGCCGAGCGGCCGTGTATGGTGTGGAAGCCGTAGGTGTTCATGTAGTAGGGGAGTCGCGACGAGCAGCCGATGCCTGATATCACGGCTGTCATGTGGGGCGCTACCCCGAGGGTTGCCATGGCTTTGTGCAGCGAGTTGAGTATGGCGTGGTCGCCGCAGCCGGGGCACCAGCGCACGGGCTGGGCGCTCTTGAAGTCAGTATTTTTATATGCTGTTGTTTCCATGGATTACATAAATTTGAGGA
Organism: uncultured Muribaculaceae bacterium; assembly: GCA_964587165.1. Taxonomy (GTDB): domain Bacteria; phylum Bacteroidota; class Bacteroidia; order Bacteroidales; family Muribaculaceae; genus CAZPKH01. The sequence continues at coordinate 48,099 of CAZPKH010000009.1, forward strand.
TTGAGTCTTTGAGCTCGCTTACCATGAACGGCTGGCCTTCTATCTTGTTGATGCGGAGTATCTCGGTGCCGGGGAGTTTCGACTGCAGATAGTCGGCAAACATACCGGTGTTGAGCTCGGCCACGATGACGCGTTTGTAGCGTTTCACGATATCGAGTGCATTTGCCGGGAGGGGGTTGATATAGCGGAAGTGAGCCTGTGCCACCGGTGTGCCCTCGGCGTTGAGCTCGCGCACGGCGGTGTGTATATGGCCGTATGTGCCACCCCATCCTATCACGAGGGTGTCGGCATCGGCGTCGCCCTCCACCTTGAGCTCGGGTATATCGGTGGCGATAGCCTGAACTTTGTGCAGGCGGGTGCGCACCATGCGCTCATGGTTGGCGGGGTCGGTCGATATGGCTCCCGTGTTGTAATCTTTCTCCAGGCCGCCGATGCGGTGCATCAGCCCGGGAGTGCCGGGGATAGCCCAGTAGCGCACGTCGGTGTCGGTGTCGCGGCGCATGTAGGGGCGCCACTGCTCGAGGTCGGCCGGTACGAAATTGGGGCGTATCTCGGGGTATTCGTCGGCTTCGGGTATGCGCCATGCTGTCGAGCCGTTGGCTATGAAAGCATCGGTGAGCAGAATCACCGGTGTCATGTGCTCGATGGCTATGCGCGATGCCTCGAAGGCCATATCGAAGCAGTCGGCCGGGGTCGAAGCTGCCACCACCACGATGGGCGACTCGCCGTTGCGGCCGTAAAGAGCCTGCATCAGGTCGGTCTGCTCGGTCTTTGTGGGAAGGCCTGTCGAGGGGCCTCCTCGCTGCACGTCGATGATCACCAGCGGCAGCTCGGCTATCACAGCCAGGCCGATACCTTCTGATTTGAGGGCGAGGCCGGGGCCGGAGGTCGATGTGACAGCCAGGTCGCCTGCAAACGAGGCGCCTATTGCCGAGCATACGCCGGCTATCTCATCCTCCATCTGCACGGCTTTCACGCCGAGATCCTTACGTTTGGCAAGCTCATGGAGTATGTCGGTGGCGGGGGTGATGGGGTAAGAGCCGAGGAAGAGCGGTCGTCCTGACTTCTCTGAGGCCATGATCAGACCCCAGGCTGTGGCGGTGTTGCCGTTGAGGTCGGTATACACGCCGGGGAGCTGCCGCGACGACTGTATGCGGTAGGTCGACACGCTCGAATGGGTGTTGTGGCCATAGTCGTGGCCGGCATGGAGCACCTTTACGTTTGCGTCGAGTATCTGGGGCTTGCGGCCGAATTTTGCCGTAAGGTGTCGCACTGCGGCTTCGAGCGGACGGTCAAAGAGCCAGCACACCAAGCCGAGGGCGAATATGTTGCGGCATTTGAGCATACCGCGGTTGTCCATGCCCGAGTCGGCCAGTGCGGCTTTGGTCATGGATGTGACAGGCACGCGCAAGGTCTCCTGAGTCACGCCGAGCACCTCAAAGGGATCCTCACCTTCGGCAAATTGTGCTTTTTTGAGGTCGGCGGGGGTGAAGGAGTCGATGTCGACGATCAGCACACCGTCGGGCTTGAGGAATTTGAGGTGCTGACGCAGTGCCGCGGGGTTCATCGCCACGAGCACGTCGCACCGGTCGCCGGGTGTCGATACGTTGGCACCCACCGAGGCCTGGAAGCCTGACACACCGCTGAGCGAGCCCTGCGGGGCGCGTATTTCTGCCGGATAGTCGGGGAAAGTCGCCACGCTGTCGCCCACGGAGGCCGACACATTGGTGAAGATATTCCCGGCGAGCTGCATTCCGTCGCCGGAATCGCCTGAGAACCGTACAACTACGTTGTCGAGGGTTCGTACGTTGGTTTGCTCTGCCATAGTTGCAATGTTAAGATTTAAAGACTTAAGGATAAGTAGATTGTGGTTTGGTTATATTAATTGTGTTTTAGATGGTTGTCGTCAGGGGTTCACTACTCGCGCTCAAACTCCAGCGGCATCCCGGGGGATGGTGAGCCGGGGTCGAAGCGCTCGCCGTTGATCCATGTCTGCTCCACTGTCCACCGTACGGCCAGGCCGTCGTAGGGAGTCCAGCCGCATTTCGACACAACTTCGGCGTCGGTTATAGTGTGGTGGCACGGGCGCACCACGGCCAGGTCGGCGAAGTAGCCCGGTTTTATCGCGCCGCGCTCCTTGATGCCGAATATCGCAGCGGGTGTCTCGGCCATCATTCTCACCACCGTGTGCGGCTGCAAGATGGAGAGCATCAGCGGCAGCGAGAACTGCACACCGGGCATCCCGGAGGCAGCGCGCAGCGCGCCCCCCTCTTTGTCGGCAGGGAGGTGCGGAGCATGGTCGGTGGCTATTGTGTCGATTATTCCGCCGGTGCAGGCCGCTCTCAGAGCGTCGCGGTCGGATGTATGTTTGATCGAAGGGTTGCACTTTATGCGTGCGCCCTTGCGCGAGTAGTCGCTGTCGGTGAAGAGCAGATACTGCGGGCAGCTTTCCGAGGTCACGCTCGCGGCCATGCCGGAAGTGTGCAGCACATTGATTATGGCGGCTTCGGCGGCTGTCGACAAGTGCGCCAGATGCAGCCGTGTGCCGTAGCGCATGGCCAGCGATATGGCTTCAAGCGAGGCTGCCACACAGGCGTCGTGCCCGCGGTTTGCGGTATGCTGCTCGATCGGGGCATCGGGGTCGCCGTCGAGGTGCAGCAGGCTGTTCTCCTCGGCGTGCACCACTAAGGGGAGGCGTGTGAGGGCCACCTCACTGAATATTCGGGCGAGGGTGTCGTCGCCGGTCACGGCCATGTCGCCTGTCGAAGCACCCATGAAGAGCTTCAGCCCCGGCAGATATTTATGCGGTATGGCGTCGATTAGCGAGTCGAGGTTGTCGGCGGTCAGGCCGGGGAAGAAGGCGTAGTTGACGGCCATCGTCGTGGCGGCGCGATCCATCTTTGCCTGCCACGCCTCTGCGGTGGTGGTGGCCGGGCGGGTGTTGGGCATATCGATCACCGATGTGACTCCTCCGGATGCGGCGGCGAGGCTTTCGCTTGCGAAATCGCCTTTGGCCGTCAGGCCCGGGTCGCGGAAATGCACGTGGGTGTCGATGGCGCCGGGTAACACCAGGGCTTCCTCAAGATCCACGATTCTGTCGGCCGCGGCGAGCTCTTCATCTGTCAGGGGGGCGGTCGCCGCAGTCGCCACGCAGGCTATCCGGCGCCCATCGATCACGATGTCGCCTCGCTCCGGGCACTCAGCACCGGGAGTCATTATCAAGCCATTGCGCAGTATTGTTGTCGACATAGCGGTAAGCCCCTCCCGGCTATTTCTTTGACGATGCCACTCCCCGGTAGTCGGGGTGCTTGCTGTAGTTGGGGTACTTCTTGAAGAGGCTGCCCAGCTTGAGCTGTATCACCCCGAAAACGGCTTCGCCGAATATTCCGGAGTTCATCTTGCTCTGGCCTAACACGCGGTTTACAAACACGATAGGCACTTCGTCGATGCGGAAGCCGTATTTATGGGATGTGAACTTCATCTCGATCTGGAAGGCGTACCCCTTGAAGCGTATATCGTCGAGCGGGAGAGCCTGAAGCACCCGGCGGGTGTAGCACACGAATCCGGCAGTGGTGTCGTGCACCGGCATGCCGGTGATCATCCGCACATATTTCGATGCGTAGTACGACATCATCACGCGCCCCATAGGCCAGTTCACCACATTTACCCCCGATACATACCGCGACCCTACGGCTATGTCGGCGCCGCGGTCGTCGCACGCCTCAAGCAGGCGCATCAGGTCGGCGGGGTTGTGCGAGAAGTCGGCATCCATCTCGAATATGTATGCATACTGCGGGTGGTCGAGGGCCCATTTGAACCCCTCGATGTAAGCTGTGCCGAGCCCGAGCTTGCCGGCGCGCTCTATCATGTGCACGCGCCCGGGCACCTCAGCCTGCACCTCACGCACTATCTCGCGTGTGCCGTCGGGCGAGTTGTCGTCGATCACGAGCACATCCATGGTGCGTGGGAGTCGGAGCACGGCCGCGAGTATCGCACGGATATTCTCGCGCTCGTTGTAGGTCGGTATGATCACCAGACAGTCGGACGGACGATCAGGATCGGCCGGCCTGACTCCCTCCATCGAAGTGTCGATATGGTCGATGGGATTGTCGAGCATTGGCTTTTGCATCTTCAGTATACTTTGCAATATTGCAAAGGTACGACTTTTTCTGATTTACCCAACTTTAAGCTCCCATTTTTGAGGCCGCTCCGACCTCAAATAGGTCAATTTCTTGTGAGACAAGCTCTAAACTCCCGGCGGGAATGGCGGCACGAAGAACACGATGTAGGTCATCGAAGCATCGATCAGAAACATGAATATCAGCATGATCCATGCCAGCAGCGGCCGCGGGCGGTAGCTCACCCATGCGTAGAAAGCCGAGGCTACTATGGCTACCGGGTAGCACCATATGAATGTGCGGAGCATGGTGCTGTCGACCGGACAATAGCTCACCATGGCCGGTGTCGACCCCAACGGTGCTATTCCGATTACGATGAGCGCCACAAACCACCACGGCGCATGGGTGCTGTGCAAACGTCCGGCCCGAGAAGGGTATTCATCGAAATTTGACATAGAGCTCTATTTTTTATGTTTCTTTTCTGATTTCTTGGCTTCGAGATAGGCTTTTACGGTCTCGTGTAGTCCGCGCTCGAGGGGGTAGTCGGCGTGGAATCCGAAGTCGGCCACGGCATCCGACACATCGCAGTTCCAGTTGCGCTGTCGCATGATGCGGAATTTGTCGCGGTTGAGTGTCGAGGGTTTCATCTTGGCGGCAGCCCATTTCTCGGCCACTGCCGATGCCGCATACACCGCCCAGAGCGGCAGCCTGACGGGTATCACCACTTTCTTGCCGAGCTCCCGGGCCACCATGCGCCGGAAGTCGGCCTGCGAGTATGCCTGCGGCTCGGATATGATATACTTGCGGCGCAGTGTGCGCTCCGAGGCTATGGCGTCGAACATCGCGTTCACCAGGTCGGTCACATATATGAAAGTGAGCATTTGTCGGCGGAATCCCACGCCGAAATCCCAGCCGGCGTCGATGCTCTTGATCATCATCAGGTAGTCCTGCTCGTGAGGGCCGTACACTCCGGTGGGGCGGAATATGGTCCAGCGCAGGGTGTCGGTACTGAGCAGGGCGGTCTCGGCCTTGATCTTCGACACTCCGTAGCGGGTGTTGGGTTGAGGTATGGTGGCCGATGTGAGGGGCGAGTAGTGCTTCTCGTCGCCGGGGCCGAGGGCCGACAGCGAGCTCATGTACAGGAATCGTCCGTCAGGCTCCATGCCTGTCTGCTTGAGCACGCTCACGAAGCGTCGCAGATACTCGTAGTTTATGCGGTTGAAGTCGGCGAAATTGGCGCATTTCGTAGCGCCGAGGTTGTATATTATATAGTCCCACCGTTCCCCCTCGGGCAGGGCGGAGGTGAGGGCTTGGGCGAGAGCATTCTCGTCGTCGTAGTCGAGCACGAGGGGGTGCAGCCGGCTGTCGGTGAGGTATCGGCGGGATGTCGACCGGCGTATACCCACCCATGTGTCGTAGCCGCGGCGAAGAGCCTCGTCAGCTATATGTCCGCCGATAAATCCGCCGGCTCCCACTATCAGCAGTCGTTTTGACATCTTTATCAAACAGTTGGTTCGGTTTCTATGATCTGATGTGCAAATGTACGCAAATTATTCCTATTAACAAGCAACCGCTCCGGGCGATTGTGCTCCGAAGCGGTTGCGGTGTGTAGGGGGGGTGAGGTGTGGCCGGATCAGCGCACCATCACTTTGACGGCGTCGGTGCCGTTGAGGCTTACGATGTATAGGCCGGAGGCCACATTGAGGGTGGCTGAGCCGTAGCCGGTGTAGACGGTGCGGCCCGACAGATCGGTCACGGTGATTCTGCCGCCTTCCGGGGCGGTGATGCTGAGGGTGCCGTCGGTGCCGTTTACGCTCAGAGCCGAGGAGGCGGAGTCGGTTCCTACGGTGTCGATGCCGGTGCTACCGGTGGTGCGCACGCGGATGTCGTTTGACACCATCGAGCGTTCGCCGCCCTTTATGGCTGTCAGGTTGTAGTAATGCTCGGTGCCGCTGTGCACGCCCTCGATCAGGGCCGAGAGGGCGGAGGTGTTGCGCTGAGCCACCAGAGTGCGGTTTGTTTGGCCGCCGTATTCTACGGTCAGGTCGTCGACGTAGAGCTCGCCTTTGGTGTCGGCATAGAGCACGCGGAGCGCTTCGGCATCGGCGGGTATGTTATAGTATGCGAGCTCTATCATGCGGGTTGTGGCAACCGATGCGGTGGCAAACGGTACCCAACATTCGCCGATGAAAGCCTCGACCACCACGCGGGCCGATTTCGAGTTGTTGCGGCCGCGGTGCTTGAACGAGAATTTGCGGATAGGCTGGTCGATATACGGAGTGCATACATACTGATCGGGGTCGAGCTGCAGGCTCGGGGCGGAGTCGCCGGAGTACGACACCGATGTGGAGAACGATGTGCCGGTGGCATACCAGTCGGAGCCGCTGCCGTCGAACCCTTCGGTCACGGTCTGCGAGCCCTGGAGGTTGTGCTGATATACGTTGAGCTCGTACGAATCGGCGCCGCCGTCGATAGCCTGCCAGTTGGCGGTGAAGTCGTTCTGATGTATGGCGGAAGCGTCAGAAGCCACCGGTATCACATAGCCGTGGGTCAGGGCGCCGGTAGTAGCCGAGGCTTCGGCCGATGCGGGGCTCGATGCGTCGGGTGTGACTACTGTCACGCTGTAGTAGTACTGAGTCGAGGGCTCGAGGCCGGTCACTTCAAACGAGGTGTTGCGGCGCACATTGCGGCCGTCGTAGCCGGGAGCGTATACCTCGGCACCGTTCACCTTGGTGTATACCGAGAGGAGATACTCGGCATCGGCGGCCGACGATTTCGACCACGAAGCCTTGAACGAGCGGGGTGTCACATCTGTCGCAGCATTGAGGGCCACTGCGGGGAGCGAGTTGTTGCCGCCGGCCACGTTGAATGTCACGATGCCGTAGGGGGCAGTCTCGGTAATGTCGGTGATCGGCAGGTTGAGGCTCAGGTTCTGCCATGTCTTCATCGAGGGTGTTGTGTCGTCGGTCCACGATGTGATGCCCGAAGCGCCGGGGAATGTATCGCCGTCGCGTGTGCCTTCGGTCAGGATATTGTCGGCCTCAACGATGTCGACATACTGGTGGTTGGGGTAGTTGCAGGGGCAGTTTTCGTTCCAGATGCTCTGCACGAAGTGTATGTGCCATACGAGCATGCCGTGGCCCGGTATGTAGCGGTCCCAGCCGGTGCGCTGACGGTTTTCGAGCAGGTAGTACTCGGCGGCGCGGTTGGTGGATATTTTGTATACTATGTCAGACTGCCCCGAGGGGTAGAGCTGTCCCTTCATCGAGCCTGTGATCTCTACGGGCTCGATCCACCCCATTGCGTAGCGCTCCTGCGCCGAGTAGAGGCAGGGGGTGTTGCCGTTGTTGAGGTAAGATGCGCTCGACATCACGTCCCAGTCGCCGGGCAGGAATGCCGTGCCTCCGTAGCCGGTGTCGTAGAGGTCGGGCAGACCCATCACGTGGCTGAACTCGTGGCAGAGCGTGCCGATGCCGGCGGGCTTGCCGTTGGCGAGCGCCTCGTTGGTCACGAGGTAGCGGTATGCGGTCTTGCCGTCGTATTTCTGGGTGCTCGACACGGTCGACGAGTGGGGCCAGATGGCGTCGACGTCGGTCGACGATGCCTGTCCTACGCCGGCATATATCACGCAGATATTGTCGATCTTGCCGTCGCCGTCGGTGTCGTACTGCGACATGTCGCCCTCGGCGGTAGCCTTGGCTATCGCTTCGAGTACGAGTGCGCGCACGTTGCTGTCGTTGCTGGTCGATGTCTCGCCGCCGTAATATTTGTAGCCGTAGGTCGAGGTATACGGGCCATAGACGTCAAACTGCGGGCGGAACTGGTCGAACGAGCTTGCGCGGAAATATTCAGCTGCCGAGCCGGTGCCTCCGTTGTCGGAGAATCCGTCCTCGTTCAGCTGGCGGGTGAAGTATGCTTTCGGATCCTCGAGGCCGAATTTACGGTCGGCATACTGCATGAGTATCACCAGAACCTTGCGGTCGCCCGACGAGGGGAAGTTGTTGCCGCGGTCGTTGAACAGGCCGGGGCCGGCTTTTGCCATAGGCGCCATAGCTGCCGCAGCCATTGTAGCCGCCTGGCGACGGCCTGAAAACTCCATCGCGGCAGCCTGCTGCATCTCTACGGCATCGAGCGAGTTGAGGAAGCGTGTCACCTCTTTCGAACGCTCGGCCGTGGGCACGGCGCGATATTTCGAGGGCACGAGGCTGAGGCCGTCGGCACTCGGCTGCGCGTAGTAGAAATTGCCGTCGCGCAGGGTCAGGAAATGGTTGTCGTCGGTGGTGTAGATAGCCAGATGCTCGTCGCCGGCCACCTGTACGGCGATAGTCTGCCCGTCGGCCTGACGCCACTGGCGCACACCGGGCATCGCCGGCACGGCATATGCCGAAACACCCGTGGCTGCAATCAATGCCGCTGCCATAGCGGCTTTGACACTCTGTAGTTTCATATCTGTAATATTGTTTGTTTTTGTGATAATCTGAAGGTTGTTTCTATACTCTGATAATTGCATATTACCCCCGCCGCAAGCCTCAGGCCGCGGCAGCGGTTTATTCAGTTTACGCAAATCTACGCAAAAAAATTGTGATTCTATGCCTGCCGAGCTGATTTTTCACACATCTATTAAACATTATTAACGACCGCGCCGCCTCCACCCACTGCCATCGGTGTGCGGAGGCCCCCTTGTGCGTTTTTCAAGCTGCTGAGAGTCAGGGTTATTGTATTAATTTTGAAAAAAATCGTTAAAATAATTTGTAGTTACGCGATTTAGACTTAACTTCGCGCCGAAAAACTATTCAGGCAATTCTTTAACCGGAAAAACTGACTATACTTTTACACTTTTTTTAATATCTAATCTTATTTGCAAATGAAGAAATTTTTACTTTCTCTCGCTGCTGTTGCCTGCGCTTGCGCAATCAACGCTCAGAACGGTGCTCCCCTCTACTGCACCGGCGACTTCGCTGCTTCTAACTGGACTCCCGAGACTCCCGTAGAATTTGCCTGGGACGGCACCAACTACACCTACAGCTTCGACGAAGTTTCGATGTTCAAGATCTCTACCACTATGGGTAGCTGGGATGAGTTCAATGAAGGTGTTTACACACTCTCTATCTTCCCCGACGAGGCCGGTACATTCAATCTTGAGGCTGTTGTAGGCGGTGGCAACATCACACTTCCCTGGAAAGGCCAGTGGGACGCTGTTGTAGCAGGCGACCTCTCGACAATCACTCTTACAACTACTACAGAAAACCCCAACGCAGGTAGCTACGCTTCTATCTACATCCGTGGTGGCATGAACGGCTGGGGCACCGATCCCGACTGGGAAATGGAGACTGCCGACGGTAAGATCTACACCTACACTACAAAAGAGGACAACCTCATCGAGACCGGCGTAGAGTTCAAGTTCGCTGACGAGAACTGGGGCAAATACAACTTCTCGACCGAAGGCGAGATCATGCCTTTCGCAGATCAGGACGAGGCTAACGAAAACCTCTATGGCCCCCTCGCTTACAACTCTTCCACCAACTCAACCATCGCTTACGATGCTGAGCCCGTTAAAGTTTCTTTCATCCTCAACGTTACCGACCTCACCAACGTTACTCTCGCTTGCTTTGAGGGCGACATCGTCGGTGTAGAGGCTTTCTCGGTTGACGCTCAGAACATACTTCCCGTATACTTCAACCTCATGGGTGTTCGCGTTAACAACCCCGAGAACGGTGTATTCGTGAAAGTTTGCGGCGACAAAGTAAGCAAAGTTTACGTGAAATAATCATCGCTCACGATAAAAATCCCAAGCGGGCGCATCGGACTTCCGGTGTGCCCGCTCTTTTT
>CAZPKH010000010.1:0-48146 GCA_964587165.1 uncultured Muribaculaceae bacterium
TTGAAAACCGTTGAGGGTCACACCTCCGGGGGTTCGAATCCCTCTCTCTCCGCTGCTAAAGCCCTGAGCAATCAGGGCTTTAATTTTTTTGATATGAGTTTGCTGGATGCATACATCAGGGTGCGCCGATAACCCCCTCTGAGAGGTAGTTCTCGGGCGTTAAGCGCCGAGCTTTTACTTATTCTGCCGAGTTGAGTCGGGTTAAAAGATCATCGGCCGTGAGGGCCTCCATTTTGGAGAATGCACAGAGTTTTTTGCCTAAGTCCTTGAATGAGGCTCCGACGTGATATACAGTGTCGTCAACGATAAGAAAGCGGTCGTGGGCCTTTCGGTAGGTTCTGATTTCGATGGGAGGATATTGGGAATTGTGCCTATCGAGATCCTGTCGCAATGTACGGCTGACGGCCGGGGTAAATATTATGGCGTCGACACCGTCCTGACGCTTATCGAGCTGTCGGAATACAGAATCATCTATGTAATTGTCGACCATTACAATGCGCTTCTTTGCACTGCGCACAAGGTCGCACATCAGCGAGTATGCATCAAAAATCTGCCCGTCAAAGAAGATACCCTCGCGAGGGGGTAGCGATGCCCGGACAAAGAAATCCATTCGACTGTTAAGTTCTTTTATCTGGCTGTCATGCTCTGAGAGTCGATGATCGATCCGATTCTCCATGTGCGATAACCTCTGATTAATACTATATCCTCTTAGCAGATATTCCTTTAGCACTTTATTAGCCCATTGACGAAAGAGTGTGGCATTTCTACTATTAACTCTATATCCTACTGACAGTATAGCGTCGAGGTTATAATACTTTGTGGAATATCGCCGTCCTCCATCGTTAGCTACGTGTTCCAAAATGGAACATGTGCTCCGTTCCACTAATTCGCCAGATTTATAGATGTTTGCTAAATGCTTAGTGATGGCCGGACGTTTAACTCCAAATAAGTCTGCAATCTGAGCTTGTGTTAGCCATACAGTCTCTTCCGCAACTCTCACATCAAGCGATGTTGTAGAGTCGGGCTGATAGAGTATTATTTCGTTCTCTTGCGAGGAAGGTGCAATCGGTAAGGGCGTATTATCGTTCATGCTGCAAAAATAGCAAAAATAATCTGCCCGGGGATATTAGCTTTCAGATACTCAACTCAACGGATCGCCGTAAAAAAACGGCGGGTATACCGCTCGGGCGTTAAAGCGCCGAGCTTTTACTTATTCTGCCGAGTTGAGTCGGGTTAAGAGATCATCGGCCGTGAGGGCTTCCATTCTGGAGAACGCACAGAGTTTTTTGCCTAAGTCCTTGAATGAGGCTCCGACGTGATATACAGTGTCGTCAACGATAAGAAAGCGGTCGTGGGCCTTTCGGTAGGTTCTGATTTCGATGGGAGGATATTGGGAATTGTGCCTATCGAGATCCTGTCGCAATGTACGGCTGACGGCCGGGGTAAATATTATGGCGTCGACACCGTCCTGACGCTTATCGAGCTGTCGGAATACAGAATCATCTATGTAATTGTCGACCATTACAATGCGCTTCTTTGCACTGCGCACAAGGTCGCACATCAGCGAGTATGCATCAAAAATCTGCCCGTCAAAGAAGATACCCTCGCGAGGGGGTAGCGATGCCCGGACAAAGAAATCCATTCGACTGTTAAGTTCTTTTATCTGGCTGTCATGCTCTGAGAGTCGATGATCGATGCGATTCTCTATGTGCGATAACCGCTGATTAATGCTATATCCTTTGAGCAGGTAATCTTTGAGCACTTTATTAGCCCAAGATCTGAATTGAATACCTCGCTTGGACTTAACCCGATAGCCTACAGAAATAATAACATCGAGGTTATAATATTCTATATTACGTGTGACTCTACGATTGCCCTCCAACTGAACTGTCGCAAATTTTGCGACAGTTGGAACCCCGTCAAGTTCTTCTTTCAAGGCATTGGCAATATGTTTACCAATAGTTTTAACATCTCTATCAAAGAGGGTGGCAATTTGTTGCCGGCTCAGCCACACGGTCTCATTTTCCAGCCGGACTTCAAGCTTAATTGTTGAGTCGGGCTGATAGAGTATTATCTCGTTCTCTTGCGAGGAGGATGCAATCGGTAAGGGCGTATTATCGTTCATGCTGCAAAAATAGCAAAAATAATCTGCCCGGCGCTATTAAACATCAGATATTCAGTTGAAACGGCTCGCGGTAAAAGACCTGTACCAACATGGGCTCAGAGCTTGAGGGCGTTTATGCGCCGCCCCGGGGGCGGCGCAGCCAGTAGAGGCGTTCGGGCTCCGGGAGGCGCTCTATGGCGTAGCGCAGCGCTGTGCGGGGCAAGCGTGAGAAGTTGTGGTCAAGATAGTCGATCAGCATGTCCTTGTCTCGTTTACCTACCTCGCGAAGCATCCACCCGATAGCCTTATGGATCAGGTCGTGGGGATGGCTTATGAGTTTGTCGCAAAGGGTGAGTGTGGGTGTGAAAATGTCGTGGCGGATGAAATCGAGCGTGGTGACGATAGCTATCCGCTGCTCCCAGAGATTGTCGCTCTCGGCCAGACGGTAGAGCGTCGTGAAATCGTCAGCTCCCGAAAGCCGCATAAAAGGCCCTAAGATATATTGGCAGGATAGGTCGACAAGATCCCAGTTGTTGGCCTGTCGGGCGTGGCGCAGGTAAAATGCGGCGAGCTCGCTGCGGTTTGCCGCTTTCTGCCGGAGTATGTCGTCAGAGTCTTTTCTCTTAGGGAGGTTGGCTTTCATCACCTCCACTATCAGCAGCAGAGCGCATAGCCTCAGCTCGTGCCACGGTGAGTATAGCAGCTTGCGTATCTCCTCTGCGGCGACCTGCAGGCGCGCCTCCTTGACGATAGCCCTTGTTTGAGGTACCTTAAGACCAAGAAACCGGTCGCCCTCACCATACTGGCCTTTGGCGGTTTTGAAGAAGCGCATCAGAATGTCGCGCTGCTTTTCGTCTCGCCGTCCGACGAATATCTCTTCGATCTCTGCGGCTGTAATAGTGTGTCGGGTAGTCATGAGGTAATGTGCCGGCTCTCAGAAGCGCACGCTGAGGCCGGAGAGCACCGTGGCGCGGGGCATCGGGAAGCCGTAGATGGTCTCGTAGCGGGTGGCGGTGATGTTGTCGACCTTGCAGAACAGGTTGACGGTACATACGTTCTCGACCCGGATCAGATCGAACCCTATGCGGCCGTTCAGCAGCGAGTAGTTCTGCTTCTTGGGGGCACCGGTGCGCAGACCCCACACGGAGCTCGACTCAAGCGAGAACTGCCAGCTCCCGACGTTGTAGGCTACCTCGGCGTAGAGTTTGTTTTTTGGAGCGTAGAGCACATTCTCGGTCGAGTACATATAGCTGTAGTTGGCCGTTGCGCTCCAGTGGCGGTTGATGGTGTATACGGCGTCGATCTCAAACCCCTTGTTGCGGAAGTCGCCGGTATTGATGTTGCGCATCTGGCCGCCTGTCACGGGGTTCTTCTCGCGCACAGTCTGTATCATATCCTTGCCGTCGATAAAGAAGAGCGACACTCCGGCGTCGAGGCGTCCGTTGAAAAATAGCTGGCGCAGCTCCACCTCATAGTTCCAGAGGTATTCGGGCTTGAGGTCGGGGTTCTGCGGCGGGTACATGTAGAGCTCGCGCAGGTTGGGGCTTCGGAATCCTTTGCCCCATGAGAATTTCAGGGTGTTGCCTTCGATCAGTCGGGCAATGAATCCGGCCTGAGGCACCCACACGTTGCCGAACTGCGAGGAGTGCTGCAGGCGCACGCCGGCGTTGAGCGACAGTCGCTCGCCCCATACCCCCTGCTGCATCATCACATAGCCGGCTACCTCGTTTACGTGCTTGCGCACACCGGGTTGGTCGGGCGAGCCGTCGACGGGAGCGTTCCAGGTGCGTCCACCCCAGTGCTGGAAGTCGATGCCCGCCGAGGTGGTGTTATCCTGCCAGGGGTGAATGTTCTGAAACAGATTCATCCCCATGTTGTAATCTTTTGAATGGAAGATATAGTCGCGCGGCACACCGTTGTTGGTAGCTGTTCCGGTGGCGGAGTAGCCGTCGTTCACCTGATGGTCGCCCCAGTTGGCGTAGAGCTGAAGCTGCCCGGCGGAGCGGGCATAGGTGTTGTTGAGATACACCGCGGCTGTACCGCGCACCAGCTTGGTCCACATATCGATCAGAGGATCGTCGACCGAGCCGGGGTTATGGGGGCGTGTCTCGGTCATGGTGATGTTTGTGCCGGCTTTCCAGTGGTTGGAAAATTTATACTGGAGCGATCCGAACTGGCTTGCGAGCCACGCCCGGCTGTTTGGACGCGATCCGTCGGTCTTTTCGTAAGTGGCACTCACGAAAGTGTTCAGGCGGCCGTTGTTGTACCCTAAGTTCAGGCCGTATTTCTGTGTGCCGTAGCTTCCCCAGGCCATACGTGCCGAGCCGTTGAACCCCTGCTGTGTGGCGTGGCGGGTGATTATGTTGACCGATCCGCCCATAGCGTTCGAGCCGTGCAGCAGCGACGAGGGGCCGCGCACCACTTCGACTTTTGCCACGTCGTCGGAGGTGTAGGTGTCGGGGAGGGCGTGTCCGAAGATTGATGCCCATTGCGGCTGGCCGTCGATCATGAAGAGCACCTTGTTGCCGCCGCCCACGCCGCGTATGTTGACGGTACCGGCAGCTCCGTCAGACACGCCGTAGCCCATTATGCCGCGGGATGTGACAAACAGACCGGGCACGCGGTCGGCGAGCACGGGCAGGATATTTGTTTCGGAGCTCTTCTCGATTTCGGCAGCCGTCACTACCGATACGTTGAGCGGCAGTAGTTCCACCGGAGCTTTAGGAGTGCTGAATACTTCCACTTCGCTGAGCTTCAGGGTGTCGGAGGGAGCGGTCCGTGCTGTTGCGTTGAGAGCTGCTGCGCATATGGAGGCTGTGATGATGACTTTTTTCATGCGTGGGAGGGTTAATCGGTTATGAATTATGATGCCGGTTCACGCATCGGCAGGGCGCGTCAGGCGGATTATGTAATAGTCGGGTGTGTCTTCCACATAGTCGGCGTTCAGCCCCATCTCGCGGAGTATTCCGGCAAAGCGTTCGCCGTCCATGAGCTTGTCGCTGTGCACCGAGCCGTCGTTGTGGCGATGCAGGCTGTTGATCGAATCCTTGCTTTCGGGGAATGCTATGATCATGCAGCCGCCCGGCTTGAGGCTCACGTTGTAGAGCCACTTCAGTGTGTCGTAAGGATTCTCCAGATGCGGGTACATGCAGTACATCGTGATACAGTCGTACGTCCCCGGAGCGGTGTGGGTCTCGATGTCGATGTTGAGAAAGTCGATATTTGTGGCGTCGGGATACTTGCTGCGGGCTACATCGAGCATTTTGTCGGATATGTCGGCCGCGTCGATATGTCCGGCGGAGCCGGTGCGTTCGAGCAGATACGGCAGGAGCACGCCGGTGCCGGTGCCCACATCGAGCACGGAGTGGCCTTCGGCTATGCCGGCAACATCGAGTATATGGTTTATGCGCAGCGGATTTACCTCTGCTATATTATCCCAGTCGGGTGCTAAAGAGTCGAAAAATTCTTTATTTGTGAGTCTTGCGCAGCTCATAAATAAATATTGGGTGGTGAAAACGTGTTATTATCCTTCTTATAAACTGTTGCGGTGGAGGTTTTGTTCAGTCCTATTGGAAAAAAGTGTGAAAATGGTTCACCGGGCCGTGTCCCCGGCCTATTTTATAGCGTGCACCCGAGGCGATTGCATCGAAAAGATACTCCTTTGCGTGGGTCACGGCATGGTCGAGCTCCTCGCCGCGCGCTAAGAAAGCTGCGATGGCCGACGATAGGGTACACCCGGTGCCGTGAGTATTGGGGGTATCGAGTTTGGGCGACGGCAACCGCAGCAGCGACTGCGTCTCGGCGTTGTAGAATATGTCGACGAGCTCGCCGGCTTCGAGGTGGCCGGCTTTGAGCATCACCGACACGCTCGCTTCGGGCCACATGCGCGAGAGCTCGACGGCAGCATCCTCGAGCTGATCCTGATGTGTGAGCTCACGCCCCAGCAGCAGCGATGCCTCGGGGAGGTTGGGGGTGATGACTCGCGCCCGCGGTATCAGCACGTCGCGCAGCGTGGCTACAGCTTCCGGCATCAGTAGCGGGTCGCCCGATGTGGCTACCATCACCGGATCGAGCACGATATTGCGTACGTCGGGATAGAGGTCGAGGGTAGCGCGTACGGTGTCGATCAGCTCCGAGTCGTGGAGCATACCTATCTTTACGGCATCGACACTGAGGTCGTCGATCACCGACCGTATCTGCCCGGCCACAAACTGAGCGGGCACAGGGTGTACGCCGTATACACCTTGCGTATTTTCATCGACCACCGCCACGATGGCCGACGCTCCGTATACGCCCAGGGCTGAGAATGTCTTCAGGTCGGCCTGCATGCCGGCACCTCCCGAGGGGTCGCTGCCGGCTATGGTGAGTGCTATCTTATATTGTTTCATTGTCTTGCTTGAGGGGTTGTGTTACAGTATTTCTGCGGGGTATAGTTGCATCCTGTAAGCCGAGTGCCAGAAGTACCACTCCTGGCGGGTGCAGTCGACAAATGCCTGAGTCATGGCCGCCCGAACCTTGTCGGAAGCTGCCGCGGCGAGGGTGTCGCATATCTCGATGGCCCGACGGGTCGACACATCAAACGACGGGTCGCCGTAGGTCTCGATCCACTCCCGGTACGGGTTGCCTTCGAGCCGAGCCGTGGCAAGCAGGTGCTCGCCCACCTTCTGGTACACCCAGAAGCAGGGGAGTATTGCCGCCGCCTCGACCTCGACAGGCTGCGTGGCCTGAGCACGCAGCAGCGAGGTGTAGAACAGGCACGCTGCCGACATCGGTGCCGACGCATCGGGGCTGAACGATGCGTGCAGCGTCCGCTCGACGGCCACACCGTCGGACGCAAACTGCAGGAACGACTCCAGTTGATCCATCCCCTCAAGCCGCGAGGCTAAGTGGGCCAGTACGCGTGAGTACACATCGATGTAGAGGTTGTCCTGAGTGATATAGAATCTGAACTTTTCGGGCTCAAGGGTGCCATCGGCCATCTGTGTGATGAACGGCAGCTGTGTGATCGCTTCATAGATGCGTGAGGCTGCGGCCCACGCTGTATCGCTCCATTTTTCCATGCTTATCTGTGTATTATTTGGTTGCTATGACTGCTACATAGTCGCCGCGGTCGTACCCCTCGGAGGGTGTCTCGGCAGCTTCGTTTGAGTACAGAGGGTGTGTCGTGAGGGTCTGCAGGCAGCGTATGTCGCGGAAGCCGTGTTTACGCACGAGCGCTATCTTCTCGGCGGTTGTACGCCAGTTGGCGGCCTTGCAGAACTCTATCGGGTAGGGATCCGGCGGAAAGACACCCTCCAGCAGCGGGTGATCCCACGTGCCGAGAGCTTTCGCAAGGTTGTACATCGTGCCGTACGAGCTCTCTTTCGGCACATCGATCAGCACTATCCGGCCACCCTCGGGCAGAGCTTCCCGCACTTTGCCTATCACGGTATCAAGATCGGTGATATAGCTCGGCGATCCGTTGAAGAGCACTGTGCCGTAGCGCCCGGCGGGGTAGTCGTACTCCTCGGCTGTGGCTATCTCTACTGTCAGGCCGCGTTTGCGCGCTATCTCGGCCATCCCTTCGGCAGGCTCCACTCCGTAGGTTATGTCGATGCCGTGATGACGGCGCAAGATATCCTCAAACAGGCCGCTGCCGCAACCTACCGAGAGTATGGGGAGGGGCGCGCCGCTGAGCGATTCGGCCACCAGGGCGGCCTCGGAGTTGAGCACGTTGATATTGTCAAGAAACCATGCGTCGTAGGTCGACGCGTATTCGTCGAATGTCGTCTTCATTTTAGAAATCAATTATTGTTGTGGAGGGTGTGATAAGGTCGACGATGAGCAGCCGTCCGTCGAGCACGTCGCCGAAGCCGCAGGCGATTTTCAGCACCTCGGCGCTTTGGAATCCGGCCACTACGGCTGCCGTCGGTCCGATCACGGCTTTGGTGACCTGAGGGTATTCGCCGTCGGCTATCTCGGGGAAGAGCTCCGTGTATCGGCGCCGGCCGGTGTGTCCGAACACCGTCACCATGCCTGCTGTGCCCTCGATGCTGCCGTGCACCCACGGCTTGCCCAGGCGGGCGCAAGTGCTGTCGATCATCAGACGCGAGGGGAAATTGTCGGTACAGTCGACCACAATGTCGTAGCGCGATATGAGCTCCCGAGCATTGTCGGCTGTGAGCAGGCAGTTGTGCGGCTCGATGATAATGTCGGAGTTGAGGGCGGCAAGCCGGCTTGCCGCACATATAGCTTTGGGGAGCCCGGCGTCGGCCTCGCGATATAGCACCTGGCGGTGCAGGTTGTCGATGCTCACCACATCGGCATCGACCAATCCCAGTCGGCCTATGCCGGCTCCGGTGAGATATGTGCTCACAGGCGAGCCGAGGCCGCCGACACCCACGACGAGTACTGATGTGGAGGCTAAGCGTTGGCGGTCGACTCCCTTGACCAATTCCTGGCGGTTGTAGCGTGTTGTTCTGTCCATAGTTGTGTCAATCGAATATGCGGTCCCAGTCTTTCCATACAGGCTCGCGGCCGAGTGCGCGCAGGTCGGCCACTACCTTTGCCGGCGATGTGTCGTCGCTTATGGCAAACTGCTCGAGCGAATCGGTGCACGAGGCGTACCCTCCGGGGTCGACCTTCGAGCCGGCGCTCATGGTCGTCACACCGAGTGTAGCCATGTTGTTGCGGAAAGTGTGGTTCTCGCGGGTTGAGTAGGATATGTCGACGTCGGGGTCGAATATGCGGAAGGCGAACGTCAGCTGTGCGAGCTCGCGGTCGGACATCACCACATTGGGCTGGAATCCCGACTCCGAGGGGCGCATACGAGGGAAGTTCACCGAATATTTTGTCTTCCAGTAGTTTTTGCGCAGGTATGCCAGGTGGCGTGCCATCATCGTGACGTCGGTGCGCCACTCCTCAAGGCCTATCAGCACACCCATACCTATCTTATGCACTCCGGCTTGCCCCATGCGGTCGAAGCCGTTGCATCGCCACTCGAAGTCGCTTTTCATGCCCGCCGGATGATATTTGCGGTAGTTGGCGCGGTTGTATGTCTCCTGAAAGCATATCACACCGTTGAGCCCCGAGTGAGTGAGCCGCTCGTAGTCGGCTGTCGACAGAGGCATCACCTCGATTGTGAGGTTTGAGAAATACGGGCGGCACACCTGCAGGGCCTGCTCGATATAGTCGGTGCCGGCTTTCACGGGGTTCTCGCCGGTGACGATAAGGAGATTCTCAAACGGTCCGAGCTTCTTGATAGCCTCGCACTCGGCTTTTATCTGATCCATTGTGAGGATGACGCGGCTGAAGCGGTTGTGGCAGTTGAAGCCGCAGTACACGCACGAGTTGGTGCACGAGTTGGTGATGTACATCGGTATGAACATCGACATCGTTTTGCCGAAGCGCTGCTCGGTGAGCCGGCGGCTCTTGCGGGCCATCTGCTCCAGGCGGGAGGCGGCTGCGGGCGATACAAGCGCCATAAAGTCGCGTATCGTGGGGCGTTCGGCCGCAAGGGCGCGGTCGACATCCGCCTCGGTCATCGCCATGATGGTGCGGGTGGTCTCGTCCCAGTCGTATTTTTTGAGTTCGTCGGTAAACATTTCAGTCGAGGAATGATGTTAGGGGGCTTGAAGCCTCGGCATAGTCGCTCACAGCGCCGAGACCGGCTTCGAAGGCCTCGCGTCCGGCCACTGTCGCGTCGGCAAAGGCACGCGCCATGCGCACAGGGTCGGCAGCTACGGCAATGGCTGTGTTGACGAGCACGGCATCTGCGCCAAGCTCCATGGCTTCAGCGGCGTGCGATGGTGCTCCCAGGCCGGCGTCCACCACCACGGGCACGTTGCTCTGGGCTATGATGATTTTCAGCATCTCGCGAGTCACAAGCCCTTTGTTTGAACCTATCGGGGCAGCCAGAGGCATCACTGTGGCGGCTCCCGCCTCCTCAAGGCGCTTGCAGAGCACCGGGTCGGCCTGTATGTAGGGGAGCACGACAAATCCCATAGCTGCAAGCCGCTCGGTGGCGGCAAGAGTCTCGACGGGGTCGGGGAGCAGGTAGCGCGGGTCGGGGTGTATTTCAAGCTTGATGAAGTTTGTGCCGAAAGCCTCGCGGGCGAGCTGTGCGGCAAGCACAGCCTCGTCGGCGTTGCGCACTCCCGAAGTGTTGGGGAGCAGCTGTATGCCGTCGCGGCTGATGTGGCGCAGCATATCGTCGTCGCGGTTGTCCATATCGATGCGTTTCATTGCCACGGTCACCATTTCGGTGCCGGAGGCGGCTATGGCTTCAGCCATAAGCTCGTTGCTGCGGAATTTTCCGGTGCCTACAAAGAGTCTTGAAGTGAACTCGCGTCCACCGATTATCAGTTTAGACATGATCTTTTAAGGATGATATAAGGTTGATGATTTCGTTTGTTTTGAGTGTGGGGTCGGCGGCTCTCAGTATCGTGGAGCTGATGGCCACGCCACTCACCCCGGTGGCCATGACGGCCGGTATGTCGGCGGCGGTGATACCCCCTATCGCCACTACAGGCAGGTCGATGCCGCGCTCCGTGCATTGAGTCATGATGCGGCTGTACCCCTGCAGGCCGAGTGTCGGGCTTAGCTTCTCTTTCGTAGTGGTGAAGCGAAACGGCCCCAGGCCGATATAGTCGGCGCCGGCGAGCCATGCAGCCTCGATGTCGTCGAAACTGTTGGCTGTCGCTCCGATAATGCGGTCGGGGCCGAGCAGGGCGCGCGCCTCGGCCACCGGCATGTCGTTTTTGCCCAAGTGCACGCCGTCGGCATCGAGCTCGGTCACGAGCTCCACATGGTCGTCGATTATGAATGTAGCGCCTGCGCGCCGGCATATCTCGGCTATCTCTCCCCCTTGCCGGAGCAGCTCGCTGCGCGAGGCGCCTTTATGGCGCAGCTGCACCCA
This sequence comes from uncultured Muribaculaceae bacterium, assembly GCA_964587165.1. Lineage (GTDB taxonomy): Bacteria > Bacteroidota > Bacteroidia > Bacteroidales > Muribaculaceae > CAZPKH01. The sequence continues at coordinate 11,001 of CAZPKH010000010.1, forward strand.
CCGGCATCCGCCTGCTGTAGTGAGGCGTGCCTGGGCGGGGAGAGGAATCCCCTCCACGGGGTGTGTGATAAATTGCAGGGAGAATGCGCTCATATTGATCGGGCGCCGCCATGCAGCTCCGAGCATCGCCGCTGCGGAAAACCCCATCCGGCTCAACTGTGGCAGCCGCTCCGGGGTCACTCCTCCCAAAGCGTAGATGCGCGGCGACAGAACCTCGCGCAGCTCCTCCCCGAACTCTCCCCGATATCCTCGCTTGCTGATGCTCGGGAATATCGGGCTGATGAATGCGTAGTCTATCTCGGCGGGTAGTCGTCGCAGCTCGTCGACAGAGTGCAGCGAGCAGCTCACAAGGCCTCCCCACGACGGCGGCGGCATCGGGTTGCGGCTGTTCAGATGCACACCTCCAAGGCCGTACTCCACGGCAAGCCCGAAGCAATCGTGCAGCGACAGGCGCTCCCGTAGCCGTGCCGGTATAGCCTCGATAAGGGCGCGGAGCTGTTGCTCCGTCGCCTCCGGTTTGCGCAGGTGCACGCGCTCGAAGCCGTCGGCGTCGAGCCTCCGGGCTATCGCCTCGGCCTCGCCCGGCCAGAAATACGGAGTTGTAATAGCTATTAGAGCCTTCATCCGCCGCACACAGCCCGTATCACGGTGAGGTTCATACCCTCGGTGATCTCAAATTCACCCCATGTGGCGCGGGGCACTACACGTCCGGCCACGGCCACGGCAGTGCCGGGGGCGCAGAGATTTTCAGCTTCGAGCAGTTGTGACAGTCGGGTGCATGATTGAGGCACCTCCACTTCGCGATTGTTTATTACTACAGTCATAGCGTTAACGGCAGTTTAGTGAAACATATGCACAGGAAGCGGGATGCCGGTGGCAGAGCGAGCCTTTGCGTGGCTCAGACAGCAAATTCCTTACGTCGGTATGAACCGTGTCAAGTTCCAAGAGCGTGTTGTGTGGTGAAACAGGCTCTAAGGGTATGATCTCAGCCGCGATTGTGCCGCCACATTAGGCTTACGGCACACGCGACACCCCTCTTGTGTCGATTGCAAAGGTAATTATTCCCCGGCATTTTACAAATTAATACGTCAAAAAATGCGGGAAAAAGCACGGGCGGGGTGCCGAGGTCCGACACACCGCCCGCTATTGGGGGGAACAGGCTCTTAACGTACGAGTACCTTTTGTCCGTTTACGATGTAGAATCCGGCGGGCAGACCGTTGAGGTCGGTAGCACCGATGCGCACGGCGCGGCCGTCGATGGAGTATACATCAAGAAGCCCGTCGTTGCGCTCGCCGACGATGGCGGCGATACCGCTGCCGCTGTCGATACGGATATTGTCGATAGCTATCGGGGCTTCGCGGTCGGAGCTTGCCATGGCAAATTTCACTAGTACGAAAGGCTCGTCGGCGTAGTTGGAGAGATCGACAGAAGCCTTCTTCCACCCTTCTTGTGTTTCGTTCTCATAACGATAGGTCGAGAGGGTTTCGGCTACGCCCTGCGGGTAGCGATCGACAGCTACCGAGAGGTGAGACAGCGAACCGGGGAATACGTAGTAGTCAAACTTAAGGGTGGGGCGTGTAGCGCCGCTGAGCGATATTTTGCCGGTGTTGAAGTTTCCGAACTCAGCGCGATAGGGTATGAACGCGAGGCAGCCGCCGTCGTTGTCCGACGAGATGCTGCGCGACACACCGATATTCCAGTCGGCGTATTCGCCTTCGAGCCATACGAACTTGTCGCCCCAGCTTGCGTCGGCAAACGAATTGGTGTAGGGCACCGGATAAGCCTCACCGATTACAATACCGTTGGAGGCCACGGGGTCGCTCTCGCCGCCGGTAGTCACAGCTGTCAGAGCGTAGTAGAGCAGTGTCTGGGCTCCGTCGTTGGTCAGCACGCCGGTGTTGTACGGGCTTGTGATACCTTCTGCCACGGTGGTGAGATAGCCGTAGTCGTTGTAGGTGTAGAGGTTGTAGGTTATCTTTTCGGGGTTGACATACAGTCCGTTCGCGCCCGTGGTAGGTGCATTCCAGGTGAGTATGGCTTCCTCGCCGTTATCGCTGAGCAGTACGCTGCCGGGCATCGAAGGTATATCCTGGCCGACAAATGCGTTGATGTCGGTGGGAGCTCCGTTGCCGTAAGAGTTGACGGCACGTACGGTGTATTTATTGAGGCCGTTGGGCAGTCCCTCGACGGTCATTGTGTACGGTTTGCCCGGCTCGATGTCACTCTTCGTGCCGAGCACCTTCCCTTCAGCGTCGAGCACTTCCACACGCTCGAGGGCGTCGATAGCCTTGCCGCTGAGAGCTGTGGCGGGGGTGGTGAAGCCGACGGTAGCTTTGAGCTCGCCGGTGGGATCGGGAGTGAAAGTGAGGTCGGTCACGGCAGCAGGCGATTGGCCGGAGGTCTCGAGCTTCACGGCCACGCGGTCGATGTCGAGAGCAGCCGAACCGGCAGGGCTTATGGCGTGGATACCTATGTGATATACTCCGTCGGCGGGCACTTCAAATCGGGTGGTAAACTCGCTGAAGTTCACATTGGTCACGTCCGTCGGATCCATCACGATAGTGTAGGTCGAAGGATCCTCACCCATTCCTACGGCGACCTCCATACGCTGATTGCAGCCGGCCGTGAGAAATTGCTTCTTGGCATCGAAAGCGAGCGAGTAGATAGAGCCTTTGGTGAGGTCCATCGGCGGGAGCAGCAGCCAGTCGTCGTCGGCATTGTCGTTGTGTGCCGACATGCGTGCGTAGTACGAGTTGCCGGTGTACTCCGAGGAGTATACATAGTGTTCCCATGTCGCGCCGTCGGCGTTGGCATCCACCACGGTGCAGATGTCGAAGCCGTTGGAGGTATAGAACATTTCGGTGTAGGGGAGGGGTACGGACGGCCCGATCACCACCTTGTTGGTAGCAGCACTCTCGCCCGCGAGCGAGCCGTTCGACACGGTGATTTCATACCAGAACGCTTTGAGAGCGCCCGGGTTGGTGAAATCTTCGCTGAAATCGGTCGAGGTATGTGCGGTGGCTACGGTGGCTGTAGAGGGGCGACGCACGATTTTGTAGGTCAGATTCGACTGATCGAGAGTCTTGCCGTGGAGTCCGGTTGTGGGAGCATCCCATGAGAGCGATACCTTTGAGGTGGTGTTATCGTAGACGAAGCGGGCGTTGGTCACTGCGAGGGGGGTGTCGAGGCCCACATAGAGCGATATTTCGGCAGGTGCGCCCTCGCCGCCGGAGTTGGATGCTACGGCGCGGAATGTCACGTCGCCGCTGCTGCTGAGGGTCACGTCGGCTGTCACTGATGTCCCTGCGGCATCCGAACCGATAGCTACGGGCACGTCGTTGGCATACACGGTGTAGTCCAGAGCTCCGCTGAGCGGAGTGCCGTCGTAGGAAGTGGTGGGGAGAGTGAACGAGACGGTGCCGGAGAGCGATTCGCCCTCAAATGAGGCTGTAAGGTCGGTCACGGCAGCGGGGGCTTCATCCTCGGCTTCGGGAGCGGCGATATACATATTTACGAGAATGGCATTGTCGGGTATCTGCATCACGCGGGTGGCGGTGATGTTGTTGACGTTGGTATAGTCAATCTCATAGAGGTAGCTGCGGCCGGTGGTCGATACGTAGCACCAGTAGAGCTTCTCGGTGCGCGGATCGAATGTCATCGATGCCGGGTTGGCCGAGATATCGCTCAGGTAGAGGTCGCCCAGCAGGGTGAGTTTGCCGGTCGACTTGTTGATGTTGTAGAAGAAACCCTCGCGGCTCACACCGTAGAGGCGGCCGTTGGGCGAAGCTGCGATGGCCGAGAACTGTTCGGACATCACGCAGATCTGATTCTTTTTAGGTATATCTGAGGTATAGTCGATGGTGCACAATTTGCGGTCGATCACCTCGTAGTTCATGTTGAAGTTGAAGAATATACCGTAGTTCAGACCGGTCGTGGGGTCTTTGGTCACACCGCAACTCGAGATGAGGTTGCCGTAGAGATCGCTCAGCGGTTTGAATTTGGTGCGGGTCCATGTGGCCATGTCATACTCCACGCTGTAGATGGCGTACGACACGCCTGAAGCGGAGTAAGGATCGGAGAATGTGCGGAAGTGGATGCCTTTCATCTTGCCATCCTCGTAGACGGCACCTCCGAGGGGTGCCATATACACGTCGCGCTCCTCGCCGCTGAGTTTGGTGAGCGAGCCTCCGGGTATGGCTTCAAGCTGATAGATACCCTCTTGCTGGTCGGTCGACATAGACCATGAGTCCATCTTCACCACACCGGCTATGATCTTGGGGATATACTCCCCGGCTGTGGCGGCAAGCGATGTGGCTGTCATTGCTGCCAGCAGAGTCATTCGGATGAATTGTTTAATCATTGGGTAAGAATAGGTTGGTTTAGTTGTGTATTTTGGCTGCCGGGGCCGGCGAGAGTGCCGGCTCCGGCAGCTGATTGGAGTGGGGGGTCAGCGGCGGTCGAGCACCTTTCGGCCGCGGGATATCTTGATGCCGCGGTACGAATCATCGACGCGTACGCCTTGGATGTTGTATACCGGCTCGTCGGGCTGCTCGGCATCGGCTTCGGGGAGCTCGATGCTGTCGACGCTCTTGACGAGCTGATGAGTGAGAGGTGTCGAAAGGTCGACAAGCTCCAAGTGCAGAGGATGGTAGCCCGAAGCTGCAATGTGGAGCGAGTAGTCCTTGGCGTGCTGTATCACGGGTACCTCAAACTGCCCGACCTCGTCGGAAGTGCCTGTGTACTTCACATTGTCGCTGCTCAGAGTGATCTGTGCTCCCGACACGGGGGTGCCGTCGGCCTGATCGATCACTACGCCGGTGTAGCGGCGTGAGTTGGAGAAGGTCATGTTGACCACTACCATATCGGTGGACGATGCGCTCGAAGCATCCATCGCCTCCCACGACGAGTAGTTTTCCTTATAGTATGTCTTGCCGGTGGGATCGGCCTCGAAGTTTGTTGTCGAGCCGTCGCTCTCGGCGCGCACCACGATGCGGAGGTTGCCGCCGGTGTAGCGGAACGGTTCGGCCAGCTCAAACGACATGATCTCGGTGGGCGAATAAGCGCTTCCGGCGGAGGTTATGCTGATCTCCTGATCTACGATCTTGATCATCTCGGTGGTGTCGAACACCGGTGCCGAGTCGGCATCGTCGTCGGTGTTGGCTATCCAGATCTCGATGTTGGCCGAGGTGGTGCGGTATGCCGAGTAGTACCCTTTGTAGTTTATCTCGGTGATCTCGGCACCAGCGGGCATGTCGATTTTGTCGGCAGGATAGAGGGTCGACGAAGTGCTGTAGCCGGCAAAGAACGACGCCGGTGCTTTGTTGACGAAGCTGTCGGGAGTGCCTATGGTGATTTCGCCTTCCGATTTCTCGTCGTCGACCGGCACGTCGACCGGCACACTCTCCATGCGCTCGCCGTCGCCCCAAGCCACGGCATACGATATGTTGCGGTTGCCGGCGGCGTGGAATGTGTAGTCGAACGTGTACAGATGCTCCGATGCCTCGTTGTCGAAGTCGGCATTGTTGGCCTCAAGCGCTACACCTTCTGCAGTCTCGGCCACGTTGCCGTCTACGAGCAGCGACACCGAGTATGAGCCGGCCTCAAACGGTGTGGCGTTTACATTCTGCACAAGCACCGAGGTGGCTATAGCGCAGTTGACCACTGCCTCGGAGGGCACAGTCTGAGCCTTGATGTAGAGGTCGCGGGCCGGGTTGAGCACCGCGTTGTGAGTGGCGGCATTGTCGGCCACTTCGCCAAGCGGAGCAGAGTAGGGGAAGTAGCCCGGGCAGGCCACTTCGACCACGTAGCTGTCGAGGTTTTTCTTCAGCTCGGCGGTGTAGGTACCCGAGGCATCGGTTGTGGCATAATACTCCACGTCGCCCGATTTTACGGTCACTTTGGCGCCGGATATGGGGTCGGATGTGGATGCATCGGTCACTATGCCGCTCACCACTATCGGGCGAGCCTCGACCGAGAGGAACACCACGGGTGCATCAGCACTGTAGGTGCGGGGTGAATATGTGGCTGAGCTGTCGTAGTCATAGGCAGCTTTGCCGGCTTTCGAGTCGTAATAATACTTCACTGAGCCGGTGGTCTCGGCCACATTGATGAAGCGCATGCGGATGTTTCCGCCGGTGTAGGCAAACGGAGCGTCGGCCAGATCGATCACGAGCACCTCGTCGCCGCTCACTGACGGGAACTCCCAGTCAAACTCCTTGGTCATATCCTCCTCGGTCAGGGCACTCCAGGTGTTGGTGCTCGAAGGGATGGTCGCCAGGTCGGTGTTCTCGACCCACACCTTGATGTGGTTTTTCACACCCGACGAAGTCACATTGCCCTTGAAGGCTATGCGGTTCACTTTGGCGCCGGCATCCAGCGGGATGGCATCGGCCGAGTAGATTATGTCGGAGTATGTGTATTTGGAGTTTGTTTTTACGGGAGCTTTGTCGGTGGTGGCAGTGCCTGTCGTACCGACCTGCACATCGCTGCGCATCACTTCTTCCGAGATAGCCACATCGGTAGCCTCGGCAGCGGCAATATCAGAGTCGTCGGCAGCCACAAGAGCCATGCGCATCGCGGCAGCCTCGACTGCGGCGTGAGGTGTGTAGCTGAGGGTATAGGTGGCAGATGCGCCGGGAGCGAGAGCTTCGCCCTGTGCGGTGGCTATCCGAGCACCGTCGGAAGTCAGGACGACGGTATAGGAGCCGTCGGCGAGTGCGGGGCCGACATTGCGCACGGTCATCGAAGCGGTGTAGAGCGAGTTCACTTCACCCTGCGCGGGGAGCGACGAGTCGGTCACAACCACGTCGTGTGCCACCTGAGCCTTGCTGAATCCGTAAAGCTCGGAGATATATACGTTGGTGCACTCCAGGCCGATGTAGTAGTCGCCGGGCTCGATGCCGGTAAGGGTGTACTCCTCGTAGGTGGAAGTGAGGTCGGCAGCGTCAAAGTCGCCTGCTATCTCCTCCCAGTTGATGCGGTCGGTCGAGCGGTAAGCCTTGAAGGTGGCGCGGGTGTAAGAGCTTGTGCCGTTCTTGGCTATGGTGACGGTGAGAGCCTCGGAGGGGTCGGTCACTGTCAGACGCGGGGTGACCAGCTTGCCTCCTGCCGAGTTGTAGGTCACGGCTGCCTTGCCTGTGGTGAAGCTCCACACGTTGGCCTCGTCGATCATGTCGTCGGGGAGTTTCTTGTCGCTGAAGTTTTCATACCAGCGGTCGGGGTCGAGCATATTCGCCTTGAGGTTGAGCGTGAACTCGCCGAAGTCGTCGCCCTTGAATATCACGGCACCGGTGCGCGGCCCGAAATTGCCGTCGGCTACGGTAGCTATGGCGCAAGCCACATGTTCGCCGGCTTCGAGGCGAAGCACGCCGCCGGTCGAGGCTGCGAAGCCGTCGCCGTCCACCTCGAGGGTGTATTCAAGCGGAGCGGTGCCTGTGTTGTATACCCACACGGTTTCGGTCTGGGCGGTCTGTGCCGAGCCGAAGTTGAGTGTCGTGCCGTTGGAGATACTGTTGTAGGAGCTTGTGCTTTCGGAGCTTTGCAGGCGGAACTCGGAGGCGTAGGGCACGATGGTGATTTTCTGCCAGTCGTAGCTGTCGGATATGTTCTCTGTGACGCGGAATGTCACTGCACCGGAAAGCGCGCTTGCGTCGAATGTATAGATGAAAGTATCATCTATCGACTCGCCGGGGTTGAGCGTCTGCTCCACCGGGAGTGTGCCGAACTCTGTATTGTCGGCCGAGAGGGTGAGCGAGTACCCCTCCTCGCCGGGGGTGAAAGGCACTTCGCCGTCGTTGGTGAGGCGCACGTCGAATTTGAGAGTGAGCATCTTTGAGGCATCGAGCTCGATGGTGTAGGTGCTTCCGCTTTTGGTGAAAGCGGGCTCCGAAGCCTCAAGCGAGATGGCGGGCGATTTGATCGAGCGCAGATAAGTCACGTCGGCGGTCTGTGCGGTGAAGTCGTCGAATACCACGTTGTGGCCGCGCAGACCCAGGCGGGTGGCCGTGGGGATGTCGGAAAATTCGAGCTCGACAAAGCCGTCGGCCGACAGTTCGGGGTTCACATCGGGTGTCAGCTCTTCGCCCTTGGTGAAGGTGCCGTTGGACGATTCGCTGACGGCGTAAAACTTCATACTCCCTCCGTCGTCGGCGAGCTTGACCTTGAGGGTCACTTTGCCCGACACCGGGGGTGTGATCAGATAGTCGTCGTAAGCCGGGATGTTGGGGTAGCGTTGCACTACCTTTACGGCATTGTCGCCGGCCGATGTCTCGACAGCGGAATAAGTCGCGGCATAATACGACGAATAGGAGTGACGGCTCCACCCTTTTGGATGATAGCCGCTTGTAGCCGGATTGTCGTTGTCGAATGTCTCGATGTAGTTTTGCTGCACCTCGGCAAATGCAGGGAGAACAGCCGTGCAAACCGACATCAGACATAGCAGTAACAGTCGTTTAAGCATGTGTGAAAAGTGTGTATAAATGATTGAAAATTAGAATTGTATAATTGGAAATAAAGGTGCAGTGAGATCTGAACCCTATTGGAAAACCAAGCTCTGTGCGGTGGGCTGATAGCGACTTTAAATTAATGTTAATATTACAAAAGTAGTAATAAATTCCATTAATGCAAAAATATCCGCTGATAAAATTGAAAGATTCAGATAGTGGCGGCCAGGGTGAGGATAGAGAAGCGCGTGGTGGGCGAGGCTTCGGCCAGGGCATTGATGCAGCGTGTCAGTGTGGCACCGGTGGTGAGCACGTCGTCGACCACAAGAAGATGTTTCCCGGCTATTTCGCCGTCGTGCGCCGAGGTGTAGATACCCTTGGTGTTGATCCATCGGCCTGCGGCTCCGAGGTGTGTCTGCGTGGAGTGGGTGCGGCTGGCGCGCAGATGATCGCCGACGGCTATCCCTGTAGCATCACTTATTCCGGCGGCTATATAGTCGGCCTGATTATATCCGCGCCGCCACTTTTTGAATGTATGCATCGGCACCGGCTCTATCAGCTCGATGCCGTCGAAGAACCCCTCGGCGGAAAGAATCCCTGCAAATTCGGCGGCCAGACGCCGTGCGAGCGACGGACGCCCGTTGTATTTCGCCTTATGGATCAGCCGGGCATACGAGCTGTCGCGCTTGTAGTAGAAGTAGGCGGCGGTGCGCTCTACCGGAGCGTTGGCTATCACCCTCTGATGGCCGATGCTCGGGTCGGTGAGGTGCAGATCGGCGCGCGGCAGCTCCATGCGGCACTCCAGACAGATCAACCCTTCGCCGCGTACCAACAACCGCCCGCATACCGGACATAGGGGCGGATAGAGCATACCGATCAGCTCCTCGGCTCCTCGCCGCAACGCGCTTACTCCTCCTGCTGCCATAGCGAGGGGTCTTTGATCAGGCGTATCACCATGTCGGGCTCGTAGCCGCGCGACGCGCCGTAGCGGAACAGCCGCGTGCGGCCGTCGTAGCTGTCGGCCTCGGCTCCGAGCATACGCATTTTGGCGCGGAGCAGCGTGCGCAGGTTCTCCTCGTAGATGTCGGGGTCGATCACCTCGTCGAGAGCTTCGCGTATGGTGTCGCGGCCGATGCGTTTGGCTATCAGGCCTATCACGATCTTCTTGCGCCCCCAGCGGTCGAACTGATACTTCTGGGCGGCATATAGGCGTGCAAACCGCTCGTCGTCGACAAATTTCCCTTCCCTGAGCTTTGCCATGATCCGCTCGGCTGCACCTTCCGCCACAAGCCACCGGCGCAGCTTCTGCCGCAGGTCATAGCTGCACTGCTCGGAGCGTGCGCACAGCTCGGCGAGTCGCTCGAAGGCTCGCCCGGGCTCTACAGGTTTTGGAGCGCTCCTCATGGACGTCGCGCTTTGATGAACCGACGGCGCCCCTGTGCGTCGGGGAGCACCGTCACATCAGCAAACCCTGCCTGCGCCACACACGCCGCCGTGGCATCGGCATACAGAGGGTTGATCTCGAAATAGAGGCCACCGCCGTGGCGCAGAGCTGTGGCAGCTCCGGCAGCTATTGCGCGGTAGAAAAGAAGCGGGTCGGCATCAGGCACAAACAGCGCTGCCGCCGGCTCATAATCGAGCACGTTCGCTTCCATCGACGCCCGCTCGCTTTCGGCTATGTAGGGCGGGTTGCTCACCACGATATCGTAGGCCTGCTGCGGCCACGCGGCCGTCAGAATATCCTCTACGGCAAAGTCGGTGCTCCGGCCGGAGCGCAGCTCAATGGCGTTCTGGCGCGCTACCTCGATGGCGGCCTGAGAGATGTCGACGCCGCGCACTTTGGCAAACTTCAATGCCCGCGCCAGGGCTATCGCTATGCATCCCGAGCCGGTGCAGGCGTCGAGCACGCGCAGATCGGTGCTGTCGGCATAGTCGTCGGTGATCAGGTCGACGAGCTCGGCAGTCTCCGGGCGAGGTATCAGCGTGGCGGGTGTGACGTGCAGCGTCATGCCGCAGAAAGCCGCCTCGCCGGTGATATATTGTATCGGCTCGTGGCGCAGCAGCCGCGCCTCGACGTCGGCGGCGTGACGCTCCAGATACTCGCCGGCGGGGGTGTCGGCATGGGTTAGGAGCCACACGCGGTCGTGGCCGGAGTAAAATTCCAACGCAACCCTTGTCAGCCAACGCGCCTCGCGCTCGCCGTACATAGGCGTGAGCCGTTCCACCAGTCCGTGCTGTAATTGTGAGATAGTCATGCGGCAAAATTAATCAAATTTGGCTACATTTGCAATCATGATACGTATCTTCATTTCTCTGCTGGCAGCGCTCTCTGTGGCGGTGCTGACGGGCGGATGCGCCGGGGGCGCCGCGGCGACGGCCGACGATTTCACCGACACTGTATATGCACCCGACTATGCCCGCGGCTTCGTGATACTCGGCGCGCCGGGGCGGCAGTCGACCATGGTCGTCACACACACGCCGTGGCAAGGTGCGTCCGACACCGACTCACGGCGGCTGCTGATACTGCGCGGCGGCGAGACAGCGCCCGCACGGTTCGACGGGAAGGTGATCGACGGCGATGCGATGCGTATCGCCTGCATGTCGTCGACTCATGTCGCTATGCTCGATGCCGTAGGGGCCACCGGCCGCGTGGTCGGTGTGTCGGGGCTTGATTATATCAACAATCCCGCCATAAAGGCCCGCCGCGACGATATAGCCGAGATAGGGTACGAGGGGAACTACAACTATGAAGCTCTGATAGCGGTACGGCCCGATCTGGTGCTTCTCTACGGCATATCTGCCGCAAGCCCGCTGGAGCAGAAGCTTGATGAACTTGGCATACCGTACGCCTACGTGGGCGAATATCTCGAGGAGTCGCCCTTGGGCAAAGCCGAGTGGAGCGTGGCTGTGGCCGAGATGGCAGGTATGCGCCGGAAAGCTGTCGAGCGGCAGCGGCGACTCCCGGCGCGCTATGATGCTCTGCGCCGTGCTGCGGCTGCCGACACTCTCCGCCCCACGGTGATGATCAACACTCCGTATGCCGACTCGTGGCAGATGGCACCCCCGTCGAGCTACGTCGGACGCCTCATAGCCGATGCCGGCGGCAGCTATATCTACACCCCGACCGACACTGCCACAAACCGCTCGCTCGCTATAGATATGGAGCAGGCTTACCGTATGGCCTCGCAGGCCGATGTATGGATCAACACCGGGCAGATCTACACCCTTGGCGAGATGCGCTCGCTCTACCCGCGCTTTGCCTTGACGCCTCCGATGCTCACGGGACGCGTGTGGAACAGCTCGGCCGACTACTGGGAGAGCGGTGTGATGAACCCCGACCTTGTGCTCACCGACCTGATAAAGATTTTTCACCCGGCGCTCTTGCCCGACAGCGCCTTCACCTACTATGCGCCTCTGAAATGAAACAGTCAGCCCGCTCTGCCGTTGTGTTCGCCGGACTATCAGCCGCCGTGGCGATACTGCTTGTGGTCGACATGATGACCGGCTCCACTCCTCTATCGCCCGCGCAGGTGTGGGGGGCGCTCTGCGGACATGCCGACGAGACGACGGTTGTGATAGTGCGCGGATTGCGCCTCGTCAAGGCTCTTGTGGCTATAATGGCCGGTGCAGCTCTGGGTGTGAGCGGGCTGCAGATGCAGACCCTCTTCCGCAACCCTCTGGCGGGCCCTTCGGTGCTCGGTATCACCTCCGGAGCGAGCCTCGGTGTGGCGCTGCTGCTGCTTGGCGCACCGTTGCTTGGCGGCGCGGCGTCGTCGCTGTCGAGCCTTGGTGTGGCCGGGGCTGCCTGGATCGGATCGGCGGCGGTGCTCGTGGTAGTGGCCGTGGTGAGTGTTCGTATGCGCGACATCATGGTGGTGCTCGTGCTCGGGCTGATGTTTTCGTCGGCCGTAGGGGCTGTGGTGCAGGTGCTCCAGTATCTGAGCCGTGATCAGGCCCTCAAGTCGTTTGTCGTATGGACTATGGGGTCGCTCGGCGATGTGACCTCCGCGCAGCTCGGCGTGCTCGCTCCGGCGGTGGTGTTGGGTCTGCTTCTGGCGGTGGCGGCTGTGAAACCGTTGAATCTGCTGCTGCTGGGCGAGTCGACGGCTGTCACGATGGGTTTGAACCCTCGGCGAGCCCGCTTGTTGATATTTATGTCGACCACACTGCTGGCCGGCACCGTCACGGCGTTCTGCGGCCCCATCAGCTTTATAGGCCTGGCGGTGCCGCATACGGCCAGGATGATGCTCGACACATCCGACGCGCGCCGCCTTCTGCCGTGCACGGTGCTCGCCGGTGCGGTGATGATGCTGGTGTGCGACATCCTCTCGCGGCAGTTCATGCTCCCGATCAATGCCCTTACTTCGCTCATGGGTATACCGGTGGTGGTATGGATCGTGGCCCGGCGCCGCTGACAGTTAAATAAATACTTAAACCTTAATATATAGAAAACTATGACATCCTATCTCTTTTTAGCTCCCGGTTTTGAGGAGATCGAAGCCGTCGCGACAGTCGATGTGCTCCGCCGTGCCGACATTGATGTGCGCACCGTCGCCGTGACCACCGACGGCTCTGAAGCTGTCGAGGGCGCCCACGGGGTGCCCGTGGTGGCCGATTTCCATATCGATCAGCTCGACCTCAACGGTGCTGACTGGCTTATTTGTCCCGGCGGTCTGCCCGGCGCTCAGAATCTGCACGAGTGCAGCAAGCTCAACCTCGCCCTGATAGCTCACAACGACCGCGGCGGCCATATTGCCGCTATCTGCGCTTCGCCCGCGCTGGTGCTCGCGCCGCTCGGTATACTCGATGGCCGACAGGCCACATGCTACCCCGGCTTCGAGGAGCAGTGCCCCAAAGCCAAGATGACCGGCGCGGCTGTCGAGGTGGCCGGAAACGTGATAACAGGCAACGGCCCGGCCAGCACCGTGAAATTTGCCCTCGCTATCGTGGCCGAAGCCGCCGGACAGAGCGTGGCCGACCAGGTAGCCGCAGGAATGCTTGTGAAATGATATGAAAGTATCTGTAGTAGTGATCGGCGACGAGCTCCTGCTGGGGCACGTCGCCGATACCAATTCATCATATATAGCCCGCGCGATCGAGCCGCTGTCGTGGCAGCTTGCCGGCGTCGAGATAGTGGGCGACGATGCCGACGCTATAGCCGCCGCTTGCTCGCGCGCTCTGGAGCGAGCCGAGATTGTAGTGACAACCGGAGGGCTCGGCCCGACGCGCGACGATATAACAAAGGGCGCACTGATGCGGATCTTCGGCGGAAAGCTCTGTTTCGACGACGATGTGCTGGCCAACGTGGAGCGGATCATGGCCGAACGCTCCCGCCCGATCAACGAGCTCACACGGCTTCAGGCTATGGTGCCCGATACGGCCGAGGTGATTCAGAACCGCGTCGGCACAGCTCCGATCCTGTGGTTTGAGCGCTCGGGCCGTGTGCTCGTGGCGATGCCGGGGGTGCCGTTTGAGACGGAGCAGATGTTTGCCGAAGCGGTGCTCCCGCGCCTGCGCGAGCGGTTTGCTCCGGGCGAATCAATAGCTCACCGCTCGCTCATCGTGACCGGTATCAGCGAGTCGGCACTGGCCGAGCTGATTGAGCCGGTTGAATCGACCCTCACCTCCGATGTTCATCTGGCATACCTCCCTCAGCAGGGGTATATACATCTGCGCATCGACGGCCGTTCGGCCGACCAGGTCGCACTGTCAGTACGTCTCGACGAGGTGGCCGCTGCCATTGAAGCACTGCTCCCCGCCGGAGCCGTAATGGCTCACGCCGAACTCACCCCGGCGCAGATACTGCTTGAAGCATTGGGCTCTCGCGGCCTTACGGTGGCCACTGCCGAGAGCTGCACCGGCGGCAATATAGCTCACCGGATCACATCCGTGCCCGGCAGCTCGGCTCAGATGCTGGGAGGTGTCGTGGCTTACAGCAACTCCGTGAAGCAGGCTCTGCTCGGTGTGCGTGCCTCAACTCTCGAAGCCCACGGAGCCGTAAGCGAACCTACTGTAATAGAGATGTCCGAAGGTGTGTGCCGTGCCACCGGTGCCGATGTCGGCATCGCCACAAGTGGCATCGCCGGCCCCGGAGGCGCTGTGCCCGGCAAGCCTGTGGGCACGGTATGGATGGCTGTTGCCGTGGCAGGCAAGCCGACTCTTGCGCGGTGTGTGCACCTGCCCGGACGCCGTATCCGCGTGATCAATCATGCCACCGACCTTGCTCTGCTTATGGCTGTCGAGGCTGTAAGGAGATAGACGCGGGACTGTTCCGCAATAATTAAGGAGCGTGTGCCGAATCGTCGACACACGCTCCTCGTTTATAGTAGGGTAGGTGAATTATTTCACAAGGATCTTGGTGGCCTGGCCGTTCTTGACCATGATCACAACCTGACCGGGCATCGGACGGCTTACGCGTACACCCTGCGGGGTGAAGTAAGTAGCGTCGGTGTCGTTGTTATCGAAGAGTACGTTTTCGATACCGTTAACCTGCTGGATGGTCATGAACTTGTTGACCGGCATAGCGGGCTGATACTCTTCGGTCTCGGGAGCCGAAGCAGAGATGCGGATGCTGCCCTCGCGGTTCACCTTCAGGTAGCTCTTGCCGTCCTGCTCCACGATTTCGGCTATCGGGGTGTCCTGACCTTCGGCCACGTTGGGCGAGTAGCTTGTCTCACCCTCCTCTTTGTAGCCGAGAGAGTAGTTCACCTGGCCGCTCTGCGAAGTAGCTGTCAGCTCGATGAGCTCGCCCTTGTCGTAAGTCGACTTCTTGAATTCAGCGCTCTGATCCCATTCGATCCAGTTGGCGAACTTGGCGATCTCGATGCTGAAGGTGTTCTTGCCTGCACGGTTGGTGCGGGTCATCGATGAGCGCGATTCGTTCATCTGGCCCAGAAGGATAGTCTCGTCGGGGAAGGTGATCTTGCGGTCGGCGAGAGTACCGTAGTCGGACGCGGCAATGTTGTTGGCATACGAGCAGATGATGGCATCGCCGGCCGATGTGCTGAAGCGGATACCTGTGGGGCACTTCTCGATCCATACTTTGTCGGGATCTTCGGCGTGTACATACAGGTAGTGGTTGTGCGAGTCGGAGCATGCTTTCCAATTAGCGAAGCAGGTCTCGGGGCCGAACGGATTCTTCAGGCGGTAGTAGCCGGGAGTGTTGACGTTCTCTTCCAGCTCTACGGTTGTCGGCTCGGCAACCCATCCGGAGATGGTGTAACCCTGGGGTGTGAAGTCGCCGGCATTGAATACGGCGTCGGCTTTGTACTCCCAGTTGTCCTGGTCGTCGTCCTCGGGGAGTGCCCAGAAGAATGAGCCTTCGCCCTTGATGTAGTTGCCCTCTTCGTCGACAGCGGCAAAGAAGATGGTGTAGTGGCCTGCGGGTTTATCGTTCATGTCGATGGTGATGCTCTCGGTGTTGCCGGCAGAGATACCCTCGGTAGCGGCGCGCTGATAGTTGACGTCAGACATCGCTTTGTTGCCCTCCTCCACGAGATATTTCACATCTGCTACGCCGGTAGACGAGATGGGGAAGGTGATCATGCCGTCGTGTGTACAGCTGGGGAAGTTTGTGATGTCGAAGCTCAGATCGAGAGCGCCGGGGAGTTTCACTTTCCATGCACCGCTCGACGAGCTGTTGAAGCGTGTGCCGCCCTGATAGTTGGGCAGGAAGGTATAGGTAGATTTAACGGGCATTGTGATGTTGCCGCTCACAGCTTTGCCGAAGAGGCCTTTGGCTGCGATCTGCTCGGGGGTCTCGCCGTTGGCCAGAGCGTCAGCTGCCAGCGAGCCTACCACCATGTAGCCGAAGCCGATCTGTTTGCCGGTGTCGTGCTCATCGAAGTATACCTGCGAGGGGTTCTCGGCGTGGATCACCAGATACTCAACCTTGCCGTCGTCGGCACCGCCACCGGGCCATGTGTTATACGGGTCGACCAGACGATAGATGCCTTCGGTCTGGGTGTTCTTCTCTACGTCAACATCCCATGTGCGGGGGTTGTATCCTGCGAAGATGGTCAGACAGTCGTCGGTGAAGGTCGCTTTGCCCATAGGCATCCACTCGGGGAGTACTACGGTCTGGGCTTTGACGATCTTGGTCACTGACTCGGGGAGGTAGTAGTCGGGGGTGGATACCGACGATGCCTCAAGGCGAACGTCGCCCACGCGGTTGATCTTCAGTTTGTTGCCGTCGATCAGCTCGGCGATAGGAGTCTGTTGGTCTTCGGCCACCTCGTCGGTCCAGCCTGTTGTGCCGCTCTCGCGGTACTGGATGGTGTAGGTCACAGGTGCGCCGGAAGTAGCTGTAGCATTGAGCTCGATGATCTGGCCTGCATCAAATGTCTTGGAGTCGAGTTCGGACTGATCCCAAGTGATCTTGTTCTCCTCTTTGGGGAACTGGATGAGGAACTTGCCGTTCACGCCCGAGGTGGTCCACATGTCGCGCGAGGGGTAGTAGGTCTTGAGCGAGTTGGCGGGCATAGTGATCTCGCCGTTGCTCATCCGGCCGAACATGCCGGCTTCGGCGATCTCGTCGGCGGTTTTGCCTTCTGCAAACATATCGGCAGCCACCGAAGTGATCTGCATGGAGCCGAGGCTGATGTTGACGCCGGTGTCGAAGTGCTCGATCCATACCTGGTCGGGGTTCTCAGCGTGTACGATCATATAGGTGTCGTCGGTGTCGCGTGCACCGTACGATAGGTTCTTATAGGGCTCAACGAGGCGGTAGAGGCCTTCGGTTGTGCCGCTCTTCTCGATAGTTACGGCAAATGTATAGTTGCCGAGGGGAGTGCCACCGTATTTGATGTGTGAGAAGCAGTCCTCGGTGTAGAGGCCTTCGCCTACGGCTACCCATTCGGGCAGTACTACGGTCTGGACTTTGACGATCTTAGTCACTGACTCGGGGAGGTAGTATTCGGGGGTGGATACCGACGATGCCTCAAGGCGAACGTCGCCCACGCGGTTGATCTTCAGTTTGTTGCCGTCGATCAGCTCGGCGATAGGAGTCTGTTGGTCTTCGGCCACCTCGTCGGTCCAGCCTGTTGTGCCGCTCTCGCGGTACTGGATGGTGTAGGTCACAGGTGCGCCGGAAGTAGCTGTAGCATTGAGCTCGATGATCTGGCCTGCATCAAATGTCTTGGAGTCGAGTTCGGACTGATCCCAAGTGATCTTGTTCTCCTCTTTGGGGAACTGGATGAGGAACTTGCCGTTCACGCCCGAGGTGGTCCACATGTCGCGCGAGGGGTAGTAGGTCTTGAGCGAGTTGGCGGGCATAGTGATCTCGCCGTTGCTCATCCGGCCGAACATGCCGGCTTCGGCGATCTCGTCGGCGGTTTTGCCTTCTGCAAACATATCGGCAGCCACCGAAGTGATCTGCATGGAGCCGAGGCTGATGTTGACGCCGGTGTCGAAGTGCTCGATCCATACCTGGTCGGGGTTCTCAGCGTGTACGATCATATAGGTGTCGTCGGTGTCGCGTGCACCGTACGATAGGTTCTTATAGGGCTCAACGAGGCGGTAGAGGCCTTCGGTTGTGCCGCTCTTCTCGATAGTTACGGCAAATGTATAGTTGCCGAGGGGAGTGCCACCGTATTTGATGTGTGAGAAGCAGTCCTCGGTGTAGAGGCCTTCGCCTACGGGCTCCCATTCGGGCTTCGGGAGAGTTACGCTCCACAGACCTGCTTTGTTGCAGGGGTACCAGTTGGAATTGAGCTGGAACTCCATCGACTCGGCAGGCATTGTGATTACGCCGTCGACGAGCTTACCGAAGAGACCTGCGGCTGCTACTTCTTCAGCAGTCTTACCCTCGGCAAGCTGCACGGCAGCTATCGAGCGGATATGATGGTAGCCTGCACCGATTGTTACGCCGGTGCTGAACTCCTCGAAGTATACCTGGTCGGGATTCTCGGCATGGATGATGAGATACTGTACCTCTGAATCATGACCGCCGAAGGGGTATTTGAGGTAGGGATCGACTACGCGATAGAGGCCGGGAGTAGTAGTGCTCTCCTGGATGGGAGCTTCAAACGAGTAGTTGTCCAGCGAGTAGCTGCTGATGACTGTGAAACAGTCGTCTACGATAGTGGCAGTACCGAGGTCTGTCCACTCACCGGCATCATCGGCTGCGGGCTCGTCGGTATCGGCGCGTAGCATCGGCGCATTTGAGATAGCTGCCGAGGCAAATACCAGTACCAACAGAGCTGCAAGCGCAGTGTAGATTTTTTTCATGTTGTTTGGTAGATATTAGTAAATAAAAAATGTGAATATTGAATGATTCTAACGTCGGTAAAATATAAGCTACAACAAATCTAAGTATAAATTTCGGATTCTCCAACTAATTTGCCCATAAATCTGCCGTTCCGCCCCGAATTAGCACGAATTTGCAAAACATGTAAATCCTTTAGGAAAAAAATAGTATATTTGTAATTCTAATATAAACACTCAGTATTGGCAAAATGATAAGTGAGAAAATTTTAAATCTCCTGCCGGCTATCAGAAGCTACTTAAAGGATCAGCCTGTGGTTCGGGCATGGTTGTTTGGTTCTTTCTCGCGCGGGGATGAGAGCAGGGAGAGCGATCTCGATATTTTAGTGGATTATGACCATTCCAACGGATATGTGTCTCTGCTGACTATGGGCGGCATGCTGATGGACCTTTCAGAAATTGCGGGGATGCAGGTTGATTTGGTTGATAATCAAGGACTGAAGGATTTTGCTCGTAAAAGTGTTGAGCACGATAAAATATTGATTTATGAGAGAGGCCATTAAAGATAGAGGGAGGATAGAGCATATGCTTGAAATGGCTATGAACTTGCAGCAGGCACGCACTCTTCATACTCAGGAAGATAAAAAGCAAGATAAGATATTGTTTTATGGACTTACCAAGATGTTGGAGATTCTCGGAGAAGCTGCATATAAGCTCACCCTCGAATTTAAGGAATCCAATCCCGAACTCCCTTGGCGCAAAATAATAGGAATGAGGCATATCCTTGTGCACGGATATAATACTGTGAGCCCTGAGATATTATGGGAAGTGATCCGGACGGATATTCCTCCTATGATTCCCATATTGAAAGGGTATCTTGCTGACTGTGAGTGATCGTTAGCTCATTTAAATCGCCGCGCGCTCTAAAAGAAATAATTTGAAGGATCAGGGATCGGGGCGCTTGAATATTCGGAGGGATTTATTAACTTTGCCGCGGGAGAGCGACCGCGGTTCTCTCCCGCGTTTTAACTATCAAACTTCATAATATTTAAGATCATACGTATGGCAAAATTTATCTGTACCGTGTGCGGCTACGTGCACGAAGGCGATCAGGCTCCCGAGCAGTGCCCCCTGTGCAAAGCTCCCGCAAGCAAGTTTAAAGAGATGAACGACGACGAGGCTCTTGCTTTTGTGACAGAGCACGAGATCGGCGTGGCTAAAGGTACCGACGATCAGATGATCGAGGATCTCAACGCTCACTTCAACGGCGAGTGCACCGAGGTGGGTATGTATCTGGCTATGGCCCGTCAGGCCGACCGCGAGGGTTATCCCGAGATAGCCGAGGCTTTCAAGCGCTACGCATGGGAGGAGGCTGAGCACGCTTCGAAATTTGCCGAGCTGCTGGGCGACTGCGTTTGGGACACCAAGACCAACCTTGAGAAGCGTATGGCTGCTGAAGCCGGCGCAAATGCCGACAAGATGCGCATCGCAAAACGCGCCAAGGAGCTCAACCTCGACGCTATCCACGACACTGTGCACGAGATGGCCAAAGACGAGGCTCGCCACGGTCAGGGCTTCCAAGGCCTCTACAACCGCTTCTTCAAGAAATAAGAGCGACCCCGGATACAAAAAAGCACCGGCTGCCCTGAAGCGGCCGGTGCTTTTTGCTTTTTTTTTAGATTGTGAGAGGTGGATTATTTGATGCCGAGTTTGCCTTTCACTTTGGCAGTCACATCGTCGGCACCTGTACCTACATAGACGGGCACCATGTTCTCGAATATCATGACATAGGAGCCTTCGTCGCCTACGGCCTGAATAGCTTTCTGAATCTTCTCCTGGATGGGGGCGAGCAGAGCCTCCTGCTGGCGCTGGAGATCCTGAGCGGCAGTGTTGCGGAACTGCTGGATGCGCTGGTCGAGCTCCTGCATCGACTGCATACGGCGCTCCTTGATGGCGTCGGGGGTGTCGGCGGGGAGGTTCTGGTACTCGGTGTAAGCGGCCTGCATCTCGTCCTGAAGTTTCTTGAGCTCATCCTCGTATTTCTTTGAGGATGCTTCGAGGTCGGACTGGGCTTTGGCTGTTTCGGGAAGACCCTGGATGAGCTCCTGGGTGTTGACTACGGCAAACTTGCCCTGAGCTGCGCAAGCGAAGGGGAGGGCGATGATAAGTGCCAGTAAAATTTTCTTGATCATTGTATTTTGTTTGTGTTAGTATTATTGTTCGGTTAAGTTAATAACGCCCGGTAATTTAACAATGTTGCAAAAGTAAGCATTTTATTTTGAATCGGCACTATCGGGCATAGCCGAGGCGCTCGAGCACTTCGTTGCTCACATCGATGCGGGGCGATGCGTAGATTATGTCGCCGGCCGATGCGCGGTCGAATATCACCTGATATCCGCGTTCGTCGGCCACCTTCTTGACGGCGTTGTACACCTCGTCCATCAGCGGTTTGAGCAGCGATGTGCGCTTTTTTGAGAGCTCGCCTTCGGGGCCGAAGTATTTGTTGCGCAGGTCGGCGCCTTCGCGCTCTTTGGCCACGATCTCCTGTTCGGATTTCTTCTGCTGCTCGTCGGTCATGAATACTTTCTCGGACATATATTTCTTGTACATGGCCTCCGACTGCTTGGCCACCTCCTCGACTTCGCGCTGCCAGCGCAGCGAGAGCTGGTTGAGCTGTTCGTTGGCCATCTCGTAGGCGGGCACGTTCTTGAGCACGTACTCCATGTCGACGAGGGCGAATTTCTGGGCGGATGCCGCCGATGCGATCGCCACCAGGGCTATCAGGGCGAGAAATATGCGTTTCATACTGTTGCGTTGTTGTTTCTTAATTGACTAATAGGTATTCCAAAGGTTTAAATATCAGAACTCCTGGCCGAGCACGAAGTGGAACTGCGAGCCGCCGCGGCGTCCGTAGGCTTTGTCGAAGCCGTATGCCCAGTCGATGCCGAGCCAACCTACCATCGAGAGGAATACACGCAGACCGGCGCCTGCCGAACGCTTGACGCTGAAGGGGTTGAACTGCCCGACTGATGTCCAGGCGTTGCCCGCCTCGGCGAAGCAAAGGCCGTAGATCGTGGTGGACGACTGAAGCAGGAACGGGAAGTGGAGCTCGACACCGAAGCGTGTGTAGGCGTAGCCTTCCTGTCCGTAGGGGGTGAGCTGTCCGTTCTCATAGCCTCGCAGGCCGATGGTCTCGGTGGCGTAGGTGTAGGAGCCTGTCATGCCGTCGCCGCCCACGTAGAATGTCTCAAACGGGGTCTTGCACCATTTGTTGTACGATCCGAGCAGACCGATGTCGGCGCGGGTCATCAGCACGAGCGTCCACTTGCCGTCGGGATCGGTGAGCGGGGTATAGGTGCGGGAGCGGAAGCGCAGCTTCCAGTATTCGATCCATTTATAGAGCTCTTTTTTCGACTGCTCGGTGTTTGATTTGGCAAGCGCTTCGTAGTTTTTGTCGGAGAAGAGCGAGTATGGGGGTGTGAGCTGCAGGTTGAGCGAGAATGTGGATCCGCGGCGCGTATAGTAGGGGTTGTCGATGGAGTTGCGTGCCAGCGTCAGGCCCAAGACAAAGGCGTTTGAGGTGCCGTTGGTCATGTAGTAGAGGTAATCCCAGTTCTTGAGGTTATACCAGTTGTAGGTCAGCTCGGCCTGGAATGTGAAGTAGTCGTCAGGCCAGCTCAGGCGCTTGCCGAATCCCACTGTTATGCCTGCCATCTGAAGCCATTTGTTGGGGTCGTAGGCGTTCTGTATGGTGTTTGAGTAGTAGTCGTTGTACTGCGAGTTGGTGTAGCCGTAGAGGTTGTTGTAATAGTATCCGGAGTTGGCCCACATATTGTTGTAGTACGACGAGTTTACACCGGTCTGGCGGCTGTAGAATCCGCTCACCGACAGAGAGTTGGGGCGCTTGCCTCCAAACCACGGGTCGAGGAACGAGAAGCTGTATGCCTGATAGTAGCGGGCGTTGGTCTGCGCCGAGATAGAGAGCTGCTGCCCTTCGCCCTGGGGTATGAGTCCTTTGTACGACGAGGGGTGGAAGAGGTTGCGCAGTGAGAAGTTGGTGAACTTGACGCCTACCTTACCGATT
This sequence comes from uncultured Muribaculaceae bacterium, assembly GCA_964587165.1. Taxonomy (GTDB): domain Bacteria; phylum Bacteroidota; class Bacteroidia; order Bacteroidales; family Muribaculaceae; genus CAZPKH01. The sequence goes on from CAZPKH010000010.1 coordinate 33,730, forward strand.
ATACCGGTCTGTCCCCATCCGAGCGATAGCTCAAGCTGATCGGAGGGTTTGGATTCGAGGTCGAACACTATGTCGACGGTGCCGTCGTCCTCGTTAGGCTCGGGGCGAATATCCATGGTCTCGGGGTTAAACTGCCCGGAGGCTGCTATCTCGCGTGCGGAGCGCATCAGGTCGTCCTTGCTGAAGAGCTCGCCGGGCTTGACGCGCAGCTCGCGGCGTATCACACGCTCGTAGAGGCGGTCGTTGCCGTTGATAGTCACATTGTTGATGCGAGCCTGCGGGCCTTCGAGCATGCGGAGCTCCAGGTCGATGGAGTCGCCGTGCACGTTGCGCTCTATCGGCACGAGCTGATAGAACAGGTAGCCGCGGTTCATATACAGGTTTGCCACGGCGTCGTCGTCCTCCTGGGTGCGTTTGCTCAGCAGCTTCTGGTTGTACACGTCGCCTTTCTGTATGCCGAGGATCTGGTTGAGCAGGTCGGTGGAGTATACGGTGTTGCCCACCCAGGTGATGTCGTTGATGTAATATTTCTTGCCTTCGTCGACGGTGATGTGCACGTCGACGGTGTTGTCGTTGTAAGGCACCACGGAGTCGGCCACGATGGTTGCGTCGCGGTAGCCTAATTCGTTGTATTTCTGAATTATGCGGTTGAGGTCGTCCTTATAGTCGGATTCTACGAACTTTTTCTGCGAGAAGAGTTTGAGGATGTCGCCTTTCTCGTTTGTTTTCTTGATGACGCGCTTGAGCTTTTTGTCGGACAGCACTTCGTTGCCGTCGATGTATATCTTGTGCACCTTGGTTTTGGCGTGCTTGTCCACATCGATGTTCACTATCACATCGTTAGGAGCCGAGAGGTCGTCGACGAGGTTGACTGTCACCGTGGCGTTCTTGAACCCCTTGTCGGCATAATATTTTTCGATGATCTGCTTTGTGCGGTCTACGGCGTTGCGGGTCATGGGGTTTCCTTTCATCAGGTGCAGACGGTCGTCGAGGTCTTTCTGCTCCCCTTTCTTCACTCCGGTATAGTTGACGGTGGCGATACGGGGCTGCTCGCGCAGGTGGAATGTGAGCCATACCTTGTTGCCGGTGATTTTGTCGACAGTCACCTGCACGTTGGTGAACAGGCCCTGCTTCCAGAGGCGTTTTGATGCCTCGGTGATCTCTTCGCCGGGTATCTCGACGCGGTCGCCGGGCTTGAGGCCTGCGAAGCCGAGCACGGTAGCCTTGTTGTAGTTGTCGGCTCCGGCGATGTCGATGCCTGCTATCTCGTAGGTGCGGGCGCGCCCGGTGAACGATATTTCGGGATTGTAGATGGTGTCTGGCGCGGCAGGGGCAGCGACGGGTGCTACCGGGGCGTCGGTGGCGGTGTCCTGTGCCTGCATTGTGGCGACAAAGAGAGCAAATATGATGAATATTTTGAAACGCATACGCTCTAAGGTGTGGTGTATTGTCGAAATGTGATGTGGTGCGTGGGGCGGTTTATTTGAGCTGATCGGAGGTTAGGCCGAAGCGCCGTTCGCGCCCCTGATACTGGAGTATGGTGTGTAGAAAGTCGTCTTTGGAGAAATCCGGCCAGAAGTTGGGCGTGACGATGATCTCGGAGTAGGCTATCTGCCACAGCAGGAAGTTGCTCACCCGCGAGTCGCCGCCGGTGCGTATCAGCAGGTCGGGGTCGGGCATGCCGGCCGTCGAGAGGTGTGCGGCCACATCGCTGTCGGCTATTGAGGCCGGTTCAATCTCGCCGGCTGCGGCTTTTGCCGCGAGCAGCCGTGCTGCGCGTGTGATCTCCCAGCGCGCCGAGTAGCTGATGGCCAGACAGAGTGTCAGGCCTGTGCATCCGGCGGTCGCAACCCGGCACCGCTCGAGCCGCTCAAGGGCTTCGGCGGGCACTCGGCTGAGGTCACCTATTAGGCGCAGAATCACGTTGTTCTTTATCAGGTCGGGGGTTTCGCGCTCGATGGCTATCGCTATGAGGTGCATCAGGGTGTCGACCTCGTCGGCGGGGCGGTTCCAGTTTTCGGTGGAGAAGGTGTATAGTGTGAGATACCCTATGCCCAGATCGGAGGCGCACTCGGTGATGCGGCGCACGGTGTTGACACCCTCTACATGGCCGGCCGAACGCTCCAGGCCGCGGGCTTTGGCCCAGCGCCCGTTGCCGTCCATTATTATGGCTACGTGGCGCGGCATCCGCGAGTGGTCGATGGCCTCGATAAGGACGGGGTCGGCTATATTTTTGGGGTCAACTTGTGTCATAGTCAATGTGTTGTCAGTCAATACGGTTGCAGGTCTCGCATCGGCGTCCGAACTCGTAAGTCACGGCGACGGTGATCGCCGATGTCCAGTCGGTGTTCTTGCCGAATTGACTTTTTATCTGATATAGATCGGTGATGTTGCCGTCGAGTTTGTCGCCAAAATTTTTCGACATCGTAAATTCGAGTGCCAGATTCCAGCGCTCGGCGGGTTTATACTTCACTCCCGCGCTCATCGGTATCGAGAATGCCACGGAGGTATTGCCGTCCGACAGGGCGAGGGTGGCGCCGATGCCAAGGGCCATGTAGGGTGTCCAGCGGCGCAGGCGTTTGTAGGTCTCGCCGATGCCGTATGCGAAGAAGTTCACCTCAAACCGCTCGTCTACAGCGATAAGCGTCGAGTTGAATTTATAGACTTCGCCTCCGGGAAATACCATCTTGAAATCCTCCGAGTTGCCCGATATTGTGCTTATGCCGGCTTGAGTGCGCAGCGCAAAGCGTGTGTTCATGATATATCTGAACTGTGCGGCGGCGGCCACCCCCGGGTGTTTGTAGAGGTTGCTTTCGTTCACATCGCCGAGATAGCCGCTTGTGCCCAGCGCCACGCCGAGGTCAAACCGATAGGGGGCTTCCTGTGCCACGGCGGCGGGAGCGGCACTCATCAGTGTCGCTATCAGGGCTATTATGGCGAGAAGTCGGCGCATTCGGCAGTTTCGGAGCGTTAGGGCGTGAAAGGGTAGGAGAGTGTCACTGTAAAGGTATGAACTGCAGGCGGTTTATCACGCCGCGCCACACCGTGTTGTAGAGCTGCCCGGTGGAGCTGTACCCTCCGAAGAGGTATACGTACGGGCACTCCCACTCGCTGATCGGGGCAATGGCGCGCGACAGCGCGGGGGCACCGACGGTGAGCCACGGCGATATGCGGCGTCCGGGCATCTCGATCCAAGCTGTGGCCGAGGTGCTTCGGGAGGCGTAGAGGGTCTCGGTGAACACCAGGGCGTCGGCTCCATACATGTCGGGCAGATAATCGGGCAGGGTGAGCATATCGGTGGCACGACGCCAGCGCACACCGTTGTCGACCGACACGTAGACGTCGCGCTGAGCCGTACCCCAGCCGTCGCGTCCGCCGATCACCAGAAGTGTCGGGTATTCGTCGGCAGTCCAGTTGTTTGCGCCGTTGACATACGAATAGTACGGCACGAGCGTTGCGTCGCGTAGCGCTACGGCAAACGGCTCACGGTTTATCTTCGCCCACTCCGAGCCGTCGAAAGCCCATACATCGGGCGAGCAGGTGCCGTCGGCCTTCACTCCGCCCATCATCACGGCCGTAGGAGTCGAAGCCCATTTGGTGGTGTAGGAGTGGAGGGCGGAAGTGGCAGCTACCGGCATGTCATCGGGCAGCGCTACGGTGGTCATCGAGGGGTAGAGCACGGATTCCCACCCGTCGGCAGTGCGGCGCGATGCCAGCAGCGAGCCGTCGTAAGCTCCGTAGAGCCAGTGGAATGACGCTCCCGCAGCTACCCATGTCTGCCCGTCGGTCGAGCTGTAGAGCGCATCGGTGCTGTCAAGCATGTATAGCGTAGCATCAACCGCCGTGAGTGTCTCGATGCGTGCACCCTGCGGCAGAGTGGCGCTGTTTGCGGTCCATGGAGCCGAGCCGGGGTTTGCGCTCCGGGCTACGACTGCGCTGCCATCGGCACCCTGCACTAAGGTGAGCGCTTCAGAGCCGAAGAGCACGCTCTTCTGTGCGCGCGGGCGTGCTATTCCGCCGGGGAGCTCGGTCATCGCTTCGCGGCTCCAGCTCATTGAGTCGGGCTGGCAGCGATGCACGTTGACCTTTATTGTATAGTCGCGCGATGCCTCACCATTGTTGCTCACCACGTGGAGCTTGGCGGGGCCGCGGCTGAAGTCAATACTGTCGGTGCCGGCTGTCAGATAGTCGATAGTGCGGGGAGTCTCGCCCGGGCCGGCGGCCTCGGTGATAGTGGCCACCGACACGCTCGGGAGCCCTATCTTCACCACCAGGCGGCGCACATTGGTGCCCACCGGCAGCGAGTCGGCATTGAAGATCTCTGCTTGCTGCAGGTCGATGGAGAAGAACACGGAGTCGAGATTGGCGAGCACCTTGTTGTTGCGCGACAGCGAGAAGGAGCTTACCGCAGTGCTGGTGTTGTTTATCTCCTCGGCTATGGCGTAAGCGGTGTCGGAATCGTCGGAGTTGCACCCCGGTAGCAGAGCCAACATCCCCGCGCCAAGCAGTATATATCTGAACAGACGTTTTGACATATCTATAATAATTTCAAGGTGCAAATGTAGCAACAATTTTGCAAATCCGACCATCAAAGGGCTACAAACCGACAATCGGCCGCCGTCTATTCCGTTTTTTTAACAAACCAATATCGCCCAAAGCCCTATCCGCCACCACAAACGCCAACCATCCGGCAAGTGCAGGTACCGCCGGATGGTTGATGCATTATTTGCGAGGATTGCCGGGAGGGGGGGCTACTCGGAGGAGTGGAGCACTTCGAGGAGCTTGGGGCGCGAGAGGATGCGGATCTCGGTTGTGGTATAGGTGAGTATGCGCTCCTGTGTCATGCGGTCCATCGTGGCTAAGAACGAAGAACGCTGCACGCCGAATACCGAATACAGGTCGCGCGAGCGGCACTGAAGCACGATGTCGGTGGCGCGGGTCTGGGTCATGGCGATGATCCAGAAGGCTATACGCTCGCGCAGGTCGCCGGTGGTGAGGCTCAGGATGCCGTCGATCGACTTCTGAGCCGAGGCCGAGAGGGTATTCAGATAGTTGAACAGAAACACCTGGTCCATGCTCAGTATCTTGGTGAAGTCGGCTTTAGAGATCTGCAGTATGCCGGTGGGGCCTATGGCTGTAGCGGTGCAGGGGTATATGGTGTGAGGGCCGAAGAGGAAGTCGGGGGCTATCACCTCGGGGCCCGTCAGGGTGGAGAGGGTGCGGAAGCGGGCGTCGGAGTTTGAGATCTCGATGCGGGCTGAGCCGTTGATTATAAACTTGATATGTGTGCACGGCTCGCCGGCGTTGATTATTGTCTCGCCGTCAGCATATTTCAGGAAATGGAATTTTGCCATCCCTGCTATCTCGGATATTTTCTCATGGCTCGCGCCCTTGAGCAACGGGAGCGACATGAGGATCTCGTACATACTGTCCATTGTTGTTTGTCTTTATGATAATTTAACAACTCGACGAGGCAGACGGTTCAGGCGGCACGCTCGCGGCGGTATATCTGGTAGGAGTTGATGGTGTTGTGCCACGCTACGTATGCCGCCGGGCCGATAGATGCCAGCGGCGACAGAAACTGCATGGCAAGCCAGATGCCGAGCACCGTGTTTTTCTGCCCCAGCGATTGTGCCGCCGAGATCGGGTCGCCATAGCGTCGGCCTACGTACCGCCCGATGGCAAACTGCGCCACGCACATCAGCAGCGACACCGCGCCTATCGCAATCTCCTGCGGTATGAGAGCCGCCGGCTCGCGCATTACAAAGCTCACCGAATTGCCTACCACAATCAGCAGCGCGACAGCCCAGATGTAGAACGAAAGCCCTTGATGCTCGGCCACGCCGCGATGTGCGCGAGGTGCCCACCGCTGCAGCGCGAGGGCTACGGCGAGCGGTCCGAGGATCAGCGGAAGTACCGTCTGCGCTATGCGGAGTATGCCTGCGGCAAAATCGACCTGTGCCGCGGGGTTGATCCACGACAGCAGCGGCGGTGCGAGCAGCGCGACGGTGAGGTGGCTCACCAGCGAATATGTGGCAACGCGCGCCACGCGTCCGCCAAGCATTCCGGTGATCACCGGAGCCGCGGTGGCCGTAGGGCAGAATACGCAAATGAAGGCCGCTTGAGCCACGACTTCCGACAGCGGCCTCAGGGCGAGATATACTCCGAGAGCGCCGACCACCTGAACGCCCAAAAGCCAAAGCATCGAGGCGTCGAGGCGCAGATCCGTCCACCGCACCCGGCAGTAGGTGATCAGAAGCATGATGAATATAAGCGGCCGCGACAGGAATGCCACATAACCTATGTAGTCGTGCAGCACGATGCCCAGAAGCATTGCTATCGGCAGCATCCACGGCTTCAGGGCCGCACGTACAGATTGCAGGGAGATAGACCGGCTCATAGTTTGATCGATCAAAACCGGTCGCAAAGTTACACAAAAAATTCACTATTTGCATGCCTGCGGAGGTGCGAAGTCTTGACTTATGGATCGCGGGGCAGCTTCCGTGATTTCGCGGTAGAAAAAATTATGGTTATATTTGCAGTGTGATAAATTTATGAAAATGAAAATATACAAGATATTGCGCTGTTGTGTAGCGGCTCTGCCGCTGCTCTCCCTTGCTGCTTGCGGCGACGACGAGCCTGATGCGCCCGCGGTAGTCACACCTCCCGCACCGGGGGGTGATTCTGCCACATATCCGCGTCGGGCTGCCCTGACTGTGATCGACTATAATCCTGCGCCGGGGCAATTTGTCAACGTGATACCCGAATACCTCCCCGGCATGGCTTACACCGATATGGTCGACGCGGCCTCGGCATCGCTGCGCGCCGGCGATATGATAACACTCGGCGCTTTCGGCGGCTCGGTGACGATACGCCTCGACGAGCCTATATATAATGTGTCGGGCTCCCCCGACCTGCAGGTGCTCGGCAATGCCTTCGAGGGGTCAGCCGAGCCCGGATTCGTGCAGGTGATGGCCGACACCAACGGCAACGGCCTTCCTGACGACGGCCCCTGGCTGCTGCTTGGCGGCGAGAAGTTTGATGCCGATGCCCTTGTGTCGGTAGTGTACTATCCGCCGGCTGCCGATGCCACCGATGCGGAGTATATTCGATGGACGAGCCACGCAGCGCGCACCGGCGCGCCGATAGGCGAAGGGTGGCTGTCGCGCAACGTGCAGTATCACACTCAGTCGTATATGCCCGATTGGGATGTGAACAGTATTGAGCCCGACGGCACGCTTGTCAAAACGTTCTGGATGCTCCCTTCCAACGTGACATGCGATGCCACCTCCGGTATATACCGCATGGCTTCGTATGCCGGGTATGCCGATTCGTATCCCAACAACTCCACCCGGTCGTATCTCGATCTCGACAACGCACTGCTTGTAGATGCTTCCGGCGCCGTGAGCTGTGTGCCTGAGCGGATCGACTTCGTGCGGATCACCACAGGTGTGCTCGGCAACAACGGTCCTCTGGGCGAGATTTCTACCGAGGTGGCCGGCATCAATCTGCTTCATCCATAATATTTTCAGATGCCCCACCGTTATCACAGTAGTAACACCTTGCTAATGCCCGCCGGAGAGTGACACCCCAAGTAACTATCGTAATAGCAACCTACAACGCGGCCGGAACACTCCGTGCCGCGCTCGACAGCGTTGTGTCGCAGAAGTTCGACGACTGGGAGTGTGTGGTAGTCGACGGCGCTTCGACCGACGGCACCCTCGAGATCGTGGCCGAGTACGCCGCCCGCGATCCGCGTATCCGATGCATCTCAGAGCCCGACCGCGGCATCTACGACGCCTTCAACAAGGGGTGGCGCGCGGCGCGCGGACGCTGGATCCACTACCTCGGTGCCGACGACCGTCTGCTGCCCGAAGGCATCGCCTCCCTGCTTGCCCAAGCCGGCGATGCGGATGTGGTGTATGGCGGCGTGGAGCTCAGATTTGACGTGGGCACTGATCATCCACAGGGAAATAAGCCCCCCCACACCATTCCCCGCTTCATGCCCGCATGCCATCAGGCGTTTCTGATGAAGCGCAAAGCTATCGATGCCGTCGATGGTTTCAACCTTGATTATCCGGTCGTGGCCGACTTCGACCTTGTGCAGCGCATTTACAAAACAGGTCTATACAAATTTAGCGCCCTTGATGTGTTGGTATGCTCGTTTAAGGTTGGTGGCGCAAGTTCTAAAATAAAAATATATCGCGAGATATACCGTGTGGTCAAGACCAACGGTCTTTACCCGTACCCCGAGCTGTATATCGGCTTCCAGACGGCTCGTGCGGCTCTGGTGAGGGTGAAATGGTTTGCCCAAAAAGTGTTTTTAAAACATAAGTAAAATATCCGTTAGATAAAGAGATAATGGGTTTTATAAACCGTCGGAAAGTTAAGCAATTTCTTATCTCCGGCATCTATGCCACCCCCGAAAAGTATCTGCGAAAAAAGGTGTGAAAATAGGCAAATGCTGCATGGTGTCGGCCTGCCATCTCTCCACTTCCGGAGCCGTATCTCAAGCCGCGTGAATCCAAAATAATATAAATAAATTAATGAGGGCTGTTTTTATTCGTGCAATAATTCTATTTGCCTTTTGCGTGGCGGGTAGTCCTTTTCTGTTCTCAGAACCGTATACGCGAACTGTGTATCTGTCTTCTTCTCTTGGTTCGGATTCAAACATAGGTAATGAATCAAATCCAAAGTTTTCTATAAATGCTTTGCCGGCCGAACTGCGTCAAAATACACGTATACTTTTACGTCGGGGTGATGTTTTTTATGGTTATATTCAAGGATTTGAGAATTGCGAAATTTCGGCATACGGGTCAGGGCCGGATCCAATAGTATCGGGCTTTAGGGTTCTTGACAATACTTCTGCCTGGGTTTCCAATGGGAATGGCGTTTGGCGGCTTGACCTTTCAAAAAATGAAAATTTTAGGGGGATTGACCCGGACTTCCAGATGATACCCGGTAATTTGAATAATATCGGTTGTATATATGATATGGCTGCCGATACAATAATCGGACATATGGTGGATAGTCCGGATAAACTCACTCGCAATGGCGATTTCTTTACTCGCTCCGACAACATTTCTCCCACGGCCGTTAAAGACAATCCGTTCAGTGTTCTTTATCTCAAATCAGATGTCAACCCGTCTCAACTTGGATTTTTAGCTTTCTCAACTGGCAATCACGGCATGTACGATATGGGTGATTGTTTAATAAAAGATATTTCCTTTGTCGGGTATGGCAATCACGGGGCGTGCGGCATACGTTCCTCTAAAATTGAACATTGCACATTTGATGTCATTGGAGGCTCGATACAGATCGATGCACCTTCATGGGTAAGATATGGGAATGGCGTCGAACTGTGGGGCAACCGACAAGACGTCACAGTCGCCGATTGCTTAATTTCGAGGGTGTATGATGCAGCCACTACAATTCAGTGTACCGGTCCGCATCTGCCTGTTAACCTCAATTTTATAAACAATCGTATTTATCGATGCAGGCAGGCTTACGAATATTGGTACATCAACAACGACACACCCGCATTCCCTGATTGCTCTTTCCGCGACAATATCTGCTATCGTATGGGCGACAACGACTTCGATTCCCGCGAATGGCGCGACGCTGACATCCTTTGCTATCAGCAGCAACCTATCGAAATGGAAATCTCGGGCAATACATTTTTCGACGGATCGTATTTCTGCAGCTCGGTGGCCAATCCTGCGTTGCGCGATAATACCGTGTACATACTCCCCGGGCAGTATCTCAACAGCTATTGGACTTCCGGCTACAGGCGTATTGTCGTGACAAAGGAAAATTTCGACGCGGCTGTGCAAGAGTATCGCGATCGCTTCGGCGACAACTCCCGCATCATCCTGCTCGATCCCAACTCCGCCGAATACAAAAGCCTCCAGACCTCCATCCTCCGCAAAATCAACTGGCGTCCCCCTCGCTTATACTGATCCCCACCGTTTGTATTCAAACCTCCACTGCCGACTACACTCTCCCCGTCCTCTACTGACGGCTTCTTGCGATACTAAATTTGCGTATTCAGCAACTTTTATATATCTTTGTAACTGATAATATTTGAATAGTTGAAGTATGATTAGGCCTGAAACAGCTGAAATATTAGCATTTTTGGATCGCGCTGTAATAACACACAACGATGTGGCGAAGAAGATCGCAGGCGATTTTCGTGCTCGCCGTGTTGAGAAAGGCTTTTCGCGTGTAGAGATTGCCCGAGTTTCCGGTGTGGCTCTTAGTAATGTTGCGCGGTTTGAACAGAAAGGATTGATCTCGCTTCAGAATCTCATCAAACTTGCTCAAGCTCTTGGCTATGAAGCAGAGTTGAAAAATATCTTTGCAGGGCAGAAGTACTCGACGCTCGATGAGCTTGCCCTTATTCGGAAAAACGCAGGTAAGACAAAGGCATATCCAACGACAAGGAAAGATGAAAAAAATTGACCGGCTTACAGTCAGATACCGTGGTATTGATGTCGGGGAGCTTTCACTCTCCCCTGATGGGCGCCTATGCGTGTTTGAATATTGCCCTGCATGGTTGGCTGACGGATTCAGCATATCCCCATTGGAATTACCTCTGAAAGCCGGAGTGTTTGAGGCTAAGCCCAGGCCCTTCAATGGCGCTTTCGGAGTTTTTGAAGATAGTCTCCCCGATGGCTACGGTCGCTACTTGCTTCACAAAACCCTTCTGCGCCAAGGGATAGACGATTCGAAACTTACAGTGATCGACCGTCTCGCTCTCGTAGGTGAGGGCGGTATGGGCGCATTGACGTATATGCCCGAGCATCATCTTCCGGCAGAAGAGGAAATATCGGATTTTGATATCCTTCAGAAAAAAGCATTGGAAGTTCTCCGCGAGAGTCAGGATGCTGATGCCGCTCTGTTGTTATACAATAGCGGTAACAGCGGAGGAGCCCGCCCCAAGGCTGTGTTCTCTGATGCAGAAGGGCATTGGATCGTGAAGTTCCGGCATCTTTATGATCCGCTTGATTCGGGAGTTCGAGAGTATGAATACAATGATATGGCACGTCGGTGTGGGATTGATGTGCCTGATTACAAATTGATCAAAAATAGATACTTTGCCACACGCAGATTTGATATTGACGATCAAGGTAATCGTCGTCATGTGGCAACAGCCGGCGGCCTCTTGGGATTATCGCGAAGCGAGCCTGTGCTTGATTACTCTAACTTGCTCGCCCTTACCGGCTTTTTAACTCGCAACCCGCAGGATGTCGAGCAAATGTACCGGCGTATGATCTTTAACTATCTTATGGATAATAAAGATGACCACTGCAAGAATTTCAGTTTTATGGTGGACGGCGAACGATGGCGGCTTGCTCCGGCCTATGACCTCACACTCAGTACTGACGGTTACAATGGTCAGCACGCCACTTCGGTGAATGGAAAAGGATTTCCTGATTATAAAGATTTTGAGGCCGTGGGGGTAAAGATTGGGATGGAAGCGTCACGCTGCAGGCAGGTTTATGAAGAAATGCGGCAGCTATTAAAAATCTAATGGAAAAGTACTTTCGTTTTGAATACAACGCCGTGGAAGATATGTGTGAAATTTGCAGAAATGTTTGGCAGTTAGCGGAATAATTCGTAGATTTGCAACGCTTTTTGAAGCATTAGGCGCCGGCCTGTCGCTAATGGGTTAAAGCTCAGAGTGATAGCTGCGCCCGATGCGTGTGTATGAAAAAGATTAAAAGACATATTATAAACAAAAATCTCTAAAAGACTAAGATGCCTACTATTCAGCAATTAGTAAGAAAAGGCCGTGTTGCTCTTGAGGATAAGAGCAAATCACCCGCTCTCGACTCATGCCCGCAGCGTCGCGGCGTGTGCGTGCGTGTGTACACCACCACCCCCAAAAAGCCTAACTCGGCTATGCGTAAGGTGGCTCGTGTGCGCCTCACAAATGGTAAAGAAGTCAACTCCTACATCCCCGGCGAGGGTCACAACCTCCAGGAGCACTCGATCGTGCTCGTGCGCGGCGGTCGTGTGAAAGACCTCCCCGGTGTGCGCTACCACATCGTGCGCGGTACTCTCGATACCGGCGGCGTGAAAGACCGCACACAGCGTCGTTCGAAATACGGTGCAAAGCGTCCGAAAGCAGCCAAGAAATAATCACTGACGGTTTGCTCCGGCACTATCGCAGAGATCGACACAACCTGTTTCTTACGCATCTACAAAAGAGAAAAGGCTAAACTCTCTGGTTGAGTAAACGGCTCGACAGGAGGCTCAGAGGAGCCTCGGTGAAACAAAGCGAATATTATCGGATCCTCCGCCCACGGCGGCAGAGGCGCTCTGAAAGCTAAGCCGTTGAAGACATAAGAAGCCACAACCAAGCTAAATTAAACAACAACACCACTCACTTAACACTGAAATGAGAAAGGCTAAACCAAAAAAACGGATCGTTCTGCCCGATCCCGTGTTCAATAACGTCCGCGTTTCCAAATTCGTCAACCACCTGATGTACGACGGCAAAAAGAACACTGCCTACACAATATTCTATGGAGCTCTCGAGACCGTTAAGGCCAAGCTCCCCAACGAGGAGAAATCAGCCCTCGAAATCTGGGAAAAAGCCCTCGAGAACGTCACTCCCCAGGTTGAGGTGAAGTCCCGCCGCGTGGGCGGTGCCACCTTCCAGGTACCTACCGAGATCCGTCCGGATCGCAAGGAGTCTATATCAATGAAAAACCTTATCAACTATGCACGTCGCCGCGGCGGCAAGACCATGGCCGACAAGCTCGCAGCTGAGATCGTCGACGCTTACAACGACCAGGGCGGCGCTTTCAAACGCAAAGAAGATATGCACAAGATGGCCGAGGCCAACCGTGCTTTCGCTCACTTCCGCTTCTGATCGCGGCGGTGTGACACAAGCATGCCTCAGCATTCAAAACATTGATATTCACTCAACATTTATTTGATAGCTCAACGAATGGCTAAATCAAACGAAAATCTCAAGCTTACTCGTAATATCGGCATTATGGCTCACATCGATGCCGGTAAGACCACAACCTCAGAGCGTATCCTCTTCTATACCGGTCTGACCCACAAAATCGGTGAGGTGCACGATGGTGCCGCTACCATGGACTGGATGGAGCAGGAGCAGGAGCGTGGTATCACAATTACATCTGCCGCAACTACCACTTTCTGGAACTACGCCGGCGAGAAATATAAGATTAATCTTATCGACACTCCGGGGCACGTAGACTTTACTGTCGAGGTGGAGCGTTCGCTCCGCGTGCTTGACGGCGCTGTGGCTGCTTTCTGTGCAGTCGGCGGTGTGGAGCCTCAGAGTGAGACCGTATGGCGTCAGGCCGACAAATATAACGTTCCCCGTATCGGTTATGTAAACAAGATGGACCGTTCCGGTGCCAATTTCTTTGAGGTTGTGCGCCAGGTGAGGGAGGTGCTCGGTGCAACTCCGCTTCCTATCCAGATTCCTATCGGCGCTGAGGAGACTTTCAAAGGCGTTGTGGATCTCGTGACAATGAAGGCTATCTTCTGGCACGACGAAACCATGGGTGCTGAATATACAGTTTCTGAAATTCCTGACAATCTCCGTGACGAAGCCGAGGAATATCGCGATAAAATGCTTGAGACTCTTGCCGAGCTCGACGAGAATCTCATGGAAAAATATTTCGATGATCCTTCCACTATCACTGAAGATGAGATTCGCGCCGCTATCCGTAAGGGAACTCTCAGCATGGCTGTGAACCCGATGATCTGCGGCTCTTCTTTCAAGAACAAGGGCGTGCAGACTCTTCTCGATGCAGTTTGTGCTTATCTGCCTTCTCCTGAAGACAGCGGTGCTGTAGAAGGACACGCTGTAGATGATCCTGATGAAATCATCACCCGCGAGCCTTCTCCCGAAGCTCCTATGTGTGCTCTCGCATTCAAGATCGCTACCGACCCATATGTAGGTCGCCTCGTATTCTTCCGCGTTTATTCAGGCAATGTTGACTCAGGCAGCTACTGCCTCAACTCCCGCAGCGGCAAGAAGGAGCGTATCTCCCGCCTCTTCCAGATGCACTCCAACAAGCAGAACCCGATGGAACGGATCGGTTGCGGTGATATCGGCGCTGGCGTAGGCTTCAAGGATATCCGCACCGGCGATACTCTCTGCGACGAAAACGCTCCTATCGTTCTCGAAGCTATGGAGTTCCCAGATCCAGTGATCGGTATCGCTGTAGAGCCTAAGACTCAGAAAGACCTTGATAAGCTCGGTGTCGGCCTCCAGAAGCTCGCTGAAGAAGACCCGACATTCCGCGTTGAGACCAACGAAGAGACTGGCCAGACCGTCATCAGCGGTATGGGTGAGCTCCACCTCGATATCATCATCGACCGTCTCCGCCGTGAGTTCAAGGTAGAATGTAATCAGGGCCGTCCTCAGG
>CAZPKH010000011.1:0-47230 GCA_964587165.1 uncultured Muribaculaceae bacterium
AGCCCCACGGCACCATCCTGTCGGTGGGCGGACAGATACCCAACAACCTCGCCACCCGCCTCGACGATGCCGGCATAAACATACTCGGCACCTCGGCCGCAAGCATCGACAACGCCGAAGACCGCAACAAATTCTCGGCCATGCTCGACCGCCTCGGCATCGACCAGCCCCGCTGGCGCGAGCTCACGAGCTTCGACGACATCAACCGATTCATCGATGAAGTAGGATTCCCCGTGCTCGTACGCCCCAGCTACGTGCTCTCGGGGGCGGCCATGAACGTATGCTCCAACTCCGAGGAGCTCGAACGATTCCTCAAGCTCGCCGCCAACGTCTCGAAACAGCACCCCGTCGTAGTCTCCGAATTCATCCAGAACGCCAAAGAGATAGAGATGGATGCCGTGGCCCAGAACGGCGACATAAAGGTGTATGCCATATCCGAACATATCGAGTTTGCCGGCGTACACTCCGGCGACGCCACCATACAGTTCCCCCCGCAGAAATTGTATGTCGAGACCATGCGCCGCATCAAGAAAGTATCGTCGGCCATAGCCAAAGCTCTGAATATCAGCGGACCGTTCAACATCCAGTTCCTGGCCAAGGACAACGACATCAAAGTGATAGAGTGCAACCTGCGCGCCTCACGCAGCTTCCCGTTCGTGTCGAAAGTACTGAAGATCAACTTCATCGACCTCGCCACGAAAGTGATGCTCGGCATACCCGTAGAGAAGCCCGCCAAGAACGCCTTCGACCTCGACTACGTAGGCATCAAAGCCTCGCAATTCTCCTTCTCCCGTCTGCAGGGCGCCGACCCGGTGCTCGGCGTCGACATGTCGTCGACCGGCGAAGTGGGGTGCATCGGCGTCGACACCTCCGAGGCCATCCTCAAGTCGATGCTCTCGGTAGGCCTCTCCATACCGCGCCGCACCGTGCTCCTCTCCACCGGCTCGGCCAAGCAGAAAGCCGACATGCTCGGAGCAGCCCACCGCCTCTACGACGCCGGCTACACCATCTACGCCACAGGCGGCACATGCCGGTTCCTCAACGACAACGGCATACCCGCCATACGCGTCTACTGGCCCAGCGAAGCCGAAAGCACCCCGCAGGCTCTCGATCTGATGCACGACCACGCCATCGACCTTGTGGTCAACATCCCCAAGGACCTCACCCCCAAAGAGCTCTCCAACGGCTACCGCATACGCCGTGCCGCCATCGACCTCAACATACCGCTGCTCACCAACGCACGTCTGGCATCGGCATTCATCAACGCATTCACAACTCTTCCCCTCGACAAGATCGAAATCAAGTCGTGGGACGAGTACTAATAGGTATAACTCGCACAAAGACAGCCGGCTTGAGGTGATCAGGCCGGCTGTCTTTTCGTCTTATCAGTAATGATTATTTCCCTCCGAGCAGAAATCTGAGCGGCCTCTCTACGCGCCCGGCCCATGCATCCTCGGTGTGGGCAGCCCCCTGATCCACGTAGCTGTCGAGGTTCACACCGTCGCGATAACCCTTCTGCCGAGCAATCTCCAGAGCCTTCTGCTCCCACGGGCCGTAGTAGGCATCTATCGTCTCGGTGCCATGGTCGAAGTATAGGCTGTGAGTAGCCGGATCGGGCAGATTCCGCTCCATAAAGCGCATCAGAGCGTTGCCGAACATATCGCCCGCATCGCGCGAACCATACCAGTGTGTCGACATGCACCCCGCTCCGCCAAACACCTCCGGAGCGCGGCATATCAGGTAGAGCGACATAAGGCCACCCATGCTCGACCCCATCACGACAGTATGCTCACGGTCGGGCAGAGTGCGGTAAGTGCTGTCGATGAGCGGTTTGAGCGTCGACACCACAAAATCGGCATACCGGTCGCCGAGCACAGGCTGCCCTTTGAGCTTCACCTCGGCCATGAGCTCCTCAAGGCCGGCGTCGGCCACCGCCTGCTGCGGCATAAGCTGCGATACGCGAGTAGCCGGATCGCTGTGTATACCCACGATGATCACCGGACCAATAGCCCCGGCATCAATAAGGCTCGACGCCACCGAGTCCATCTCCCACGACTGGCCGTTCCATGTGGTGTGGCGGTCGTACAGATTCTGTCCATCGTGCATATATACCACCGGCATACGCGTCTCACCCGCAGGGGCGTACCCTTCCGGAAGCCAGACATCCACCGTAATTGTGTCGGAAAGCTCGGGCGAATACACCACATGTCGCTCCACCGTGCCCCTGTCGGCATGCTGTATCGGAGCGGCAGCCGAAGCTGTCGGCACAGCCGCTGCAACCAAAGCCGCTGCCGTCCACCGGCTCATCATCTCAAAAAATCCCATAATCTAAAGTTTAATAAAAATTTTCTATCCGCAAAGATAGGTAAAAATCGCGTTTTTTTGTATATTTGTGTTGGAGAAGGGGTAGCCCGACGCGTTGCCCTGCCTTAGATCAATACCATCTGTCATTTTATCGCTATGGAAACGTCTGCAAAAATCACTCCCGAAAAACTTGCCGCCGACCGCCGGATGCTCGAACTGCTCAGCCAGAACTTCCCTACCGTCAGCGCCGCCTCGACCGAGATCATCAATCTCGAAGCCATACTCAACCTTCCCAAAGGCACGGAGCATTTCGTGGCCGACGTGCACGGAGAGCATGAAGCCTTCGACCATATCGTGCGCAACGCCTCGGGCAACATTCGCCGCAAAGTCAACGAGATATTCTCCCACTCGATGCGCGACGAGGAGATACGCCGCCTCTGCACCCTGATATACTACCCCGAGCGCAAGCTCAAGGAGCTCAAGGAGACCGAGGCCGAGATCGACGATTTCTACAACGTGACGCTCCACCGTCTGGTCAAGGTGTGCCGCACCGTCTCGTCGAAATACACCCGCTCGAAGGTGCGCAAGGCTCTCCCACGCGAGTTTGCATACATCATCGAGGAGCTGCTGCACGAGGACCACGACGGCCACAACAAGCAGGCATACTACTCGCGCATCATCGAGACGATCATATCCACAGGGCAGGCCGACGCTTTCATCGTGGCTATAAGCCGGGTGATACAGCGCCTCAGCATCGACTGGCTCCATATACTCGGCGACGTGTACGACCGCGGCCCCGGAGCCCATATCATCATGGACCGCCTGATGACCTACGAACGCTTCGACATGCAGTGGGGCAACCACGACACGCTATGGATAGGAGCTGCCGCCGGCAACGAGTGTTGCATCGCAAACGTGCTGCGCATATCGCTGCGCTACGGCAATATGGCTACCCTCGACGACGGCTACGGCATAAACCTGGTGCCGCTGGCCACATTTGCCATGGAGACCTACGGCGACGACGACTGCACCCGATTCCTGCCCAAGCTGCCCGCCGGAGCCGATGTCGACGACAAGACCCGCATGCTCATGGCCCGTATGCACAAGGCGATAGCCATAATACAGTTCAAACTCGAAGGAGCCCTGATCGACAAACGCCCCGAGTGGGGCATGGCCGACCGAAAGCTGCTCCACCTGATCGACCGCAACAACGCCACCATAGAGCTCTACGGAGCCACCTACCCGATGCTCGACAATAATTTCCCGACCGTCGACCCCGCCGACCCCTACCGGCTCACCCCCGAGGAGGCGAACCTTGTCGAGCGGCTGCGCCACTCCTTCCTGGTGAGCGACAAGCTGCACCGCCACGTCAAGCTGATGTTCTCCCACGGCTGCATGTATACCATCGTCAACTCCAACCTGCTCTTCCACGCCTCGGTGCCCCTCAACCCCGACGGCACCCTCAAAGAGGTGGAGGTCGACGGCGAGCTCTTCAAGGGGCGCGAGCTGCTGCACCGTGTCGGGATGACCATGCGCGCGGCCTTCAACGAGGATACGCCGCGGCCGCAGAAAGAGTTTGCCACCGACTACTACTGGTATCTGTGGTGCGGGCCCGACTCACCGCTCTTCGACAAAGCGCGCATGACCACTTTCGAGCGCTACTTCATAGCCGACAAAGATACCCACCGCGAGGCCAAAGGCGCCTACTACACCCTGCGCGACGACCCCCGGGTGTGCGACATGATACTCGACGCATTCGGCGTAGAGGGTGAGCACCGCCATATCATCAACGGCCATGTGCCCGTCAAGGTGGGCAAAGGGGAGTGTCCGGTGCGCGCCGACGGCCGTCTGCTGGTGATCGACGGAGGGTTCGCCAAGGCTTACCACAACACCACCGGGATAGCCGGCTACACATTAGTATACCACTCGCGCGGGCTTCAGCTCGTGCAGCACGAGCCGTTCACATCGACCGACGAGGCCATATCGTCGGCCGCCGACATACTCGGCACCACGCAGATTGTCGAGCTCTCGCACCACCGGCAGCGCGTGCGCGACACCGACAAAGGGCGCGAGCTGATGGTGCAGATCGACGAGCTCACCCGCCTGCTATACGCATACCGCCACGGCATCATCAAGGAGTGGGTGACGCGCTGACCCTCAGAGCCTGTCTCACAAGAAGACAGGCTCTTACTTATCCAACAGCACCCGCATAGAGCAGTCGGCGCAGTCGAAGCTCAGACGGAATCTGTCGGAGCCGGAGCGGAGCGTCAGCGGCTCGCGCCACTCACGCCCGGCGGCGGTGCGCAGGCAGCGCCCCAACTCGCGGCGCACACAGTAGCGCGTGCACATCACCTCGACCGGGCGCGACACTTTCGCCGGAGCACACTCCGCCGCGGGCTCGATCGTCGCGGTGCCGTGGTCGGTGTAGAACTGCCGGGCAAGCCGGTTGGCCACATTGGCGTGGAACGACAGATGGGCGTCGGTCTTGAAATCGGCCGACTCGCTGCGGCGGTAGTCATAAGTATATGTGGCGACGGCAGCCCGGTCGAGAGCCTCCACGGCGCGCCGTCGCAGATCGGTGAGGGCGGCCGCAGGCACGAAAATATCGCCCAGACGGTCGTCGACCGCCGTCGCGCGATAGATCGTATCGCCCAACTTTGTCAGCACCCTCCGCCGGGGCTCCTGCTGAGGCGTGCGTGCCGGCTGCATCGGCTCTGTCAGCTCCGCCGTCACCGACACGCTGCATCCGCGCTCGCAGCTGATGTCGAGCGCTATGCGCGCCTCCCCGCACTGTCTCAACACCATCTCTACGGCTATGGTGCGCCGCGCCGACTCTCGGCTCAGGGCATCGGATAGTGCCTTGTCGGAGTTGCGGTACAATGTAGTGCCGGGAGCAGGGTCGACAGCTGATGCCGGATATAGGCGCGAGCCGTCGGCACGGTTCAGGCGGAAACCGGTGAAACGTCCGTCGCAGCCGAAGAACCCCAAGCCGTCGCCGTTGGCCACCGGGTGTGTCAGCTTAGCCTCGATCACGCCGCGGCCGCTACGCACCACCTTCCCCACCGGCTGCCCTACAGCTTTGGGAGTGTCGATCGACGCCATCGGCGCCATCCTCACCCCCGGGCGCGGAGCACCCTCGGCAAAATATGTGGTGAAGCCGCGGTTGAAACTACGCTGCGGGTCAGGCTCGAAACCTATCTCGACCGTGCCGGCCGACGCCCGGCGCAGCCCCGAGCCGGGAGCGTCGATTATCGCATCGAGCGCACGGCGGTAGGCTGCCGTGACATTTTTCACATACCCCGTATCCTTGAGCCGCCCCTCGATCTTGAAAGAGCTCACCCCCGCGTCGAGCAGACGGCGCAGGCGCGGCATACGGTTCATGTCGGCCAGCGAGAGCAGATGCTTGTCGGCCACCAAGACCCGGCCGTCGCCGTCGAGCAGGTCGAAACTGTAGCGGCACACCTGAGCGCACTCGCCGCGGTTGGCCGAGCGGCCCGTGGTGAGGAGCGAAGCCCGGCAATCGCCGTTGTAGCACACACATATCGATCCGTGCACAAACACCTCGACAGGTACCCCCGCGGCAGCCTCGACCATCCGCGCCGTCTCCGCCTCCGAGAGCTCGCGCGCTATGACTATCTGCGAGAATCCGGCGGCGCAGAGGCGGCGCACCTGCTCCGGAGTGCGGGTGTCGCACTGAGTGCTGGCGTGAAGCGCTATCGGCGGCAGATCCATGCGCAGCAGAGCCATATCCTGCACTATCAGGGCATCGACGCCCGCGTGGTAAAGATCGGCGGCAAGACGCTCCACGGCATCAAGCTCATCATTGTATATCAGCGTATTGAGCGTCACATAAACGCGGACGCGGAATCGGTGGGCATACTCTACCACACGGCGTATATCGTCGAGCGAATTGCCTGCCGAAGCACGCGCGCCGTGGCTCGGGCCACCTATGTATACAGCGTCGGCGCCGTGGCGTATAGCCTCTATGGCCGTCTGCGCATCGCGCGCCGGAGCCAGCAATTCTATCGGGCGGGGTGATTGGATTTGCGACATGACGCAAAATTACGAAAAATTTTACTTACCTTTGCTGCATAAAACCGAGTTACTGCGATGTTAGGTATCAAAAAGCTATACACATTCATGCTGCGGAGCTTTCTGCCTCTGTTTGTCATGACCTTTTTGATAGTACTCTTCATCGTGCTGATGCAGTTTCTGTGGCGCTATATCGACGACCTGGTGGGCAAAGGGTTGAGCATCGACGTGCTCGGCGAGCTCTTTTTCTACGCCGCCGTCACGATGATCCCGATGGCTCTGCCGCTTGCCATACTGCTGGCGTCGCTGATGACCTTCGGCAACCTCGGCGAGCAGTTCGAGCTCACCGCCATGAAAGCTTCGGGCATATCGCTGCTGCGGGCCATGCGGCCGCTCATAGTGCTGATGATCGCCATCGCCATAGGCGCGTTCTTCTTCCAGAACTATGTGCTCCCGGTGGCTCAGACCAAGATGTGGACACTTCTGTTCTCCGTGCGCCAGAAATCGCCCGAACTTGAGATACCCACCGGAGTGTTCTACGACCAGGTGCCCGGCATCAACATGTTTGTACAGGACAAGGACCGCGAGAGCGGCACCCTCTACGACATGATGATCTACGACATGTCAAAGGGGTTTGACAACGCCCGCGTGATACTTGCCGACTCCGGACGCCTCCAGCCCACAGCCGACAACAGCCACCTGCGCCTCACCCTGCACCACGGCGAGATGTTCGAAAACCTCAACGACGCCGGCCTCGAACGCCGCAATGTGCCCTACCGCCGCGAGTCGTTCGACCTCAAGGAGCTGCTCATACGGTTTGACGCCAACTTCAACCGTCTCGACGAGGAGGGTATGCGCAACCAGTATGTAGGCAAAAACATTGCCGAACTTCAGGCCACCATCGACTCGGTAAATACCCGCGTCGACTCGCTCGGCACAGTATACGGCCAGGAGCTGCTGAGCCAACCGCTGCTCGATGTGACCGACACGCGGCGCATCATGAAAGCCGGCGAGTGGGTCGAGGAGCCGGTGGCCGACATATCGCCGGAGCATACCGTCGACATCGACTCAGTGTTCCGCGGACGATCATCGGCATCGGCCGCATCATACATCACCTCAGCCCTCAACAAAGCCAAACGCAACAAGCAGGAGTACGAGTTCCGGTCATACTCCATGGCCGACGACCGCAAGGTGATACGCCGCCACTCCATCGAGATGGTCAAGAAATTCACCCTCTCGTTCGCCTGCATCATATTCTTCTTCATCGGCGCCCCGCTCGGAGCCATAATCCGCAAAGGAGGACTCGGCACACCACTGGTCATCAGCGTGTTGCTATTCATATTCTACTATGTGATCGACAATACCGGCTATAAGCTCGCCCGCGATGGCAAGTGGGCCGTATGGGAAGGTATGTGGCTGTCGTCGGCCGTACTGCTGCCGCTCGGCGTATTCTTCACATGGAAAGCGATGAACGACTCCGATGTGTTCAACTCCGACGCATACCTCAACTTCTTCCGCCGCCTCATAGGCACACACGAGAGCCGCAACATAGCCGTCAAAGAGGTGATAATCGACGAAGTAGACCCGCGTGTGGCCGTCGAAAGCCTCGATGCCCTAACAGCCGCCGCCCGCGAGTTTATCGAAGCCGACACCCGCAGCTTCGGCTATAAATCGTACTGGCTCGACGGCATGAATCCGCACATGCTCGACGCCCTCTCCGAGAAGCTTGAGGCAACCGTCGACTATCTGGCCAACTCCCGCGACCAGATGGTAGTCAAGAAACTGCTCGACTACCCCGTGCTGCGCCACCTGTGGATATACCACCCCACAAAAGCCCGATGGCTGGGGTACACATTCATATTCGCCGCCCCGATAGGCTACCCGCTGTATCTGTGGGCACGACGCTACCACCGCCGCCTGATATTTGAGGTCAACACCATAATATCGGTCAGCACTCAAATCACCGAACTCCTTAACAACAATCAACATGGAACAGATCAAGCTTGACACCATCGACGAGGCTATCGCCGATTTCCGCCAAGGCAAATTTATAATCGTGGTCGACGACGAAGACCGCGAAAACGAGGGCGACCTGATAATAGCCGCCGAAAAAGTAACCCCCGACGATGTAAACTTCATGGTGACCAACGCCCGCGGAGAGCTCTGCGCACCCATCACCATCGAACGCTGCCGCCAGCTCGACCTGCCGCATCAGGTGGCCGACAACACTTCGATGCTCGGCACACCGTTCACCGTCACCGTCGACATGCTCCACGGATGCACCACCGGAGTGTCGTGCCACGACCGCGCCGCCACAATCCGCGCTCTGGCCGACCCTGAAGCGCGCCCCGACTGGTTCGGTCGCCCCGGCCACATACACCCCCTCTACGCTCAGGACCAGGGTGTACTCAAACGCACCGGCCACACCGAGGCCGCCATCGACATGGCCCGCCTGGCCGGACTGCGCCCCGCGGCTGCCCTGATCGAGATACTCAACCCCGACGGCACCATGGCGCGCCTGCCCGAGCTGCGACGCAAAGCCGACGAATGGGGGCTGAAGCTCATAGCCATCAAAGATCTGGTGGCCTACCGCCTGCGCCGCGAGTGCCAGGTGGAGAAAGGAGTCGAAGTCGACATGCCCACCGCCTACGGCCACTTCCGCCTCATACCTTTCCGCCAGAGCAGCAACGGTCTGGAGCATATCGCACTGATCAAAGGCGACATAACGACCGACGAACCCACCCTGGTGCGCGTACACTCATCGTGTGCCACCGGCGACATCTTCGCATCCAAGCGGTGCGACTGCGGCGAGCAGCTGCACCGCGCCATGGAGATGATCGACAAAGAGGGGCGCGGCGTGATCGTATACCTCAGCCAGGAGGGGCGCGGCATCGGCCTGATGGACAAGATACGCGCCTACAAGCTCCAGGAGGAGGGTCTCGACACCGTCGACGCCAACCTGCACTTGGGCCACAAAGCCGACGAGCGCGACTACGGCGTCGGAGCACAGATACTCCACCTGCTGGGTGTCAATAAGATGCGCCTTATCACCAACAACCCCATAAAGCGCATAGGCCTCGAAGGATACGGCCTCGAAGTGGTAGAGAACGTACCCGTCGAGATACGCCCCAACGAGTACAACTCCCGCTACATGCACACCAAGAAAGACCGCATGGGCCACACCCTGCATTTCGACGACTGAGCCTGTAGATGAACTTCGCGGGTATCGAGTTCGCGCTGCTGATGGCTACGGTGTTCGTAGTCTATTGGGGGCTGCTGCACCGCAGCCTGCGGGCTCAGAACTCGCTGCTGCTCGCCGCGAGCATGATCTTCTACGGATGGTGGGACTGGCGTTTCCTCGGGCTGCTATGCGGCGTGATAGCCGTGAGCTACGTAGCCGGGCTTAAAGCCGCCGGGGCCCACGGACGCCGCTGGGCGGCGGCAGGCATTGCGGTGATAGTCGGTGTGCTCGTGGCGTTCAAGTATTTCGGATTCTTCAGCGACAACCTGCTGAAGCTGCTGGCACTGCTGGGTATCGACGGGCTCGACTGGTTCACCGTCGAGGTGCTTCTGCCGGTCGGTCTGTCGTTCTATACGTTTCAGGCTATCAGCTACATAGTCGATGTGCGCCGCGGCCTCACCGCGCCGTGCCGCCGCCTCGACACCTTCGCACTCTATCTGTCGTTTTTCCCGCAGCTCGTAGCCGGCCCCATCGAGCGATCGTCGGCCCTGCTTCCGCAATTCGAGCGTCCGCGCCGGTGGGCCCGCCCGCAGGCCGCCTTGGGCGCGCGACAGATGCTGTGGGGATTGGCAAAAAAGGTAGTGATAGCCGACACGTGCGCATTCTATGTCGACCGGTATATGGCCGAGCTCGACACCGGCGGATGGGGTGTTGCGACGGCTGCCGTGCTCCTCTTCTCGGTGCAGATATACGCCGATTTCTCAGGATATTGCGACATAGCCCGCGGCGCAGCCCGATGTCTGGGCATAGAGCTGATGCAGAATTTCCGCTTCCCGTATTTCGCCACCGATATCCGGCAGTTCTGGCGGCGATGGAACGCATCGCTCATGCAGTGGCTGCGCGACTACATCTACATCCCCTTGGGCGGCTCCCGTTGCAGCCGCAAGCGCCATCTGGCCAACCTGCTCATCGTATTTGCCGTCTCCGGCTTGTGGCACGGAGCCGCTTGGACGTTCATTGTCTGGGGATTGGCCTGGGGTATCCTCTCGATAGCTTACACCTTGTGGGGCAAGAAGATACCTGCGGGCCCCCGACATGCTTTCGGGCGCGCCGCCACCCTTGCCGCAGCCGCCGCAGGGTGGGCGCTTTTCAGAAGCGACTCGATGCATCAGGCAGCGCAACTGCTCTCGCTCTCGGCAGCTCCTATAGCAGCCTTAGCCGTTGTGGCAGCAGGGCTTATGTGCTTGAATATCAGAATTGCGGCACGCACTATGAGCGTACTCTGCGGAGCGATAGCCGCCGCCGTGGCAGTCGGGATGATAGCTTTCCCCGACCCGGTGGCGATGCTCGCCGTGCGGTTCTATCTGCCGGCAATGATTATATTGATGTTTGTCGTGGAGTGGTACAACCGCCACTGCGAGTATGTGATGCAGCGGTGGAGCGCCCCGCAGTGGGTGCGCACGGCCGTCTATATCTGCCTGATCCTGATGGTGTGGATGAGCAGTTTTGAGGATGTACCGTTCATATATTTCAGATTCTGACAGCTATGCCCCGCCCCGACAGCTTCATACCATTCACTCTCCGCGCCGTGGCAGTTGTGGCCGCAGCCGCCGCGATAGCGCTCGGAGCCTACGTGTGGGCCGACCCGTTCCGTGCGGTGCGCAGCTACGACAATTATTACTCCGGCTCCCCCGTGCATGCGGGCACCAACAAAGCCAACATATCCCTGCGCCACTACCTGCAGCACCGCGACTCGATGCACTACAACGCTTTCATCATCGGCTCGTCGGTGGCCATAAACTACCCCGTCGAGGCGTGGCGCCGGATGCTCCCCGGCGATGCATCGCCCTACCATTTCGATGCGAGCGCCGCCACACCCCGCACACTGCGGCTCATCGCCGGCTATTTAGCCGGTCAGGGCGACCTCGACCACGCTCTGGTGATACTCCCCACCGAGCGCTCCTCCGAGACACGCTTCACGGCGATGCCTTTTCTGAATCCTCCGGCCATAGACCCCGAGGTCTCAACCTTGAGGTGGCATTGGACATTCATCCGGGCGGCTTTCAACCGCGAGTTCTTGCGCGCATACATCCCCTCGCGGTTGCTCGGGCGTCGCTACGAGCCTGCCGGAAAGACGTTTATATCCTATCAGCCGATTGTCGAGGACCCGCTCACCAATCAGGAGAGCATCCCGCAGTGGGACAGTCTCATCGACGCCGACCCCGAACGATTTTTACGCACCGTCCACCCCGACGAGCTGCCGCTTACGGACAACTCCGCCGTCGTGCTCGGCAAATCGTACACCCCCGCCGACAGCGCAGAGTTTGCAGCTCTCGCCCGCATATTCCGCGACAACGGCACCCGCTACCGCATCATCGTGAGCCCCCGCCGCGACAAGGCTCGCGCCCCCGCCGAAGATATAGCCATGCTCCGCGCCATCTTCGGCACAGCCCGAGTGACCGACGCCTCCGGAATCGACACCGATCAGCTGCGCGACTTCTACGACGGCGTGCACTATCGTCCGCCCCTTGCAATCAAGATTTTAGAAAGCATCTCAAAATAAAAGTTTTGACGACCGGGCGAAATACCGTAATTTTGTGGCTTGCAACAGCCGCCACACTAAAGCTTTGAAAGAAATGTCAACCGACTCAACAAAAGCCTCCTCTCCCGCCTCTGCCGAGCTTGCAGCGTCGATGAATGTATCGTTCGGGCAGCGCATCTTCGTATTCATAGCCGCTACACTGCTTATGGTAGTGCTCGCCGGCGTAATATCGCTCTTCGTCGCCTCGGGCAATGCTTCGCCGGCGCGCGTCCGCATCGCCATCGTAGTGCAGGATCTGCTGATGTTCGTCCTCCCGCCGCTCATAGCCGCCATGATAGCCTCCCGGCGCCCCGCCGACCTGCTGCTGCTTCACCGCCCCGGGCGCATATTCCCCTACATACTGGTGATAGCCGCCCTGATCACGATGATACCGGCCATGAACCGCATCGTCGCCCTCAACGAGCATATGCAGCTGCCGCAGTGGCTTGCCGGCATGGAGCAATGGATGGAGCGCAGCGAGCAGGCAGCCCGCCAAAGCACAGAGATGATGCTCGGCGGCACATCGGCAGGCGCACTGGTGATCAACATCCTGATAGTCGGCGTAATGGCCGGATTTGCCGAGGAGATATTCTTCCGCGGCGGCTTGCAGCAGCTACTGATCACCCGCCCCATGAACCCGCACGCGGCGATATGGCTCACAGCGGTGATATTCAGCGCATTCCACATGCAGTTCTACGGCTTTGTGCCGCGCATGCTCCTCGGCGCATATTTCGGCTATCTGGCATGGTGGTCGGGCACGATATGGCTGCCTGTAGCGGCCCATGTGCTCAACAACTCCACAATCGTAGTATCAAAATGGCTGCTTGCCAACGGATATATCTCGCTGAATCTCGACAACGTGGGGGCAGCCGGCGACGGTGCCGACGCACTCGTGGCCGTGACTGCAAGCGTGGTCTGCACAGCCTTGATTATCACACTGATTTACCGCGCGTTGCGCCCTAAGAAAGCTCACGCTCAAAGTCAGCGCACGGCAGTATAGATCGTGCAGGTGCCGAAAGTGAGCGGCCGATATGTGGCGTTGGCAAATCCGGCCTGCTCCATCAGCTCGCACATCTCGTTACCCTGCGGCACTGCGGCTATCGACTCCGGAAGATAGGTGTAAGCCCGCGCATCCGAGCTCACCAAGCGCCCGAGCGTCGGGATAATATGCTTGGTATACAGGTCGTAAGCCCATTTGACAGCCTTGTTGCGCGGTGTCGAGAGCTCCAGCACCACCAGGATGCCTCCCGGCTTGAGCACACGGTACATCTCCCGAAGCCCTTGCAGCAGATTCTCGAAATTGCGCACTCCGTAGGCCACCGTCACCGCATCGTACGACTCGTCGGGGAGCGGCATGGCCAGGCTGTCGGCCTGACAGAACTTGATAGTGTCGGTTAAATCGGCCTCGGCCACCTTACGGCGGGCGCGCTCAAGCATCCCCTCCGACAGATCTATACCGGTCACGCCGATCGGATCGACCTTGCGCGCCAGGCTGATGGCAAGGTCGCCCGTGCCTGTGGCCACATCGAGGATATAGTCGGCACCGTGGCGCGCCACACGCTTCACCGCCAGCGCCCGCCACCGGCGGTCTATACCGAAGGTCATGGCGCGGTTCATCAGGTCGTAGGCAGGCGCGATGTTGTCGAACATCGACTCTATCTGCTCCGACTTGCGGCGGTCGTCGTTGTCGTAAGGGTTTATCTCCTCAGGCCCCATGCATGTGTGTTTTGTGCGTCAATCGGCTGTTCAGAGGTTGATGTTGTGCAGGCAGTCGAGCACATTTGTGGCGATGCGCTGCGTCAGGTCGCTCTCGTCGGCTTTCACAAATTTCTGTCCGGTGATATGCTCGTAGAGCTCGATATATCGCTCGGTCACACCGGCCACAAACTCGTCGGTCATCTCGGGCACCTTCTGTCCGGGCTTGCCCATGAAGCCGTTCTCGATCAGCCACTGGCGCACAAACTCTTTGGAGAGCTGGCGCTGAGGCTCGCCCTTGGCAAAACGCTCGGCGTAGGTGTCGGCATAGAAGTAGCGCGACGAGTCGGGGGTATGGATCTCGTCGATCAGTATCACCTTGCCGTCGACCTTGCCGAACTCATATTTCGTATCAACGAGTATCAGACCTTTGTCGGCAGCCATCTTTTGGCCGCGTTCGAACAGAGCGCGGGTGTACCGCTCCATCACCTCATAGTCGGCCGCATCGACCAGCCCCTGAGCAATGATCTGCTCGCGCGATATATTCTCATCGTGGCCGGCTTCGGCTTTGGTGGTGGGGGTGATGATAGGCTCGGCGAATTTCTCGTTCTCGCGCATACCGTCGGGCAGCTTCACGCCGCACAGCTCGCGGCATCCGGCCTCATACTCTCGCCAGGCGCTGCCGGTAAGATAGCCGCGTATGATCATCTCTACGCGAAACCCTTCGGCTTTGCGTCCTACAGTGACCATCGGGTCCGGGCAGGCGAGCTTCCAGTTGGGTACGATGTCGGCGGTAGCATCGAGGAAATAGGCTGCTATCTGATTGAGCACCTGCCCTTTGTAAGGTATCCCTTTGGGAAGCACCACATCAAATGCCGAAATGCGGTCGGTGGCGATCATAACGAGCGTATTGTCGTTTATATCGTAGACGTCGCGCACTTTGCCGTGATATACGCCGGTCTGTCCCGGGAAGTTGAAATCGGTGGTTGTCAGAGTAGTAGCCATTTCTATAAATATAATTTGGTCGTTTTTCGAGCACAAAGGTAGTGAAAAACCGCAACCGTGGCAAATGAAAAATCACCGCCGCGCGCGCGCCGTCACCACTCGTCCTCAAGCGAGCGCTTCTCGAAGTCGGCCTCTTCGGGCACGGCTATCAGCGTGCCGGTGTCCTGGCGGTAGGCATCGCGCAGTGCATCGGTGCTCACATCAAACGGCTCAGACACTTCGCGGTACATATCTTCGAGCGAGTGTGAGAATAGCCAGCGGTAGGTGCGGGGCATGTAGAAGAGACGGGCGGGCTGGCCGTGGTTCATACCCGGCACGCGCGAGTACACCAGTCGCGGCGTGGTGGCCTCGTCGGCGCGCATACGCGCCACCACCTTGTCGCTCTCCGACACCGACACGGCTGTGTCGGCCGTGCCGTGGATGATCCAGAGCGGTATATCGTTGAGCCCCGACACATCCTTGACGCTTGCGCCGCCGGCCATACCGATAGCAGCCGCTATGCGGTCGGGGTGGGTGGCTGCCAGATCTATCGCTCCGTAGCCGCCGAGGCTGAGCCCGAGCACATAGATGCGCGAAGTGTCGATGGTACCCGTGGTGTCGATGAGATGGTCGACAAGTGCCATTATCTTCTCCGGATCCCAGGCGCCGCGGTTGTTCTGCGGAGCGAGCACGTAAGCGTCGAGCTGCATGCCGCGCTCTATGGCCGCGATGGTGCCGTAGCGCTTCACCTTGTTGAGGTCGTTGCCGCACAGGCTTGCGCCGTGCAGGAATATCACCAGCGGCACGAGCTCGGCACACTCGGCTTCGGCCGACTCGGGGGTGTAGAGCCAGTAGTCGTAAGCCCCGGCCACCTCGCCGCGGTGGGGTGTCACCACACCTTTTGCTCCGGCGGCAAAGGCCGTCAGCACCGCAAGCATCTGAAAAAGAATAAACCGCAGGCGCATCATATCACTCGCATCTTATATATCGTGTCGCCTCGCGACCCAACTACCAGGCAATTGCCCACGGCCACGGCCGACGACTCGAAGTTGGCTCCTACCGGTGTGCGGCTTATCACCCGCCCGGTGCGCCCCTCTATGAGATAGATATTGCCGGCGCAGTCGGCGTTCACCACCACCTGACGGCCGTCGGCAGTGAGCATCCCGACAGGGCTCGACCACGCGTAGTAGCGCAGCGGCACGGTGTAGACAGTGCGGCCTGATGCACGGTCGATAGCCATCATCATGCCGTTCTGCCCGTCGGTATTGAGCACACAGTTGGCAAACAGCAGATCCGAGCAGTCACCGCGTCCGGGCAGCGAAGTGCCGTAGAAACCGCCGTCGAAATGCTTCTTCTCCACCTGCTTCAGGCGCGCCGGAGTGTCGTTGTGCCACACCTCGCGGCCCGTGAGGGCATCGAGCTTCGAGAGCCGAGCGCGCCCCTCACCCTGCTTGTCCACCTCGCAACCTGTGTAAACGTACGGGTGGCCGTCGGCATCCGGTATTATCACCGGCGTATGGTCGGTATCATCGCCTGTTGAGTAGTGCCATACGGGCTTCATGGTGTTGAGGTTCACGCATATCACATTGCCGCCATTGTCGGCTATGTAGCCGTAGTTGGCCCACACGGCTATCGAGGCCTCAAGGCCCGGCGATGCGCCGTTCACCTTATATCTGAGGGTCGACTGCAGGCGCACGCGCCCCGGCTCGACAAGCAGCTTGTAGAGCGTGCCGTTCTCGCCCGGACGGAAGAGGAACTGCCCCACGCGGGCAGCCGACGAGTCGTAAGCTCCCCATGCGCGGTAGGCATTGCGATCTTCGGCAAAAGTATCTGATACACGGTGAGCGTAGAGATCGACCACAAGTGCGCCGAACGGACGCACGTCGGGTATCCCCTGCCCCACGTAGAGATTGCCGTTGAGCGTGGGGTCGAGCGATACGGACCCTTTGATAGGGTTGCTCACCGACAGCGGCTCGCGCGACGACTCGCCACTCTCGAAATCAATGAAATAGACATGCCCGGAGAGGCCGCCGACGATGATTTCGCGCCCCGAGAACCCCTCTTTGAGCGCCTTGAAGCGCCGCAGGCACGAGTCGGGCCACTCGACGTAGACCGGCTGCCCCGTCCACCCGGAGCCGCCGCCCCAGGAGCGGGAGGCCGAGGTGCGGTATCGCCACACAACCTCGATGCCGGTAGGCATAGTGTCGAGAGCGGCGTGATAGTCGGCGTTGCGCAGGGTGTTCTTGCGGAATGTGAACGACCCGGGAGTGTTGGCGTAGAGGTCGGCGAGATTATCGATCTGCGGGTCGATCGTTTCGTCGAACACGTCGATCACCGCCTTTACAGCCTCGGCCGAGGCGTAAGCCGTATCGGGGAGCGCTTCGATCGGTGCCGGCAGCTCGGTGCGGACGGCTGAATCGGCCACGGCGGCAGTGTCGGCATCGGTGCCGGCGGCACGGTTTGAGCCCGAGCATCCGGCTATCACAGCCGCCGGTAGGGCTAATGCGGCAAAAAGTATCTTTTTCATTTCACTTTCCTATCATTTTGACGGCCCCGGGGTCGGTGCGTCGAGTATCGACTGATAGTAAGCGCGCACCTGCGGCCAGGGGTAGAAGGGGAAATTGTCGGTGGTCAGCGGGATTGCTGTCTCGCGTTCGTTGAGCATGAACTTCACCAGAACATCTGCCTGCTCATCGGCAGGGTTGCGGAAGAACACCATCTGGATATTGCCCGCCATCGGGGCGATCTTGAAATTGGCAAAAGCGGTGTACGCATCCTGCGGATGTGCGGCCGAGTCGTTGAAGCACCCCTCCAGACGCAGTATCGCAGCCAGCGGCATCAGATTGCCGTCGTGGCCGAAGCGCAGATCGGCGCCATGACCACCCGAGGCTATGATCGAGTCGGCCGACACAAGGATATTGCGCAGCAGCGGCTTGGCATTGTCGACCACGAGCAGTCCCGAGCCGGGATAAGCGCTGTCGCGCACATAGTTGTCGTAGTTCACCACCTGCCATAGGTCGAACATCTCGTCGGGTGTGATAGCCTCGTAGAACGACCCCGGGGTCTCTATATTCTGCTGTCCGACGGCCACCCAGTAGAGTGCCCACATCAGAGCTTCGGCATCGACTTCGGAGGCCACATAGTCGGCATCGTTGAACAGAGCCGACATCATCCGCGCGGGGTTCACCTGCCCTTTGCGCCAGACGTTGAACTCCTGGCGCCACGGACCGCGGTCGGAGCAAAATTCATTCGACTCCGGGGCGTGATAATTCAGATAATACATATACCGCTGCGACGACTCGCGGGTGATGTCGAGCCGGGGCTCAACCTCCTTTAGAGCTTCGCACAGGGCATCCATCGAGAGAGCCACGCGCATCACCGTGGTGGCGCGCGCCGACATATGCGAGGCCGAGTCAAACACCTGCGGATAGTGCTCTATCATGCGGCGCCCTATCGCTTTATGTTGGCGCACACCCAGCGGTGTGAGGTCGCCGCCGCGCCCTTCGGCCTCCACCCATACAGCCTCGGCAAGGTCGAGCACACGCTGCCCGAGCTCAGTGAGCTTGCCCCCCTGCGAGGCTTTGCGCAGCGGCTCGATCAGCGCCAAATAGTCGGTATCGCTTATCAGATAGCGCGAGCCGTGGCGGCCGTAGTGGCTGATGTAGAACGGCTCGTAGCCGGCCGGAGGGTTGGTCACTTCAATACCCTGCTCCGCGACAGGGTAGGCATAATATACGCCGCCGAGCAGGTCGGGCTGCGCGGTGGCCTCGCTGCGGGTAGTCTGACCGGCGGCTATCGCCGGCAGAAGGAGCGCGAGCAGTAGTTTTATACGTATCATTTTTTCAGCTATTTATCTAATTATAGGCCAGGGGAATTTTTTGAGTTCAGCCTCAAGAGCGGCTTCGCGGCCGCCGGTATAGCGGTCGACCAGCGCATGAAACTGAGGCGAGTGATTCATATGCGTCAGATGCGCAAGCTCGTGGCACACTATATATACCCTGAGGTGCTCAGGCAGCAGGGTGATGGCCGAAGACAGGGTGATTTTGCTGATGCATCGCCCCAAAAGATGCGGTTTCGTCACCGAGCATCGCCCCAATGTCTTTGCTCCGGCGCCTACTTCCCACTTGTCGACATCGAGCCCCAACCGCTCGGCTATCTCCTGCCCGGGCAGTATGCCGAGCGGAACAGTCCACACACGCAGCGCGCGGAGCACTATGCGGCTCAGCTGACGCTGCACATCGGGCGAGGGCGCGTCGAGATCCGAACCGAGCGATATCACGATATTTGCAGGATCCGGCATACGGCACCGCATATATCGGCCGCCGCTACCCGACGAGACTATCGAGAGGGTCCGTCCGCCGTCGATAGCCACGCGTGCGCCCGGCAGAAGGCGAGCCCGCGAGGCATCGGGCTTCTTCTTCAGCAGCCCGGGTGTCATCTTCTCAAGCACGCGCAACACTTCATCGGAGCTCGCATCCGGAGGAATGCTGAGGTGCAGCTCAGCACCTTTCCATCGGGCCGTGAACCGCACGGCGTTTGAGCGCACTGTGACTGCCACGACCGCATCGAGCGGCGGATAGAAGAACCTTTTCGTGCTCATTGCCCCCAATGAAGTTTTGAGCGAAGGGTATTGATATACCCCGACCCCTCGGGGCGCGCCAGAAGCACTGACTTGTCGGAGCGTCGTATCGTAAGCCCGACGCCCGAACTCAGCGACACCGAGCGGCCGTCCAGACTCAGACGCACCCCGCCCGAGCGCGAAGTGGCACGGGCAGTGAGCACAGAGCTGTCAGACACCACAAGCGGTCTCTGCGTGAGTGTATGCGGCGCGATAGGCGAGATCACCATCACGGCGCATCCGGGCTCGACTATCGGGCCGCCGACAGAGAGGTTGTAGGCTGTCGAGCCGGTGGGCGTCGACACTATCAGGCCGTCCGCCGAATAGTCGGCAAGCGGCTTGCCGTCGAGACATACCTCGACATTCATCATAGCCGAAGTATCCTGTTTGAGGAGTGCTATCTCGTTGAGCGCCGAGCAGTCGAACTCCGCGGGGAGTGCCGGCGAGTCGACTTCGATCATTGTGCGCCGCTCGGCCACAAACCGTCCCGAGAGTATATCGGGCAGCAGCGCGCGGGCATCGGCAATGTTGGCACCGGCCAGAAACCCCAGATGCCCCGTGTTGATACCCATCAGCGGTATCTCAGAGCCCACCAGCGCACCTGCGGCGTGCAGAAAAGTGCCGTCGCCGCCGAAGCTGATGGCCAGACGGGTGGCCGGATCAACTCCGCGTCCCGACATCTCGAAAGTAGCGCCTATCGCAGCCGCGGCAGCGGGCGCTTCGGCAGCCAGATATGCGGCAAAGTCGGCCTCGGCCGCGATCCGCACCCCCGGTGCAGCGGCCAGAGCCGTGATAAAGTCGCTCACCGCCCGCAGATGCGCCGACTGGTAACGGTTGCCGAAAAGCGCGAATATAGTCATAAGTAACTGTTGGAAATTAATTTATACAAAATGCGTGACGGAAATCGAGAGGAAATCCAAATTTGAAGATGGAGTTTAGCGAGCTAAACGACTGATGATAATTTGGATTTACGCCGATTTGCGACCGCAGTGTGTATAAAAGACACTTGATAACAGTGGCTTTGAACATAATATCGTTTAATATTCAACAGTTACTTATATTATCAGATCACATTGTCAGATCTCGATGATACGCAGAAGCTGGTCGAGCCGCTCGCGGGTGATAGCCTGGTGCGGATCGTAGAAGTCGATATCGGCCTCACCTTCGCCCCCCAAAGCGATCACACGCATGCCGTAGCGCTCAAGCGAGCGGGCCACAGCCGAAGCGTTGCGGTGATCCACCCTCAGCGCCACCAGGCACTGCCCGGGAGCCTCCGAAGGGCGGTCGGCAAGCACGTTGAGATTTATAAGATGGGCATCGCAATCCTCCACGGCGCGGGCTATGGCCGAGGCCGAATAGTCGTGCGCCGCCACACACACAAGCAGCTCCGACGAGTCAGGGTGCGGCGGAAAGAGGCGTTCGAGCGAAAAATGCCCTTGGAGAGTATCTTTTGGAGTCAAAATATTTCTTGGTTTGGGTAAATCTGCTTACTTTTGTAGCCACAAAGTTACAAATAAATTTCCGGCTCGCCATCCTTGCCGCACATTAATTTTATATCAGCGGCATCGATCGCCCCCCCGACACAGAAGCATGACCACAAAACTGAGCGTAAACATAAACAAGGTTGCCACCCTGCGCAACGCCCGCGGCGAGAACAACCCCGATGTGCAGAAATTTGCCGTCGACTGCGAAGCCTGCGGTGCCGAAGGTATCACGGTGCACCCCCGCCCCGACCAGCGTCATATCACCACCGACGACGTATACCGCCTGCGTCCGCTGGTCAAGACGGAGTTCAACATCGAGGGGTACCCCTCCGAGCAGTTTATGGATCTGGTCACCAAAGTTAAACCCGAGCAGGCCACACTCGTGCCCGACGCACCCGAAGCACTCACATCGAGCGCCGGATGGGATGTCACGGCCCACGCCGACTTCCTCACAGCCATAGTCGACCGCCTGCGCGAGGCCGGCATACGCTCGTCGATATTCGTTGCCCCCGACCCTGAGCAGATACGCGCCGCAGCAGCCACCGGAGCCGACCGCGTGGAGCTATACACCAAGCCGTACGCCGACCTCTACCCCACCGACCCCGACGCTGCCGTAGCACCGTATGTGGCCGCATCGGCCGTGGCCCACAGCTGCGGCCTGGGAGTGAACGCCGGCCACGACCTCGACCTGCAAAATCTCGCATTCTTCCACTCAGCCGTGCCTTATCTCAACGAAGTGTCGATAGGCCACGCCCTGATCTCCGATGCCCTCTATCTCGGCATCGCCGAGACCATACGCCGCTACAAAGAGTGCCTCAAATAAACGCTAACACAAAACTTTCACCCATACAACTCCACTCACCATGACCCTTCTTCAGACCGCCGCCGCCTCCCCCGCCGTCGAAGCAGCCGCACAGGCCGCACAGGCACCGGGCATGTCGCTTTGGGATCTCTGCGTGCAGGGCGGATTCATCATGATCGTGCTCGCCGCCCTCTCGCTCATATGCATCTACGTATTCATCGAGCGCGCCATAGTGATCAGCGCCGCAAGCCGCGAGAACACCTCGCTGATGCAGCAGATACGTCAGTTCGTACACTCGGGCGAGATCGACCGCGCCCGCGAGCTCTGCCGTCAGGACAACTCACCCTACGCCCGCATCATCGACAAAGGCCTCAGCCGCATAGGCCGCAAGACCTCCGACGTGCTCGTCACCGTCGAGAACGCCGGCAACCTCGAGGTATCGTCGCTCGCCAAAGGGCTCCCCTGGCTTGCCACCACATCGGCCGGAGCTCCGATGCTCGGATTTCTCGGCACCGTGATCGGCATGGTGCAGGCTTTCTACCAGCTCGCCGGAGCCGGCACTTCGGCCAACATAGGCCTGCTCGCCGACGGCATATATCAAGCCCTGGTCACCACCGTGGCAGGTCTGATAGTCGGCATCTTCGCCATGTTTGCCTACAACTATCTAAACGCCCGCATCAACCGGGTGATGAACCGCATGGAGGGGCGTATCATGGAGTTCATGGACCTGCTCAACGAGCCGGCTTAACCCCCTCACACTAAACAAGCGACTATGGCCCTGAAACGACAAACCGACATGATGGCGACATTCTCAATGTCGTCGATGACCGATGTCATCTTCCTGCTGCTCATATTCTTCATGGTCACCTCGACGTTCATATTCCCCACAGCCCTCGAAGTGAACCTCCCCGAGAGCTCCGAGCAGACAGCCATAAAGCCCGCCACCTGCGTGTTTATCGACTCCGAAGGGCGCATCTACGCCGCCGAAAACACCCCCGACGGCACCTCCGAAGCCGTCGAGATGGACACCGCCACCCTCCTCACATTCCTGCAGCAGCACGCCGCCGACGAGTATATAGCCGTATATGCCGATCAGGATGTGACTTACGGACGCCTCGTCGAAGTGCTCGACCTGGGCGCACGCAACAACCTGCGCATGGTGCTCGCCACAAAGCCCGCACCATCGTCGATGCAGGCCACAGCCTCTGCCGATGCCGCCGCAACAACTCCCACCGACCAACCCTCTGCAGATGTCCGGCAATAAAAAAGATTCGCACAACATCGCTCGGCTCGCAGCCCTTGTGGGCACGCTGCTCTTTCACGGGCTGATACTGCTCGTGCTGCTGCTCACATGGCTTTTCCCCTCCACTCCCGTGTGGCCACCGCAGCCTAAGGCCGACACCGACTCGGCCGAGATACTGCTCGGCAGCGAGTATGTGAAGATAGGCGACGTCGACGTGCTCGCCGACGATGCATCAGCCAACACCCCCGCCACATCATCCTCAGAGCAAGCCGATCAGCCCGCACTTCCCGGCCACTCCACCATCACACAAGGCCCCGAAGGCGACGTCGCCCCAACCGTCTCCACACAGCGCCCCTCAGAAGTGAAAGCCACCGTGCGCCCACGCCCCGAGACGGCAGGCTCCTCCAAGCCGTCGGCCGAAGCCCTCGCCAAAGAGCGCGCGGCACAGGAGGCCGAAGCAAAGCGCAACAGCCGCACAAACTTCTCGCGCGACAAAAACAGCGACGCCCCCAAAGGCAACACCGGCTCGCCCGACGGCAACGCCGATCACGGCGCTTCTGCCGGCACCCCCGGCTTCTACCTTGCGGGACGCACCCTTGCGAGTTGGTCGAAGCCCACAGGCGCCGCCGTCGGCACCATCACCATCAACGTGACCGTCGACCGTCAGGGGCGCGTCATCCGCGCCACCTATGGCAAAGGGAGCGGCGCCGTAGCCTCAAGCTCCGAAGCTCGACAGAGCTGTATCCGCGCAGCCCTCGCCTCGCAATTCTCCGTCGCCCCCGACGACGCCCCCGACACCCAGAAAGGCACCATCACCTACCGTTTCCGCTGATACCCCCTCCTCCACTGAGGGGCAAGAGCAATCTCGGAGGGCGAGTATTTAAGGCTCGCCAATAGCCACACCGGCATACAATAAATCACGGATTATCACGATTCACACTATTTAAATTAGTGCCCATCGTGCTAATCCGTGATTTTATTGATTCTGAGGGTATTGTATCGAGCAACGAAGCAGTGCCGAGGCGATGATTGAGGGTATATACGGGTATATATTCAGGATGATACCCGCTCTGAATTATTTACAAATGTCATTTGAGCAATTTTCTGTTTCCGGTATCATCATTCCCCAATATACCCATCTGATGAATTGCAATTTGATTGAGTTTTATCAATCTTTCATTCTGAGGCATCCCTTGCTCAATAAATACCGCATTAAGATTTTCCATGTTAGATAGGCAGATAAGCTCGTTGATTGTGGCGTAATCACGTATATTTCCTTTAAGCTCAGGATTGCCTTCCCGCCATTGTCGCGCTGTCATACCGAACATCGCAACGTTCAGTACATCAGCCTCGTCAGCATAAATACGAGAGGATTGCTCGCTTGTAATTTCTGTCGGAAGTAAATGTGTTTTAATTGCATCTGTGTGAATCCGATAATTGATTTTCGAAAGTTCACGTTTTGCGCTCCATCCAAGTTGTTTCTGTTCTTCTGTCTTAAGGCGTTGAAATTCCTTTACGATATACAGTTCAAACTCTACTGAGATCCAACCGGCAAATTTGAAAGCTATATCTTTATGAGCATAAGTACCGCCGTAACGTCCTGATTTGGCAATAATGCCAATTGCATTAGTTGCCTCGATCCACTTCTTGGGCGACAGAGTGAAAGCATTAAGACCGGCCATCCGCCTAAACCCCTCGAATTCGGTGGGTTTAAAATCAGGATTATACAACTGTTCCCACAAGCCCAGATACTCAATGGTATTTCGATTACGCATCCAGTTGGCAATCACCGCATTTGGCTCGTCACTCTTATATCGCGCCAAATCAGTCAATGATATATAGTCGTCTGCGTTGACTGAAATAATCGTAATATTTGTATTCAGAACATTGATTTTTGCCATACTCCACATCAATATGTATCTGATTGTAAAATTACTACATTTTTTGGAATCTAACTCCTATTTTCAAATATTTCTCACCTTATTGGCATGTAAACTCGACAAGTGCAATCTCGGAGGGCGAATCTTTTAAGGCTCGCCGATAGCCACACCGGCATATAATAAATCACGGATTAGCACGATTCACACTATTTAAATTAGTGCCCATCGTGTCAATCCGTGATTTTATTGATTTTGAGTAATATATGTGATTGTCAGCGACCGAAGGTGAGGGTCGTGACGTAGTTTGTCTGACCGATCGAATTGAGCTGGCCGCCGAACGACAGGGAGATATAGTCGCCTGAAGGACCGTACCATACAGCCGAGCCTTGCGAGGTGACAGCCGGTGCTCCATATTGCCGCGTCAGGGCAGAGTGCACGGCCGTGAAACGGTCGGTGCTGTAGTAAGGCAACGAGAAGTAGAGCTGCGAGCCGATAAGCGCGCCGCCCGAGTTGTAGTACATCGTGGCATCAGGCCACAGATACCCTAACTGGTTGACATTGCGCAGATAGATGGCATCGTCGATATAGCCGTCGACGGTATACCCGGTGGTAGCAAGCAAACCGAGGGTAGCGCCGAGTGTGGTGCCGAACGATATGCCAAACAGTGTGTTAAACCGCGGGCCGCGCGGACCGGGACGCCACGCCACAGGTGGAGGCGGAGGCGCAGTCCAGGGGCGGTAAGCCGGACGCATAGGGCGCATAGGGGGCGGAGCCGGAGTGTGATGGCCGGGGCGTACCGCGCCGGGAGGCGTAGCGCCGGGGCGATGGGGTGTGCCTCCGGGGCGGTTGATCACCGGACCGCCGCCGGGGCGGTGATTGTTGTGCCCGGGATTACCGTTATTGCCGGGGCGATGAGAGTTGCCGTGATTACCGTTGCTTCCGGTGTTTCCGGGGCGGGTATGGCCGCTGTTGCCTGTAGAGGGTCGATGGCTGCCTGCGGGAGGTGCCGTCGACGAGGGGCGTTGAGCGGCCGCAGCTTTCTGAGGCCTGGGGGCTGAGGCATGCTTGGCAGGTGCAACACTCGTCCTGTTGGCACTCCCCGAGTGGCGCGTGGTGGCGGAATGGCCGGCCGAGCGGCCCTGAGCCTGCATCGGCGAAGCAAAAAGCGACAACCCTGTCAGCAGCACGGCTATGGTGTAGAGAAATTTTTTCATCGCATTATTTTTTTATGTTCTATTATTTTGACGTTTCACTATTCAAAAAGTTTAAGTACCTTTGCACAAATTTTGAACCTATCTACTCCGAGCAATGAGCAATTACACCGCACTCAACCACCTGATGGCCGAGAAACTGCTGAAGATCAGCGCCATCAAGCTGCAGCCGGAGATGCCGTTCACCTGGGCATCGGGCTGGAACTCACCGATCTACACCGACAACCGCAAAACCTTGTCGTACCCGGCGATACGCTCCTTTATCAAAACCGAGCTATGCCGCATCGTATACGAAGAGTTCAACGACGCCGAAGCTGTGGCAGGTGTAGCCACCGGAGCCATCGCTCAGGGAGCTCTTGTGGCCGACCAGCTCGGGCTGCCGTATGCCTACGTGCGCTCCACCCCAAAAGATCACGGCCTTGAGAACCTGATCGAGGGAAACCTCACCCCGGGTCAGAAAGTAGTTGTGGTCGAGGACCTCATCTCTACCGGCGGATCATCACTCAAAGCCGTCGAGGCGATACGCGCCGCCGGGTGCGAAGTGATCGGCATGGTAGCAATATTCAACTATGAATTTCCCGTAGCCATCGAGGCTTTCCGCAAAGCAAACGTGCGCCTTGTCACCCTCAGCAACTACTCCTCGATGCTTGAGGCAGCCCTCCGCACCAACTATATCAAAGAATCGGATGTCGAGACCCTGCGCAACTGGCGCAAGGATCCCGCAAACTGGACTCCCGGCAAATAAACCCATACCCGACCATGGCAAAATACTCAAGCAAGCCGCAGCAGCTCAACGTATCCGCTGCCGAGGCATACGCAAAGCTCACCGATATAAAAGCCCTGCAGAGCAAGCTCGACGAGCTGCCCGACGACGTGCGCAGCAAGATGGGCGACATGCACTTCACCGACGACGAGATCATCATCGGCACCCCGCAGGTGGGCAATATCGTGCTCCGCGCCACCGAGCGCCGCGCCCCGGAGCTGATAAAGTTTGAAGCACAGGGCTCGCCCGTGCCCATCTCGATGTCGATACTCATCGCCCCGGAGACCGCCACCACCTCCACCGTCGAAGCAGCAATAGAGCTCGAAATACCCGCCATGCTCCGCCCACTCGTAGGCGGTAAGATGCAGGAAGCCGCAAGCAAGTTCGGCGAAATGCTGGCAATGATCGTCAACGCCAATATATGACGGCTGCCCGCTCGATCGCCCGCGCCATAATCCCGGTTGCTGCCGCAGTAGCCGGGATATTTTCCACAGCCTCGTGCCGACACGCCGACGACGACCGCATCCCGTGGGCAGATGTGCGCATATCATTCAACTCGCCTGCCGAATGGGAGATCTACGGTACCCCCGCCGCCATGGACTATCAGCGGTTCGTCCGACCCGAGCGCATACCTGCCGACTACCCCTATACAGCCCTGACCTACACAGGATTCGGAGGCGTCCTGCTGGTAGCCGACGTGATGGGCACCCCTCAAGCCTTCGATCTGGCATGTCCGGTCGAAGTGCGCTACGATGTGCGCCTTTTCATCAACGACGACTTCAAGGCCGAGTGCCCCGTGTGCCACTCCACCTACGACGTATTCCTCAACTACGGCACTCCCCTCTCGGGCCCCGCGGCACAGAAAGGGTACTCCCTCAAACGCTACCGCGTAGTCGACGGATCAGCCTCCGAGTACCGCCTCGTCACCAACTGACCTCCCCCCGGCACCCACGCCACCGGCCGTGATGTGAAAATTTAATCACATTTTTAACGATTATTCAAAGAAAAATACGTAATTTTGGGAGCTTGAACAGTGCTACACGCACTTTTCAGGCTCCCTTTCCTCTCATCCCCCTCACAGTCGGGATACTACCACTGAAAAACAATTCATTATCATAGCTATGCGACTAAAACTCTTTTTGTTACTCTGCCTGGCAGCCGTTTTGCCGGCGCTGGCTCAGCAAGCAGCCGTGAGCGGAGTTGTGGTCAATGCCAACACCGGAGCTCCCATACCGGGCGCCACCGTGATGGTAAACAACAGCAACGCTTACGCCACGACAAGCCCCTCGGGCAGTTTCCAAATCTCAAACGCCCCCGCCGGTGAGCAGATCATCAACATCTCCGCCCCGGGCTACAACGAAGTGGGCCTGCAGGTGCAGCTCACCAACGGCGACCTCTTCGACATGCGTCAGATCATGATGGAGCCCTCCGAATTCCAGGGCGACTTCTACGACGGCATGGACGAGCTCGTATTCGATGAAAACGTACTCGAGGACGAGGAGGGTGCAGCTCAGTCGATCAACGCCCTCACCGGCGCCAGCGACGACGTGTACTACAACACCGCATCCTACAACTTCGGCCCGCGCTACTTCAACTACCGCGGCTACGACTCCCGCTACCAGAACGTATACATCAACGGTCTGAAGTTCAACGACCTGATACGCGGCCGCTTCAACTTCTCGTCGCTGCTCGGCATGACCTCGCGAGCTTTCCGCAACAAGACTACCACCATCGGCACACAGGCTTCGGCATACGGCTTCGGCAACATCGCCGGCTCGACCAACTACAACACCGTCACCTCGGGCTATGCTCCCGGATTCAACGCCTCGGTAGCTTACACCAACTCAATGTACATGCTCCGCGCCATGGCCACCTACTCCACCGGCATCAACTCCAAAGGGTGGGGCCTTACCGTCAGCGCCATCGGCCGATATGCCAACGAAGGTATAGTCGAGGGCACATTCTACAACTCCGGCGGCCTCTTCCTCTCGCTTGAGAAAGAGTTCAACCGCCAGCACTCGCTCACCCTTACCGCTTTCGGCGGTCCGACACAGCGCGGCCTGCAGTCGAACACCTACCAGGAAGCCTACGACCTGGCCGGCAGCAATCTCTACAACCCCGCCTGGGGATGGCAGGACGGCAAAAAACGCAACGCCCGCATCCGCAACACTTTCGACCCCACCGTGATACTCAACTGGATCTACAAGATCAACGAAAAGTCGGTGCTCAACACCGCCGTATCAACCCGTTGGGTCAACTACTCGCAGTCGGCTCTCAACTGGTATAACGCCAACGACCCCCAGCCCAACTATTACCGCAACCTCCCTTCATACTGGGAGGAGAGCAACCCCGATGTGGCTGCCATGCTCACATCGCTCTGGCGCAACGACCCCACCTACCGTCAGATCAACTGGGACCGCCTCTATCAGATCAACTACCTCAACAACTACGAGAACCATGGCGTGGCTGACGCCGACAGAATCGGCTCATCCTACATCCTCGAGGACCGCCACTCCAACCAGTTCGGCATACTCGGCTCGTCGTACCTCGACCAGCGCATCAACGACTGGTTCACCCTGCAGGGCGGCGTGAACTTCAACTACACCAACGCTTCGTTCTACAAGACCGTGCGCGACCTGCTCGGCGGCGAGTTCTGGCTTGATGTCGACCCCTTCAGCGACGACGTCTCGACCATCAACGAGACCATGCTCCAGAACGACCTCGACAACCCCAACCGCCGTGTGGGCGAAGGCGACCGCTTCGGCTACGACTACAACATCGTGGCTATCCAGGCTCAGGCTTGGTTGCAGAACGTCATCACCCTCCCGCAGTGGGATATAAACTACGGTGCAACCGTAAGCTACACACAGTTTCAGCGCGAAGGACATATGCGCAACGGCCGCGCTCCCGAAAACTCGCTCGGCAAAGGCGCTAAAGCCAAATTCACCGACGGCGGCTTCAAAGCCGGCGCCACCTACAAGCTCGACGGCCGCAACTTCGTCCGCGCCAACGTCTATGTAGGCACTCAGGCCCCCATCGCCGACAATATCTTCATCTCGCCCCGCGTCAAAAACGCGATGGCCGACGTGCTCCAGAGCGAGAAGATATACTCCTTCGACGCATCATATATATGGAACTACCGCCGCTTCCGCGGATCGATCACCGGCTACTACACAATGATCGACGACGCTACCGAGCATACAGCATTCTACGACGACCGCTTCAAGACCTTCACAAACTTCACCCTCTCAGGCGTGAAACGCCTCCACCGGGGTCTTGAGCTCGGCGCCGCCTACAAGATCACTCCCTCGATCACAGCCACACTGGCCGCCACATGGTCGCGTTCGCTCTACAAGAACAACCCCCGCGGCACACGCTCTACCGAGAACGGCATGGAGCCCGACTCGACACAGACCGTATACTTCAAGAACCTCTACATAGGCTCGACCCCGCAGACCACCGTCAACCTCGGCTTCGACTACGCAGCTCCCAAGATGTGGTTCTTCGGCATCAACGGT
This sequence comes from uncultured Muribaculaceae bacterium, assembly GCA_964587165.1. Lineage (GTDB taxonomy): Bacteria > Bacteroidota > Bacteroidia > Bacteroidales > Muribaculaceae > CAZPKH01. The sequence goes on from CAZPKH010000011.1 coordinate 30,297, forward strand.
ACATGGAGCGGCGATATGTATGTGAACCCCGGCATACCCTACCACGAAGTGTTCTACGACCTGTGGCAGCAGTACCCCAACGAGGCCGACATGCTCGCCAAGATGAGCGAACTCACCGCTCAGGAGAAGCTCGCCAACGCCTTCACCCTCAACCTCTCTATCGGCAAGCTCATATACCTCAACCGCAAAGCCTCGCTCAACATCAACCTTAATATTAATAATGTGTTGAACAACCGCAACATCGTCACCTACGCCTACCAGCAGAACCGTATCTACACATCCGACTGGAACCCCAACCACTTCGCCAACCGCTACGGCTACGCTCAGGGCATCCGCATATTCCTCAACGTAGGTCTGCGCTTCTGATCAGGGCGGCACACGGATTTTCAACAACCAACACTTAACACAAAAATAACTCCGAAACATGAAAATGTTCAAATATATAGCATACGCACTCATTGCCGCCGCAGCATGCTCGGGCCTCACCGCCTGCGACGACGATCCCGAGATGCCTCCCGTGTATTACCCCGTGCGCACCGGCGACGGCTCGGCCGCAGCTCCCTACAGCGTAGGCGAGGCAATGATGCTCGTAGCCACCGGCCAAGCCCCCAAGACAGGCGTCTTCGTGCAAGGCGTAGTGACCGAGGTCACCGAGTTCAACGCCTCGTACGGCAACATCACCTACAACATCACCGACCCCGACGGCACCGGCTACGAATTTGAAGTGTACCGCGGCCTGGGGCTCTTCGGCGAGAAATTCACCGACATCACCGACATAAAGGTCGACGATCACGTAGTGGTATACTGCACTCTGACCGAGTACAACGGCACAATAGAATCCAATCAGGGCGCACAGCTCGTCAGCCTCAACGGCTCTGAATACCCCCGCGAGGTGCAGCCCGAAGCCGAAGGCGACGGCACCGGCCGCAACCCCTACAACGTGCGCCGTGCTCTGCAGGTCATCACCTCCGACGAGTGCCCCCAGGGCGACGTATATATAAAAGGTGTGGTTTGCTCGATCACCGAGATCGGCGGATCTTACGGCAACGCCACTTACTACATTCAGGATCCCGGCTACCGCTACGACCAGCTCTATGTGTACCGCGGCAAAGGCCTCAACGGCGCCAACCTCACTGCATCATCGCTCAAAGTGGGCGACGAAGTAGTGATCTACGGCCCGGTGGTGTACTACAACAACTCCACCCCTGAAGTCACATCCGGCTCCATCCTGGTGAGCATCAACGGCTCGCCCTACGAGACATCCGACCCCATATATCAGGGTCTTAACGGCAATGCCGACGGCTGGACCGTAACAAACGTAAGCCTTTCCTCCGACTTCCCCAGCGATGGCTACGTTTGGGATTGGTCAAATTCGTATAGTGCCCTCGTGGGGAAAGCCTTCATCAAAAATGTTCGCTATGCTACCGACGTGATCATCAGCCACGAGTTTGACCTCGCAGGCGTGACCGATGCCCACATCAGCTTCCAGCACTGCTACCGCTACGCCTCCAACCCCGCCCAGATATACACCGTCGTGGCTCGCGAGACCGGCGCAGCCGACTGGCAGACATTCACCATCCCGACATTCAACGACGGCACCTCATTCTCATTCACCAACTCCGGCACCATCGACCTCTCCGAATTCGACGGCAAGAAAGTCGAAATAGGATTCCGATACACATCCACCACATCCGACGCCGGCACATGGGAGATAAAGAACTTCAACCTCTACGGCGACAAGTAATCCCCTTTAAAGCACAACGATCATGAAAAAATTTCTAAGATATATCCCGGCACTCCTCATCGCAGCCGCTGCTACATTCGGCCTCACCGGCTGCCAGGACGACTTCGACGACAACATCCCCCAGATGCAGGTACCGTCGACCGACCTTGAGGCCAACATCACAATCCTCGACTTCAAGCAGCTCAGCTGGGAGGTTGAGGAGGACGGTGAGATCAAGACAGACTCATACTGGCTGGACGGCGACGACAACATAAACTACTGCCGCCGCATCGGCACGATGCCCGGCACCGACGGCGAGCACATCATCATCAAAGGCCGCGTAATATCGTCGGACGCCGCCGGCAACGTCTTTAAATCGCTCATCATCCAGGACGAGACCGCCGCTCTGGCATTCTCGATCAACCGCTACGACCTCTATCTGGAGTATCGTGTCGGGCAGGAGATCGTGGTCGACCTCACAGGCATGTATTGCGGTAAGTACCGCGGCCTGTTCCAGATCGGCCTCCCCTCCTACGATGAAAACCGCGGCATCGACGTCACCTCGTTCATGCCCATCGACGTCTTTACCGCCCACGCTCACCTCAACGGCCTCCCCGAGCCCGAGAAGATCAACGTCATCCGCATGGCCAACTTCAGCGGCATAACCAATAAGACCGTGGCCGACCAGCAGCTCTACCAGAGCCAGCTCATCGAGTTCAACAACGTCTATTTCCCCGCTGCCGACGGCGAGGTGCGCTTCTCAGCCTACAAATCGTCGGGCGAAGATCGCGAGCTTAAAGATGCCAACGGCGCCACACTCAACGTACGCACCTCCGGCTACTCCAACTTCTGGAACTACCCCCTGCCTAAAGGCGTAGGCAACCTCAGAGCCATCTGCTCCTACTACGGCAACAACACCAACAACGCCGTATGGCAGCTTGTGCTCAACTCGTATGCCGACGTACAGTTCAAAGCCAACAGCGGCGCAACACCCGACGAGGCCCTCACCGTCAGCGACGTGATCGACCTTGAGCGAGGCGGCGCCCTCGACCGCTCAGGCTGGGTGACCGGCTACATCGTCGGAGCTGTCAAACCCGAAGTGGAAGGCACCGTAAGCTCAAGCGACCAGATCGACTGGTCGGCAACACCCGAGATGGACAACACCGTCGTGATAGCCGAAGATCCTACCGTGCGCGACATCAACAAGTGTCTGATCGTGCCTCTCCCCATTACCTCGGCAGCCCGTCGCAACATCAACCTCGTCGACAATCCCGACAACTACGGCAAGCAGATCTGGCTCAAAGGTTCGTTCGAGAAGTATCTCAACACATGGGCAGTGCGCATCTCCGGTTTGGCCGAAGACTTCGAGCTTGAAGGCTCGGGGCCGGTATCCGACGTGATCACCGTAGCACAAGCTATCGACGACTATACCGCCGGCTCGATGCTTTCAGTCACCGTCAAAGGCTACATAGTGGGCTTCATAGCTCGCACCGACGCCTCGACAGCCGTATTCGGCGTGAACGGTGCCGTGGCCACCAACATTCTGCTGGCCGACACTCCCGACTGCACCGACGTCGCCAAGTGCATCTGTATCAAGCTCGAAGCCGGTGTAAACCGCGAGGAGATCAACCTCAAGGACAACCCCGGCAACCTCGGCAAGACACTCACCATATCCGGCACGATCGGCGAGTTCCGCAAGATGGCAGGCCTCATCAACGCCTCCGACCACTACACCCTCGATTGATCAATCCATCCATACAACCCCCGGCGGGCGCATCCTAACTGTGATGCGCCCGCTTGACCATATAGGAAATTTATTGTGCTAAAAGTCGGTAAATGTTAATTAGGCCGCACCTCTTAACACATATTTTAGATTATTTTTGCCAAAAATCAACTTCGCAGAAAAAAAATACTAAAAAAGATTTGGCAGTTCAGATTTTTGAATTACCTTTGCGGTGTTTTTGAAGCTAATTATAATTGTTTTACTATTTTAATAATCTACGAAAATGAAAAAGTTAGTTTTAGCTGCTGCTGTTGTTCTCAGCGCTTCTCTCTTCGCTTGTGGCGGTTCAAATGACGCTGCTACCGAAAACACTGACACTGTTGCTACCGAGACCGTTGAGGCCGTTGAGACCGTTGACTCTGTAGTTGCTCCCGCTGACAGTGTAGCTGCTCCCGCCGACAGCGCTGCTGTTGAGGCTCCCGCTGCTGAGGAGGCTAAATAATTAAGCCCACAAGCAACAGCCGTACTAAAAGTACAAAGCAACATAAAAATCGTCAGTTCCCGCAGGGAGCCGACGGTTTTTTGTTTGTACATGCATCATCACCAAAATCCAAATCGAAAAATTTGTTCGGATAGAAATATTTGCTACATTTGCGGAGCAATCAACTTTTCAGATTAAACAAGATCAAATTAGCAACACTATGAAAAAAATGATTTTCGCCGTCGCTGTGATCCTCGGCGCTACCATGATCTCCTGCGGTGGTTCAAACAAAGAAGTCACCGAAACTGCCGACACCGTTGCCGTAGCCGGCGACACCACAGTCACCGTAGCTATCGAAGCTGACAATGCCGCTGCTGCCGCAAGTGTAGCCGAAGAGGCTGCCAAAGCTGCCGACGCCGTTTCGGAGCAGGCCGACGCCGCTTCAAATGCCGCCGCCGCTATAAACGACGCTGCCGAGAAAGCTGCCGAGAAAGTCACCGAGAAATCCGTAAGCAACATGGACAAAGCAGCCCAGAAAGCTGCCGACGAAATCAACAAAGCTGCCGACAAGGCCAACGACGCCATCAACAAAGCTGCCGAGAAATTCGGTAAATAATTAGACCGAGTGCCATCAGATCGTCAGCTTCTCTCCCCCACCATCGGGCGAAAGCTGACGATTTTCATATAAACCAACAAGCCCCAATGTTTGTTAGACAATCGTGATGAATACGACGATCAAAACCACCCTCGCGGCTATATGCCTGTCGGCTCTGATGCTCGCCGCTCCGACCACAGCGTCAGCCCGCGAAAAGACACTCGGCGTGAAGGCAGGCTACGCCGGCAAAAACAAGTCGGCACTTTTCGGCCTCTACTTCGACTACCGGTTCTCCGATCATTTCGCCCTGAGCCCGAACATAGACTATGTGTTCCGCCACAACGGCACCGACGCGTTCATATTCAACCTCGACGCACGGTTTCCGTTTCGCGTGGCGCCGCGCTTCGACGTATACCCGCTGATCGGTGTCGACTATGCCTCGTGGGCTTATCACAGCCACAACGACTCATCCGACCGTCTGAATCATCTCGGCTTCAATTTCGGCGCCGGGTGCGACTACTTCTGCACACCGTCGCTCAAACTTACATTCCAGGGCAAATACAACGCCATCAAGGATGTAGACTCAGCATACTTCTGGCTCGGCATAGGGTACGTATTCTGACCGGGCTCTTAAAAATATACACGGGCGCGACTCCAATCGTGGAATCGCGCCCGTGATATTATAAAAGAACTTCTCAGAAGAGGTAAGCGGCAGTCACTGTCCAGTAGCGGTTCTTACCCTTGATCTCGGTGGTATTCTGAGCCTCTTTGGGCACGGCAAACTCGAGAGCGCCGTTCAGACCCAGGCCGTAGCTTGCAGCCAGCTGAAGGTGCGAGAACAGCTCGACACCGAAACCGAAATTCCATGCAAAGTCGAAATTGCGCACATTCACCACATCGCTCACAGTCTCCTTGCTCAGACGGAAAGCGAAATCAGGACCGGTGGTGATAAACGGGCTGAAGATCTTGCTGATAGCCGGCAGCGGCAGGTGGTACTTGATGTTGAGGGGTATGTCGAGGTAGTCGGCTTTGATAGTAGCCTGAGCACCTTCGTGATACTCCAGAGCGGCCATATACCGGGAGTTACGGCGCACGTAGAGTGCCGAGAGGTCGCACCCGATGCCGATCAGAGGCACCTTGAACTCAGCCATAAGACCGGCCGTCAGACCGGCACGGTTGTCGGAGTCGAGCAACTTCTGGTTGAAGTGCATGGAGTTGACACAGAGACCCACCTTGGGGCCGAATTTGAACTGTGCGTCGGCCTTCGGGGCCATACCCACGAGAGCTACTACAGCCACAACGGCTGCTGCAATGAATCGTTTCATGATTGATACTATTTTAACGGTTGATTTTTAGCCTGTCTTACAAATTATGTTCCTAATCATTTATGGTAAGTGCCGATATGACGGCGCTTCTTATCTTCGAATATCTCGTCGATAGCAAAGAAGATGCCCGACTCCTCGACGTCGCCGAACTCATCGTTGACAGCCGTGCCAAACATCCGCATCGTGGGCGACAGGCTCATATATGCGTTCACCAGCGGCGGGATGTTGAACCCCTGCTCGCGGCAAGCATGGTTGAGTATCCGGTAGTCGTCCTTGAAGTTTTCGCCCACGAAAAGCCGCTCCATCGCTTCGGTATCGGTGTCGGTGACAAGCGGCGTGATGGGGCGCACCAGCTTGTCGGGGTCGGGGAAATGCTTGTTGAGGAAGAAGAGTATCATGTTGCGGCACTCGGCATTGTAGCTGGGGTACATCGTCACCTTGCCGAAGAGATAGCGGATGCCCGGATTGTCAACGGTCAGGGCGCCGAGGCCGTCCCATAGATTGTCGAGCACATATATAGCCTTCACCCCGGCGCGTGTCGACTGGTACTCCATGCGCACAAACGAGCGGCCCAGCTCTATAGTCTGTGGCAGAAACTCGCTGACGAACCGCTCCGAGAACTCAAACATGTGGCTGGTGGCTATGCGCGGATGCCCTGTCGAGGGGTCTATGCGGATATCCGGGCCGCAAATATACCGGTAGCCGCCGAGTATCGACTCCGTTTCCGGATCCCACACCACAAGCTGACGGCATGGGGGGTCCATCAGGTCGAACTCGTCGATGTCGCAACTCTTGCCAGTACCTCCGCCGGCGGTGCGGAAGGCTATCTCACGCAGCCGCCCTATCTCGCGCATCACATTCGGAGCTTCGCGGCCGTCGACGGTATATATTTCAGTGCCTCCCTTGTTGGAGCGGCGCAGAAACCGCTCGGGGGTGAGCTCTGCGCGTATCAGTTCCGGATCTATGGGGTCTATAATGCGTTGCATAATGCTAATATTTCATGGTTTGAGAGCATATACCTGCTCCTTGATGCGGGCAGCCTGATCTTTGCGCGACAATCCGGCCGCCGCCACATCGGCCCACGGAATCGTCGGGCCGGCATAAACTTTGAATTTACTCCCCTCGGCCTTAAACACCTCCGAGGGCAGAAGTATCATCTCGATATTGAATTTCAGCCCCGAGCGCTCGCGCAACGACGCCAGCCGATAGAACCGGTCGGTATTGCGGCCGTCGAAATATAGCGGCACGATGTCGCGACGGTAGCGCACGGCATAGTCTATGAATTTCTTGCGCCACTCCAGGTCGGCGATACCTCCGGTGCGGTTGCGCCTCGACACGAGGCCGGCAGGGAATATTATGACGGGGCGGTCGGAGCGCAGGGCCTCGTCGAGGGCGTCGACTTCGTTGCGGTTCTGTCGTCCGTGCTTGTTCACAGGCAGAAATACCCGCTGCAGAGGCTCTACAGCCATCAGCAGGTCGTTCACCACAAACCACGGCTCGACCCCACGGTGGTGGCGCGTCACAAGATCGATCAGCGCCATGCCGTCAAGACCGCCCAGCGGGTGGTTGCTCACATATATCAGACGGCCGCCGGCGGTATCGGCCGGCAAAGAGTGTCCGTCAGCCATCGACACCTCCACATTCAGGTGGTCGAGCACACTGCGGCAGAAGTCAGCTCCCTCACACCCGGCAGCAGCCTGAAGCATCTCGTTGAGCCGATCCTGACAGACGGTGCGCTCAAGCCGACGCACCACAAAGCGCGGTATGAACCGGTAATAGCGAGGCAGCCGCGCCTTGAGCACGGCATCCACATCTATCTTCATCGGTTGGCGATCCATCTTATCTGTCTGACAATTTATTCTGCAAATATACCCATATTTTATCTAACTCGCCACACCTCGGTGAATAATGTTTGAGAAAAAATAATTAATTTTGTAGCGATTAAGACATATAGCCGTAATGACCAAGCAGATGAATATCAGATACCTGTGCGTCGCCACGATGATTGCCGTGGCGGTAGTGTGGGGTGCATCGGCATGGGCCGGGAGTCTCCCGACGGTCAGCACTTTTACGGGCTATCTCGCTGTGCTTGCGGCAGCTGCGGGTGCATGGCGCCTCAACAGATGGCGCTCGGCAGCTTCGGCATGGGTGCTCTTAGTGCTCTGGGCGGTGCTCGCCACAGTCGGCATTGCCGATTTGCACTGCTACATATCACACCCGGGGGCGTCGATCGCCGAGCCGTGGTTCGCAAACCCCGACAGCGACACCATATATCGCGCTTCTGCCATAGCGGCGCAGGAGAGGTTTGTGGAAGGGATATATAACCCCCGATCAATATTCTTCGGGCTGATATACATGGCATTCGGCCCCTCGCCGGCACCCATGATCATGGCCGCCGCTGCCGCAATCATCGTAGCGGTGTCGTGTGCCGGAGTGATAGCCGGGGGTGCCTCCGCAGGCTCCGACGACGAGCGGCGCAGGCTCTCCGCCATTGCCATGGGGCTCACAGCAGCGGTGTGCCACCTCACGGCCATGGGCACCGTACTGCTTAAGGATGCTTTTGTGATAGCCGGCATCTCGCTCTTCGCAGTCGCGTTGCTTCGGTTCATCCCGCACGCCGATACCATCTCATCACGGAGCGCGACAGCCTGTGGACTTTGCGGCATACTCCTGTTATTTTTCCTGAGATTCGAGTATCTCATATATATCCCGATAGGCCTTACCGTAATGCTGCCGTGGACTCTCCGCCGCAAGAAACTGGCCGGAACCCTTCTTGTCGGGGCAGCTTTTGCCGGAGCGGCATATTACGCCTACCGGCATACAATGATCGGCGCACAGCAGCCTCAATATATATTCGACAAACTCCCCGCGGCACGCGAAAGCTACAACGGAGTGGCTGCGTGGATACTATCATCGCCATGGTGGGTGCGCGTAGCCTGCCTGCCTGCTACGGCGGCCGTTCAGTACCTCATCCCCCTCCCCTGGACAGCCTCGGCCGACGCGGCTTTCGGCCCGGGGTTTCAGTTGGCCCACTTCTCGCTGCCGTGGTACATACTCGGTGGCCTGATTATCACATCGTTGGTATACCGGCGACGGCTTCCGGCCCCGATGCTTCGCATCACACTCTTAGGCTTGATAATCTGGATCATCCCGGCATACTTGACGGCCGGGCTTGTGAATCGCTATACCCTCTCGGCCGTACCCCTGATGGCCTCGTCGGGTGCCTACGCATGGCTGCACCTGCGCCGCAGCACAGGCGCGCGAGTGCTCTATATCATTTACCTTTTGCTTCTGGCAGGCGCTCTCGGCGCCGCCTACTTCTTCACCGGCAGCTCAGCATCATGAAAATATCGGTCATAATGCCCACCCTCAACAACGGCGACTCGCTCCGTCGGGCCATCGAGAGCGTCGCCTCGCAGTCGCACCCCGACATCGAGCTTATCGTGGTCGACGGCGGGAGCACCGACTCGTCGATTGATGATGTCCGGGCTCTTTCAGAGCAGCATCCGGGCATGATCCGGTGGATATCTGAGCCCGACTCGGGCGTATACAACGCCCTCAACAAAGGTATCGCCATGGCCACGGGCAATGTGATCGGCACACTTCACGGCAACGATCTTTACGTCAACTCCGACGTGCTAAGCCGTGTGGCCGAGGCTTTTGCAGACGCCCCGGAGCTGCCGTTTGTGTTCGGCGACGTGCACTATTTCGCCCCGTCGGGTCAATGCGTGCGCCTCTACAGCGGCCCAGAGAACCCCGCGCGGGCTTTGCGCTACGGCATAGCTCCGCCCCACCCGTCGCTGTTCATGCGCCGCGAAGTGCTCGACCGCGTGGGCCACTACCGCGAGGACTATGTGGTGGCCGCCGACTTCGAGATGTTCGTGCGTCTGATACTCGTCGAAGGGTATACCGGGCAATATATCCCGCTCGACATGGTGGGAATGTCGCTCGGCGGTCTATCTACACGTCTGTCCAACAGACTGTTCACCAACAACTGGGAGAAGATGCGCGCCCTGCGCGAGAACGGCATATCGCGCACAGGCCTCGGGGTGCTCCGCCGCTATTTATACACGCTTTTTCAATGACCCGCAAAGATAAAATCTCAGATACATTCTCGCGCCTGGGCGCCACGGCCAAAAGCCTTGTGAAGATAGCGCTGCAGTCGCGGCGCACCGTGCGCCCCGCCCTCGACAGCACCATGCTCAGCCGCCCGCTGATAGTGCTGGGCAACGGCCCATCGCTGCGGCACACCATCGACTCACACCTGCAGCTGCTGCAGAATACTCCTTGCATGGCAGTGAATTTTGCGGCTATCACCGACGAGTTCCGCACCATCCGCCCGCGTTTTTATATCCTTGCCGACCCTCACTTCTTTGCCGCAGAGGCAGATCCGAACGTATCGCGCCTGTGGGAAGCTCTCGCATCGGCCGACTGGCAGATCACCCTCTTTGTTCCGGCAGATCGCATCGCAGATGCACGCAGCAGGCTCGGTGGTGATACGGCTGTCGAAATATGCAGCTTCAACCCCGTGGGTGTCGAGGGTTTCGGGAGATTCGAGCGATGGGCCTACCGCAAGGGACTCGGTATGCCAAGGCCGCGAAACGTCCTCATACCGGCCATCATGGCAGGGATCCGGGCCGGGTTCCGTAAAATCATCATCGTAGGAGCCGACCACTCATGGATGCAGACCCTCGCAGTCGATTCCGACAATCGCGTCATCTCCGTCCAACCACATTATTATAAAGAGAACGACGACGAGCACAAACGTGTAGCATCTGTTTACTCGGGAGTCAAGCTGCACGAGGTAGTCCACAGCTTTTACGTGGCATTCCGTGCCTACCACCGTATAGCCGACTATGCCGCCAGCGCCGGTATCCGGATCATCAACGCCACCCCCGAGTCGATGATCGACGCATTCCCCCGAGGCACGCCCGAGTCGTGACACCGGCTCTCATCCTCGAGCCACCACCCCCCCCGCAATATCAAAGGCACCGCTTCTCACGAAGTGGTGCCTTTTAAGTGTTCATCCTTTAATGTTCTCAAAAAAATTATGAATACTAACCCTAAATACTAATCGTTTTTATCTAATTCGTTTACCAAAGTCTTTAAAAATCCATTAACTGATTTGATTTTACACTGCAAAGGTAACACCTCTTTTCATCAATTCAGCGCTTTTCAACCTCCGATATAAACCCAATATTAGCAATTATTAAATTTATATATTGTAAATCAGCTAATTAAGATTTGCATTATTACTGCCAAATATAAATAAATATTAGGTAAATCAGAGTTTATATCACCTTAAAAAAGTATCCCTATCGAGGCAGAAGCATAGTCGAGGCCCCGGATTCGACCTATAGAGGGGTCGTCGGGCGAGGTATATTTCAGACCGTTGTATTCGTAGGAGAGCAGCAGGTATGATCTGAATTTCTCACCTTTCGCAAGATTGATACCGATGCCGGGCGAAAGGTATAGGGCGGTATGCGAGCTGCTGCCCATATTGGTCACGATCGCTCCGGCACGCATCTCGATAAACAGAGGGGTGCGGACCGCTCCGAAATTGGTGCGCACCACCCCGAAAAGCGGAAACGACGAGAAGGAGTTTGACATCATCATATTTACACCGGCGCCCACACCTATAAGCGGCACACTCGGTGTCTTATACCCGAGCACTACGGTTGCCTTGATAGTCGACATGTCATGCGACGACATATCTATGCCTACACCGATAGCGCCACCCCACGTGAAGCCCGACAGCCGCGGAGCTACAGGAGCAGGTGTCTCGGCCGGCGGCTCGCCGACTGTCTCAACGACGGTCACCGCTTCGATCTCCACAACCTCCGGCGCAGCAGGCGTCGGCGCACTACGCAATGGGATTTTAACTACACGCCCCAGACTGTCGACCGAAAATATTGTCGCAGGCTCGTCGGCCATACACGCCGGCACCATCGCTACAGCCGCGCCGAGGATTATTGCCATTCGTCTAATGAGTGTCATACTCTGTATCTTTTTACCTGTGAGACAGGCTCTTATTTTTTACGCATCAGCACACTTGCCCAGGCATTGCCATCGGGGCGAACGTCAGCGGCATTGACATCTAATGCCTCAAGACCGCACTCTGCACCCCGCGCCACAACCATATCGGCATCGACCTCGCGGTAGAATCCGCTGAACACAGCCTCGCCTCCCGGCTTAAGAGCTGCGGCATATCGTGGTATATCGGCAAGTATCACATTGCGGTTTATATTGGCTATCAGCAAGTCGTACGTCGCAGCATCAGGGAGCTGTGTGGCATCTCCGAGCTTCACCTCGACATTACTGATGGAGTTTACCGCCATATTGTCGACGGCATTTGCGCAGGCAAATTCATCAATCTCTATAGCATCTACCCTGTCGGCTCCGCGCATCGACGCGAGGATAGAGAGAATACCGGTACCGGTGCCCACATCGGCCACCGTCAGCCCCTGAAGATCCATATTCAGAAGCCGGCGAATGATGAGCGAGGTGGTGTCGTGGTGACCCGTCCCGAAAGCCATGCGCGGGTCGATCACTATATCGTAGCGGCATTGCGGCACATCGGTATGAAAAGATGCGTGAATAGCGCAGTCGGACCCTATCACTATAGGTTTGAAGTAGTTGCGTTCCCACTCCGCATTCCAGTCGCGCCCCTCCACCACTTCGTCGCTCTCCAGCTCCACGCTCACCCCGGGCATAGGGAAATCGGCCGTCACAACCGACGGCGCCTCCGGGTCATAATTCTCAGCGCGGATATATGCCGTAAGGCCGGTTTCATCCGGCTCAAACATCTCAAAGCCGACATCGGCCAGCATAGCGGCGGCAATGTCGGTAGCTGTTTCGCTACAAGGCTCAAATCTGTAGCGAAGCTTTCGATAATCGTTCATCTAACTATTATATGTGAAGCGGAGAGGATAAGAAGTTAATAATGATATGGGCTCAGGAGGCCATACACCGACACAGAGTGCGCTATCCACGTGCGGCGGGCAGCGGCGCATCATTTCTTCTTGCGCGAACGCACCCGTTTAAGCAGCTTGTATACTCTTGATCCGAGTGTGAAAGCCAGATAGGCGTAGTCGAAATAGTCGAGCGAGCCGAGAATCTTCCCGAAGACACCTGTCCGCGAGCTCAATCCCTCCATCTTCCCTTCGGCGTTCTGCACCACCGAGCGGGCTTTAAGCGTGATTTCGTCCCGTTCGAGCTGCTCCTTCATCAGCACGAAGGCTCGGCGGAGTTTGATCTCATGGAGAGTAAACCCCCGGAAGTGAGGATCGTCGGCAGGACGGATTGAAGTGACTGTGCTATTCATCTACTTATACATTTTGCGGGTGATATACCTTGCCACCGGATTCTCAATCAATGGTTTGCGGAGCGACACGATGACCACAAACAGCACCAGATAAGCTCCGGCGATGATCAGCGGTGCCCAGAACCACCCGACAGCGCCGGCAAGTAGCACGCACAGCGATACCGAAACAAAGAAGAACACTATCAGGGCGAAGAACAGCATGATAGCGCCCAATATGGCTGCCGTGATCCCCAGAGTGAGATTCTCGGCAAACATCAGCTTGTAGTTTTCTACGTTGAAGCGGATGATATTCCGCACCTTATCCAAAAGGCGTGCAAACGGTCGGTCGGCCATCGTTTGAATGTTGAAAGGGTAAAGGTTATGTATCGGAGAGCATCAAAGCGGCTCCGACAGTAGTTGCATTCTTAGTTCCCCCGCGGGGGCGCATGCCATCGGCGCACGCCGACGCATGAATTCCTGCGGCAGAGCGCTCGCTGAGCCGATCAATCGTCGATCTCGATGGTGAGCTGCTCGACGAGGCGGTCGATCTCTGAATCGCTGCAGCAGATACCGCGCTTGCGGAGTATCTCCTTGATGCGCGAACGCATATCCTCACCTTTCTCGGGAGCGAAAAGGATTGCAGCTCCGGCACCTACGATAGCGCCGCCCAAAAATGCGTAAAGAAGTGTTAAGTTGCTCATTGTCCTGATATTATTACGTAGTTAAATCTATTATTTCCAAAACATCACATACCCCGGGTTATATCCGTCAGCTGGCCTGCCGGGCAAGTCGTATCTCACCCGGCAGGTCGACCAAAGGCCGAGATGTTATTTATTTCTTCTCAAGCTCCTCGGCGAGCTCGTCGGCGAGCTCTTCCATTTTGCTCTTTTTCAGGCGTACGCCTTTCTCTTCGAGGAATTTGATAATGTTGTTGCGGGTCTCAGAACCTTTTTCGGGTGCGAAAAGCAGACCTACGGTTGCGCCGGCTACAGCTCCGCTGATGACGGCCAGAAGTACGTGTAACGGTTTCATTGTCGTAATATTTATTTTTGAATTATTATTCACTTTTACTTCAATAACGGCCGGGCAGCCGTAAAAGTTCGATGCCGCGCCGCAAAAATTTCACAGCCGGGCTCCGTCGGAGCATCAACGGCACCGCTAATTTAACAACTCCGCCCCATTTTTACAAATAAAACATAAAAAATCAGCTTCCGTCCGATTATTTACCCGCATAATCTATGCCGTATTGCAGAAAAAGAATTACCTTTGCACATTAATAAACGAAACCGCCACACAATGCGTAAATACATACTGATGATTCTGATAGCCGTGGGCCTGAGTTCGTGCGGCGAGTACCAGCGCGTGCTCAAGAGCACCGACTACGACTACAAGCTCGAATACGCCAAGAAAGCGTTCGACGAGAAGAAGTATGTGCAGGCATCCACAGTGCTGCAGAGCATCGTCACGGTATTCAAGGGCTCCGAAAAAGCCGAGGATGCCCTCTACCTGCTCGGCCTGAGCCACTACGAGAACAAAGACTACATAAACTCCGGAGCATACTTCAAGAGCTACTATCAGCGCTACCCTAAAGGGAAGTATGCCGAGCTCGCCCGATTCTACGCCGGCTACGGCTACTACCTCGACTCGCCCGAACCTCAGCTCGACCAGTCGGGCACGGTAAAAGCCATCGAGGAGCTCACATCGTTTATCGAATACTTCCCCCGCAGCGAGAAGGTGCCTGTGGCACAGAACGCCCTCTTCGAGCTGCAGGACAAACTCACCCTCAAGGAGCTCCAGAACGCCACCCTCTACTACAACCTCGGCAACTATCTGGGCAACAACTACGAGTCGGCTGTCATCGTGGCCAAAAACGCCATCAAGAAATACCCCTACTCCAAATACAAGGAGGATCTCGAATTTCTGATCCTCAAGTCGCGCTTTCAGGAAGCGTCGCAGAGCGTGCCCGAGAAGCGAGGCGAGCGATTCCGTACCGTCGTCGACGAGTACTACTCGTTCATCAACAACTTCCCCGACTCTCCCGACCGCCAAGAGGCCGACAACATCTTCAAGATAGCCCAACGCTATGCCGAAGATTGACCCACATTATTAATATCACGACCGGATAAATTCAAAAAATATACAACAGCTTCACAATATGGACTACAAGAAATCAAACGCACCCCTCAACACCGTGACCCGCGACATGATCCAGCTCTCCGAGGATACCGGCAACGTATACGAGACTGTAGCTATCATAGCCAAACGCGCCAACCAGATAGCCGGAGAGATGAAGCATGACCTCGATAAAAAAATCAAAGAGTTCGAAAGCCTCAACGACACCCTCGAGGAGGTGAGCGAAAACCGCGAGCAGATCGAGATCTCCCGCTTTTACGAGAAGCTCCCCAAGCCCACCCTCATCGCCGCACAGGAGTATCAGGAGCACCGCATCCTGTTCCGCAACCCCGCAAAAAGCAAAGACCTCGACAACTGATCATCACCCCCACGATGAAACATCTCGCAGTCATCATACTCTCAGCCGCTATAGCCGTGGCTCTGACAGCCTGCGGCAAAGGCAAGGAAGCTCCGTCGTCGGAACAGGCCGAGATGCAGCGCAACGAGCTCTATGCCGCAATGAACAGCGGCGATGTGGCGCGCATCCAGACCGTGGCCGACAGCCTGGCCCAGAACTTCGACGACCTCAACACCGACGAATCGGTAGCCGTGCTGCTGGCCTATCTGCAGATACACAACGATGCCGCCGCCCGCAAGGACCAGAAGAAAGACCTCGAAGCGATACGCGCATTTGTCGACGCCTACAATATCGCCCTGAGCACCCACGGCGACGACCTCGTAGAGGCCTTCAACGCCGCACGCGAGCTTAACGGCAACCTCGACCTCCCCGAGCTGGCGCGCACACTCAGCGAGCAGCTTTCCGACTACGACGCAGCTTTCGGCGAAGTAGTAGCCGAACCCGAAGCACCCAAGGCCGAGACCCCCAAAGCCGAAGAGCCCAAAGAGGAGGCCAAGCCGCAGCCCGCGCCCCAGGAGCAGCCCAAGGCTGAAGATCCTGCCGTGGTAGCCCCTCTCGACTGAGAGCCGCCCCACCCCTCTCCCTCGCCATCTTACACTCATAAATCACCCTCACCCTACAAGAGATAACAACACGCTATGGCACAACAGGAAGATGTGTTTAAGAAAATAGTATCGCACGCCAAGGAGTACGGATTCGTATTCCCCTCATCTGAAATCTACGACGGCCTCGGAGCCGTATACGACTACGGTCAGAACGGCGTCGAGCTCAAAAACAACATCAAACGCTACTGGTGGGACTCGATGACCCTCCTGCACGAAAACATCGTGGGCATCGACTCCGCAATCTTCATGCACCCCACCATCTGGAAAGCATCCGGCCATGTTGATGCCTTCAACGACCCGCTCATCGACAACCGCGACTCCAAGAAACGCTACCGTGCCGACGTGCTGATCGAGGACCAGATTGCAAAATACGACGAGAAGATCGACAAAGAGGTGGCCAAAGCGCGCAAACGCTTCGGCGACAGCTTCGACGAAGCCCTCTATCGCCAGACCAACCCCCGCGTAGTCGAGCATCTGGAGAAGCGCAACGCCCTGCACGAGCGCTTTGCCAAAGCGATGAACGACAACAACCTCGACGAGCTCCGCGCAATCATAATCGACGAAGAGATCGTCGACCCCATCTCCGGCACCAAAAACTGGACCGACGTGCGCCAGTTCAACCTCATGTTCAAGACCGAGATGGGCTCTA
>CAZPKH010000012.1:0-46090 GCA_964587165.1 uncultured Muribaculaceae bacterium
CAGGGATGCGCGCTCCGAGTTCTGTATTTGCGTTCTAAAACTTCAATGACGGGGCGAGGGGGCGGCTCAGCGGTAGTCGGCGAAACGTACCTGGAGGCGCTTGCGGGCGAAGAAGATGCGCGACTTTACGGTGCCGAGGGGGAGGTTCATCTGCTCGGCGATCTCGTTGTATTTGTAGCCGGCCACGTGCATCGAGAAGGGGATGCGGTACTCGTCGGGGAAGGAGTTGATGGCTTTCGTGATCTCTGAAGCGGCGTACGACTCCTCGGGGGTTGCGAGACCCGAGTCCTGCGACACGTTGAGGTGATAGAGATCCTCGGTCTGGTCGATGACCGTAGCCGAGCGAACCACGCGGCGGTAGTTGTTGATGAAGATGTTGCGCATGATGGTGAACACCCAACCCTTGAAGTTTGTGTTCTCGGTGTACTTGTCGGCATTGTCGAGTGCCTTGAGGGTGGTGTCCTGAAGCAGATCGTATGCGTCGTCGCGGTTGGAGGTGAGCATCATTGCGAAGTTGAGCAGGTTGCTCTGGAGGTTCATCAGACGTGATTCGAAGCTCATTGTTGTTGCAGAAGTGGTAGCCATATTGTGAAGTTTTAGAGGATTCAGTTTTGAGTTAATTTGATGTCTGAGCTGTTACGATTATGTTTCTGTAACAAACTCTGGTGCAAATATACGACATTTTTATTTATCCAAATAATTTTGAGGTTAAAATAAGTTAAATCAGAGAGGAAAATATTTCGAAAATATTTATACTGCTGAAATACAAATAATTAAAAATTCAGAAAAACGACTCAAAATTGTGTCAAACGAATCTCAAACTGTTACAAACCTGCACACACGTCGTTTCTGTAACAACTCTGCAATCATTCCTATATATAATAGCAACTCTCGGCCTTGGAGGTCGGGGCCTTCAGGGCCCGACGATGTCCACAGGCGACGGTGTTATCGGCGCACCCTAAAGGATGCGCCCTCCGAGGCGGCTCTTGAACCCTCATGGGATTGCACCCTCAAACTTGGAGGTCGGGTCCTTCAGGGCCCGACGATTTCGTCAGGCGAGGGCGTTATCGGCGCACCCTGAAGGATGCGTCCTCCGGGGTTGCTCTTGCACCCTCATATGATTGCGCCCTCAAACTTGGAGGTCGGGGCCTTTAGGGCCCGACGTAATCCCATCAAAAAAAATCACGGATTATCACGATTAGTCCTAAATCATAGTATTCATAGTGATAATCTGTGATTAATAAAGACCCTCAGCGGACGACATCCTCGGGCCCTAAAGGACCCGAGCTCCAAGGTTGCGCCCTCCGAGTTTGCTCTTGGTCCCCCGGGGAGGGAGCGGGGTGAATCAAGAGATTTGCGACCAGTGGGGGGAACGGGTGGAGGTGAGCTGCAACTGACGGCGGATCAGGGCGCCGTCGGCGGTGGCGAGCTGCGGGTCGGCGTCGAGTATGGCGGTGGCTGCGGTGCGCGCCATGGCCATGATGTCGGCATCGGTGCTCAGCGATGCTATGCGCAGGCTCAGCGGAGAGCCGGACTGGAGGGTGGAGTCGATGTCGCCGGGGCCGCGCATTCGCATGTCGGCCTCGGCTATGACAAAGCCGTCGGTGGTGCGCGTCATCAGCTCAAGGCGCTCGCGGGTGGTGGCCGACAGTTTCTGCTTGGCCATCAGTATGCAGTAGCTTTTGTCGCCACCGCGCCCCACGCGCCCTCGCAACTGATGGAGCTGCGACAGGCCGAAACGTTCGGCGTTCTCGATCACCATGACGGTGGCGTTGGGCACATTGACACCCACCTCTATCACGGTGGTGGCCACCAGTATCTGCACCTCGCCGGAGGCAAAGCGCTGCATCTGGTACTCTTTGGCGGCAGGGGTCATGCGCCCGTGCACATAGGTCACGTTGTAGTGGCGGAATATCTCGCGTATGGTTTCGTACCCTTCTTCGAGCGAGCGCAGATCGAGCTTTTCGTTCTCTTCTATCAGGGGGTATACCACATACACCTGCCTGCCCTGCCGCAGCTGTGCCCCGATAGCGCGGTACACCTGATCGCGCTGCCGGTCGAAACGGAGCAGGGTGTCGACGGGCTTGCGTCCGGGGGGAAGCTCGTCGATGACGGATACTTCAAGGTCGCCGTACACGGTCATGGCCAGGGTGCGCGGTATGGGGGTGGCGGTCATCACGAGCACATGGGGGGGCAGGTCGTCGTTCTTATGCCACAGACGCGCGCGCTGGGCCACGCCGAATCGGTGCTGCTCGTCGATCACCGCCAGGCCGAGTTTGCGGAACTGCACGGTGTCCTCAAGCAGGGCGTGTGTGCCCACCAGTATGTGCAGCGAGCCGTCGGCGAGCTGCGAATGGATCTCGCGCCGCGCCTTGGCACCGGTCGACCCCATCAGCAGCTTGATGTTTATACCTATCGGTGCCACAAGTTGCGAAAGTGTCTCGAAATGCTGCGCGGCAAGTATCTCGGTAGGAGCCATCAGGCATGCCTGGTATCCGTTGTCGACAGCTATCAGCATGGCCATCAGCGCCACGATGGTCTTGCCGGAGCCCACATCGCCCTGCACCAGGCGGTTCATCTGCCGGCCGGTGGCCACATCGGCGCGTATCTCGTGCATCACGCGCTTCTGGGCGCCTGTCAGGTCGAACTGCAGACACTCGCTGTAGAATCGGTTGAAGAAGCGCCCTATCCGGCCGAAGCGGAATCCGGCGGTGGCTTGATGGCGCGCCCGGGCATAGCGCAGTATATCGATCTGTAGATAGAACAGCTCCTCGAATTTGAGCCGCAGGCGTGCCTGCTCAAGCTCGGCGGGATTGAGGCCGGGAGTGTGGATGGTGCGGTATGCGCGGTCGGCCGGCATCAGGCGGTGGGTGGCTATGACGCTCTGCGGAAGGGTCTCGGCGGGGTGGTGAGGTATAGTGGCGAGAGCGGCGGAGATGATGTTGCGCATCAGCCGCTGGGTCACACCGCGGTTGCGCATCACCTCGGGTATGGAGTATACCGGCTGCTGAGGGGCTTCCGAGAGCTGGCGGGCGACGGCCTCGGCATCGTAGCGGTCGACCTCCGGGTGCACCATGCTCCATGTGCGGTTGAACTCCGCGGGCTTGCCGAACAGCACGTATTCCACCCCCGTGTGGTACATCTGTTGCAGCTTTGCCACACCCTGAAACCATACCACCTCCATCGTATGGCTACCGTCGGAGAAGAGCCCCACGAGCCTGCGCTTGGCGCCCTCGCCGCGCACCGTCAGGGCCACGAAGCGACCTCGCACCTGCACGGCCGGCATCGTCTCGTCAGGGCGAAACTCGGCTATGCGGTAGAAGCGCGAGCGGTCGATGTAGGCCGTAGGGAAATGCTGCAGCAGGTCGAACACCGACTTGATGCCGAGCTGCTGCGCAAAGAGCTTGGCGCGTGCCGGCCCGACACCTTTGAGGTACATCACATCGCGATCGCGCAGGGAGTTCATCGGCAGCAGAGCGTGGTAGTGGGAGGTATGATTAGTTTACCTGCACGTCGATGCCGGCGCGGCGTATGCGGTCGGCTATCTGCTCGAGCTCGTCGAGGGGCACTTTCTGCAGATGCTCGGCGGGAGTCTTGCGGTCGATACTGTAGAGCATCACCCGCAGCGGGCCGATCTGCCGGTATGCGTCGATGAGAGCATCGATTTCGGCGTCGGTGGTATTGTCGACACGATGTCCGTCGTGCTCGCCGCGCAGCATCATCGTCTGCACGATGCACTGCCGCCCGAAGGGGCGTATGGTGTCGATCAGCTCGCTTACGGTGAGCGACGCGCCGCGTCCGGGGCGGTCGATGAGCTGCATCGTCGAGTCGACGGCCGAGTCGAGTTTCAGGATATTGTTGTCCACACGCCGCAGGGCGCGAGCCACTGCGGGTCGGCCGGCGAGTGTGGTGTTGCAGAGCACCGACACTTTGGCCTGAGGGTAATATTTGTCGCGCAGCCGCAGAGTGTCGTCGATCACGCCCTCAAATTCGGGGTGCACCGTGGGCTCGCCGTTGCCCGAGAACGTTATCACGTCGAGCCCGGCGCCGTCAGCTCGCATGGCGGCGAGTTTCTCCTCCAGCAGGCGTGCCACGGTGGCGCGGTCGGGCATACCGGTAGTGCCGGGACCCTGGGCGTTGAAACCGGCCTCGCAGTAGAGGCAGTCGAAGGTGCATATCTTGCCGTCGTTGGGTGTGAGGTTCACGCCCAGGCTGGTGCCGAGGCGGCGCGAGTGTATCGGGCCGAAAATAGTCTCGTGGAAGAGTACGGTCTGCATCAGTCTATATTAATAATGAAACGACGAGCCACCCAAAAATTCGCGCAGCAGCGATGTGGGCGGTATGGTCTGTGAATCGATAGGGGTGAAATATCGCAGGAATGTGCGCAGGCGGTATGCCTCGGAGTATTCGGGCAGGTCGGCGGGCACGTTGCGCAGCAGCTCCTCGGCGTAGCGGCGCATCACGCCGAGCTCGAATATGAGCGATGAGTTGAATGTCGAGTCGGCATTCTCCTGATAGGGAAATATCCACCGCTCCTCACCCCGCCGCACCGACGGCCAGCGGCGCAGGGTGTCGACGGCCGAAGTGCCGCGGTACTTATGGTCGCGTATTATGCGCCTCAGCAGGCGGTTGTCGGTGGTGGGCACCCAGTTGTGGTCGTCGATCGAGAGCGTTGTGAGCGCCGACACATACACCTTGTATTTCTGCCATGCGGGCACCGATGCCGTGAGCTCGGGGTTGAGGCCGTGAATACCCTCGATCAGGAGCACGTCGTCGTCGCCGAGCTTCAGGGTATTGCCGCGGAACTCGCGTGTGCCGGCGCTGAAATTGTAGGTGGGGAGCTCCACGGTCTCGCCGCGCAGCAGGGCTGCCAGATGAGCGTTGAAGAGCTCAAGGTCGAGGGCGTGTATCGATTCGTAGTCGTAGTCGCCCTTTTCGTCGCGCGGGGTGAGGTGTCGATCCACAAAATAGTCGTCGAGCGAGATCATGGCCGGGCGGAGCAGGTTGGTCATCAGCTGTATGCCCAGGCGCTTGGTGAATGTGGTCTTGCCCGACGACGAGGGTCCCGCCACGAGCACTACCTTTGCGCCCCCTTCGGAGCGGCGATGTGATATTTCGTTTGATATATTGGCTATCTTCTTGTCGTGCAAGGCTTCGGCCACGTTGATCAGCGTCGGTGTGCGCCGCTGCTCGACGGCTTCGTTGAGCTCGCCCACATTGCTTATACCTATGATACGGTTGAACTCCAGGTAATCCTTGAACGCCTGATACATCTTCTCTTGCGTGACAGGTTGTGCGGGCATATCGACGGCGCCGGTGTCAGGCGGCATCAGCAGGAACCCTTGTTTGTACGGCAGCAGGTCGAACACCGCGAGGCTACCGGTCGACGGGGCGAGCGGGCCGTAGTAAGAGTCGCAGATGCCGTCGAGCGAGTAGTACACCGTGTAGAGCTCGTGGGTGGTGTGCAGCAGGCGCACCTTGTCGTGCAGCCCCTGGCGCTCGAATATAGCGATCACGTCGGCGGTGAGCTGCTCGTGGCGCTCGAAAGGTATATCGTCGGCCACATATCCGCGCATCGTCTCTTTAAGCTCGGCGATGCGGGCCGGAGGCATCGGAGCGCCGCCGGGCAGAGTGACCCGGCAGTAGTATCCGCGCGATATGGAGTGCTCTATGCGCAAGGTGGCGCCGGGCATCAGCTCGGCCACGGCCTTGTAGAGCATCATGCAGAGCGAGCGCACATACACCCGGCTGCCCGAGGGGGTGGCGGCCGACAGATACTCCACCTGCTTGGGAGCGAAGAGGGGATACTGCAGGTTTTCGGTCTTATTGTTCACTCGGGCGCATATAGGCTTGAAATCCAGCCGCTGAGCCAGCCCGGCGTAGATGTCGGCCAAAGTCGCGCCCCCCTCGAATGTGATGTATTCGTTGAGGTTCTTGCAGAATATTTGCATTTGCATAGGTATGCGTTTTAGCTCCCCAAAGTTAGTAATTTATGAATAAATGTCCTATCTTTGCGCTGAAAAACTACCGCACAGATGCAAAACACCCCCCATACCCCCGGCAGCTCCATGCCCACCTCCACCAAGGTGGCTCTCGGCATTCTGCTTGGCGGAGTGGTGCTGTCGTGCATCGTGGCGGTGGTATGGGAGAGCCGCGGACACTCCGGCGCAGACATCACTCCATACGACTCTTTAGCTCTCGACACTGCCGGCTACGACCCCTATCTCGACTACCCCGCTGAAATAGTCGAAGTGGTCGAAACGGCCGAAGCAGAGGTGCCGTTCGATTCAGTAACGGTCGCCGAAGCTGTCGAGGCGGCAGCGCCGGCCGGCGAGCAGCAGTTGCAGGGGTATATCACCAACGGTGGCACCGACTACCCGATTGTGATGCAGATCACCCTGCGCCACTCGCGCGACGAGATCTCCGGCGCTTACATGTGGCGCGCCACCGGCAAATATGCCTACCTCTCGACCCTTGAGCGGTACGGCCGCGGCCCGTCGAGCTGGTTCACATTCACCGGCCACGGCCCGGGCAACTCCGACCGGACTCCAACAGAGCTCACCCTGAAAGTGAAGCACCCGGAGGGGTACGACTTCGAGCAGTGGACCCTCAAGCCCGCCTCCGACGGCTTCAAGGGCGACATCCTCAACCTCAACACCTTCGACATATTTCCGGTCGTCCTCACCCGGCAGTAACTTTTCTTGCAAAGTCTGCTTTTAAACATATTCGGCGCGCCAAACATTCAGGCGCGCCACTTTGTTTTAATAGCGTGTTTCACAAGAACGTATATCTGAAAGGGATGTTTCGACTACGGCCGTAAGCCTCGTTTTCAATTTCATTCATTAAAATCCTTATCAATTATGGACAACACTTCTATCCCTGCCAATCCGGCAGGTGGCCCCCTCAAAGGGGTGCGCGGGCAGATTCTGACGTTTAAGGCTGACCCGTTTCTGATCAACGAGGCCGAATCTTACGACCATTACGCTGACGGCCTGATCGTAATGCAGGACGGCGTGATTCTCGAAGTGGGCGACTATGCCGCCGTGTCGCCGAAATATCCTCAGCTCACCGACATCGATGCGTATACCGACGCGCTGATAATGCCCGGATTTGTCGACACCCACGTGCACTATGTGCAGAGCCCGATGATAGGCTCGTTCGGCGACTCGCTCCTGTCGTGGCTCAACCAGTACACTTTCCCCACCGAAAGCAAGTTCAGCAACAAAGATTTCGCCGACGAGGTGGCCCGGATATTCTTCAAGGAGATACTCGCCCAGGGCACCACGACGGCCAACGTATTCTCAACCACATTTGCCGAGAGCGTCGACGCCCTGTTCGAGGAGTCGGAGCGCTACAACTGCCGCACCATCACAGGCAAGGTGCTCCAGGACCGCAACCTCCCCGACTCGCTCCGCGACCCCGACACCCGGCAGTCGATAGTCATCGCCGAGGAGCTGCTGCGCAAGTGGCACCACCGCGGGCGTCAGCTCTACGCCGTGATACCGCGCTTCGCCCCCACATCCACCCCAGAGCAGCTCACCCTCGCCGGCGAGCTCTATCAGCGATATATTGACCAAGGCGTCTACATGCACACCCACCTCGACGAGGTACAGAGCGAGATCGACTGGGTGACACAGCTCTTCCCCGACTCGCCCAACTACACCGAGGTGTACAACCGCTTCGGGCTGGTCGACCGCCTGTCGGTATTCGCCCACTGCTGCATCGTGCGCCCCGAGGAGTGGGATCTGCTCCATAAAGCCGGCTGCGGCATAGCGCACTGCCCCAGCAGCAACCTCTTCCTGGGCGACGGCGAGTTCAAGTACTGGGAGGCCAAGGAGGCCACACGCCCGGTCAAGACCGGCATCGGCACCGATGTGGGCGGCGGCACAAACTTCTCCGTGGCGCGCCAGATAGGCGAAGCCTACAAGGTGGGCATGCTGCAGTCGCGGGGCATGTCGCCCCTGCGCGGCTTCTATCTCGCCACACGCGGCGGCGCCGAGGCGCTCCACCTTGAGCACACCATAGGCAGCGTGGCCGCCGGCTACGAAGCCGACCTGGCGGTGCTCGACATGCGCCCGTCGGCATTCGCCGAGTGGCGCCTGCAGTACACCGACGACCTCCCCTCGCGCCTCTTCGTGCTCGCCACCCTGGGGCTCAACAATCTCAACAAGGCTACCTACGTGGCCGGCCGCAAGGTGTACGACCGCGACCGTGAACAGAACTGGATGTATGCCGCCGACTTAAAATAACCTTCTAAAACTTATGCTATGAACGCTATAAAATCAATGCCGGCAACCGCCCCGCGTCTGGGCGGCCCGCGCGCCTGGTGGATATGGATTATAGTCACCGTATTCACGATCTATCTCTTCAACGTCCAGACGATGTTTGGAGTAGTGCAGGGCGACATCCGCTCGACCCTCCACCTCGACGAGTCGCACCTCACCATGATAGCCGCCACCTATACGTGGGCATTCGCTATCTTCCAGTTTTTCGGCGGAGCCTTCCTCGACTGTTTCGGCTCGCGCAAAGTGCTGATACCGGCCTTTATCTTCGTGGCCGCCGGTGTGTTCCTCTACGGCGCCGCCACCACCTACCCCATGATACTGCTGGCACAGGTGCTCATGGCTCTCGGCTCGTGCTGTGGCTTTGTGGGCGCCGGATATATCGGCGGCGTATGGTTCGGCATGGCCGCCTACGGCACGATGTTCGGCTACGTACAGGTAGTGTCGTCGCTCTCAAGCGCCATCCAGCTCCCCATCACCGAAGGGCTGCTCAAGCACCTGACGTACGAACAGCTCTTCACCTACATGGGCTTCTTCGGCGTGCTCTTGGTAGTGCTCGCGGTGCTGTATATGCGCAACCCCACGCCGGTGCAGTCGCGCCGCAATCCGTTCAAGGTGGTGGGCTCCAACCTGCTGCAGATCGTCAAGATGCCGCAGATGTGGATCGCCGCCGTGTGGGGAGGTATAGCATTCGGCTTAAACCTCGCCTTAGGTGTGGTATGGACCCCGAAGATGTTTGCCGACGCAGGCTTCTCGGCCGAAGCAGGCAATATCGGTACAGCCGTGCTGTGGCTCGGCCTGGCTGCCGGCAGCTGCTTCTGGCCTAAGTGGAGCAACAGCATCCACTCCCGCCGCATCCCCTCGATCATTGGCGTGTCCATGATGATAGTCGGCCTCGTATTCGTGATATTCGTACCTATGGCCCTTTGGCTCATGATGGTGATGATGTTTGTGATCGGTATGGGCGCCACCTCCCACATGCTCGCCTTCAGTGTGGGCGGCGATGTGGCCGGCGGCCCGCTGGTAGGCACCTCAAGCGCATTCCTCAACGGCATCATGTTCATATTCGGCGGCCTGCTGCAGAATATCCCCTCTGCACTCGAAGCCCGCGGCGCGTCGGCATCGACGATGTTCGTGCCGTTCATCGTAGTCGGAGTGATCGCCCTGATATTCGTATTCATACAGCGTGAGACAGCCCCGAAAGCATAATTAACCCACTCGAAGCGCGCATCCCTGCCGGGTGCGCGCTTTGTCGTCCGTGGGAGGGCGAGTCGTTAGGGCTCGACGATAATGCCTGTCAAGGAGATTGCACATAAACCTACCAAAAGGTTCAAGCGTTTCTATATTGGGAAATGACTTTCTTGAAAATTTGCGATTGTGAAGAAAAAGAAGTAACTTTGCATCAAACAAACTGACCAACACTAAAATAAACAGATATGACTCGAATCATCACCATTAAAAAACCATCTCAAAGGATGATTCAGGTCTTTGATTCCTTGAGAGAAAAAAAACGTCAGCAGATTGAGAAACTGACAAAGAAGAAGGAATGTGTCTTTACAGTAAAAGTGTAATATGGACATATCTTTTGACATATATAGCGATAAGGGCGATCAGATAAGGGTCGCCCTTTCCTATTACGATGCCGAAAGCCTGCATGCTTTCACGAACGACCCCCTCACACTTACACTTATTTTCTATGATGTAACATTAGTGCGTATATCAGGAGAAGGAGTTGTAGGAGCAGACACACTTACATCTGTCTGCGATGTGCTTTATAGATTCATGGAGGACAATGAGACAGCTGTGTTGTGTTTCTACTGTGATGATTTGAATGATATAGACCGTCGGCACTCCGAACTTACTCCTCAGGAATTTAGAAGCCGGTTATTCTCAAGCATGTTTGACAGGTATGTTCGATCCAATAATGTGAGAGACATACTTAATTATGGCCTAAAAATTGAGGATCAAGGCAATCCTCGTTTTGTCCATTTCATTACTCCGAAAAAGTATCTTTCCGCTGTAAAACTTTTAGGCAATATTATAATGGAAAAGTAATTAGGGAGTTGGTGGTTGTCAGTTAGGGTCAAGAGCAAACTCGGAGGGCGCATCCTTGGAGCTCGGGTCCTTTAGGGCCCGAGGATACCGTCCGCTGAGGGTATTTATTAATCACAGATTATCACTATGAACACTATGATTTAGGGCTAATCGTGATAATTCATGATTTTTTGAGGGGATTTCGTCGGGCCCTAAAGGAGCCGACCTCCAAGGTCGAGGGTGCATTCCGTCGAGAGGAGGCGGCAATCAGGGGTTGATGTCTGTTTTGCTTTAACAATAATTAGTTTTACCCCCCCCCGTTTAACAATAATTAACTTATAAAAGCCGACCGACTCTCCTTTTGTACCTATCTTTGCAAAAATAATTCAGTATACTACCGAAATACTTTCAAATTCCAACATTATCGCATGAAGAAATTTTTACTTTTACTGATAGCCGCGCTGTCGGTCTGCACTGCCGCCGCACAGACGCGCTCTATCTACTTCTACCAGTCGGATGGCTCACGTTTATACCGTTCGGCTGAGGAAACAAACGCAGGGAGCAATATCTTTGAAGTGATCGATGTATATACTTATGGCGGCATCTCGTGGCTCTCGCTTGAACTGTATGAAACTCCCGAAGCCCTTCAGCAAGGTATCGCCGCCGGAAACGTATACAGCTTAGGAAACATACGGGATATAACTCCGGCAGATAACTATTCGCAGGTCAACATCGAGAGATGCGCGCTGGCTAAGGCCTCCTCTGCCACATCAGCTGCCCCTAAAGCGTGGGCCGAAAAAAATGTCGATCTGTGTGTCGACCTCACTACCGGCACATTGACTAAAGCTGACAACATCTATACTGTTCGCGACGGAGATACATTCTATCACTATTATATCAAGAAAAATCTGATGCCCGGAGTGTCGCTCGCAAGCTCTGACGATAAGATAGCACAGCTCTATATCGGCGAAGGACTCCCCGGAGAGCCCGGCGAATACTATATAGCCAACGGTCTGCTGTCGGTAAGCACCACAACTCAGCCCGAAGTCGACGGAGCTACAATCGCTTTGGGCAGCGACGGCCAGTGCATGGTGCCAAGCGAAGCCGTTGCGCTCAAATATGCCTCGAAAGCATACAGCGTGCCCGCAGCATCGGCCGGGGTTATGTTCACCACACGCACCGGATGGTTTACCTATCCTAAAGTAGGGCTTTGGGCTTACGATGTGGACCGCATCCCCTGTCTGTATGTCGACACGTCTGCGGGCTGTAACGCCGCCGAATACACTGCACCTGCCGCCACTGCCGCTGCCGGGATGCAGAAACTATACCCTGTGGAGGGTATCAAAGGGCTTTTCCACGGCAAGATCAAAGCCCGATCTACCGGATATTACGGCGAAATGCAACTTATAGCGCATTTTGCTTCGACAGACGGCGCGGAGGATGGAGTCGTGCTTTCACCCGCTAAAATTATTAACGCCCCCAATTCCGCCAAGACAGGAATATCACCTTACTCCGTCTTTCCCCGGTTCAGCGGCAGTTACTACGAGGGGTGGGGAGTGAAAGATCCTGATGCTTCGGATGGATATTACGACGCCAATCATCAGTTCGATTTTTATGTCTGGCTTAGCGAGTATCCTCAATATAATTCCGCTGCAAAAATAAAGCACTTTGAGGCGACCGAAAGAGATTACGAACAGCCCGAAAACGTGGTATACTTCGTCGGCGCAGCAAACGACTGGAGCAACCGCGGCACCGACCCCGACTACTGGCTCGCCCCGAAAGATAATAATATCTATGAGCGCGTGATCTATATCCCCGCAGGGGAGGACACATTCCGCCTCTTCCTCTCGCCCGGCACATGGAGAACTGATGAGTGCATGGCAGCAGGGTGGCCCGACTTCGAAGATATCCTCACCCCCACCCTCGGCGACAACATGACGGTGACCCTCGAGGCCGTCCGCGGCTCAAGCAACTGGAAGCTCAACAACTGGGAGGGAGGGTATCTCCGTGTACAGGCCGATAAATCGAACTATACCGTCAAGCTCTCTAAAGCCGACGGGCCCGAAACGTCGACTCCCCTGTTCCACCTCCCTGAGGCCGACTTCAACTCGCTGCACTACTACAACGGCACTGAGTTCGTTAAGATCCCCAAGGTCGGCGCCCGACAGTTTGAGGGGACGGTCAATATGCCCGCTGGCCGCCAGGATCTTTACTTTGTCATGTGTCGCGAAGGCAACGATCCCACACTATATTCAGATATCGACGTGATCTACTCGGGGTACCCTCGCGCCGTGCTCACCGACGATGACCTCAACGCCGCCGGCGACACCTTCAGCCACACCGCGCGTTATTACACCTACACCGACGACCGCAATATATACGGATCGTTCCTTACTCCCGAATACTGGGAGGGTGGCGACGTGAAAGTGAAAGTCGACATGAACACCCACAACATCACCTTCGAGGCACCCGCCTCCGGCATCGAGAGCGTTCGCGCCGACGATCAGGCAGTGGCTCCGGTATTGCGCGGCATATACACCCTCACCGGTGTGAAGATCGAACGACCGGTTGACTCGCTTCCCGCCGGCATCTACATCATCGACGGCCAGAAACGCGTCGTACGCTGACACACTACTAAAAAAAACACACATACCCCTACCGAGGGCGCATCAACCTACCCTGATGCGCCCTCGCCTTGTCCTCGCTTTGTCAGAGTTTTGAATATTCCGTCAAAATTCGCTAACTTTGCAATAAAACGCGACATGTCAACTCACCAGATCAACTACGTGACCTGTGTAATAGGTGCATTATCCAGGCTGACCGGCAAATCGTGCGCTTATATATACAAAGAGCTTAATTCTGCTGGGATAATCACCGACTATCTGGCGGCTGCCTACGATGTGCTACATTCCCTCAGCCTCGAATACGTGGCCGAGGATGTCATCGATATTATGAAAAAGAAAGGAGTCGCACTATGTTAGTATACCATACATCCGACATACATTTTTCTGATCCGGATGTGAATCATTCACGCGACGGTCTCGATTTTGGAAAAGGATTTTATGTTACCCGACTCAGAGAACAGGCTGAAAATTATTCCAAACGCTTCCTCCGTGCCGGAAAAGATGCCTTTTTGCACATTTTCGAATATACCCCCGATGCCGATTTGAGAGTAAAGAGATTCGTCGCCTATGATGAAGAGTGGCTTGACTTCGTATGCAGCTGCCGCAGCGGAAGCGATGTGTATAAGATATATGACATCATAGAAGGAGGAGTGGCTAACGATAAGGTATTTCAGACCGTCGACCTGTATATGGCCGGTATCTACAACAAAGAGCAGGCGTTGCAGAATCTTGTTTACGAGATGCCCAACAATCAGCTCTGCTTCGTCACACAGAGATCTATCGACCGATGCCTGAGATTCATTGACCATAAAGAATTAAAAAATGGATAAGGCAACCCGTATTTTGCGCGACATGAAGTATGCACGCATCATCGAACTGATAGCGCGTAAGCTAAGTATATCTCTTGAGGAGGCTATGGATATGCTATACTCCTCGCCATTATTTGAGATAATCGACGACGGCACTTCCGATTTGATATGTCGAAGTGACTTATACCTGGCCGACGAAATCATACGCCTGAGATAATGGCGTTGTTGAATTCGGAGGGCGAGTGCTTTAGCGCTCGCTGACATTATCGTCGGGCCCTAAAGGACCCGACCTTCGAAGTCGAGGCGGGCTGTTACGGCTCGGGGCGGTAAGGGTAGGTGTTGCGGAGGTGCTCGAATTTGTCGGGCGAGACTTTGAGGCGGGCGGTGTCGGCCATGATGTCGTAGGTGGCACGGATCCGCTCAATGGTCATGGGACGCCGCTCGGGGGGTATCTCCGACATTTCCGGCACATCGATACGATCCATCCCCAATGCGTCGGTCACGGCATTGAGGGCCATCTGCGTGGCGCGGATCTTGCCGGGACGAGAGTAGCCGGCTACGTGCTGCGTGGCCACGGTGGCGGCAGCGAGCGTCGCGGGGTTGACGGCGGGCTCACCCTCCCATGTGTCGATGCCGAGGGCGCGGATGCGTCCGGCGGCGAGCGCACTCAGTGCGGCCTGCTCGTCGACCACTCCTCCGCGCGAAGCGTTGAGTATCACGGGGCAGCGCTCCACGGCGGCAAAAAAAGCGGTGTCGGCAAGATGGTATGAGGGGTGCGGGCCGACGAGCGTGAGCGGAGTGTGAAAAGTCACGATGTCGGCGCGTCGCGCTATCTCGTCGAGGCTCACAAACGGCCCGGCACCCTCGGCCTCGGCGCGGGGAGGGTCGCAAAGGAGCACGTGCATACCCACATCCTGAGCCCATCGCCCGACGATGCTGCCCACATTGCCTGCGCCCACCACGCCTATGGTGAGTCCGCGCAGGTCGTCGCCGCAGATTGCCGCGGCGGCTGCGAGCACCCATTGCGCCACGGCCGGGGCGTTGCACCCAGGGGCGTTGGCTGCCACAATCCCGGCCTCGCGGCACCAGTCGAGGTCGAAATGGTCGGTACCAATGGTGGCCGTGGCTGCCACGCGCACACGCGACCCCTCCAGCAGCGGGCGTCCGCACTTGGTGCGGGTGCGCACCATCAGGGCGTCGGCATCGCGCACCACAGAGGGTGTTATCTCATAATCGGGCACATAGGTCACTTCCGCGCCACGGCTCTCAAGGAGGCCGCGCAGGAACGGGATATCTTTGTCGGCTACTATTTTCATACGGTTGAGGCGCTTTTCGATGCGTAAAGTTACACAATATCAGCGGCCGGAGGGCGTATTTTCGGCGAAAATGCGTAATTTTGCAAAAAAATGTAGAGCTATGAGCAAGGGAGTACGGCCAAAAAAGGCTTTGGGTCAGCATTTTCTGACTGATCTCGACGTGGCGCGGCGCATTGCGGCGACTCTCGACGACTACCGCGGCATGCCCGTGATCGAGGTAGGCCCCGGCATGGGTGTGCTGACTCAGTTTCTGCTGAGCGGGGGGCACGATGTGACTGTCGTGGAGCTCGACTCGGAGAGTGTGGAGTATCTGCGCGCCAATTTCGACGGCCTGAGTGCCGACCGTATCGTCGAAGCCGACTTCCTGAAGCTCGACCTCAACTCGCTTATGCCTGCCGGCTACGAGGGCAAGTATTGCGTGATAGGCAACTATCCTTACAACATCTCGTCGCAGATATTCTTCCGGGTGCTCGACTACCGCGACCGCGTGGCATGCTGCTCGGGGATGCTGCAGCGCGAGGTGGCCGAACGCCTGGCGGCTCCCCCCGGATCGCGCACACGCGGCATACTGAGCGTGCTGCTGCAGGCCTGGTATAAGGTGGATTACCTCTTTACGGTGTCGGAGGGCGTGTTCAATCCGCCGCCTAAGGTGAAGAGCGGAGTGATTCGGATGGTGCGCAACGATGTGGTCGACCTCGGATGCGACGAGCGGCTGTTCCGCACCGTCGTCAAGACTACTTTCGGGCAGCGCCGCAAGACTATCCGCAACTCCGTGCGCGGCCTGCTGGCCCCGGGCGCCCCCCTCCCCGACTCGCCGCTGCTGGCCATGCGCCCCGAGCAGCTGTCGGTAGAGCAGTTTATTGATCTGACAAACATTGTGAGCCGTCACCGCACATCACCGCAGCAGCCATGAAGGAATACACCGACGAATACATCGACCGCATACGCCATATCATAGCCGAGCGCGACGAGGAGCAGGCGCGCCGCGAGCTCGCCGACCTCCACCCGGCCGACATAGCCGAGCTGTATCAGGATCTGGATCTGGAGGAGGCCGAGTTTCTGTACAAGCTCCTCGACGAGGAGATCAAGGCCGACGTGCTCATGGAGCTCGACGAGGACGACCGCCACAAGCTGCTCGAAAACATGCCCGCCGAGGATATCGCCTCGCAGATCATCGAGCACCTCGACACCGACGATGCCGTCGACATAATCCAGGAGCTCGACGAGGACGACCGCGACCAGGTGCTCTCGCATATCGACGACGTTGAGCAGGCCGGCGACATCATCGACCTGCTCAAATACGACGAGGACACCGCCGGCGGCCTTATGGGCACCGAGATGATCGTGGTGAACGAGAACTGGAGCATGCCCGAGTGCATCAAGCAGATGCGTATGCAGGCCGAGGATATGGACGAGATATACTACGTCTATGTGGTGGACGACGACGCCCGGCTGCGCGGCATCCTCCCGCTCAAAACTCTGATCACACACCCCTCGGTGTCGAAGATAAAGCGCGTCATGGAGGTCGACCCTGTGGCCGTGAAGACCGACACGCCGATCGACGAGGTGTCGCTCGACTTCGAGAAATACGACCTTATCGCAATGCCGGTGGTCGACTCGATAGGGCGGCTTGTGGGGCGTATCACCGTCGACGACATCATGGACGAGATGCGCGAGCAGTCCGAGCGCGACTATCAGCTCGCATCCGGTCTGTCGAGCGACGTCGATGCCGACGACTCGGTGTGGGCGCAGGTCAAGGCGCGCATACCATGGCTGCTCATAGGCATAGCCAGCGGTATACTCGCGTCGCTGATACTCGGCACCTTCGAGAGCCAGATGGCGCAGCTCACCGCCCTGGCCATCTTCATCCCGATAATCGGAGGTACGGGCGGCAACGTAGGCGTCCAGGCCTCGGCCATAGTGGTGCAAGGTCTGGCAAACGGCTCGCTCGAGATCAAGGAGTTCGGGCGGCAGATGGGCAAAGAGGTGGTGATCGGCCTGATGAACGCCACCATCATGTCGCTGGTGATGTTCGGCTACAACCTGCTGATGATGCCCGGCGACTGGACCGTGACGCTCTCGGTGGCGTGCTCGCTGTTCTGCGTGGTGATGTTCGCCACACTTTTGGGCACACTCGTGCCGCTGACACTCGAGAAGATACACATCAACCCGGCACTCGCCACAGGCCCGTTCATTCAGATATCAAACGACATCATAGGCCTGATCATATATGTCTCGATAGCCCGTATGTTTATGGGGATATTCGGAGTCTGACCCCCACGCGCAGGGCGGCTTACGGCATCACGCAGGCCACCACGTCGGTGTCGCCGGCCATGTCGGCAAATGTGAGCCAGATGATCAGAAGTGCGATCAGTACGATAGCGCCTATTACGAGCCAGATGTTTTGAGCTTTCTTTGTCATAATGAAAGATTATTAAATTTTAGCTTTCATTAATCAAACGCAGACTCACTCTAAAATGTTTTGCAGACACATAAAATGTTTTGCAGACGTATAAGGAAACTATGACACCTCTACGACATCAGACAGCCACCCGATATATCACCCCTCTGCGCGAGGGAGGCTCGCTGCCGGTACTTGCCGAGGCCGACGACGGCTTCAAATATGTGCTCAAGCTGCGTGGCGCCGGCCACGGCACAAAAGCGCTCACCGCCGAGCTGATAGGAGGCGAGGTGGCTCGGGCGCTCGGTTTCCGTGTGCCCGAGCTGGTGCTTGTCGATCTGCCCGAGGAGTTCGGACGCACCGAGCCCGATGTCGAGGTGCAGGAGCTGCTGCAGGCCTCCCGGGGGCTCAACCTCGGCATGCACTTCCTCTCCGGTGCCCTCACGCTCGACCCATACGCCAACGGTATCGACGAGCTCGACGCATCGCGTATAGTGTGGCTCGACGCGTTTCTGACCAACATAGACCGCACCGTGCGCAACACCAACATGCTGCACTGGCACTCCGAGCCGTGGCTCATCGACCACGGCGCCTCACTCTACTTCCACCACTCCGGCACCACCCCTGCCGGGCAGGCTGCGCTATCGCCCTTTCCGTACGTGAAAGACCACCTGCTGCTGCGGCGCGCCACACGCCTGCACGAGGCCGACAAGCTGCTGCGCCAGCGCATCACGCCCCGCACACTCGACCGCATCGTCGACAGTGTGCCCGACGAGTGGCTCGACTACCCCGACAGCGACCTCACCCCCGCACAGCAGCGCGACAGCTACCGCACATTCCTCAAGACACGATTAGCCAACTCCAAAATATTCGTCGACCATGCCGAGCTTGCCCGAAAATCTCTATGAATACGCCGTGATACGCCTCGTGCCCAAGGTAGAGCGCGAGGAGTTTATCAACATCGGGCTGATCATGATGTGCAAGCGCCGGCGGTGGGTGCGCGCACGCTACACCTTGCCCCCGGCCAAGCTCGAAGCCATCGGGTGCACTATCCCCGAATCCGAGCTGCGGCGCCAGCTTGACAGCTTCGTAGCCACAGCCCAAGGCGAGGCGGGCGCAGGCGAGATAGCCGCCCTGGTGGCCGAAGAGCGCTTCCGGTGGCTCACAGCAGTGCGAAGCGCCTGCATCCAGACATCGCGCCCCCACCCCGGCCTGACCGACGACCTCGACGCCACCTTCGACCGCCTCTGGCTCGAGCTGGTATGACGCAAAAGATGCCGACCCGACCGGCCGGCATCCTTTTGTAGAGCTTGTCCCATAATTTATTGAAAAAGAGTAATCATTTGCTCGGCTGACTTATAATTATGGACCATAAGTGGCTCGATACTCTGTAGCGGCATAAAGAGTACTCGGGGCCGATAAAGTCGGGGGTGTCCGTTATTTGGACTTCGCGCAGTATTCCGAGGGTGTTTTCGGTGATTTCGTATTCGAAAATCTTTGAGCCGTCGGGATTGTTGATCACTTTAATTTTGGCCCAACCTAAATCGTAGATCCCATCGGCATTCATTATTCTGCCAGCTTCGTAGAAAGTCCAATAGCTGTCCGTGATGCCTCTCGGTAGTTCGAGCGCCTCCAATTCTTCCTCATCTTCAGGGACGTCGTACCTTCGACCTAAAAGCAGAGACTGTAATTCGATCTTCGCAGGGATTTTATACCCTTGTGCTGTGAGACGCTCATACCCTGATGCATTATAACACATCCTTATACTGCCTCGAGCACCGTCGGCAGAAACGTTGAACTCTGTAGGTTCTGAGAAACTGAATAGTCTTCCATTGTCAGGAGTGATATTCGAATCATCCAACGATAATTGTTGTACCACCATGATAGAGCAAACAGCACGCTGCAGCTCGTTGATACCGATCTCCACATCGAGTTTGATGGCTCTATCATCAGGATAAGGCTTGCCCGGCGACATATTGGGAATAAGAGCAGATGCCGTAATCAGAATCCCGATATTCCCCTTATTATTAGCAACTTCGACTGAGAGCCAATCGGCAGTGGCCGGATCGACTTTATCAAGTCCAATCTCTTCCCACGGATCGAGATCTGTGCCAAATTTTGAATAATCATAGCTGTATGCTCCAACAACCTTTATATCATTGATGTCGATATCTGAAGGTGTGAGATCTGCAGCATCGAGGATAGCTACGAACTCGGTAGAACCCCAATCCGACATGATGATTGTCTCGTTAGCAAAGTGAAAACCGTTGTCGACTATCTCTCGCCCCTCAGCTTCTGTGCGTGAGACATCAGTTGCTCCGATTTCAGCCCCGGCCGGCTCCTCTTGATCTGAACAAGCTGCAATCAAGATCAAGAAGAACGGAAGAAGTAGAAGTTTTCTCATGTGAAGATTGCTTATTGGTTCGTTCACAAATATAAGCAGATAATTTATATTTCACAAACTAACAGATCAAACAAACAGGGATATTTTAATCATTTTCAAAAATTTTGCAACAAAAGATAAGCACGACGTTTACTCCAAAACGGCTTCCGGAGCCATTTCCGAGAAATGACAGCTATATCAACCGCCCCCAAAAAGCGCCCTTTATAATTAAATATTTTTAACACAATTGACGTTAAACTTTGGCGCCCGACGGCAGTCAATCATTCGAAGCAAAAACAATACACGATAATCCAACTCTCACATTCTGATGAAAAAGATTCCGGCAGCCGTAGCAGTGGCTGTTCTGATGCCTCTGGCCGCCCTGGCCGACGGCACAATATCGGGTACGGCCATCAATAAAGCCGACCGCTCCCCTCTGGATTTTGCCACCGTGACTCTCGAAAACGCACGCACAGGCGACTATGTGGCCGGCACAACCACCGACAGCGACGGCAAATACTCACTCCCGGCGGTGCCCTCCGGGCAGTACAACCTCAAGATAAGCTACATCGGCCTGGTGACACAGGAACGCCCCGTGAATGTCGGGCGCGCCGACATCACTATGCCCGCCATAGCGCTGGCCGAAGACTCCAAGATGCTCAAAGAGGTCGAGGTAGTGGGCGTGCGCGGCCAGATGCGTTTTGAGCTGGACCGCAAGGTGTTCAACGTCGACTCGAACATCGCCGCCGCCGGTGTATCGGCCTCCGAGCTGCTTGAGGCTATCCCGTCGGTCGAGGTGGATCAGGACGGCGAGGTGTCGCTGCGCGGCAACTCGTCGGTCACGGTATGGATCAACGGCAAAGAGTCGGGTCTCACCGCCGACAATCGCGCCCAGATACTCGAACAGATACCCGCCGAGACGATACAGCGCGTCGAGGTGATCACCAACCCCTCGGCCAAATACAGCCCCGAAGGCACCGCCGGCATAATCAACATCGTACTTAAAGAGGATCGCCGCAACGGATATTTCGGCTCGGCAGAGCTCAGTGCCGACACCCGCGGCGGGGCAAACGCCAATTTCAACATCAACTTCAACACCGGACGCTTCGAGTCGTTCGCCGGACTGGGGATGCGTATGCGCCACAACCACGGCGGCTCAAATTCGGAGCGACTCTACGACGACTCCGACCTCTTCCTCAACTCCGCAGGCGACTCCCGCAACCACGGCGACAACGTCTTCCTGCGCCTCGGCACCACATATCATGCCACCAAGGCCGACAAAATATACTTCAGCGGCTTCGGAATGCTCGGCCACCGATGGGGCCACACCACTACAATATACAACTCAAACCTGCCGCAGCAGTGGTCGATGAACGCCAACCGCGCCGGCTCGTCGGGCGACATGCGCGGCGGCCACCTCGAGCTCGGCTACCTCCACAAATGGTCAGACTCCCACACTCTCGACATCAACGCGGGCTTCAACCACTGGGGCGGCCCCTCGCTCAACACCTACCTGCAGGAGCAGCTGTGGCCCGGCGAGCTCCCCGACGATAGCGACTACTATCAGAGCATATACCAAGAGCAGACCATGGACGTGAGCTCAAACATGTGGGAGGTGAAGGCCGACTACACCAACCAGCTCACCGGATGGCTCAAGCTCGAAGCCGGCTACAACGGCAACTTCAACCGCGAAGATACCCCCAACACCACCTACTCGGGCACCACTCCGGCCGACATCACCCTCGACCGCCAGCTCTACAACCGCTTCATATACGACAACGACATAAACGCCCTATACTTCACGCTCGGAGGCAAAGCCGGACGCTTCAACTTCTCGGCCGGTCTGCGCGGCGAAGCATGGCAGATACGCACCCGCTCGCTGTCGTGGGGCCAGAGCGAGGCGGAGGTGCCGATGTTCAAGAAAAATACGTTCTCGCTCTTCCCGTCGGCGTTCTTATCATGGTCGCTGCCTCACGACAATGAGCTGCAGATCAACTACACACGCCGCATACGCCGCCCCTGGGGTGGCCAGCTCAACTCGTTTGAGAACATCTCCAACCCTACCAACATATCCTACGGTAATCCGGAGATGCAGCCTGAATACTCCAACTCCTACGAGATAAACTACATCAAGACCTGGGATCAGCACATGATAAGCTTCTCCGGCTATCTGCGCCACAGCACCGATGTGATGAACCGCATAAGCTATCTCGACGGCGACGTACTCTACACCACATGGGCCAACGCCGGCTCGCAGGTGAACTCCGGATGCGAGATTGTGGTAAAGAACAACTTTTTCCGCATCCTCGACCTCACCACCACCGCCAACCTCTACAACTCGCATATCTCGGCATGGTCGTTCGACTTTGAGCGCTACGGCAAGTACTTCCCCGTGAGCGGACGCGCCCGCAACTCCTTCGCCTGGGATCTGCGCTGCATGGCCTCCGTACGCCTCCCCTGGCAGCTCTCCCTGCAGGCCACCGGCCGCTACAACTCGCGCCGCATCAACGCTCAGGGCTCGCAGGAAGCGGGATGGAGCGTCGACGCCGGCCTGCGCAAGAATTTGGGCAACTGGAGCTTCTCCGTCAACTGCCGCGACATATTCGACTCACGCAAGCGTCACTCCTTCACCTACGGCCCCGGCTACAGCCAGGAGGATGAACGCTGGCGCGGCGGACGCCAGGTGCGCTTCACCGTGAAATACTCCTTCGGCAACATGAAAGCCAAGCGCGACCGCAACAACATGGATGCCGACATGGGCGACGGCGAGATGAACCCCGCCGGCTACTCCATCGACTGATCGCCCCCCCTCAGACTCGGAGGGCGTTATCGGCGCACCCTAAAGGATGCGCCCTCCGAGTTTGCTATTGATCTCGGAGGGCGGCCCTTAAAAGATCCGCCCTAATACCCTAAGAATCAAAAAAATCACGGATTACCACT
The DNA here is from genome assembly GCA_964587165.1 of uncultured Muribaculaceae bacterium. Classification (GTDB taxonomy): domain Bacteria; phylum Bacteroidota; class Bacteroidia; order Bacteroidales; family Muribaculaceae; genus CAZPKH01. The sequence goes on from CAZPKH010000012.1 coordinate 22,790, forward strand.
ATACTGATGATAGTGATAATCCGTGATTTGTTATTGTTTTCGGGGCGATTATTCTTCGGATTCGCGCATGTTGTGGAATACGTTCTGTACGTCCTCGTCCTCTTCGAGCTTCTCGAGGAGTTTGTCGAGGGTGACGCGCTGCTCTTCGGTGACGTCCTTCAGGTCGTTGGGTATGCGCTCAAACTCGGAGCTTACGATCTCGTAGCCGTTGTCCTCGAGGTATTTCTGTATGTTGGCATACTCTTCGAATGCGCCGTAGAGCACGATCTCCTCGTCGTCGGCTTCGAGCTCGTCGACGCCGTAGTCGATCAGCTCAAGCTCGAGGTCTTCGAGCGATACGCCTTCTTTGGCTTTGATGTGGAATACGCTCTTATGGTCGAACAGGAATGTGAGCGAGCCCTGGGTGCCGAGCGAGCCGCCGTGTTTTGTGAAGTATGAGCGGACGTTGGCCACGGTGCGGGTATTGTTGTCGGTGGCTGCCTCTACGAATATTGCGATGCCGAAGGGGCCGTATCCTTCGTAGGTTATCTCTTTGTAGTCGCCGGCGTTTTTGTCGGTGGCTTTTTTGATGGCGCGGTCGACGGTATCTTTGGGCATGTTAGCGGCCTTGGCATTCTGCATCAGGGCGCGCAGGCGGGGGTTTGTCGCGGGGTCAGGACCACCGGCTTTGGCGGCTATGGTGATCTCTTTGCCGATGCGGGTGAATGTGCGCGACATGTTGCCCCAGCGTTTCATTTTTCTGGCTTTGCGGTATTCAAATGCTCTTCCCATGGGTGGTAGTATGTTATTTGTTTGTTTTTTTAGATATTCGGCAGGGTCTCAACGCAGCTCAGCTCCGAGGCGGTCGGTGAGGGCCTTGATGACTTTTGTCATTACGGCGTCGATCTGCTTGTCGGTGAGGGTTTTGTCGGGATCCTGAAGGGTGAGGTTGATGGCATACGATTTTTTGCCGGCAGGGAGGTTTTTGCCTTCGTATACGTCGAAGAGGCGCACTGAGCGGAGCAGGCGTCGGTCGGCGGCTGCACGTACGGTCTTCTCCACTTCAGCGAGGCTGATGCCGGCGTCGAGCAGCAGCGCAAGGTCGCGGCTCACGGGCTGTGTCTTGGGCAGCGGTGTGAATGTGAGGGTGCGACCGGCGGCAAGGCGGACGATCTGACGCCATTGCAGCTCGGCGAACACTACGGGCTGGCGTATGTCGAATTTCTGAAGCAGCGCGGGGGCGAGTATGCCCATGCGGCCGAGCTCTTTGCCCGAGCGTGTGGCCACGGCGAGCGATGCTGTGTATAGCTCCGAGGGGCCTTCCTGGGTATAGCTGAGCTCGGCGTCGGTCAGGCCGAGGCGCGCGAAGATGTTTGCCACGGTGCCGCGCAGGTCGTAGAATGATGCTTCGACGGGCTGGCGGTTCCACGCCGCGGGGGTGATGCGACCGGTGAGCCATAGCGCCAGGTGTGTGGCTTCGCTGTAGGGAGCCAGGGGCGCTTCGGGTGTGGAGCTCTTCGAGGGGTCGAGGCGGTACACTTCGCCGAACTCGTACAGGGCGAGGTCGGCCATGCGGCGGTTGGCGTTGTGGGCTATCACTTCGAGACCGCCGTAAAGCAGTGTACGGCGCATCACGGCCAGGTCGCCGCTGAGGGGGTTGAGCAGGCGCACGCACTGCTCGGGGGGATAAGCGGCGGAGTCGGCGTAGTAGGCTTCGGCGGTGAGCGAGTTGTTCATTATCTCGAAGTATCCGGCGGCTGTGAGCTGCTCGCTGATGGTCTCCTGCAAGCCGACGGCTGTGTCGGTGGGAGTCTTGTGCTGCAGGGATGAGTGGAGGGTCGTGCCGGGGATGATGCGGTTGTAGCCGTATATGCGGAGCACGTCCTCGATCACGTCGCAGGGGCGGCGCACGTCGACGCGGTAGGTGGGCACGGCCAGGTCGATGGTGTCGCCGTCGTCGTGGCGGGAGCGTATCTCGATCTGGAGCGAGCCGAGTATGGAGTCGATGGTGTCGTGGCCTATATCTTCGCCTACAAGGTCGGCCATACCTTTGTATGAGAACTCTACGGCGTAGGGCTCGACGGGCGCGGGGTAGATGTCGACGGGCTCACCGCATATCCGGCCTCCGGCAAGCTCTTTGACCATCATGGCGGCGAGCTTCAGGGCATACATGGTGCCGTTAGGGTCGACTCCGCGCTCGAAGCGGAACGACGAGTCGGTGCTCAGACCGTGGCGGCGTGCTGTCTTGCGCACGCTTGTGGGGTGGAAGCAGGCAGACTCGAGGAATATGTCGGTGGTCGCGTCGGTGACACCCGAGTCGAGACCGCCGAACACGCCGGCTATGCACATCGGCTCGGCAGCGTTACATATCATCAGGTCGCGGCTGTCGAGCTTTCGCTCCACGCCGTCGAGGGTGGTGAATGGAGCACCGTCGTCGGCTTTGCGCACCACGACTTTGCCTCCCTTGATGTGAGCCAGGTCGAAGCAGTGCATCGGCTGGCCGATGCCGTGGAGTATGTAGTTGGTGATATCGACGATATTGTTTATCGGGCGCAGGCCGATGGTGCTCAGGCGGTCTTTGAGCCACTGGGGCGACTCGGCCACCTTGACGCCGCGTATTGTCAGTCCGCTGTAGCGTATGCATGCGTCGGAGGCCTCTACCTCGACGGGGATGCCGCCGTCGGCGCTGTCGACGGCGAAGCTCTCTACCGAGGGGCGGCGCAACTCGGGGTTCTGCGCGGGAGCGTGCTGCTCCATCCATGCCGCCAGGTCGCGGGCCACGCCGTAGTGTGAAGCGGCGTCGATGCGGTTGGGGGTCAGGTCGACTTCGAGCAGGTAGTCGGAAGTGAGGTTATAATATTCGGCGGCGGGAGTGCCGGGGGCCACGTCGGCGTCGGGTATCACGATGATGCCGTCGTGCGACGAGCCGATGCCGATCTCGTCCTCGGCGCATATCATGCCGAGCGACTCGACGCCGCGTATCTTGGAGCGCTTGATCTTAAATTCGGCGCCGTCGGCGTCGTAGAGCGTGGTGCCCACGGGAGCCACCACGACTGTCTGGCCGGCAGCCACGTTGGGGGCGCCGCACACTATCTGCACGGGCTCGCCCGAGGGGAGGCCGAGGTCGACGGTGGTGATATGGAGATGGTCGCTGTTGGGGTGCACCTCGCAGGTGAGCACACGCCCTATTACGAGCCCCTTGAGGCCGCCGCGCACCGACTCAACCTCGTCCACCGAGCCGGTCTCGAGGCCTACGGAGGTCAGAGCGTCGGCCACCGCTGTGGGGGTGAGGTCGAAAGTGGCGTATTCTTTAAGCCAATTATATGATATATTCATGAGCTGAAAATGTGATAATCAACAGATTGAAGCACGACCCTGAGGCGGGGCGCACTCTTCCGCGGCAAAGTTACAAATTTTTTGCTAAAGCGCGGCCTGTTTGCACCTTAACTTTTTCGGCCTCCTGGTTGTTATTATATAATGCGAAGAATTATTCACCAAATAAACTACAATATACCATGTTAGGAAACTTCATTTATTCAAATCCGACCAAACTCTATTTCGGCGATAACGCTCAGGAGCATCTCGTCGATGCCATCAAGCCTTACGGCAAAAAAGTGCTCCTGACCTACGGCGGCGGCTCTATAAAACGCAACGGTGTGTACGAGCAGGTGATGGCCGCCCTGCGCACAGCCGGCAAAGAGGTGATCGAGCTGCCGGGCGTGATGCCCAACCCGACTGTCGACAAGCTCAACGAGGGGTGCACGGCAGCCCGCGACAACGATGTCGATTTCATCCTCGCCGTAGGCGGCGGTTCGACCATCGACTATGCCAAGGCGGTGAGCGTCGCCACATGGTACGACGGCGATGCATGGCAGCACTTCTGGGTGGAGCAGCACGATCCGCTCCCCGGCCAGCGCATCATACCCGTCGGCGCCGTGCTGACTATGGCAGGCACCGGCTCGGAGATGAACGGCGGCTCGGTGATCACCAACCATGCGGCCAAGCTCAAGATCGGCAAGGTGTTCGGCGAAGAGGTGATGCCGCGCTTTGCCGTGCTCAACCCCCGCTTCACCTTCTCCCTCCCGCACCGGCAGATGGTTGCAGGCATATTCGACACGATGAGCCACATCATGGAGCAGTACTTCTCGGGCGACGACGATTCAACCTCCGACTACCTCGCCGAGGGTCTGATGCGCTCGGTCGTAGCCTCAAGCCGTGTAGCGGTGAAAGATCCCGAAAACTATGAGGCGCGCTCCAACCTTATGTGGTCGGCCACATGGGCCCTCAACACGCTGATCGGCGAGGGGAAATCACAGGACTGGATGGTACACATGATCGGCCACGCCATCGGAGCCTACACCGGCGCAACCCACGGCATGACCCTCTCGGGCATATCTGTGGCATACTATAAATATATCATGGATCGCGCCGTGGGCCGCTTCGCCCGCTTTGCGCGCGTGGTGTGGGACATCCCCGCCGAAGGCCGCAGCGAGAGCGAGCTGGCAGCTGCCGGCATCGAAGCCTTGGGCGAGTGGATCAAAGAGATCGGCGCCGCCACCGAAATCACGTCGCTCGGTGTCACACCCGATATGATCGACGGCATAGCCGACGCCACAATACTCCTCAACGACGGCTACCGCACCCTTACGCGCGACGACGTAGTGAAGATCCTGACCGCCAGCCTCTGACGATCAGAGCCGCGAAGACACATAGTGGTTCGGGGGAGAGAGCAACCTCGGAGGTAATAAATCACGGATTATCACTATCCACATTTCAGTGGTTATATTGAGAATCCGTGATTGTTTATGATTTTGAGGGTGTTTTCGGCGCACCTTGAGGAATGCGCCCTCCGAGGTTGCTCTTGCCTGCTCTTGCCCCTCAAAGGGAGTGCACTCCGAGCTATCCTTAAATAGGGAAAATTTTGAAATTTCCCTATTATTCCCTATTTTTTCCCTGTTTTAGTTCTTCGATCTTTTGCTCTATATCAGGATGGCGGGAGTAGCCGTGCTCTCGCCCATTTACTTGAGTTTCAGTGATGAGTGATAATTTTGACAGTTTTCGCAAGTCGAGTCTGATAGACTTGGGAGTCAGCCCGAATTTGTTAGCAATCTCTTTTGCCGATATCATCTTGTCCGGATTCTCATCCAGAAAATTTAGTATCTGCGCCTGACGCCGTGTGACGCCCGGAATCCCGAGTAGACTGCTTATAGTCGAACGTTCGCGTATCTTCTTGTTGAGATACTCCTTTAGCTCGATGAAAGCATCCTCCATCACTTCAAGGTGATACAGTATAAAATACGTCAGATCAAGCTCGTCGTTTTCCACGCATAGGAATGCACGTTCGTATTTAGTTTTGTTGCGGTAAATAATGCGTGAGATCGAAAGATATTCAACAAACCAATATTTGTTTTTCAGCAGATACCAATATATCAACGATCTGGCCGTACGTCCATTCCCGTCGCAAAATGGATGTATATATGCCAGCATGAAATGAATGATAATGCCGCGTACGATCGGATGGATGAAAGTATCGGGGTTGTCTTCGTTTGCAAATCGGCACAATTGTTCGAGCATATCAGCGATTTCCTCATGTGATGGAGGAGTATGGACTATCTCGCCTGTCAGTGCGTTCATCACCATAATATCATCATTGTCCCGCAGCTTTCCCTCATTAGCAGAATCGTCGAGGGTCGCGTTCGAGATCATGCGATGAAGCCGGCATATCTGTTTCACGGTAAACTCTTCGCCGGATATATCGGATATGAGCCTGATGGTATTATAGTTATTTACAATCATCCGCTCCCCCTTATTGCGTGGCGTAGCCTGCTTGCGGAGCATATCTTTGGCAACTTTCCGAGTTGTGTTGGCTCCCTCCATCTGACTGGAAGCGATCGCCTCCTCCATTGTGGAGCTGTTGAGTATGTACTTTTTATCGTCGGCCGATACTGCTCCTTCCGAGCTAAGAGTGCCTCCGAAATTTAAGTCAAACTTATGCAGCAGAGCGAGGATTCGCTCTGTAATTGCAAATCGAAATGTGTATCTTCCAAACGTGACAGTTTTCATCTGCAATTTACGCGACAACTTCACAGCATGCCACAGCGAAAGAGCAGAAAGATCTCCTGTCGCGAGGTATTTTACCTTATCCCAATAGAGGTAATTCCGCTCTATCTTACGCAGAAGATCTGCATACGCAGGGTTTCTCAATATCGCCAATGCTTCAGTTTGGCTACGTTGTTTTTTGGGCGCGGGCTCTATCATAACTATATTGTGTGAGGATGCAAAGATAGGGAAATTTTTGAAATTCCCCTATCTTTCCCTATTTTTTCCCTATTTTCCGCAAAATCCTAAAGAGTTAGACGAATTACTTTCGGCGAGTGCTATAAGCGCACCTTGAGGTATGCGCCCTCCGATGGAGCTCTCGGTCTTCAAAGGTTGCGAATTAACTATTTTTATATAATAGACGGTTTGGAAATATCGGCGAAAAATGTTAACTTTGTAAAACCGGATGGAGTGTGCGCCGCCCGCGCGGCATCCGCACCCCGCCGGAAGCTTTCCAACCACGAAAAATTACCGCTACGATGAAACGGATTCTGACAATTTTAGCCATTGCGTGCTGCCTGGGCGTCGTCTCGCCGCAGGCCTCGGCCGGCGTGTCGCGTCCGGCCCTTGAGCAGACGGCAGCCGTACGCACCGGCTCGGGCCGCATCGAGCTTGCCGTGCCTGCCGCGGCCGAAGCGCCCGTGCGGTTCTTCATCTACTCTATCACCGGCCAGATGCTCAAAAGCGTAGATGTGGCCCCGGGGCAGAGCGTAGCCGTCGATGTGCCCCAAGGGTATTATATCGTAAAGTGCGCCGACTTCTCGCGCCAGATCGTGGTGCGCTGACCTTATACAACCCGCTCTTACATTACAACCTTATAAACATCAATGAACAAACTCATGACCCTCATGGCAGGCTCTCTTCTGACGGGAGCCGCTGCTTTTGCCGCGGCCGGAGCTCACGCAGCCGAGGCCGACTACGACTCTTACCCCACATACGCCGGCACCGACCTTGAGCTGACAGTCGACGCCTCGGGCACTCACTTCCGCCTATGGTCGCCGGCCGTAAAGGCCGCCCGGGTGCTCCTCTACCCCACCGACCGCAACTCGGCAGCCACCGACACTCTCGCAATGACTCTCGGCTCCTCCGGAGTGTGGAGCGCCGACTCCCCCCGCCAGCTCTACGGGCAGTTCTACACATTCCAGGTGAACGACGGCTCAGGATGGCTCGTCGAGACACCCGGCGTATGGGCCAAAGCCGTGGGTACCAACGGTATGCGTGCAGCCATAATCGACTTTGCCAAGACCGACCCCGAGGGTTGGGCCGACGACCGCGGCCCGCAGCTGAGCGCTATGCCCGACGCGGTGCTCTACGAGATGCACCACCGCGACTTCTCGATGCACCCCTCGAGCGGCATCGTCAACAAAGGCAAATTCATAGCCCTCACCGAGCAGGGCACCACATCGCCCGACGGCCTCGCCACCGGCATCGACCACCTCAAGGAGCTGGGCGTGACACATGTGCACATCCTCCCGTCGTACGACTACAACTCTGTCGACGAGGCTAATCTCCAGACCCCGCAGTACAACTGGGGGTACGATCCGTTCAACTACAACGCGCCCGAAGGGAGCTACTCGACCAACCCGGCCGACCCCGAAGCCCGCGTGCGCGAGTTTAAAGAGATGGTCAAAGCCCTCCACGATGCCGGCATCGGCGTGGTGATGGATGTAGTATACAACCATACAGCCAACAACGACGATTCCAACTTCTCGCTCACCGCCCCCGGCTACTACTACCGCCACCGTCCCGACGGCAGCTACTCCGACGCTTCAGGGTGCGGCAACGAGACTGCCTCCGACCGGCAGCAGATGCGCGATTTCATAGTCAACTCCGTGAAATACTGGGCCGACGAATACCACATCGACGGCTTCCGCTTCGACCTGATGGCTATACACGACATGGAGACGATGGACTCCGTGGCCGCCGAGCTCAAGAAGATAAACCCCTCGATATTCGTATACGGTGAGGGATGGACCGCCGGCGACTCTCCGCTACCCGCCGAGCGCCGCGCCCTGAAAGAGAACGTGGCCAAGATGGAGGGTATAGCAGTATTCTCCGACGACATCCGCGACGCCATAAAGGGTCACTATTCGGCTGCCGAAGACCGCGGCTTCGCCACCGGCAAGCCCGGCAACGAGGAGACCGTCAAGATCGGCATCGTCGGCGCCACAGCTCACCCGCAGGTCGACTATTCCAAGGGCAACAACTCGAAATTCGCCTACGCATCGTCGCCGGCACAGATCGTCAACTACGTATCGTGCCACGACGACCTGACACTCACCGACAAACTGGCCAAGTCGATGCCCGGATCGAGTGTCGACGACCGCGTGCGCGCAGCCAAGCTCGCCCAGACCATCGTGCTCACATCGCAGGGCACTCCGTTCATATTCGCCGGCGAAGAGGTGTTCCGCGACAAAAAAGGGGTGCACAACTCCTACAAATCGCCCGACTCGATCAACGCCATCGACTGGGGCCAGAAAAAAGAGTATGCCGACCTCTACAACTATTACCGCAACCTCATCGCCCTGCGCAAGGCTCATCCGGCATTCCGCATGACCTCGGCCGACGATGTGGCCCGCAACATCGTATTCGATAAAACCGATACCCCCAACCTCATATCCTACTCCATCCGCAACAACGCCAACGGCGACACATGGCGCGAGATAAAACTCGTGTTCAACGGCGCGGATGAAGCGCGGACTGTTAAAATACCTAAAGGCAAATGGACCGTCATAGCCGCCGACGGACAGATCGATCCCGACGGCTTAGGCAGCTCAGCAGGCGGCAAGACTGAGGTGGCACCCCGCTCGGCACTCATACTCGCCCGCACAAAATAACCGATTTTTGTTAACTTGCATTAACATATTCGCCCTGAGCCGCCGCCGATTTTTTAAATATCGTTAAAGGCGCTCAAAAAAGTGGCTCGAAACGCATTGTACTATCAAAAAACTGCCTACATTTGTAAGTGTGTTTTTCATAGTATTAGATTAAGATAAAGGTTTATGATTGATCGCCGTCGAGAGACGGCGATTAATTTTTTATATATCTCACCTCGTAGGGCAAATCCGTTGATGGTGCAAGAACGAACTTGGAGCTCGGGGCCTTTAGGGCCCGAGGATAACGTAAAAAAGGTAATTATGAGGGGAATCCGGCGGCCGCTGAAGCACCCGACGTCCGAGTTTTCTCGTGGTATTTGTGCTATCGACGACAGTATATTCCATTTCGGCTAATTATTAGGCCTGATAGCGCAATCTTTTAAGTGTTGATAACATTTAGGGTCTGTCGATTGTTATATATTTGTCGCGCCCTGACCGTAGGGTGACAACACTGTATAAACACGTTTCAACCTGTTGAAAATATGAATATAAAATCATTCATCATCCCCTGTACTGTTATTGCGGCTTCCGGGCTGGCAGCTTGCTCCGACAAGACCTCAAAAGCCACCGAGATGCCTGATGTAAGAGTTACTACTATCGAAGTTGAGCCCGTCAACACGTCGGCCTCGCGCAGCTATTCGGGCACGGTGGAGGAGTGGTCGGGGGCGGCGCTGTCGTTTGCTGCCGTCGGCACTATACAGAGTGTCAACGTGAGCGAAGGCGACCGTGTGGCCGCCGGCCAGGTGATAGCCACCCTCAACCGCGCTACGCTCCAGAATTCATACGATATAGCCCGCTCGACCTTGGCGCAGGCTCAGGATGCCTACGACCGTTTCAAGAAGCTGCACGATGCCAACTCGCTGCCCGACATGCAGTGGGTGCAGGTGGAGCAGACCCTCAGCCAGGCTCGCAGTGCCGAGGCTATTGCCGCCAAGGCACTCTCCGACGCCACTCTGCGCGCCCCTCAGGGCGGATATGTGGCCGAAAAGCTGCTCGACGCCGGTATGAACGCCGGCCCGGGCATACCGGTGGTGAAGATCGTGCAGATCAACCCCGTGAAGGTGAGCATCGCCGTGACCGAGGAGGCTGTGGCGCAGATGCCCGAAGGCACTGAGGCCACCATCACCCTAAACTCGATGCCCGGACGCACATTCCGCGGGCGGTTGGTCGAGAAATCAGTGTCGGCTAACCCGCTGACACGCACCTATGACGTGAAATTCCGCGTCGACAACCCCGACGCCGCCCTGCTCCCCGGTATGCTCTGCGATCTGGTGGCCGACGGCACCGAAGCCACCGCGCGCACCTCAGTGATCCTGCCGCCGCAGACAGTGCTCCTCGACGCCGCAAACCAAAACTTCGTGTGGCTCGACTCGGCCGGCACCGCCCGCAAGCGCGTCGTCACTACCGACGGCATGACTGCCGGGGGTATCGTCGTGACATCCGGCCTGAGCCGAGGCGATAAGGTGATAGCCACCGGCCAGCAGAAAGTGAGCCAAGGCACACACGTGGTAGATATCAGCGCTCCGGCGTCGTCAAACAAATAATCCCCCCGGCGCCTGAACTATGGATACCAATCAGACTACACAGCAGACTGCGCAGACTCAGCCGCAGCTGCCCCCGCTGCAACGCTCGCCCCTGGTGGCGTTCGGCCTCAAATACTACAAGCTGGTGATCCTGGTGGTCACCGTCCTGGTGTGCTTCGGCATATATGCCCTGCAGATGATGAACAAGAACGAGTTTCCGTCGTTCACCGTGCGCGAGGGCCTGGTCGTAGCCGTATACCCCGGAGCCACGGCCACACAGATGGATCAGGAGGTGCTCAAGCCGCTCGAGGATTTCGTGTTCAGCTACAAGGAGGTCGACAAGACCAAGACCCACTCGCGGTGTACCTCGGGGATGGTGATAATATTCGTGGAGCTCGACGAGAATGTCAGCGACACCACACCGTTCTGGAATAAATTCGAACTCGCCCTGCAGGGGGCCAAGGCAAAGCTCCCCTCCGGAGTGCTCGCCCTGGAGGCTCTGACCGACTTCGGCGACACCTCGTCGATACTCATCGCCATGTCGAGCAACGACAAGACTTACCGCGAGCTGGGCGACATGCTCGACAACCTGCGCGACCGCCTGCGCACTGTCGAGTCGGTAGGCCAGATGGCCGACTACGGCCGACAGCAGGAGCAGATAGCCGTCTACGTCGACAACGATCGCCTGGCCCACTACGGCATAAAAGCCAACACGCTGGCCGTCACCCTGGCCACACGCGGCTTCACCACCACCGGAGGCGAGGTCAAAGGTGCCGACTACACACAGCCTATATATGTGAGCCGGCCCGTCAACTCGGTAGCCGATGTGGCCAATATGATCGTATTCTCGACCCCCGAAGGGCAGACGGTGCGCCTTGGCGATGTGGCCGACGTGCGCCGCGAGTACCCCAAAGCATCGTCGTATATCACAAACAACGGCACCAAGGCGCTGCTGCTGTCGGTGTCGATGAAGGAGGGTTACAACGTCGTCGAGATGGGCGACAAGGTAGAGAAAGTGCTCGAAGAGTTTGAGACCGAGATACCCGCCGACGTCGACATCTTCAAGATCACCGACCAGCCCACGGTGGTCAACTCGTCGGTGCTCGACTTCCTGCGCGAACTGCTGATAGCCATCGTGGCCGTGGTGGTGGTGATCATGCTGCTGCTGCCTATGCGCGTGGCCCTGATAGCCGCCGGCACAATCCCGATCACAATATTCATATCGCTCGGCATATTCTACGCCCTGGGCATCGAGCTCAACACCGTGACGCTCGCCTGCCTGATAGTGTCGCTGGGTATGATCGTCGACAACTCAGTGGTGATCATCGACAACTACGTGGAGCTCATCTCCGAAGGTGTATCGCACCCGCAGGCCGCCTACCGGAGTGCCGTCGAGTTCCTCAAGGCGATATTCTCGGCCACATGTGCCATATCGATCACCTTCTTCCCGTTCCTGATCACCCTGACCGGAATGTTCCGCGACTTCATGACCGACTTCCCCTGGGCCATCACCATAATCCTCTTCACCTCCCTGCTGATAGCCGAGCTGCTGGTGCCCTACCTGCAGCGGCGCTTCATCAAGAAGCCCATATATAAGATCGAGCAGGAGGCCGTGGCCTCGGGCAAGAAGAAATTCTCATTCTTCACCTCGCTGCAGAAGCTCTACAACAAGCTTGCCGACCTCTGCTTCGCATGGCCCAAGACCACCCTGGCCATCGGCGTGGCCTCGGTAGCGGTGGGTGTGATTGTCTTTGTGAGCCGTCCGCTCAAGCTCATGCCGATAGCCGAGCGCAACCAGTTTGCCGTCGAGATCTACATGCCCACAGGCACCTCGCTCGACCGCACCGACCAGGTGGCCGACTCGCTCGAGGCGATACTCCGCGCCGACAACCGCGTGGTCTCGGTAGCATCGTTCCACGGCTGCTCGTCGCCCCGCTTCCAGACTACATATGCGCCTCAGGTGGGTGGCCCCAACTACGCCCAGTTTATCGTCAATACCGTGAGCGACGACGCCACCATCGAAGTGCTCAACGAATACACCGAGCGCTACGAATCGTACTTCCCCGACGCATACTGCCGTTTCAAGCAGCTGAGCTACTCCAACGCCGAATACCCCGTGATGGTGCGCATCTCGGGCAACGACTACGCCGCCTTGCAGCAGACTGCCGACTCGGTGCTGGCAGTCATGAGGCAGTTCCCCGGCCTGCGCCTTGTGCGCCCCGACACCTCCACACCGCAGGTGGGCGCCATGGTCGACGTCGACAATACCGTAGCCTCGCGTATCGGCATCAACACCCTCTTCCTCGAAGGCACCCTGGCCATGCGCTACTCCTCGGGAGTGCCCGTAGCCACGATGTGGGAGGGCGACTACGGCCTGCCGGTAGTCGTCAAAGCGACCACCGCCGAGGCCTCGACGGTCGACGACCTCGCCCACGAGCAGATACCCGTATTAGAGCTCACATCCACACCTCTGGATCGCTTCGCATCCGTTGAGCCCACATGGGACTACGGCCTGATAGGACGCTACGGCGGCGTGCCCACAATCACCCTCATAGCCGAGAATCAGCGCGACCTCAATACCATGACCGTCACCGAGCAGCTGCGCTCGCGCATCGACAAGATGCCGCTGCCTCAAGGCGTAAGCGTCGTGTTCGGCGGCGACTACGAAAACACTTTCGACATACTCCCCAACATCGTCACGGCTCTGCTGATATCCGTCGTCATCATATTCTTCATCCTGCTCTTCCACTACAAGCAGGTAGGCGTATCGATGATACTGCTCGGCTCACTGCTGCTGTGCGTGCCCGGAGCCGCCTTAGGCCTCTTCGTCATGGGCGAGCCGATATCGCTCACATGCACCTTGGGCATCATATCGCTGATGGGTATCCTGGTGCGCAACGCCATCATCATGATCGACTACGCCGAGCAGATACAGCACACCGAAGGCCTCACAAACCTCCAGGCATCCATCGAGAGCGCCAAGCGACGCATGCGCCCCATATTCCTGACCTCGGCAGCCGCTACAATGGGCGTGCTCCCCATGGTGCTCGGCGGAAGCGCCCTGTGGCGACCGATGGGCGACGTGATATTCTTCGGCACACCCCTTACGATGATCTTCACCCTCACCGTAATACCCATCGCCCTGTGGAAATTCTCCGGCAAGACCAACCTCGACGGCACACCCAAAGACTCAACAGCCGCCGACTCAACACAAACACCCTCAACCGCACAATCATGAACCGCCTATATACGATCCTTATAGCCGCCACCGTAGCCCTTGGCGCAGCCGCCCAGACACAGGCCGACCCCGCCGTCGTGCTCTCGCTCGACGATTGCCGCCGCGAAGCCGTGGCAGCCAACGCGGCCGTCAAGATAGCCCGCGCCGACGCCGAGGCAGCCACCGCCGTACGCAAAGAAGCATTCACCAAATACTTCCCCACCGTGGCAGCATCCGGCACATACTTCAAGTCCAACAAACCGGTGTTGCGCTACGACGTGATGGACCTCTTCACCCTTGAGATGATCGACAACGGAACCTTCGCCACCATATCGGCCGTGCAGCCCCTCTTTGCCGGCGGACGCATCGTCAACGGCAACCGTCTGGCCCGCGTAGGCGAGGAAGCCGCCCGCCTGCAGCAGCAGGGCGCCACCGACGATGTAATACTCCAGGTCGAAGAGTACTACTGGAACATCGTAGCCCTCAAGGCCAAAAAGAAAACCTTGCAGTCAGTCCTGACAATGACCGACACCCTGGTGGCACACATCGGCGCCGCCGTCGACGCCGGCATAGCGCTCCCCAACGACCTGCTCAAAGTCAAGCTCCGCAACAACGAGTACCGCTCGCTGATGGTCGACCTCGACAATGGCATAAACCTATCGCTCAAGCAGCTGGCACAGTACGTAGGGCGCGACGGCCAGAGCGTCGACATCGACAGCGTAGAAGTGCCCGACCAGGTGCCGGCATACCCCCGCGACATATACGTCACACCCGCCGACGCACTCCCCCTCACCACCGACTACCGCCTGCTGCAGGCAGCCGTCAGCGCCGCCGACCTCAGCAAGTCGATGGTCGTAGGCGAATACCTCCCCACAGTCGGCGTAGGCGCAGGCCTGTTCTACGACAACCTGCTGAGCCAGAGCCATACGTTCGGAGCCGTATTCCTCAACGTATCGATCCCCATATCAAGCTGGTGGGGCGGCTCCTACGCCATAAAGAAAAGCAACCTCCAGGCACAGAACGCCCGCACCCGCCGCGACGATCTGGGGCAGATGCTCACCCTGCGCATGGACGACAGTTGGGACAACCTCACCTCAGCCCACCGCAAGATGCAGATCGAGCATGAATCGATCGAGCAAGCTACCGAAAACCTGCGTCTCAACCTCAACTACTACAACGCAGGCATATCGACCATCACCGACGTGCTCGATGCCCAGACCCTCTACCGCCAGGCCTCCGACGGCTACACCGAAGCCTACTGCACCTTCTGCTCCGCCCGCGCCCGCTATCTCGACGCCACCGCCCGCACCCCCTTCTGAGCCGCAAGAGCAATCCCTGAGGGCGAGTGCTTCAGCGCTCGCCGATAACACCCGCCGCCCGATAATATGAATACGGACGAAGCGGACGGACTGCGTAAGCCGATTAATGCGTACCTTTGCGCCATAAACCTTACACAATCACCATGGCTCTAAGCAAGCAGCTCAAAAAGAAGATCGAAGAGCGCCTCGGCACACCACTCAAATACTCCGCCGACTGCGACCGTCTGGCCGCCGCAATCGAGGATGCCACCGGCGAACGCCTCGGTGTCACCACCATAAAACGCATGTTCGGCTTCGCCGGCGAGCAGGTGGAGCCCCGCGGCACAACCATGGACATCATAGCCCAGTATTTAGGGTATGCCAACATGCGCGACATGACACGCCAGCTGGGCGACGCCGCAGACATATCAATGTTCTCGCCCGTCGACAAGATTTACGTCGCCGACCTGCCCGAGGGCACCCAGATACAGCTCACCTACGACCCCCGCCGGCTGCTGGTGATCACCTATTTAGGCGACTTCTGGTTTATCATCAACGAAGCCATCGGCAGCAAGCTCCGCAAAGGCGACAAGATACGGCTCACGCAGCTTGCCAAAGGATTCGAGCTGTTGGTCACCGACGTGGTCCGCGACGGCTCAAACCTCGGCTCCTACCACGCCGCCAAAGACGGCGGCCTCACCTCCATGGAAATCATCGTCTGAACCCCTCGGAGGGGAGATTTTTTTGGGGAGTTGGTAATAAAAGGTGGCGTTTCTCAGTTATATATATGTAGTGTGGAGTCTCCGCACTTGATGCTTCATGCTCTTTCACATTGAAATCCACCACCTTGCGATGAAAAAACTCCTCCGCATAACCCTCGCCGTGCTCACCGTGCTCACCGCATGGCCCGCCGTGGCTCAGGACAAAAACGAGTTTAACCCGATACAGACCGGCGTCACCTCGCTCGGCATTGCTCCCGACGCTCGCGGTGCTTCGATGGGCGACCTCGGCGCCGCCACCGAGCCCGACGCCAACTCACAGTTCTGGAACCCCTCGAAATATGCTTTTGCATACTCGCAGGGGGCTTTCGCGCTCAGCTACACACCGTGGCTGCGCAAACTTGTCAATGACATCTTCCTGGCCAATCTCTCCGGCTACTACAAGCTCGGATCGTCCGACAACCAGGCGCTGTCGATGTCGCTGCGCTATTTCTCGCTCGGCGAAGTCACCACCGCCACCGGCCCCGTGCAGGCCGGCATGACCCTCAACCCCTACGAGATGGCTGTCGACCTGGGCTACTCGCGCAAGCTGTCGGAGAAATTCTCGATGGGCGTTGTGTTCCGCTACATATACTCCGACCTCGGCTTCTCAAGCTCATACTCGGAGAGTCAGAATACAGGCGCTTCGGCCTTTTCGGCCGATATTTCGGGCTACTTCACCACGTTCCCGGTGATAGGTCGCAACGAGTGCCAGTTCTCCTGGGGTTGGAATATTTCGAACATCGGTACGAAGGTGTCGTACAACGGCGGCTCCGACCCGGCATTCCTCCCCACCAACCTGCGTCTTGGCGCATCGTTCGCATTCCCGCTGGCCGACTATCACACCCTGGCCGTAAACCTTGATGCCAACAAGCTGCTGGTGCCCGCCCGTCCGCGCGAGAGCGACTACGACATGGACACCCCCGAGGGGCAGAAGGAGTATCTCGACAAGCTCGAAAACTGGGAGAATATGTCGCCTATATCGGGTATCTTCAAGTCGTTCAGCGACGCACCCGGCGGATTCAAGGAGGAGCTGCGCGAGATCACATGGTCGCTCGGCGCCGAGTACAACTACAACCAGCAGTTCTTCGTGCGCGCCGGCTACTTCTACGAGAACGAGTATAAAGGCAACCGCCAGTATTTCGGCATGGGTGCCGGCTTCGCCCTCAATGTGCTGCGCCTCGACGCCTCATACATGCTCGCCACCGCCCAGACATCGCCTCTGGACCAGACACTTCGCTTCACCCTGACATTCGACCTCGACGGCATCCGCGACCTGTTCGGACGCCGACGCTGATCGCCCCACCCTCTGCTGCAGCCATGATATTCCGCACCGGTTCAGGATACGATGTGCACCGCCTCGTCGAGGGGCGAGAGCTGTGGCTGTGCGGAGTGCGCATACCCCACACCCACGGCCTGCTGGGCCATAGCGATGCCGACGTGGCTCTGCACGCCCTGTGCGACGCTCTGCTCGGTGCCGCCGCCATGCACGATATCGGCTACCACTTCCCCGACACCGACCCGGCATACGCCGGCGCCGACTCCCGGCGGCTTCTGCGGCGGGTGGCGCAGCTGATAGCCGACGCCGGCTATTCGGTGGGCAATGTCGACGTGACCATCATAGCGCAGGCACCTAAGCTACTACCCTACAACGAGCAGATGCGTGCCAACGTGGCCGCCGATCTGGGTGTGCCGACCGACGCCGTGTCGGTCAAAGCCACCACCACCGAGCGGCTCGGCTTCGAAGGGCGCCGCGAGGGTATCTCGGCTATGGCCACCGCTCTAATCTTCAAACCATGACAGCCGGCAAGACCCTGCGTATATGCCGGATTGTGCTGCAGGCCGCCTGCGCCGCGCTGATCGCACTCGGCTTTGTCGGAGTGCCGGCGGCACTGGCCGCTGCCGAGCATACCGCCGCCCGGGTACAGCTTGTGCCGGCGGTATTGTCGCTTTCGCTGGGCACGTTTGTGGCATGGATCATCATCACCCTGCTTTTCGGCCGTGTGTACTGCTCTACGGTGTGTCCGCTCGGAGCTGTGCAGGATGCAGTGGCTGCCGCCCGCCGCCGACGCCGCTACCGCTTCCGCCGAAGCACCGCCCCGTGGTGTGTAGGGGTGCTTGTGGTCGTGCTGATAGCCTCGGTGCTGGGGTATCCGGTTCTGCTTCAGCTGCTCGACCCGTACAGCGCATTCGGGCGTATGGTCGGCTCATTCATATACCCCTGCACGGTGGGTGTGATAGTGGCCGCAGCGACATTTGTCGTGGTGGCCGTGATGGCTTGGACAGGCGGTCGCCGCTACTGCAATACGGTGTGCCCCGTGGGGGGCGCTTTGCAGCTTGTGAGCCGCATAAGCATATTCCGTATACAGATAGACCCCGACAAGTGTGTGCGCTGCGGCCGCTGCGCCGACGTGTGCAAGGCGGAGTGCATCGACATCGAGCAGTCGACGGTCGACCAGTCCCGCTGCGTGGCGTGCTTCAACTGCCTGACCGACTGCCCCAACGACGCCATCCATTATACCCCCGACCGCAAGCAGCTCGCCACACCGATGTTTCAGCGCGCTGAGCGCAGGCGCGGTGCCGTCACGACAGCTTCGTCGGCCCCCGCCACAGCAGCCGACAATGCCCGCTCGCCGCTGTCGCGCCGCGACTTCATAGGACTCACTGCCGCCGTGGCTGCCGGATCGCTGCTGTCGGGATGCCGCCGCAGCGCCGACAAGATACTGGCCGCCACCGATCCCCCCGGTGCCGTGGCCGTCGGCCCTCTTACGCCCGTCACTCCTCCCGGGGCAATCTCCCGCAAGCTCTTCCTCGACCGATGCACCGGGTGCTCCTTGTGTATCAGCCGCTGCCCGGCAGGGGTGCTCCGCCCCGCCGCAGGGCGCTACGGCCCCTCGCGGCCGCTCACGCCGCTGATGGATTACGATCTGTCGCACTGCCTCTACGACTGCAACCTCTGCACCACCCTCTGCCCCACAGGCGCGCTGCAGCCTCTTGAGCTCAAGGAGAAGCAGCTCGCAGCCATCGGCATGGCGCAGACCGTGCTGCCCAACTGTGTGCACTGCGGCCGCTGCGAGCGTGTATGCCCCACAAAAGCGATCGAGATGGTCGAGTCGGCCCGCGGACACCGCCCGGTGCCGGCAGTCGACCCCGCCCTATGCATCGGATGCGGCGCTTGCCAGGATGCGTGCCCGGCATCGCCCTACAAAGCTATCGTGGTGAGCGGCCTCCCCGATTAATCCCCATCCAATTACTAAGTCATGAAACAATACCTCGACCTGCTTCAGCATATACTCGACAACGGCATTGATAAATCCGACCGTACCGGCACCGGCACACGCTCGGTGTTCGGCTACCAGATGCGCTTCGACCTGGCCGACGGCTTCCCGCTGCTCACCACCAAGAAGCTGCACCTGAAGTCGATAATCCACGAGCTGTTGTGGTTTTTAGCCGGCGACACCAACGTGAAATATCTGCAGGACAACGGCGTGCGCATCTGGAACGAATGGGCCGACCCCGCCACCGGCGACCTTGGCCATATCTACGGCTACCAGTGGCGATCATGGCCCGACTACGCCGGCGGCTCGATCGACCAGATAGCCGAAGCTGTCGAGACCATAAAGCATAACCCCGACTCGCGCCGCATCATCGTGAGCGCCTGGAATGTGGCCGACCTGCCGAAGATGAACCTCCCGCCGTGCCACGCCTTCTTTCAGTTTTATGTGGCCGACGGACGGCTCTCGCTGCAGCTCTACCAGCGTTCGGCCGACTGTTTCCTCGGCGTGCCGTTCAACATAGCCTCCTACGCCCTGCTGCTGCAGATGATGGCGCAGGTCACCGGCCTGCGGGCCGGCGACTTCGTGCACACCCTCGGCGACGCCCATCTCTATCTGAACCACCTCGACCAGGCCCGCGAGCAGCTCGCACGCACACCCCGGCAGCTGCCCCGCATGGTGATAAACCCCGAAGTGCAGAGCATCTTCGACTTCAAATACGACGATTTCACACTCGAGGGGTACGACCCGATGCCCCACATCAAAGCAGCCGTATCAGTATGAGCCGAATCACTCTTATAGCAGCCATAGCCCGCAACGGAGCCATCGGCGTGGACGGCGACATGGTATACCACATAGGCCCCGACCTGAAGCATTTCAAAGCCCTCACCACCGGCAAACCCGTGGTGATGGGACGGCGCACATTCGAGTCGCTCCCCGGCGGCGCACTCCCCCACCGCCGCAACATCGTGATCACCACGCAGCCCGATTACAGCGCCGACGGCATCGAGACAGCCCCTTCGCTCGAGGCCGCCCTCGCCATGGCTGCCGACGCCCCCGAGATCATGATAATAGGCGGCGCGCGCGTCTACGCCGACGCTATGCCGCTGGCCGACACCCTGGAGCTCACACTGATCGACGACACTCCGGCGCGCGCCGACACATTCTTCCCCGACATCGACCCTGCCGAATGGAGCATCGCCGAGCAGTCGGAAGTCATCACCGATCAGCGCTCAGGGGTTAGCTTCCGCTTTACTACTCTCACGCGTTAACAATATTTATGCGATGTGCGCACCATTGTTGCCCTGCATAATCGCTATCTTTGCATTAGAAATCAAAAAAACATAAGATAAATGGCAAAAACTACATCAAAAAAGGCAGCCGCCGTCGATCCCAAGCAGGCTAAGCTGAATGCCCTCAGCGAAGCTCTCAAAAAGATAGAGAAAGATATGGGTTCCGGCACAGTGATGCGTCTGGGCGACGACGCCGTGACCGATGTCGAAGTGATACCCACCGGCTCGTTAGGGCTCGACTACGCCCTGGGCGTGGGCGGATACCCCCGCGGCCGCATCATCGAGATCTACGGCCCCGAGTCGTCGGGTAAGACCACCCTCGCCATCCACGCCATAGCCGAGGCACAGAAAGCCGGAGGCATCGCCGCCATGATCGACGCCGAGCACGCCTTCGACCGCTTCTATGCCGAGAAACTGGGCGTCGACGTCAACAACCTCTACATATCGCAGCCCGACAACGGCGAGCAGGCCCTCGAGATAGCCGAGCAGCTGATACGGTCGAGCGCCATCGACATCATCGTGATCGACTCGGTGGCCGCCCTCACCCCCAAGAGCGAGATCGAAGGAGTGATGGGCGAGAAAAACGTCGGCTTGCAGGCCCGCCTGATGTCGCAGGCCATGCGCAAGCTCACCGGCACAATCGCACGCACCAACACTACCTGCATATTCATCAACCAGCTCCGCGACAAGATCGGAGCCTCAATGTTCGGCCCCTCCGAGACCACCACAGGCGGCAACGCCCTGAAATTCTACTCGTCGGTGCGCATCGACATACGCCCCGGCACCACCATCAAGGACGGCAGCAAGGACAGCAAGGAAGGCGAGCGCGCCTACGGCCGCCGCACACGCGTCAAAGTGGTGAAAAACAAAGTAGCACCCCCCTTCCGCAAATGCGAGTTTGACATACTCTTCGGCGAAGGGATAAGCCGCAACGGCGAGATCATCGACCTCGGCGTGGCCTACGGAGTGATACAGAAAAGCGGCTCATGGTTCAGCTACGCAGGCTCCAAGCTCTCGCAGGGACGCGACGCGGCCATCGCCGTGGTGCGCGACAACCCCGAGCTCGCCGAAGAGCTCGCCGCCAAGATACTCGAAGCCATGAAGGAAGCCGAGAGCGCACCCAAAGGAAAGAAAGCAGCCGCCAAAAAAGATGCCACCCCGGCCAAAGAGACCGATCAGACCGATGAACCCGTAGCCGACGACGAAATCGACGACTTCGACATCGACCTGCCCGACGATTTCTCGATCGAAGAAGATTAACGACCTCTCCTAACCACCAGTCCCAATGTCACAAGCAGTACCCACATCAATACTACCGGCAGTCGACGGCGCACGCGTAGCCGTCATCACCGCCGAATGGAACGGTCACATCACATCGCGCCTGCGCGACAGCGCCGTCGCCACCCTCCGGGCCAACGGCTTCGCCGCCTCCGATATTGAAATTTACTCCGTGCCCGGCGCCGTAGAGCTCACATTCGCCGCCTCGCAAGTGATCGAGTCGTCGACCGTCGACGCCGTGATCGTCGTCGGGTGCGTAGTGCGCGGCGGCACACCGCATTTCGACTACGTATGTCAGAGCGTCACCCAAGGCATCACCGCCCTCAACGCCGACTGCGACATCCCGGTGATATTCTGCGTGCTGACCGTCGACAACGAGCAGGACGCCCTCGACCGCTGCGGAGGTCCCTGCGGCGACAAAGGAGCCGAAGCCGCCGAGACCGCCATCCGCATGATCCACTTCGCCCGCACCGTCAATCCCTGACCCCTCCCCCTGGGAGGGCGGGTCCTTGGAGGGCGCATCCTTTAGGGTGCGCCTAAAATTCCCACGCCTGACGACAACGGCGGGCCTTAAAAGACCCGCCGTAATCACCTCATAATTACCTTTTTTTGACGTTGTCCTCGGGCCCTAAAGGACCCGAGCTCCAAGGATGCGGCCTCCGAGTTTGCTCTTGACCCTCAAAACATGCGCCCTCAAACTTGGAGGGCGGGTCCTTCAGGGCCCGCCGGCAATCTCCTCATAGGTGCCTTTTTGACGTTATCCTCGGGCCCTTTAGGACCCGAGCTCCAAGGATGCGCCCTCCGAGTTTGCTCTTGACTCCTCGAAAGATTTAAGCCCGCCGCCACCTTGCTCTTGGACTCAACAACCAAAACGGAGTGCAACTCGCTGAGCTGCACTCCGTTTTTGGTTCAGATATTTTAATTTGAGGGAATTATTTCACTTCTTCGAAGTCGACGTCGGTCACTCCGTCGGGGCCGGGGGCGGGACCTGCCTGTGCACCGGGGGCTGCGCCTGCGCCGGGGGCACCGGCTGCTGCCTGGGCGTTGAGGATGTCCTGTTGGGCTGCGCCGAATGCGTCGTTGATCTCTTTGATTGCGGCGTCGATTGCGGCGATGTCGGCTGCTTTGTGGGCATCTTTCAGTTTGGCCACGGCTGCTTCGATGGTGGCTTTCTTGTCGGCAGGGATCTTGTCGCCGAGGTCGGCGAGCTGTTTCTCTGTCTGGAAGATTATGGCGTCGGCCTGGTTGAGCTTCTCTACGCGCTCTTTCTCTTTGGCGTCGGCGGCGGCGTTGGCTGCTGCCTCGTCTTTCATGCGCTGGATGTCGGCGTCGGTCAGGCCGCTGGATGCTTCGATACGGATCGACTGCTCTTTGCCGGTGGCTTTATCCTTGGCCGATACGTTGAGTATACCGTTTGCGTCGATCTCGAAGGTGACTTCGATCTGCGGGATGCCACGCGGTGCGGGTGCGATGCCGTCGAGGTGGAATCGGCCGATGATCTTGTCGTCCTTGGCCATGGGGCGCTCGCCCTGGAGTACGACGATTTCGACTGAGGGCTGATTGTCGGCTGCGGTCGAGAATACTTCGCTCTTACGGATAGGTATTGTGGAGTTTGCTTCGATCAGTTTTGTCATGACACCGCCGAGGGTCTCGATACCGACGGACAGGGGCACTACGTCGAGCAGTACGATGTCTTTCTTGACGTC
>CAZPKH010000013.1:0-26859 GCA_964587165.1 uncultured Muribaculaceae bacterium
CTTGTTGTCGTTGCGCGGGGGATAGTAGTTGATGCGCACTTTGTGGTAGTACTGGTTGTCCTCATCGTTGCCGTGGCCGTAGAGGTCGGGCTGCTCTTCGGGCACGAGGATGCTCTCGAGTGTGGAGAGTTTCGATACCTCTTTTGTGCGGAAGTTGGCGGGCTCGTCGAGCACGAGGCCGTCGCGGTTGCCGAGGATGTTGGTCGAGAACCAGCCGTTCAGACCCAGGCAGCGTGTGCCGATGATGGGGGCGAAACCTGATTTCACCAGAGTCTGGCCTGTCTTGAAGTCTTTGCCGGCGATAGGCATGCCTGTCTGAGCAGAGAGTTCCCACATAGCGGGGATGTCGACAGTAGTGTTGGGGGCACCCATGATGAAGGGAGCACCCTCCTTGAGGGCTGCGTAAGCGTAGCACATCGAGGGAGCGATGTTGTCTTTATCGTCGGCTTTCATAGCTGCTTCGAGTTTCTCGAGGCTACCGTGTACGTCCATATTGACGGGCACATAAACCTCAGTCGAAGCTGCCCAGAGCACTACGATACGGTCGCAACCGTTCTCGGCTTTGAATTTGCGGATATCTTCGCGGATCTGCTCGGTCATATCCCAGCGGTCTTTCACACTCTTTACGTTGTCGCCGTCGAGGCGTTTTGCGTAGTTGTGGTCGAAAGCGGCCTTGAGGGGAGTGATCTTGAGCAGCTCGTCTTTCACGGGCTCGATATCTTTCTCTTTGAGCACCTCGCAGTTGATGGCGCTCTCGTAAGCGTTGGCAGGATAAACGTCCCATGCGCCGAATACTATGTCGTTGAGGTCGGCGATAGGTACTATTTCGTTGTATTTGAGGTATTTCTTGTCAGCACCTTTTCCTACGCGGATTTTGTCGTACTGTGTCATCGAGCCGATAGGCTTTGCGAGGCCTTTGCGGGCCATAAGGGTACCTACCATAAAGGTCGAGGAAACAGCGCCCAGACCTACGACCATGACACCGAGCTTGCCGGTGGCGGGCTTAACGTTAGTTTTGTTCATAAGAATGTGATATATTAATGTCGTTGATTTTATATTACTAAATTTGAAGCATCCGTGTATATCTGCTATGGGCAGAGCCTACCTTTAAGCTGCAAATTCGGCTCAAAAGTACAGCTATTTTTCTAATTGCAAAATTAATTTAATCAAAATTACACTTTATGTTTCACTAATAATTCTTAAAAGTATACTTATATAGAAAAAATAGGTTAATTTATATACTATATAATCGTAATTCTGTAAACTAATGTAAACGACGCTAATCGGAGTTTGACCGCAAAAACATCTTATTTGTAAAAAATAGATGAAAATATTAATTTTGTGATATAATTGATTCGGCTGAAGTTTTTTAAAAAAGGAGATTCATGAATGAAGGAGCTACAGTAAGCTTGCCGGAAACCAAACGGCTTATGTGGGTTGACTGGATGAAAGCCATAGGTATATATTTTATAGTAGCCGGCCATTTTTTTTCTGTTGGGGATCTGTACATATACTCCTTTAATGTACCGGTATTTTTTGTAGTATCCGGTTTTTTAAGCAAACGCGAAGATTCGGGCAAAACATTCCTGAAGAAGATTGTCTACAACATGATAATCCCGATGCTGCTGATCAGCTTTATCAATTCTATAATCGACAATATTTTTCTGGAGGGTGGCAATCCTTATGATATTCTGAGATTTCCTATTTATTTTATTTTAGGATTTCACAGGGCTCTCAAATGTTTATGGTTTGTCTATACTCTGATCTGTCTGAGATTCATATTACAATATACACCTGCAAACCGGATTATTCAGATATCTCTGTTGATCGCGCTGCCCTCTTTAGGTATTTGGCTCGATGCGCAGCCATTCTTTAATGATATAACAGATGTGGGATTTAAGTCAAATGCCTTCGTCGATACAACCATGGCATATCCGTTTTTCATCTTAGGTTTTTATCTACGCAAAAAGAAGAATCTCCCGGTGAAATTCAACAATCTCCCCATACAGATCGCAGGTTTGATAATATTACTAATTATAATGGTGATCGGAACAAATCATAACGGATATGTATGGATGTATCTCAATGAGTACGGCAATAATTTTCTATTATTCCTGCTCGACGGTCTGTGTGGCACAATTATAATATATATAATATCTAAATGGCTCAACGATAGATTCGCCCGCAGCATCATTACTATTTCAAAAGGCACTATTATAATATTGGGGTTCCATTATTACCTTATCGATCTTATTAATTATTACTTGCCCACCGCCCATGGGATTGTGTATCTGTATTCCCTCGTTATTATCATTACGTTCATCCCTATAATTCGTTTTTCGGCAAAGTATCTACCTATTTTGATAGGCAAATATCGAATATAGCCTATGTTCTGACGGGTGTGGATAAATGTGTTGAAAAGTATGGATAAGTATGTGATAAGTTTTGAAAAGTTTATTTGGATTTGTAGCGAAAGGGTGCATATAGCCAAATCTCCGGTATAACAATGCACATCGGCCCGAAAGTTTTGAGCGAGTTGCTGAGGGTGAATTATGCGGTTATCCACTCGGTATATGGAATAAATTTATTAACTTTGCAGATTATTAACAGAGTGTTGATAACTATTGAATATACCTCTTTATCATACATTTAGTATGTCAATAGAATATTAAAATATACCATTGACACCCCTAAAACCTCTCGATGCAATAGATCTGTCAAAAAGTTATCACAGTTACTCACACCCGTTATCATCATCATAGAAAAAATTTTTTCTTAAAAATAAATTTTCTACTACGATAATATATGTCGGCGAGCTACCCACCCCTACCGCTATGGCGACGCATCGGAGCAGCGATGCTGCATCGGTTGCGCGGAGTGGTGCGCTCCGACCGTCTCTTCTCGCAGCTTGAATATTTCTTTCAGATAGGGCGTTTCCCCGACCTGAAGCATCCTTCCACCTTCAACGAAAAGTTGCAATGGTTCAAGCTGCAGCCCCCGGCTGCCGAGTATGCGGCGCTGATCGACAAGGCCACGGCCAAAGAGGAGGTGGCCCGCCGGATGGGTTCTACCGACATCGTGATACCTACCTACGGTGTGTGGGATCGCTGGGACGAGATAGATTTCGATAAGCTTCCGGATCAATTCATACTCAAGACCACTCACGATTCTGGCACCTGCTGCGTATGCCGCGACAAGAGCAGTTTCGACTTCGCCGGCGCACGTCGCAAGATAGAGCGCTCGTTGCGTCGCGACTACTCCTCGCTCCATCGCGAGAGGCTATATTCGCTTGTGAAGCCGCGCATACTGGCCGAGAAACTGATTGAAGATACCGAAAGCCGGGATCTGCCGGATTACAAATTCTTCTGCTTCGACGGCACCCCCCGCATGCTCTATGTAGCTACAGGGCGCAGCACCGATCTGCGGTTTGATCTGTTTGATATGGATTTCAGGCATTGCGATGTGGTGCATGCTCACCCCAATGCCGATCAGATGCCGCGGCGTCCCGACAATTTCGACGAGATGAAAGAGGTGGCGCGCCGCCTCAGCGCAGGCTTCAGCCAGGTGCGGGTAGACTTATATAGTGTAGGAGGTAAAATTTACTTCAGCGAATATACGTTTATAAGTAATGCCGGCTTAGGGGCATTTCACCCCCGGGAGTTTGACTCGCTGTTGGGCAGCTTCTGGAAGCTTAATGCCTCCGGACAGTAATCATTAATATAGATATATAGGAATATAAAGAATATATGGAATACAATCACCGCCAAATCGAGAGCCGCTGGCAGCAGTGGTGGAAAGAGAATGATATCTATAAGGTGGATATCGACGAGTCGAAACCGAAATATTATGTGCTCGATATGTTTCCTTACCCGTCGGGAGCCGGACTGCATGTAGGGCATCCGTTAGGGTATATAGCCTCCGACATCTACTCGCGCTACAAGCGCCAGCAGGGGTTCAATGTGCTGCACCCTATGGGCTACGATGCCTACGGCCTGCCCGCCGAGCAGTATGCCATACAGACAGGGCAGCATCCTGAGAAAACCACCATCGAAAATATAGCACGCTACCGTTCTCAGCTCGACAAGATAGGATTCTCGTACGACTGGAGCCGCGAGCTCAAGACCTGCGATCCGGAGTATTACCGATGGACACAGTGGGCCTTCATCCGTATGTTCAACTCCTGGTACGACACCTCGGCGCAGAAAGGCCGCCCCATATCCGAGCTAATAGAGCACCTGCAGCAGAAAGGTACCGACGGCCTTACAGCTGCCTCTACCGAAGAGCTCCATATCACCCCGGAGCAGTGGAGCGCTATGTCGGAAAAAGAGAAATCCGACACGCTGATGAACTACCGCATAGCCTATCTGGGCAATACCATGGTGAACTGGTGCGCCGAGCTCGGCACAGTGCTCGCCAACGACGAGGTGGTCGAAGGTGTGTCGGTGCGCGGAGGTTATCCTGTGGAGCAGAAGGTGATGTGCCAGTGGTGTCTGCGCGTATCGGCCTATGCACAGCGCCTGCTCGACGGCCTCGAGACTCTTGCATGGACCGACTCGCTCAAAGAGACCCAACGCAACTGGATAGGCCGCTCCGAAGGTGCCGAGATGCGCTTTAAGGTGGCCGGCAGCGATCTGGAGCTCGAGATATTCACCACTCGCGCCGATACAATCTTCGGTGTGACATTCATGGTGCTCGCTCCCGAGAGCGAGTATGTCGACAAGGTCACTACCGCCGGCCAGCGTCAAGCCGTCGACGACTATCTCAAAGCCGTGCGCCACAAGACACAGCGCGAGCGCATGATCGACAAGAAAGTGAGCGGAGTATTCACCGGTTCGTATGCCATAAATCCTCTCACAGGTAAGCAGATACCTATCTGGGTGTCTGACTATGTGCTCGCCGGCTACGGCACAGGCGCCATCATGGCAGTGCCCGCCCACGACAGCCGCGACTACGCCTTTGCGCGCCATTTCGATCTTCCCATAGTACCGCTGATCGAGGGTGCCGACGTGAGCGAGCAGAGCTTCGATGCCAAGAGCGGCAAGATGATCAACTCGTGCGGTCCGGAGCTCGACCTTAACGGGCTGGAGGTGAAGGACGCCATAGCCAAGACTAAAAAATTCATCGAACAGAAAGGTATAGGCCGCGTGAAGGTGAACTATCGCCTGCGCGACGCCATATTCTCGCGCCAGCGCTACTGGGGCGAGCCGTTCCCCGTATATTATAAGGAAGGCATACCTTATATGATGGATGAATCCGCTCTGCCGCTTCATCTGCCGGCAGTCGACAAATATCTGCCCACCGAGACCGGCGAACCACCCTTGGGGCGTGCAAAAGATTGGGTGACACCCCAGGGGTACCCCATCGAGCTCAACACCATGCCCGGATTTGCCGGATCGTCGGCCTACTATCTCAGATATATGGATCCGCACAACAGTCAGGCCCTTGTGTCGGAGCGTGCCAACTCCTACTGGCAGGATGTGGATCTGTACATCGGCGGTACAGAGCATGCCACCGGCCACCTCATATACTCGCGTTTCTGGAACAAATTCCTCTACGACCTGGGGTATGTGGTGAAGGATGAACCGTTCCGCCGCTTGGTGAACCAGGGTATGATCCAGGGACGCTCAAACTTCGTGTACCGCATCAAAAATACAAATACATTTGTCACGGCATCGCGCCGCGACGAGTACGACACCACACCGATACATGTCGATGTCAACATAGTGAGCAACGACGTGCTCGATCAGGAGGCATTCCGCCGCTGGCGTCCGGAGTATGCCGACGCTGAGTTTATCACCGAGCCCGACGGACGCTACATCTGCGGATATGCCGTGGAGAAGATGTCGAAGTCGATGTTCAACGTAGTCAACCCCGACGACATCGTAGAGCGCTACGGCGCCGATACACTCCGTCTGTATGAGATGTTTCTCGGACCGCTCGAGCAGAGCAAGCCGTGGGACACCAACGGTATCGACGGCGTGAACCGTTTCATCAAGAAGCTCTGGAGCCTCTTCTATAAAGGCGACACACTCCTGGTCGACGACAGCACTCCCTCGCGCGAGTCGCTCAAGAGCATCAACAAGCTGATCAAGAAAGTCACACAGGATATTGAGAACTTCTCATACAACACCTCGGTGAGTGCCTTCATGATCTGCGTCAACGAGCTGCTGCAGCAGAAATGCCACAGCCGAGCCGTGCTCGCTCAGCTCCTTGCCGTGCTCGCACCGTTCGCACCTCACGTATCAGAAGAGCTCTGGCACGCCATAGGCGGCGAAGGGTCGGTGGTCGATGCCCGCTGGCCCGAGTACGACGAGAGCTCGCTCAAAGAAGATACGGCCAACTATGCAGTGTCGTTCAACGGCAAGACACGCTTCCAGCTTCAGCTGCCCGCCGATGCTTCGAAGGATGATGCTGAAAAAGCCGCTCTCGGCGCGCCCGAAGCTGCAAAATGGCTCGAAGGAAAGAGTGTGCGCAAGGTTATAGTGGTGCCCGGCAAGATAGTGAATATCGTTGTGGGATAATAAAACGCTGAATATCACGTTTACAATAAAGAATACTAAGCAATGGAAGGCAATCTGAACATACCTCTCAGGCGGAGTTTGGTCTTCGCATCAAACAACGCACACAAACTCGACGAGATGCGCCGGATACTCGGCGATAGATTCGAGATACTGTCGCTCAGAGATATAGGTTGCCACGACGATATACCCGAGACGGCCGATACACTCCAAGGGAATGCCGAGATCAAAGCCCGATATGTCAAGGACAAATACGGCTTCGACTGTTTTGCCGACGATACAGGCCTCTTTGTCGATGCTCTCGACGGTGCTCCGGGCGTATACTCCGCGCGCTTCGCAGGCGAGGGGTGCACACCGCACGACAATGTGGTCAAGCTGCTCAAGCTGATGGAAGGCAAAACCGACCGCTCAGCTCATTTCAGCACCGTGATAGCCTTTGTGGAGGGCGACACTGTGAGCACCCACACCGGCCGCGTCGACGGATATATCACCACTGCTGCCGACGGCGACGGAGGTTTCGGCTACGACCCGGTGTTTGTGCCCGAAGAATCCGAAGTCACATTCGCCCGCATGACACCCGAGCAGAAAAATAGCATAAGCCACCGCGGCCGTGCTGTAGCTGCTTTTGCCAAATATCTCACTGAAATATCTTAACATTATCATAAATGATTAAAAAACTTCTCACCCTCATAATGGCTATACTGCCGGCTGTCGTGTCGGCACAGATGGCGTCGGGCGAGTGGTACACCTACCCTACCTACACCAACAGTGTCACAAAGATAGTGGAGACACCATCGGGCAAAGTGTACTTCCTTGACGGCACAAGCCTCTATTCCTACGACAACGACTCGCAGGAGATGTACTCATACTCCAAGCGAAATCTGTTGAACGACAACGAAGTAAGCGATATAGTATATAATTACGAGCAGAAATACCTGCTTGTGATTTACTCCAACTGCAATATGGATCTGATCTACGATTCGGGCAAGTCGGTGAACTTCTCCGATATCAAGGACGCCATAATGATGAGCGAAAAGGCGATCAACGATGTGGCTTTCTACAAAAACCGCATCCTGGTGGCCACATCGTTCGGACTGGTGGTATACGACGATGCGCGCCACTACGTCGTAGAGTCCGGCAACTACGGTCATAACGTCAACGCCGTGACCGCCGCCAAAGACCGCATATTCCTCTATATCGGCGATCCCCGCGGCATCTACACATCCGAGTTTGATGCCCCGCACTACACCTTCGATACATTCACCAAGGTAGGCAACGGTCCGCCCGAGGTGCATAAATTCTTCTTCAACGGCGATGATCAGGACTGGTGGTATGCCGAGTGCAACGCCGACCATCAACTGCAGCGCATCCGCTTCATGGAAGGAACGAAATCGTTCTGGAACGAAAAAATCGATATTGGCACAGCCCGTGTCGACGGCGGCTACCGTATGGCCGACGGCAAGATGGCTATCGTAGCCGGTGTGCACGACACCCAGACACCTACCAAAATCCTGTCGCAGAAGATTTATAAATTCACCGACGGTGAAGTAGTAGGCCAGCCCGACAATGTGCCCTCGAAATTTGTAGACAAGCCATTCAACTCCTATACCAACCCCGCTCGCCTGTGGGCATTCACACTCGACGGAGTGGGTTGCTACGACTTAGGCGGAAGCACCATAGTGTCGCCATTCTCCCCTCAGGGAGCGTGCAATGTGGCTCGTGTGGCCTACCTCACACCCTCGCACGACGGTACAGAGATCTTTGTCAGCACCCTCGGCCCCTCCCACTACAAGAACATCATACCCTGGGGCGAATGGGCCCGCGATGGTGAGGTAGATCATTCGGAGGTCAACATAATTTCAGCCTCCGGTCTGCGCAATGTCACCTGTACCGATGCCACCGTAGTGCAGGCCATCTCCAAGACGTATATACCCGTCTACGGCTTCGACGCTATCCCCAGCCCCGCACACGTGGCTCAGGATCGCTTCGACCCCGAAATCTACTATCAGGCTTCCTACCACGAAGGTGTATATAAAGTGAAAAACGGCCATCAGCTCGGCGTGTACAACGAGTCAAATTCACCCGTCAACCGCCGCTCAGGTTCGTGGGCCGGTTGGGGTGGTACGTTCACATCGTGTGTGAACGTAGACCGCGACGGCAGCCTCTGGGTAGTGACCCTCGATCACCCCTCAAACCTCGGCCTGAAGGTGATGCGTCTCCCCGCAGCCAAGGTGCAGCTCGATCCGAAAAATGTCAGCAAATCCGACTGGGAGATCATGAGCACCCATTCGTTCGGCGACTTCTTCCGCGATGCCGAGATAGTGTGCTGCAAGCATTCGCCCATGGTGCTCGTGCTGATGGGGTATCACAACACCAAACTCTTCGCCTACAATCTCGAAACCGGCCAGATGAACACCTGGACATCTTTCGTGGATCAGGACGGCAAAGATTATAACATGGACCTCACCGTCACCATAGCCGAAGATAACGACGGCAAGATATGGCTCAGCGGATTCTCCAAAGGTGTAATCGAAATAGCCGATCCCACTCAGCTCACCGGCAACTCTGCATCGGTGCGGCGTGTCAAGGTGCCCCGCAACGACGGCACCGACTATGCCGACTATCTGATGGAGACCGAGGTGGTGCTCGCAATATCGCCCGACCCCTCAAACCGCAAGTGGATTGCCACACAAAATTCAGGCCTGTATCTGGTGAGCGCCGACGGTTCGGAGATTATCGAGCAGTTTACAGTAGAAAACTCGCAGATACCCGCCAATCAGGTAAACACCGTCTGCGCCGATCCTATGAGCAACCGCGTCTATGTAGGCACCAACTACGGTCTGTCGGTCTACAACTCCGACTC
This sequence comes from uncultured Muribaculaceae bacterium, assembly GCA_964587165.1. GTDB lineage: Bacteria > Bacteroidota > Bacteroidia > Bacteroidales > Muribaculaceae > CAZPKH01. The sequence goes on from CAZPKH010000013.1 coordinate 9,382, forward strand.
GTCGCCCGCAGCCGACGACTACTCCTCGGCCTACGCATACCCCAACCCCGTGCGTCCCGACTATACCGGCTGGATCACCATCGCCGGCCTTATGGACTCGTCGCTTGTCAAGATAGCCGATGCCCAGGGCAATGTGCTCCGTTCGGGCAGCTCTGAGGGCGGTATGTTCATGTGGGACGGCTGCGACAGCTACGGTAACCGCGTCAAGTCGGGTGTATACTACGTCCTCGCATCACAGCATCCCGAAGCAGGCTCGCAGGGAGCTGTGGCCTGCAAGATACTTGTGGTGAACTAATCCACTAAAATCTGGGTTTTATAGACATGGAAACAAGTTTAAGCTACCGGGATGAGAAAGACCGCTGCTACGGTGCCACAGGCATGGCCATAGGCATCGTGGCCGTCGACGGCGACGAGTATGTCACGTCGGTCACTATCGACGGTCCGGCCGACCGAATGCTCGAGTATGGAGCCAACTTCTACTTCTCGCGCAACCCCCGCCTGTCGGCCAAAGATCAGTGGAACCAGATGCTGCGCAGCTACAACCTCTCGGTCGTGGCTATGCTGGCCAATATGATGTGCCGACGCATGGTGCTCGACGGCGTTGAGCTCGATGACGATACACGACGCACCCTCCACGACATAGCCCTCGACGAAGGGCGCGAATCATGCTCGCTGGAGCAGGACGAGTGCGAGCGGCTCTTCGACAAGAATCTGCGCTACCTCAACCGCATATTCTCACATCGCGGAGTTCACTCCGTGGCCCGCGACTTTGCCGAGACGCTGGCCGAGCGGCGCACCCTCACCCGCCTTGAGATACTCGACATGCTCAAAGCGCTCCGCATGATCTGACATCACCCCCCATCATAAGAATCGGAATCATCAGCACACACCGCTGATGGTTCCGATTTTTGCATTATTGCATAATTGCTAAAAATTAGGTAAGTGAGTAGGGAATCTCGAAAATTGTTGTAAATTTGCAACGAGTGGAAGAATCCCCTGCCCTGCAAGGGGTTTCAGTAAACTGACCATCGAAAAACTTTGACAAGAAATCATAGATCAATAATTATAGTTCATTTTTTTAACTTACCTTTTATGAAAAAACTGTTACTTTCGTTGATGCTTATCGTCGCCACCATGGTGTCGGCAAGCGCTGCAAAGATTGTGATGGCTGAGACTGACGCATTCAAGGGTCTGACTGCTTCGGCAAACATTACCACCCCCGTGACTGCCGACGGCTTCACTTTCACCTTCGCTAAAAACAACGGCGCGACAGAACCCGCTTACAACTTCGGCGGAAAAGATGTGCGTCTTTATGCCAAGGGTACCGTCACCGTGACCTCCTCCACCCCGATCACCAAAATGATCTTCGTGATCTCCAACCAGGGCCGCAAGCGCCTTGCTCCTATCACAGCAAGCACCGGTGCTATCGCTGCCCAGACTGCTTGTGTGGCAAACGATCCCAACCCCGTGTATGTCACATGGACAGGCAACGCCACCGAAGTCACCCTCACCGTGGGCGACAAATCCCTCTACGGTACTGATGGCGAAACAAAAGCCGGCCAGTTTGACTTCACCGAGGTGTACATGAACCAGGATGTCGACAGCGAGCCCACTATCGACCCCGCTACTCTCGAAGGCGTGGCCAACATCGCCGCATGGCTTGCTAAAGCCGACAGCAACAAGCAGGTGCGCATCGACAACCCCGTGACCGTCGTTTATCAGAACGGTGCCAACCTCTACGTGCAGGATGCCACCGGCGCTCTGCTGATCTACGGCACTGTAGGCAAAACCTACAAAAACGGCGACGTGCTCCCCGCAGGTATCGCAGGTAAATACTCTCCCTATCAGGGTCTTCCCGAGATGGGCGACCTGCTCGTTGAGACTTTCAAAGATGCCACCGCCGGCGCAGCTGTTGCTCCCACCGTGGTGACCATCCCCACCTTCCCCGCCACCTCCTACAGCAAATACGTTGAGATCCAGAATGTCACCGTAGCTGCCGAGGGTACCTACAACACCTACACCATCACCGACGCTTCCGGCAACTCCATGCAGATGTACAACACCTTCAAGATGGAAAACATCACTGCAGGTTCGGGTATCACAGTGCGCGGTTTCGTGGCTGTACACAGCGGCACTCCCCAGCTCGCTGTAAGCTATCTGAGCAACTCGGGCGACACTCCCGATCCCGGTACCGAAGGTGTGGCCAACATCAAAGCTTGGCTCGCTAAAGCCGACACCGAGAACAACGTTGCTATCACCAACCCCGTGAGCGTAGCTTACCAGAACGGCAACCGCCTCTATGTGAAAGATTCCACAGGTTGGCTGCTGATCTACGGCACTATCGGCAAAACTTACACCAACGGCCAGATGATACCCGGCGGTTTCGCAGGTAAATATGCCGAGTTCCGCGGCGCCCCCCAGATGGCAGCCGACGCTTCGACCTTCGCAAACGGTATCGCAGGCACCCCCGTTGAGCCTACATTCGTGGAGATCGAAGACCTCAACGGCGAGCCCATCAACTCGTTCGTAGAGCTCGAAGGTATCAACATCACCAACGTGACCGGTACCTCCGGCAAGGACGCTACCCTCGAGGACGAGGACGGCAACACCTTCCCCGCTTACAACCAGTTCAATCTCGCCAACTTCGCCGAGGCTGAGAACATGACCCTCCGCGGCTTCGTGACAATGAACAACACCGCCCGCCAGTTCATCCCCACCGAGATCCTCTCGTCGGGCGAAGCAAGCGTATGTGCCGCTCCCGTATTCACTCCCGGTGCAGGCACTGTAGCCGCCGGTACTGAGGTGACTATCGCCACATCGACCATCGGCGCCGACATCTACTACACCACCGACGGCTCTACCCCCTCGGCTGCTTCCACCAAATATACAGCAGCTATCGTCATCAACGCCGACGTAACTATCAAAGCTATCGCCGTCAAAGCCGGTCTGACCGACAGCGACGTCGTGACTGCCGCCTACAAGCTCGAAGCTCCCATCGTAGGTGCTGCCGAGACATGGTTTATCGCTCCCGAATACTCCGAAGGTCCCGCAAATGCCGTGAAACTCGTCAACAAGGACGGCTCGACAAGCGGTTCAAACTCTGCTGATGGCAGCCTCTGCGGCCAGCAGTTTGCTGCTTCCGACGTCACTGTGAAATTCGGCGACGGCGTATACAACGAGCAGTACGATTCATGGAACTACAGCTTCGCTGCCGGTACAGCCGTACGCTGGTATCAGAACGAGACCCTCACCCTCACCCCCGCCGCAGGCCAGGCAATCCGTAAAGTCGAGTTCAAAGCCCTCAACAACTATGTAGGCTCATTCACACCCTCGACCGGCTCTGTCACCACCGATGGCAACACCATCACCTGGGCAGGCGAGTCGACCGACGCCGTTGTGTTCACCAACACCAAGCAGATCCGCTTCAGCTACTTCATCGTGACCACCCAGAACAGCGGCGTGGAAGGCATCGCAGCCGACGCTGACCTCGACGCTCCCGTTGAGTTCTACAACATGCAGGGTGTGCGCGTCCTCAACCCCGAGAGCGGCCTCTACATCCGCGTTCAGGGCTCGAAAGCTACCAAAGTGCTCGTGAAATAATCCGCAGTAAGCACTGATCCAAATCACAGGCGCGGCCTCCGGTACACTCCGGGGGCCGCTTTGCGTTAACAGCTATTTAGATGCTGTTATTTCTATTAAGTATTTCTATTATCTATTATGAAGCTATTATTTCGAAAATTGGATTTTTAGAACTACCTTTGCCAAATCAAAAACACTCCGTATGACCGACGATTCCAAAAATAATATCCCCGCTACGGCTCCCTCAACATCCCGCCCCACATTTGCCGAGCGTGTGGCCGCCACAAAGACCACGCGCCGCATACGCTTCGCTGTGGTGGCTCTGCTCTGGATAGCACTCACCATATGGGTGGGCAACTGGTGGATGCTCCTGGTGCTCCCGCTGCTGTTCGACATCTACATCACCGGCTACATACCTTTCACTTGGTGGAAAAACAGTAAGAACCCTGTGGTCCGCATGGTCATGTCGTGGGTCGACGCTATCGTATATGCCGTGATCCTGGTATATTTCGTGTTCACTTTCATCGGTCAGAACTATCAGATACCGTCGTCGTCGCTCGAAAAATCGCTCCTTGTGGGCGACTATCTCGTGGTCAACAAGATGGCCTACGGCCCCCGTGTGCCGATGACTCCCCTGCACTTCCCATTGGTGCAGAACACCCTGCCGATCCTCAATACCAAAAGCTACATAGAGTGGCCGCAGTGGACATACCACCGCCTCAAAGGTCTGGGCAATGTGGAGCGTGGAGATATTGTGGTGTTCAACTTCCCCGCCGGCGACACCGTGGCTCTGAAGGTGCAGAACCCCGACTACTATACACTGACGCGCCTCTACGGCCACAACCGTGTGAACCGCGACACAGAGACTTTCGGCGAGGTGATATGGCGCCCGGTGGATCGACGCGAGAACTATGTGAAGCGTGCCGTCGGGCTCCCGGGCGAGACCCTTTCGATAGTCGACGGTGTGATCCATATCAACGGCAAGGCCCAGGCTCTGCCCAAGGACGCTCAGTTCAACTATTGGGTGCAGGTGGCACGCCCGCTCACCGACGACGATTTCGAGTCGTTGGGCATAGCCGTCGACGACCGCATCGTCTATTCACTCATCGACGAGAATCGCGACATTCTCGCATCCTACGGTTTTCAGCTCCCCGAAGCCCCCGGAGCAGCCGGATCGACCGTATACCTCCTCCCCCTCACCACAGCCATGCACAGCGAGCTCGAAACCTCGGGCAACGTCATAAAGATGATGAAGATACCAGCCGCGACGGGCGATTTCATCTACCCCATCGAGAAAAATACCGAGTGGACCCGCTCCGACTACGGCCCGGTGTGGATACCCCGCAAGGGTGCCACTATCGACCTCAACGCCGACACATGGGCCCTCTACGGACGGTGCATCCGCAACTACGAGTATAACGACGCCCGCCTCGGTGCCGACGGCCGTGTATATATCGACGGCAAGCCCGCCGACACCTACACTTTCAAGATGGACTACTACTTCATGATGGGCGACAACCGCGACAATTCGCTCGATTCGCGCTACTGGGGTTTCGTGCCCGAAGATCACATCGTGGGGCGTCCGGAGTTTGTGCTCGTGTCGTTCGACAAGGACAAAGGTCTGCTCAACGGCGGCATACGCTTCAACCGCATCTTCACACGCGCCAATCACGATAAATAAGCCTCCGCTATGTATCTGCTGCCAATGCGCTATTGCGGCGGTATAGGGTGGTGGCTTAAAGCCTTCGAAGCCGGCCCCGACGGTGTGGCCGTCGATGCCGCCGCCCGCCACAACAAGCGCGACAAGGCCACCCACCGCTGCGATATTTGCGACACCCACGGTGTGATGCAGCTCACGGTGCCGGTGTCGGTAGATCCCTGCGCCGGGCGCCCTCTCCGCTGGACCGACATCAACGTCTCACCCCAGGCTCACTGGTGGTCGGTGCACCTCACGGCCCTTGAGTCGGCTTACGGCCGCACGCCGTACTTTGAGTTTTACATCGACCGTTTCGCACCCCTATACACTCCGCGCTACGCCGACACCGCCGTGCCCCTGTGGCAGCTCGACAGCGAGTTCGACGCCCGCATAGCCGACTGTCTCGACCTCCCCCACCCTCTCTATATCACCGACCCCGCCGACCCGCGGCTTTGTGAGCCGGCCGGCGATTTACGCCGCGCGCCCCTACCCTCTCCGCTCCTCCCCTACTGGCAGGTGCGCGCCGGCAGCTTCGGGTTTGTCGGCGCCCTTTCGGTGCTCGACCTGATATTCAACCTCGGCCCCGAAGCCCAACTTTACCTGTATCGGGCAGCCAAGGCACTAAAATCGTAATTTTGACGTTATTAAGATAAAATAATTCCTCATCACACCATGAATACCCATCGCTACTGCGTGATAATGTGCGGCGGCATCGGAAGCCGTTTCTGGCCCTACAGCCGCACCGACGTGCCCAAACAGTTTCTCGATTTTCTCGGCTCAGGCCGCTCGCTGCTCCAGATGAGCTACGACCGCATACTCCCCGTCGTGCCGGCCGAAAATATAGTGATAGTGACCAACGCTGCCTATGCCGAGCTTGTGGCCCGGCAGCTACCCGACATCAAGCCCGAAAACATACTCCTTGAGCCCGCCCGCCGCAACACAGCTCCCTGTATAGCCTGGGCCGCATGGCATATCGCCGCCAAAGATCCGCAGGCCTCGATGATAGTCACCCCGAGCGACCACCTTATCACTCGCGAGCAGATATTTGTCGACACCGTGGAGCGCGGCATGACCTTCGTCGAGGACAACGACGCCCTCCTCACCATGGGTATCACCCCCACACGCCCCGAGACCGGCTACGGATATATTCAGGTAGGCGCCGAAACATCATCCGACGGCATCAATAAAGTAAAGACTTTCACCGAGAAGCCTAACCTTGAGCTGGCACACGTGCTTCTGGCATCAGGCGAATTTCTGTGGAACTCCGGCATCTTCATGTGGCGTGCCGACTCCATAAAGCGTGCCATCCAGGCCTATGCCCCCGAGATAGCCCTGCAGATGGATGGCGGCGTGGAGTTTTTCGGCACCGTCAAAGAGACACAGTTCATCGACAAAGCATTCCCGGCATGTCCGGCCATATCGATCGACTATGCCGTGATGGAAAAAGCCAAAAACGTATACGTCGAGCGCGCCGACTTCGGCTGGAGCGACCTCGGCACATGGAGCGCACTGTACGAGAACTCTCCTAAAAACCGCGACGGCAACGTCACACAGCGCGCCACCGTCATGGCCTACGACGCCACCGGCAATATCGTCACCGCTCCCGGCGACAAGCTCGTGGTGATCGACGGCCTCAAAGACTATATCGTGGCCGACACCCCCGATGTGCTCCTTATTTGCCCCATGGCCAAAGAGCAGTCCATCAAGCAGATCGTAAACGACGTAAAGGACAATTTCGCCGACGGCAAATATCTCTGATGCAGCACTCCGCGGCAGCTCGCAGAAACCTTTCCGACGCCACCGTTGTTCTACAATAGTGGCGTCGCATCTGCCGATCGGAGGGATTGCTCGGGTTTTAGCATTTTTTCGTTAAAATGTTAATGCCGACTGAGCAATTCTCGTTACCTTTGCTTGCAGATTTGACGCTCACTATCCGTGAAGCATCAACAATCTAAACATCAACAACTGATATGGAGAACAAAAATCTTGAAAAATTAAGCTACGCCCTGGGTCTGAGCATGGGCAACAATTTCCGCTCCTCGGGCATTCACGAGATCGCCGTCAAAGATTTCGCCGAAGGTGTAGAAGCAGTATTCGCCGGCAAGCAGCCGCGTATGACCTACGACGAAGCAAAAGCCACAATACAGGAGTTCTTCCAGGCCATGGAAGAGAAACAGCGCGAGCAGCTGGCCGAGCAGGCCAAAGTAAACGCCGAGCTCGGCGACAAATTCCTCAGCGACAACGGCAAGCGCCAGGGCGTGTATACCACCCCCTCCGGCCTGCAGTATGAGATCCTGGCAGAAGGCTCCGGCAAGCAGCCCTCGGCCGACGACAAAGTCACCGTGCACTATACCGGAAAGCTCATCGACGGCACCGTATTCGACAGCTCCGTAGAGCGCGGCGCACCCGCCACATTCGGCGTCACACAGGTGATACCCGGTTGGGTCGAAGCCCTGCAGCTTATGAAAGTAGGTGCAAAATGGCGTCTGTATATCCCCTCAAACCTCGCCTACGGCCCCAACGGCGCCGGCGGTGTGATAGGCCCCAACGCCACACTGATATTCGACGTAGAGCTCCTCAATATACTCTGACAATATCCAGTCAACACATAAACACAATCAACCGTACATCAAGGTATGAAAAAATTATTTTTAGCGTCGGCTGCCGCCATTATGATGGGTGCAGCAGCTCTGACCGGCTGCTCAGGCAGCGGCAACTCCGCTTCGGAGGGCAATACCGCTCTCGGCGACTCCCTCGCCGAAGCTTTCGGCTCGATCCAGGGCGTGCAGTTCAACCAGTATATCAACAACCTCGACAGCCTTGAGAAAGCTAAAATCAGCAAAGACGCTTTCCTCAAAGGCCTTAAAGAGACCCTCTTCTCCGATACAACCAGCCAGGGCTACATCATGGGTATGAACACCGGCCTCGGCTTCCTGCAGGAGATCATGCAGATCGAGCGCCAGAGCAACGTGCGCGTAGACCGCCAGAAACTCTATGATGCCTTTGCAAAAGCCGTCAACGACACTACCCTCGACATGCAGACCCTCCAGCTGCAGATGCAGCAGGTAGTAGGCCGCGTGCAGGAAGAGATGGCCAACTACCGCAAAGAGCAGCAGATGAAATCGCCCGAAGTAAAGGCCAACAAAGAGAAAGGTGAGAAATATATCGCCGATGCCAAGAAAGCCGACAGCGCCATCAAAACCACTTCCTCAGGCCTCGCCTACAAGGTGAATGCCGAAGGTCAGGGCCCCAAAGTATCGCTCGAAGATAAAGTGAAAGTACGCTACACCGGCAAGCATGTCGACGGCTCCGTATTCGACCAGTCAGGCGACGAAGTGCGCGAATTCTATCCCGCACAGGTAGTACCCGGCTTCCGTGAGGCCCTGCTGATGATGAACAAAGGTGCAAAATACACCGTTTACATCCCCGGCGACCTCGCCTACGGCGTTGACGGTCAGCCCATGGCCGGTATCGGCCCGATGGAGACCCTCGTATTTGAGATCGAGGTAGTCGACTTCGAGAACCCCAAACCCGTGGCCGTTGATGCAGCCGCCGTTCAGGGAGGCGATGCCAAGCCCGTAGAGGTGAAGCTGAGCAAATAAATCCCTCACCCCTATCCCCCAAAAAAACAATGGAGCGTCCCCACCACGCGGAGACGCTCCATTTCATATATCCTACCGGCTCTTACGCCCCCTCCCCCCGCACCACCTCCTGCGCCACCCCGTTCATCAGCACACACAACTCACGGCTCAGAGGCGTCGTCGCACTTAGGCCGAGCGAGATGATCAGCAGCCTCCCCTGCGTGCATAAATTGAAGTCATGGGCTGCTGGTTTAAATCGCTCTCCAAGAGCTGTGTGAGTTATTAGGATCACTCTACCATCGGCAGCTTCCGCCTCTTTTCTGATACTTTTTTCCGCCGGAGAAATGAACGGAGAGACCAAGACAACTCCTTTCGATGCTTCCGAAATTCAATGCATTTTCTTTCTCAAAACCTCTTCAGGAGTATACGAGCGGCTCACTTTCACAGCTTCCTTATCAGGATTGCGAAGTAAAAATAGATTACCGTACGCCTCACAGACTCGCTCTCCGATTTTTAGCCGGCGCATTCGCCGGAAGAACTGAGGGAATTGCATTCTGACGGCTAGACGGTGTGGATTTTCCCTTATGTATCGGAACAGGCCGTCAAGCGAGCGATTATCATAGAGAGGCTTGTCGCAATATCCCGGTTCAAATATCATTGCGGGTTCGATGTCCTTTCCGGTCGTCACAGCATATCTGCTCGCTATCATCTCCTTTAAATCCTTGATATAACGGTCAAGATGCTTATCTGTACGGCATACAATCTGGAGCAGCAGATGCACATGATCCGGCATCACGCAAAATTGAAGAATTTTTACAGCAGGGAATTCGAATGGCAGATGGAGAATTACTTTGGCAATTATCCTTCCGATGGGTGATTCATCAATTCTGGCACAACCCGGTGCACCGGGTGGAATGCGTGGATCTCCTGATACAGAGCCAAAGCTCTCGCAGCATTTAGCCTTCTTAAGAATGATATGATAGATAAACGGAGCGTAGTAATTATGAGAGATCGCACGCCGGTGGTAGGAGTGTACGCCTGTTTCCTTAAAAGGCCGGATCTCCGAACTGTCGGTATACATACTCTATATATCACTAAATTAACAAAAATCACCTCTCGACAAACCCACTCCACTCTCCCCTCAAAAGGTTTGTCGGTAGGTGAAGGCTCCTATCAGAGGGTGGCGCCCCAGGAGGCGCGGTCGAGGTTGCGGTATGAGATGGCTTCGCTGATGTGGTGCGCCAGGATGGGCATTGTGCCGTCAGGGCCGGGGGCGACGCGCCCGGAGGCATAGTCGAGGTCGGCTATGGTGCGGGCTACCTTGAGGATGCGGTCGTAGGCGCGTGCGCTCATGTCGAAGCGTGTCATGGCGGCGCGCAGCCGTGAGCTCGACTCGGCGTCGAGCGCTGCATGCTGCCTCAGCAGGCGTGTGCTCATCTGGGCGTTGCAGTGCACTGCGGACTCTTTGGCGAAGCGCTGTAGCTGCAGCTGCCGTGCGGCGACGACACGCTGGCGTATGGTATCGCTTTTTTCGCCGTCAGGAGCCTCTGAGAGCTCTTCAAACGGCACGGGAAGGATTTCCACCTGCAGGTCTATGCGGTCGAGCAGAGGCCCGCTTATGCGGTTTAAATACTTGCTGACGGCTCCGGGGGCGCAGGTGCACGGCTTGGTAGGGTGGTTGTAGTAGCCGCAGGGGCAGGGATTCATCGACGCTACGAGCATGAATCCGGCGGGGTAGTCGATGGTATAGCGGGCGCGGGCTATGGTGATGTGGCGGTCTTCGAGGGGCTGCCGGAGCACTTCGAGTACGGATCGCGAAAATTCCGGAAATTCGTCGAGAAAGAGGATGCCGTTGTGGGCCAGGGATATCTCGCCGGGCATAGGGTTTGACCCGCCGCCCACCAGTGCCACGGGCGAGATGGTGTGATGCGGCGATCGGCAGGGGCGCTGTGTCATGAGCTTGGAGCCGCCCTTGAGCTTTCCGGCCACGGAGTGTATTTTGGTGGTTTCGAGGGCTTCGCCGAGGGTGAGGGGCGGCAGTATGGTGGGTATACGCTTGGCCATCATCGACTTGCCGGCGCCGGGAGGGCCTACCATCAGCAGGTTGTGGCCGCCGGCGGCTGCCACTTCGATGGCTCGCTTGACGTTTTCCTGGCCTTTCACTTCAGAGAAGTCGAGGTCGAACACGGCCTGGGCGCGTGCAAACTCGGCGCGCGTATCGACCACTGTCGGAGCTATCCGGATCTCGCCTTTGAGCATCTGAAGCACCTGGGCCAGGGAGTCGACTCCGTATACGTCGAGATTGTTGACCACGGCGGCTTCCGTGGCATTGCTGCGCGGCACGATGATGCCCCGCATCCCGAGCTCGCGCGCCTTTATGGCCATGGGAAGGACGCCGCGTATCGGCAGCACGGTGCCGTCGAGCGACAGCTCGCCCATCACCATAAAATCTTTCAGGGCGTCGGCTTCGATATGTTCGCACCCTGCGAGTATGCCTAAGGCTATGGGAAGGTCGTAGGCGGCGCCCTCTTTCTTGATGTCGGCAGGGGAGAGGTTCACCACGATGCGGCGGCGCGGCCATTCGCCCAAGGTGTGGCTTATTGCGCCCTGCACGCGCTCGTAGCTCTCTTTCACAGCCGTGTCGGCCATGCCTACTATCGTGAACTGTATGCCGCGCTCTACCGATACTTCGACGGTGACTACGAGGGCATCGATACCCTGCACGGCGGCGCCATAGACTTTTACAAGCATCCCAAAAGTTTTTATTCAACTTCAAAGTTAGTGATTTTCAGCTAATAGTACCGACATTTTGATTTTTTTTGAGAAAAAGTTTCCGCTGTGGCGAACCAAACCGCCCCGACCGATGTTCTTAAGATACATAGCAAGAATACTTTTTCCATTGCAAGAAATGTGATAATGATTGGTTTATTATCAAGAACGAGAACGTTGAGATAACGTTCTCGTTCTTGGTTTTTAGAAGAATGGTCGCAGCAGTCGCGCTATGCCTCGGAGGCCAACGGCGCGGTATGCATAGGCTCCGCGCAGCAGCAGGCGGTGAAATGCCGAGGGAGTGCGTCCGAGCGCTTTGCCGAGCAGCTCGCGTGCCAAATCCTTTGACCCCTCGGCGCAGCAGCATCCGGCCAGTATGGTGCGCTTTAGCTCTGCCCGGCGGCTCAGTCCCACCGTCGACAGCGCCTCGGCCATGCAGTCGCAGGAGTGGTCGTAGCGCGATGCCGCGGCGCTCACTGTGGTGCCTGTGATCGACTCTGCGGTGGCTATCTCGACCACTGCGGGATGTTTCGGCTTAAGCTGTACGATCTGAGGGGAAAGCAGGAGCATACGTGTGCCAAGCTCGATGTCGTTCCACCCCATCACGCTCTGGTCCCATCCTCCGGCGCGGCGTACAAGGTCGGTGCGGGCAGCCCACCGCTGTGTGCCCATCGAGCCGTGCATTATGTTGTGGTACAGGGCATCGTGAGCATAGAAGGGCTTGATCGCCTCGCTTCCGTCGAGGGAGCGCAGCAATACAGGCCACCCCACGATGTCGGCCTGTGGGTGGCGCTCGATGGCTTGCTGTAGCGACGCGATGTGGCCGGGGAGCATGATGTCGTCGGAATCGAAGAACATCACCCAGGGCGATTTCACTTCGGCAAGACCTCTGTTGCGGGCGGCGCAGGCTCCCGGGGTGTTTTCGGTTAGGAGGAGTGTGTGCAGCTGCCGGTGCGCATCAGCCCACCGGTGCACTGTGGCGTAAGATCCGTCGGTCGAGCCGTTGTCGACCACTACAAGGGTGAACGGCCGCTCAACGGCTTGTGCCGCTATTGAGTCGAGGGTGCGGCACACCAGCGACGCGCGGTTGTGCACCGGCACAACGATAGTGAGCAGCCGGTCGGGGTGATTCATTGTCAGAAGCTGACGGCTTTGAGCATGCGCCGCGATCCGCGCTGTCGCACCAGATACACGCCTCGCGGCAGAGTGATGGTCTGGTTGTCGGTCACGCTCGGCAGTGTGAGCACCTCGCGGCCCGAGAGGTCGAATATTTCAACGCTGCCGACCGTGCCTGCGCAGACAAACCGTATATACCCCTGATAGCTCAGCACGGCCAGGGCGGCCTCTGAATCGGCTCCTACGGCATCGATGCTGGCGTGCTGCACGGTGATGGCGTTTGAAGCCGGCGAGCGGTAGCCCAGGCGCACGGACTGCACGGTGTACGATTCGTAGTCGGAGTCGGCGAAGTCGTCGATCACCAGATGGGTGCCGTCGGCCTCAATCTCCTCCGACGAGGCCAGGCCGTCGATGTAGCGTGTGCGTGTCACTATGTAATAGTCCACCACCTCCGTGGCTGCCTCCCACCGCGCCGTATACGAGTCGGCGGTGATGTCGGTGGGCTCCAAGGCTTTGACTGCCGTGAGGGTAGGGGCGGGGAGACATTCGCCTATAAGCTGCACGCCGCGAGACCCTTCGAGGCCGCCGTCGCTTATCACGAGGCGTGCGGTGTGTGTGCCGAGCGATGTCGGGGTGTAGGTGACATTGAGCCAGTAGCCGGCCTCGGAGTTGACGGCCGAGGCGCTGATGATGCGCGAGTCGAGCGTGAAGAGGGTGCGGTTGTCGCCGCTCACACGCAGCGAGAACGCGCTCAGGCAGTTTTCGCCCTTGAAGAACAGGCGAGATGTGATGCTTTGGCCGAGAGCCACTTGCCCGAAGTCGAGCGCCATATCCTGCACGGGGGTGATGAGATTAGGCTCGCCGATGGGGGTGTCGGGTATGTCGGTAGAGAACGGCTCGGTGGTGCGGCGGCCCCATATATACTCGAAGAGCTGCGGGAAGTCGATGAACGGGTTGCGGTTGTTTTGCACCAGGTATACCTGCTCGTTGCGGTCGCGCTCTTTCTGGCTCACGGGGTCCTGACGCGCCCATTCGAGGAGCATCTCGCGGGCCCAGGGCGAAAGGGTGGGGTAGGCGTTCGACTGCAGCATCCATGAGTATTTCGGCACCCATGTCAGGTTGCTGTAGCATGTCACCATATAGAAGTATGTGCGGGCGAAGTCGCCTTTATACTCGTCGTCGGGCTCAAACACCTGGCTTGCGCCGCCCCCGAGGCCTGTCACGGGGTAGCCCACGCGGGTCACTCCATTGTCGAATGTGGCGGTAGCCACCACCCCCATGGGGTAGTTTGACTTGGCCATATTCGCCGGGCCGTCGGCAGGGTAGAGGTGGAATAGGTCGACGTAGGCCGGTATGTCCTGATCGCCTCCCCACCATGATTTGGGGAAGGAGTGCTCGCGGTTGAGGCCGCTGAAGTTGGGGGCGTAGCGGGGTATGTTGCTGTACATATCCCACCACTTGTTTGAGCCGGGATACACGTCGGTGCGGGCAAAATATTGCGGCAGAGCAGTGTACGACGACACCTCCGAGTGGGGGTAGATGATCTCATGGCAGGCGGCCTTGAGGTCGGCACCGGTTCGGCCGTTCAGACGCGAGTAGTAGCCGGGGGGTATTTCGGCGCCGGCTGTGATGCACAGCAGCAGACACAGTGCGGTCAGGATCTGTTTCATAAGCAGTTGTTAAATCAGTATTGTCGCGAGCGAGCCGATATGCCGCCCCGGGGGCGGGGTGAGATCAGTTGATGATGTCGAAGCCGGTGTAGCGGCGCAGGCACTCGGGCACGATGATCCCTTCGGGGGTCTGGTTGTTTTCGAGCAGTGCGGCCACGATGCGCGGCAGGGCGAGAGCCGAGCCGTTGAGGGTGTGGCAGAGCGCCGTCTTTTTGTCGGGGGTGCGGTAGCGGCATTTCAGACGGTTGGCCTGATATGTCTCGAAGTTTGACACCGACGATACTTCAAGCCAGCGCTGCTGGGCTGCCGACCATACCTCGAAGTCGAATGTGATGGCCGAGGTGAACGACATGTCGCCGCCGCACAGACGCAGGATGTGCCAGGGCAACCCGAGCTTTTCGAGGAGCGACTGCACGTGGGCTTTCATCTCTTCGAGGGCTGCGTACGAGTTTTCGGGCTTCTCGATGCGCACTATCTCCACTTTGTCGAACTGATGCAGGCGGTTGAGGCCGCGCACATCCTTGCCGTAGCTGCCGGCCTCGCGGCGGAAGCATGCCGAGTAGGCGCAGTTTTTCACCGGGAGCTCGGCGTCGGTGAGTATCACGTCGCGGTAGATGTTGGTCACAGGCACCTCGGCCGTGGGTATGAGGTAGAGGTTGTCGAGCTGGCAGTGGTACATCTGTCCCTCCTTGTCGGGGAGTTGCCCTGTGCCGTAGCCCGAAGCTTCGTTCACCACATACGGGGGCTCGATCTCGGTGTATCCGGCCTCATTAGCCTGATCGAGGAAGAACTGTATGAGCGCACGCTGCAGGCGGGCGCCTTTACCGATGTATACCGGAAATCCGGCACCGGTGATCTTCACTCCGAGGTCGAAGTTTATCAGGTTGTATTTCTTGGCGAGCTCCCAGTGGGGTAGAGCGTCGGGGCCGAGGTCGGGCATCGGGCCGCCGGTTTTCTCGACCACATTGTCGGCGGCGGTGCGCCCTTCGGGCACCATGTCGCACGGCACGTTGGGGATGGTGAGGAGCAGTTCGCGTATCTCTTTTTCGGCTGCTTCGAGCTCGTCGGACACGGTGATCTGCTCAGCTTTGAGGCGTGCCACCTCCTCTTTTACGGCGGCAGCCTTGTCGGCTTCGCCCTTTTTCATCAGGGCGCCTATCTCGGCGGCCAGTTTTTTGAGTGATGCTGCGCGTGTGTCGTTGTCGAGCTGCAGGCGTCGGCGGGCGGCGTCCATATCAAGTACGCGCTCTATGGAGAGGCGGCCGTCGAAACCTTTTATGGCCAGGCGGCGGATTATATCTTCAGGATCGGCTTTTATCTGTTGTATTGTGAGCATAGTTTCAGTGGTTTGAGTTTATAAGCTAATTCATGCCAGGAGTGAGCGCACCATTGCCGAGATAGCTTTGCCGTCGGCACGGCCGGCGAGGCGCTTTGATGCTGTGCCCATCACCTTGCCCATCTCCTTGGCCGATGTGGCGCCCACTTCGGCTATGATGGCCTTGAGCTCGGCTTCGAGTTCGTCGGGTGTGAGAGGTTTGGGCAGATACTCCTCGATCACGGCCGCCTCGGCGAGTTCGCCCTCGGCGAGCTCCGGGCGATTCTGCTCGGAGTATATCTGGGCGGTCTCGCGGCGCTGTTTTGCCATCTTGGCGAGTATTTTCATAGCGTTGTCGTCGGTGAGCTGACCGTCGGCACCTTTGGCGGTTTTGGCTTCAAGAAACTCTTTTTTGATGCCGCGCAGCGCTTCGAGGCGCACTTTGTCGCGGGCAAGCATTGCAGATTTGATATCGGCGTTTACTTTTTCAAAAAGGTCCATTTTCTGATATGTTTATGTAGTTATTTTTTAGCGGTGGTGAGGCGGTACAGGTCGCGCACGGCGTCGACTACGTTGATGATATAGTCGCCGGTCTTTTCGAGATTGCCGATTATATCCATGTAGTATATACCCTCCTGATAGTCGTAGTGGTGGTTGCTGATATTTTCGATATTTGCCGAGCGCAGCTGGTTGCGGTAGTTGTTTATCTCGCGCTCAAGGTTGTAGCTGCGCACGATTTCGGCCTCGGTGGCGTGCTCGAGATTGCCCACGAGCGTGAGCATCTGGTCCATGGCCTGATGCACGTATTTGAACATCTGGTCGATATTGGCATATATCTCATCGTTGAAGTGAGCGTGGCTCTGCTGCTTGCGTATCAGTATCTTGCCGGTGCCGGAGCAAGCGTCGGCTATCGACTCTATCTCGCTGACGATGCGCATCAGCGAGGCGATGCGGAGCTTCGATTCGTTGGAGAGTCGTCCTTCCGATACGCGGTTGAGGTAGGATGCTATCTCGATCTCCATGCGGTCGGATATATCCTCGTACTTCTCAAGGCGCGACTGCAGCTCGGTGAATTCCGATCCTTCGGGCTTGGTGTGCACGAGCTTCTCCGACATGGTGATCATGCGTGCCACACGCTGGGCGTATACGTCGACCTCTTTCTCAGCCTGCGAGATGTTGAGCTCGGAGGCGCTGAGTATACCGCGGGATATGAAGCGGAGCTGGAACTCTTCGTCGTCCGATTTCTGTTTCTGCGGCACCAGGCGCTTGACGATCTTCACAAACAGGTTGCAGAACCAGATCATGATGGCCACATTGATGATATTGAATACAGTGTGGAATATCGACAGACCGAACGATACCGAAACCTGCATCGCGGCGATCTTGGCCACATGAGGATTGTCGACAGGCAGGGAGTTGTCAAACAGATGGTTGTAGATGTCGGGAGCTGTAGCTTCGAGGTGGTTCACATACTGCGACAGCTGGAAGGGGTCGCCCTGGCCTATCAGCTCGGTGAGCCATGCCGTGAACTGTACGAACGGGAAGAAGAGTATCAGCGCCCAGATCGTGCCCAGAAGGTTGAACAGCAAGTGGCCCATGGCGGTGCGCTTGGCGGCGATGTTTCCGCTGAGCGATGCGAGGATAGGGGTGATGGTCGTACCGATGTTTGAGCCGAGCACCAGCGCGCACGACAGGTCGAAGTCGATCCACCCTTTCGAGCACATGATCAGGGTGATGGCGAATGTGGCGGCC
>CAZPKH010000013.1:26869-40802 GCA_964587165.1 uncultured Muribaculaceae bacterium
GTGGCGGCCGACGACTGTATCACCATCGTAAGCAGCAGTCCCACAAGCAGGAATATGATCACCGACCCCATGCCCATGGAGGTGTACTGCTGCAGGAACGAGAACATCTCGGGGTTGCTCTGCAGGTCGGGCACATAGGTCGAGATCATGTCCAGACCCATGAACAGGAAGGCGAAGCCGATCAGAAACTCACCTATCGACTTGGTGCGGCTCTTCGACGAGAAGAGCAGCGGTATCGAGATGCCGATAAGCGGCAGAACGAACAGCGATATGTTGACCTTGAAGCCAAACAGGGCGATGATCCATGCCGTGAACGTGGTACCGACGTTGGCACCCATGATGACGGCCATAGATTGAGCCAGCGACATAAGGCCGGCGTTGACAAACGATACCACCATCACCGTCGAGGCCGACGAGCTCTGTATCAGGGCCGTGATGGCAAAACCGGTGAGCAGGCCGGTGAAGCGGTTGCGGGTCATGGCCGAGATGATATTGCGGAGCGAATCGCCGGCAGCTTTCTGCAGACCCTCGCTCATCACCTTCATGCCGTAGAGAAACAGCCCGACTGCGCCGAGCAGACATAGAAAGTCTAATAAGTTGTAGTTCATAGATTTAATTGTTTACGGTGCGGCGCAAGCTGAGATCTGCTCCCCGACCTTTGCAAATTTACGCAAAAACTTGTAATACAATCGTAAAAATATTGGTTAATCGCGCTTTGCATACTGTTTTTATCGGCGCACGTCAGAGCACGGCCTCTGAGCCGCGGATTTGCTCAGGGTTGCTGTCGTCGAAACCGTCGCCGGGAGTATACGGCTCGTCGCCGTCGGTCAGCGTGAAGCCGGCGCGCCTTAGCTCATCCCAGAAGCCGGGGTACGACTTGTCGACAGCTTCGGCTCCTTCAATCACTATCCCCGGAAGGAAGAGAGCAGCCGGAGCTAAAGCCATGGCTATGCGGTGGTCGCCGTGAGCATCGAAGCGGGGCAGCTCGCGTATCTGCATCCGCTGCAGCTCCCATGTGAGTGTGCCGTCGACGGCTTCGGCAAAGATACCGATCTTGCGCAGCTCGTGGATGATCACCTCGACGCGGTCCGACTCCTTGATGCGCAGCGAGTCGATGCCGGAGAGTGCGTACGGTATGCCGAGCATTGAGGCTGTCACGGCAATCGTGGGCACCAGATCGGGGCAGTCGTCCATATCCAGACGCAGCCTCGGCGATGCCTCAGGGGTGAGCTCCAGATCTATGCCCCCCTCTTCGCCCTCGAAGTTTGT
The DNA here is from genome assembly GCA_964587165.1 of uncultured Muribaculaceae bacterium. Taxonomy (GTDB): domain Bacteria; phylum Bacteroidota; class Bacteroidia; order Bacteroidales; family Muribaculaceae; genus CAZPKH01. The sequence goes on from CAZPKH010000013.1 coordinate 28,139, forward strand.
GTGGACTCCGAGATCTTCGAATATCTTTGCGCCGCGTGCGTCGGCCTGAGCCGAGTCGGGGCGCAGGTCGGCGTCGAGAGTCACGAATCCGCCCGAGAGCGCCGCAATCTCATACCAGTAGGATGCCGCGCTCCAGTCGGCCTCTACCGCCGGAGAGCCGTTGTCGCGGTATTCGCCGGGCGAAATGCTCACTCCGGTGCGCTCCATCTCGCACTCTATGCCGTGCTGCTGCATCAGCTGCAGTGTGAGCCGTATGTATGGTGCCGACACCGGCTCGCCGTCGAAATGTATCTTGAGCCCCCGGGGCATCGTCGGGGCGACGAGCATCAGGGCGGTGATGAACTGGGAGCTCACACCGGCGTCGATATTCACTTCGCCGCCGTCGAGCTTACGCCCCTTGATACTTATCGGTGCGACTCCTTCCTCTTTAATATAAGTAATGTCGGCTCCGAGAGCTCGCAGAGCATCGACGAGCGGCCCGACGGGGCGAGAGCAGAGCCGCCGGGAGCCGGTGAGAGTCGCCTCGGCGCCGGGCTTTGTGGCGAAGTATGCCGTAAGGAGGCGTAGCGCCGTGCCGGAGTCGGCCACGTTGATCTCCGAGGCCGGCTGCGAGAGCGCCTGCACGATCACTTGGGTGTCGGCGCAGCTTTGAGCGAGCGATTCGGGCAGCCGATCGGCTCCTGGAGTGAGGGCACGGATCACGGCCAGGCGGTTTATCACACTTTTTGAGGGAGGGAGAGTCACTCTTGCCTCAAGCATCTGCTCGGGCGGAAATATTCGATAATTCATGGCAGATAGAAAATTCTGATGGGGTAGGGGAGAGGCGGCTCACAAAAGTAATAATTCCGTGCGATTTTTGCAACAGCAACTCCCCGGGGTGCATTTTGCGTTGTTTTTGCCATAAAGACAAAGTGTTTTATTTGCTCTTCCCAATTATATCATTATCTTTGCAACCGAGTATCAGAGCTATAGCTTCGATACGACAACACACCTAAACACACACCCCAAACACACATATTAATCCCTTAAAACAAATCAGCATGAAAAAGTTTCTGAACTACTTCTGCGCATTGCTCATCGGAGTGATGTGCGTAGGCTTCGTGTCCTGCGGAGACGATGACGACGAACCCAAATCCGGTTCGGGCGGTGGCGTACCCGGTACTACCGTGACCGGCAACGACCTTGTGGAGAAGCTCCAGGGCACATGGAATTTCTCGAAAATGAAAATTCAGGTGATGGGACAAACCATCGAGATGGATCGCAATGACCTCGTCCACAATACCGGCTACGAGAATTTCTACGACGATGTGCTCACATTCTCCGGCACCAAAGTGAATGGCTTGGACTATAGCGTGGACGGCAACAAGATTCTCCTCCCCTGGTACGAAAGCGAAGGGTGGTGGCAGTCGGTATCTTTTTCGGGCAACACGATGACTTTGCTGCTTGATGTGGTATACGAAGGTGTTCCGATGAAGATGTGGCTCACCTATATCAAGTCCGGCGCTCGCAGTACAACCTTCGCTCCGGAAGCATCGGTGTCGGTGCTCGATGCTTATCTCAAGAATAAGTAAGAGCGACTTTCAAAATATCAAGGGCAAGTTTTATTTACAACAGTGGGCTTTGCGACATCGTGCAGATGGAGCAAAGCCCATTTTTTTGAAGCGGCGAGAGCTGAAAATTTGCCTGTGGCTGTTCGGGAGACGTCGTTTATCGTATTCTCGCGGGGTTAAATTACGGCTAAACTGAGGTAAAGATGTTGAAAATCAGCCGATAGAGGGCAACCATCTGTTGCGCCGATTTTACGACCGAAAAATGTGTTTTTGATTTTTCAGATAAAAATAGTATTTTTGTGGGTTAAGTTAACCGTAAGAACAGATGAGACGTAAAATATCCTGGGAGTGCGAGGGGAGTATCCCCATGCCCGAGATCGACACCTCGGCTCTTGAGCTTTGGCTTGAGAAGGTGGCGGCCGACCATGGCATGCTGCTCGGTGAACTATGCTATCTGTTTTGCGACGATGAGCACATCCTTGAGGTGAACCGCAAGTTCCTCAACCATGATTATTATACTGACATCATCACGTTCGACTATACCCGAGGGCGCTTGGTGCGCGGCGATATTGTGATATCGCTCGACACGGTGCGCTCCAATGCCGCTGAAGTCGGCGCCGAGTATCTCACCGAGCTCCATCGGGTCATCGTGCACGGTCTGCTCCATCTCTGTGGCATCAACGATAAAGGCCCCGGCGAGAGGGAGATAATGGAAAAGCACGAAGATGATGCTTTGAGAGCGCTAAAGTGCTTTAATTAAATCGGTTATCACATCATTATTTCTTAGCAGAAACCTTGATATGACTTTCGACTACGACGTAATAGTGGTAGGAGCCGGCCATGCCGGTTGTGAGGCCGCGGTTGCCGCTGCCCGCCTTGGTGCATCCACTCTGCTTATCACTATGGATATGAACAATATCGCCCAGATGAGCTGCAATCCGGCAGTTGGTGGTATTGCTAAAGGTCAGATAGTCAGAGAAATAGATGCGCTTGGAGGAATGATGGGTGTCGTGACCGACCGATCGACTATACAGTTCCGTATGCTCAACCGGTCGAAGGGGCCGGCTATGTGGAGTCCGCGAGCACAGGCCGACAGAAAGGTCTTTTCGGCTGAGTGGCGCCGTGTGTTGGAGAATACTCCGGGGCTCAGGATATGGCAAGATACGGTGACATCGATTGATGTGGCCGACGGACGTGTTGCCGGAGTCGAGACATCGCAGGGTGTGAAGTTCCGGGCTAAAGCCGTGGTACTGACCGCCGGAACATTCCTCAACGGGCTGATGCACGTCGGCGAAGTAAAGACCGAGGGCGGCCGCGTGGCTGAGCGCGCTTCCAAGGGTCTCACCGAGCAGCTTGTGGCGCTCGGATTCGTGGCCGACAGGATGAAAACCGGCACTCCTATGCGTATCGACGAGCGCACAATTGATTTCTCGCAGACTACCGTTCAGGAGGGTGATCCTGCCGACGACTTCCATAAATTCTCGTTCTTGCCCGAAGTCGAGCGGCCGCTTCCTCGCCGCGCGTGCTATACGGTGTATACCAATCCTGCCACCCACGAGATATTGCGCAAAGGACTGCCGCGGTCGCCGCTCTACAACGGGCAGATTCAAAGCATCGGCCCTCGCTATTGTCCGAGTATAGAGACCAAGATTGTCACGTTTGCCGATAAAACCGAGCATCAGCTGTTTCTTGAGCCTGAAGGGGCCGATACTCATGAATTCTATATTAACGGGTTCTCATCGTCGCTGCCGTTTGATGTTCAGGTCGAAGCGATACAGACCGTCCCGGCGCTGCGCGATGTGCACATTTTCCGTCCCGGCTACGCTATAGAATACGATTTTTTTGACCCCCGGCAGCTTCGGCATACACTTGAGACGAAACTCGTCGACGGACTCTACTTCGCCGGACAGGTCAACGGAACAACCGGCTATGAAGAGGCCGCAGGGCAGGGGCTCGTAGCGGGAGTGAATGCCGCTCTCAAAGTGCAGGGTCGCGATCCGTTTGTGTTGGGTCGCGACGAGGCATATATCGGAGTGCTGATCGATGATCTTGTGACAAAAGGTGTCGATGAGCCGTACCGCATGTTTACCTCGCGGGCGGAGTTCCGAATACTCCTCCGGCAGGATGATGCCGACGTTCGCTTGACTCCACGCGGTCGTGAGATAGGGCTTGTCGACGCTCGACGATTTGAGCTCATGGAGTCAAAACGGCGCCAGCGCGACGAGTTGATTGAATATGTGTCAAACCACTCAGTGCGTATGGCTGATGCCAACCGGATACTCGAACGCCACGGTTCCACCCCCGTTCAGCAGGGGTGCAAGCTTGCAGATCTTGTTAGGAGACCCGAGATGCGACTGTCGATTTTTGTCGACGAGCTCGAAGCTTTGCATAGTTTCGTTGATACGCATATTGAAGAGTTGCGTCGCGATGAGATTCTTGAGGCGGCCGAAACCCTTATCAAGTATCAGGGGTATATCGATCGCGAGCGCCTCAGTGCCGACAAGGCTCTACGGCTTGAGAATCTCAAGATACGCGGCAAGATTAAATATGCCGAAATACGGCAGCTCTCTACCGAGGCTCGCCAGAAACTTGAGCGGATCGACCCCGAAACCATTGGGCAAGCATCACGCATCCCCGGCATCTCGCCGGCGGATATCAGTATACTCCTCCTGCTTGCAGGGAGGTGACGACAGTGTAGATTGTTTCACGTGGAACATTAATAATAAAATATATATCAATCATTTATACCAAGAAAAATGGAATACATCAAATCAAAGATTCGCGACGTGGCCGACTTCCCGCAGAAGGGTGTACTCTTCAAGGATCTCACTACGGCATTCAAAGATCCGCGTGCGCTCCACATCATCGGCTGGGATCTCTCACAGCTCTATCGCGATAAGGGTGTGACGAAGGTGGTAGGTATCGAGTCGCGCGGATTCATCGGTGGATCGATTCTCGCCTTTGAGCTCGGCGCCGGTTTTGTGCCCGCCCGCAAGCCCGGCAAGCTCCCCGCTGATACCATCAAGATGGAGTATAAGAAGGAGTATGGCGTGGATGTGATCGAGATGCACCGCGATGCCATAACCGAGGACGACATTGTGGTGATACACGACGATGTGCTCGCCACCGGTGGCACAATGCGTGCGGCATACGACCTGGTGAAGAGCCTCAACCCGAAGAAGATCTACATCAACTTCATCATAGAGCTCTCCATGCTCGGCGGCCGCGCAAATCTGCCTGCCGAGGCCGACGTCACTTCGCTCATCACATACTGATACCTCTCCTCTGAAAGCTGCAGCGGCATTCGCACACGGTTGTGAGTGCTGCGTGGCTGTATAGTTGCCGCGGATAATGGCTAAACACCTGAAAGGAAAATCACAGGAGCTGGCTGATAAAATAGCCATTCTGCCCGAGACGCCCGGAGTATATATGTACTTCGACGAAGCGGGCACGGTGATCTATGTGGGCAAGGCAAAAAATCTGAAGCGCCGGGTGTCGTCGTACTTCAACCGCACGCACGACCGCCTGAGAGTGAATCTGCTGGTGCGCGCCATACGCGATATGAAGTATATCGTCGTGCCCACCGAGCAGGATGCCCTCAATCTCGAAAACTCCATGATCAAGGAGTATCAGCCGCGGTATAACGTGCTGCTCAAAGACGACAAATCATACCCATGGATATGCATCACCCAGGAGGATTTCCCGCAGGTATTCATGACCCGCAACCGCAATGCCAAAGGTGCTAAATATTACGGACCGTACACCAATGTGCAGTCGGCCCGCGCCGTGCTCAATCTGATACGCGAGCTGTATCCGATACGCACATGCCGCCATAATATCACCCCCGAATATATTGCCAAAGGGAAGGGGCGGCTGTGTCTGGAGTACCACCTGAAGCGATGCCAGGGCCCGTGTGTCGGCAAGGTGAGCCGCGATGAATACGCGGTGAATATCGAGAAGATAAAGCAGATATTGCGCGGCGACACGGGGCTGCTGCTGGCGTATCTGCGAAGCGAGATGGAGCGGCTGTCGGCCGATTTGCGCTTTGAGGAGGCTCAGCAGGTGAAGGAGAAGTATCAGGCCGTCGAGAAGTATCATGCCAAGAGCGTGATCGTGAGCCAGACGATAGACAGCGTCGATGTGTTCGGCATCGACGACGATGAGCGCGAAGTGTTCATCAACTATATGCACGTGCGCCACGGTGCGGTGGTCCGCTCGCTCACCCTGGAGTATAAGAAACGTCTCGACGAGAGTGTGTCGGAGCTGCTGTCGCTCGCCATGGACGAGGTGCGACGTCAGCTCGACATAGAGTATCGCGAGGTGATAGTGCCCGTGCTCCCCGACACCCGGATCGAAGGTGCCACGTTTATTGTGCCGCAGCGTGGCGACAAAGCCAAGCTGCTCGATGTGTCGACACGCAATGCACGTCAGCACCGAGTCGACATGCTCCGGCAGATGGAGATCAAAGACCCCGAGCAACGCACCAACCGGCTGCTCGAACGTATCAAGTCCGACTTCCGCCTCAGCGAGCTGCCTCGCCATATAGAGTGTTTCGACAACTCGAATATTCAGGGCACAAATCCGGTGGCTTCGTGCGTGGTGTTCCGCGACGGCAAGCCGTCGAAGAAGGATTATCGGCATTTCAATATCAAGACCGTAGTGGGACCCGACGATTTCGCTTCGATGAAGGAGGTGCTCACACGGCGGTATACGCGCCTGATGCAGGAGGGGCAGGAGCTGCCGCAGCTCGTTGTGGTCGACGGCGGCAAAGGGCAGCTGAGTGCTGCTGTAGAGGCTTTCGACGATATGGGTATCCGCGGGAAGGTGGCCTTGGTAGGCATTGCAAAACGCCTGGAGGAGATATACTTCCCGGGCGACTCCATACCCCTGTACATTGACAAAAACTCCGAAACCCTCCGCGTGATCCAGCATCTGCGCGACGAAGCTCACCGTTTTGGTATTACACACCATCGAAACCGCCGCTCTAAGGGGCAGACAGTCAGTGCGTTGGATGCCATTCCGGGGGTGGGCGAAAAGACGCGTATCGCTCTGATGACGCACTTCAAAAGCCTAAAACGCATCAAAGAGGCTGATATTGAGGATATTGCCGATGTTGTAGGCCCCGCCAAGGCATCAGTAATATTTGCTCATCTTCATGAAGATGCCGAACATACTCCTGATAATCAGTAGAATATAACTTTACTAATCGCCCGGTTGACCCTCTCGACCGTCTTCCGAGAACAACCCGCCCCTCAGAAACGTTTCAATCTTATCACATCCAACCCTACATATCATACCGAATGAACTCTATCAAACTTCTTTCTCCCCGCCACGAGCACGGTATCACCGTCAACGAGGCTCTGGCTCGCCGCCACTCCTCGCGCCGCTTTTCGCAAGAGCCGCTATCGCTCGAGCATCTGTCGGAGGTGCTGTGGGCGGCCTACGGCCGCAATCGTGCCGACGGAGGCCGCACAGTGCCCGCTGCCTGGGGTGTCTACCCCCTTAACGTGTATGCCGTGATGGCCGACGGCGTCTACCTCTACAACCCCGCGACCCACACCCTCGACCCTGTGGCCGAAGGCGATTTCCGTGCCCTTTGCGGCATGCAGGATTTTGTGGCCACCGCACCGCTGCAGCTGCTCTATTTTGCCGACTACAGCCGCATGCACCTCGACGACGTGCGCTTCGAGCCGATGCTTCAGGAGATGCTTCCGGTGGTCGCCGCTCTTGATGCGGGTGCCGGCACCGAAAACGTATACCTCTACTGCGCCTCCGCCGGTATAAGTGTGGTGGAGCGCGTGCTTCTCAACGAAGAGGAGTTCAAGCATGCGGTAGGGTTGGGCGAAAACCTCCATTTTGTCGTGGCCCAGACCCTCGGCTACCCTGTAGAGCAAAGCTGATGCGACTGGTGATACAGCGCGTGGAGCGCGCATCGGTGAGTATCGGCTCGCGCCTGCACAGCAGCATCGGCCGCGGCATGATGGTGCTCGTGGGAGTCGAGACAGGCGATACCGAGGCAGATGTCGAATGGCTCGCTGCCAAGACTGCCTCGATGAGGATTTTTCCGGATGCCGACGGTGTGATGAACCGTTCGATCGTCGAAGCCGGCGGATCGGTACTCGCCGTGAGCCAGTTTACGCTTACGGCCTCGACCCGCAAGGGCAACCGTCCGTCGTATATCCGCGCCGCGCGCCCCGACACGGCAGTAGCTCTCTACGAGTCATATTGCGACCGTCTGAGCGAGCTGATTGGGCGCCCGACAGAGCGCGGAGTATTCGGTGCCGATATGCAGGTAGAGCTCGTCAACGACGGCCCTGTTACGATAATCATTGACTCGCGTCTGCGCGAATGATACCATACTCAACAATCTGATGAACCCCCACACTCCGCTCACCCTGCGCTCCGCGCAGCAGCTTGTCGACGGATGGATTCGCTCCACCGACGCCGGCTATTTCTCCGAGCTCACCAACATGGCTATCCTCGCCGAGGAGACCGGCGAAGTGGCACGCATCATAGCGCGTCGCTTCGGCGACCAGACTGCCAAGAGCTCCGATATATGCTCCGACGAAGCATTGGCCGACGAGCTGGCCGATGTGGTATGGACGGTCATGGCTCTGGCCTCCCAGACCGGGATAGATCTTGCCGACGCCTTTGCCGCCAACTTGGCCAAAAAGCAGTCGCGCGACGGCTCCCGGCACCGAAAGAAGTGATCTGAAAATAAAACCCCTAAAATCATACACCAATATGCCTGACAAATATAACCAAGTGATCCTCGACAGCCACGTCGACGTGGCCGACGAAGCGGCTCTGACTGCCGCCGTCCAGAAGATACTCGATGAGAACCTTGAGAAGTACCGCAACCCGCAGGTGTTGCGCGATCTGCTCAACTGCATCGACCTCACAACTCTCAAAACCACCGACTCGCAGCGCTCGGTGGCCGACTTTGTGGAGCGTGTCAACCTCTTTGAGGAGAAATATCCCGAGCTGCCCAATGTGGCCGCCATCTGTGTGTACCCCTGCTTCACACCGATCGTGCGCACCGTGCTCGATGTGAGCAGTGTCGACATTGCTGCCGTGAGCGGCGGCTTCCCCTCGTCGCAGACATTCCCCGAGGTGAAAGTGGCCGAGACCGCTCTCGCCGTAGAGGGTGGTGCCAACGAGATCGACATTGTGCTCAATCTGGGCAACTTCCTCGACGACGACTATGAAGAGGTGTGCGACGAGATCGCCGAGATCAAGCACGCATGCCGCAACGCCATGCTCAAGGTGATACTCGAGACCGGCGCTCTCCGCACCGCCGACCGCATCAAGAAAGCATCGATCCTGGCAATGTACTCCGGCGCCGACTTCCTTAAGACATCCACCGGCAAGGATTACCCCGGCGCATCGCTTGAGGCAGCCTACGTCATGGCCCTGTGCATCAAGGAGTATTACGAAAAGACCGGCCGCATGGTCGGCTTCAAGGCTTCCGGCGGCATCGCTACCACAGAGGATGCGCTGAAGTATTACACCATCATACGCACCGTGCTCGGCGACAAGTGGGTCGAGACCAACGAATACTTCCGTATCGGTGCCTCGCGTCTGGCTAACAACCTGCTCAGCGACATCCTCGGCGTCGAGACAAAACATTTTTGATCAAAAGCGTGTGAAAAACGCTCAAAATTCCCGCTGAACAAATCGGGAATCAAAAAAAATAGCTAACTTTGGCTTCTGTTTGTAAGACATGCGTCGGCAGACAGGAGCCATTGTCAGTATGTCCACTCCGCTCCCGTTCAGTCGCCGCAATACATCATAGCTATGAACTACTGGATATTGATAGACAACAACCGGATCGGCCCGCTCGAGGCGCAGCAGGTGGCGCAACACCCCGGTGTCGGTATGAACACCCTTGTTTGGGCCGAGGGAATGCCCGACTGGGTGCCTCTCCACAGCGTGCCCGAGCTCGTATCCATACTGGCGCCCGCCCCGGCGCAACCGTATGGCGCCGCGCCTGTGCCGCCTCACCGGGGGATGTATCAGCCCGAATATCCCGCGCCTAATCCGTATGCCCCCCAAGGCATGCCTCCGTGTCCGCCCACCCGCCTGGTGTGGGGTATACTCACCACACTGTTCTGCTGCCTGCCGTTCGGCATTGTCTCGATAGTCTACGCATCGGGCGTCAACAGTGCCTATGCCATGGGCAATTATGCCGAGGCCCGGCGAAAGTCGAAAGCTGCAGGCACCTGGGCCCTGGTGAGCGCTATCACAGCAGCCGTAGTCTTTATCGTATACCTCGTGGTGTTCGTGCTCATACTCGGCGCAGCCTTCGACGGTTCAAGCCTCGACTCCGGGTACATGTACGACGGTATCGACCTCGACAACTATTTTCACTAAACCGATACAACTGATATGAAATACTGGCTAATGATCGACGGAACGCGCCTCGGGCCGTTCACACCCGAGCAGGTGGCAATGCAGCCGGGAGTAAATGCCGATACCCCCGTGTGGTATACCGGAATGGCCGACTGGACTGTGATAGCCAATGTCCCCGAGCTCGCATCCAGAATATCCGGTCCGGCGGTGCCTCCCCCTCCGGCACCCGGCGCAAACATTCAGCCGCCCGCTCCCGCACCCTACGGCTTCCATTACCCCCCGCAGGCCGAACCGTGCCCGGCTAACTATCTGGCGTGGACCATCATCGTCACACTCCTGTGCTGTACCCCCCTTGGCATAGTTGCCATAATATATTCAGCCGGTGTAAACACTGCCTACAGCTCAGGCAACCTTGAGGCAGCCCGCCGCAAGTCGCGCCTGGCGCGCAATTGGACCATCGTGGCTGCCATAGCAGGCCTTCTGTGCTCGATAATCTACACCATCTACATCTTCTCCTCCGGCGACCTCTCTGCCGTGGGCTACAACTACGACTTCTAAGCATTATCAAACATATTTAGCATCATGAATTATTGGTTAATGGTTGACAACAACCGCATCGGGCCCCTCACCCTCGATCAAGTGCTCGGACAGCCCGGCGTCACAATGCAGACCCCCGTATGGTACGAAGGCCTTGCCGACTGGACCACCGTGGCCGCCGTGCCCGAGCTCGCCGCCCGCCTCAACCCCGCGCAGCCCTATCCCACACAGCAACCGTATCAGCAGCCGTATCCTCAGCAGCCCTATCAGCAGCCTTACACCCCGTACGGTCAGCCCCTGGACGAACCGTGTCCGCCCAACTATATGGTTTGGTCGATACTCGTCACACTCTTCTGCTGCCTCATAGGCGGTGTGATCGCCATCATATACTCCTCGGGCGTCAACAGCGCATACGCCGCCGGCGATCTTGCCACAGCCAAAAGCAAATCGAATAGCGCCAAGACCTGGTGTATCATCAGCGCATCCGTCGGATTTGTAGTTTCGGCCATCTACGTCCTGATAGCCATTGCCGGATCTTGATACCCCTGTCACGCAAATATCTTTACCTCGCCATTGCCGCAATAGCCATTGCGGCAATGGCCGTATATGCCCTCTTTGATCCGGCCCGCTTTCCCTTCCCTAAGTGCCCCTTCAAGCTACTCACAGGGTACAGCTGTCCGGGGTGCGGATCGCAGCGAGCCACCCACGCACTGCTCACCGGCGATATACCCGGCACATTCGCCGTACACCCCCTATACATCCCCGCGCTGCTCTTCGTGGCCATCGTGGTCTGGGCAAAATACCGCCGCCCGGCCCTTTATATGCGCCTTACGGGGCGCACATCGTGTCTGGTCGTGTTCACCATCATAATCGCCTGGTGGGTGGGGCGCAACATCCTCGGAATATGAAACTGAAATACACTCTCGCAGCACTGGCGGCAGCCGCCGCCCTCACCGTCGGAGCCGCCACACCCGAAGTAGTCGACGGCCTCCTCGTCATCACCCTCGATGCACCGCGCACATCGCGCATCGACCTTGTGGGCGAGATAATCCCCACCGGACGCACCAACATGATCTACAGCGAGCACAACGGCCGCTGGGAGTATATCGTCCGCCCCGGCACTACGTCCCCGGGTCTTTATACCTACTCCTTCGACATCGACGGCCGCGACTCCATCGACACCTCCAGCACATGCATCCTCACCACCGATCAAGGCGAAACCCTCAACTATGCCATAGTGCCCGGAAAGGGTGCCGAGCCCCTCGCCGACAATCCCGCAATACCACACGGCACCGTAGTCTCCACCACCTACCATAGCCCCGAGTGGGGAGATCGCCCCGTGATGGTATACACACCCGCAGGGTTCGATCCGGCCGACACCTCCCGCAGATACCCGGTGCTTTACCTCCTCCACGGCCGCGGCGGCAATCAGAACTCGTGGCTCACCCAAGGCCGCGCAGCCCGGCAGCTCGACTACTTCATAGCCGGCGGCCAGGCCGTCCCCATGATAGTAGTCATGCCCGATTCAAATATCCCCGGCCACGACAAAGACGGTGTATTCGAGCTCGATTTCCCCAACCTGATGGCCGCCATCGACACCACATATCCCACCATACAGCAGCCCGAAGGACGAGCCATAGCAGGACTTTCGATGGGAGGCTTTCACGCAATGAACATATCCCGCTACCTCCCCGGCACATTCGACTTCGTAGGGCTCTTCTCGCCCACTACAGTCGATACCGCCACTGATCCCACCGCAGAGCCATACCGCGACGCCGACGCCGCCCTACGGCGCCAGTTTGAGGCCGGCTTGCAGCTTTACTTCGTGGCCATGGGGCAGCGCGACCCCCTCATCGAGCCCCTCACAGAATATCTTGCACGAATGCAGGCCAGCGATCTCCCCACATATTACCTCACAAGCCCCGACGGCCATACATGGCACGCCTGGCGGTCATACCTCACCGAATTTCTACCCCTTATTTTCAAATGAAGCAGCTCCCTGCGGAGAAACGCTTTATTTGGGGTAATAGTGTGATTAGTAGTAGGTTAATCTGTGCGGACGAAATAGATTAAAAACAAAAATCGTAAAAAGCATCAAAAAAACTTGCAGGAAATAAAATAACTTCTTACCTTTGCAACGCTTTTAGGGAGAACCTCCTTGGAGCATACAAACGGAGATTCGCTAGCTCAGCTGGTAGAGCACAACACTTTTAATGTTGGGGTCC
>CAZPKH010000014.1:0-39355 GCA_964587165.1 uncultured Muribaculaceae bacterium
TTAGAAAAATGTTTTTGAAGGTTTGTGGAAAATGTCTACATTTGCCGCATACAAGCAGTCAATAATTTATTGGAAATGTATAAAATATTAGACAGGGAGCAGTTCTCGCCGCATGTGGTGAAACTTGTGGTCGAGGCTCCCATGATAGCAAAATCGCGCCGTCCGGGTCACTTTGTGATCGTGCGTACGGGCGAGGGTGGCGAGCGCATACCGCTCACTATCGCCGATGCCGACACTCAGGCCGGCACGATAACCCTTGTAGTTCAGGAGGTAGGCGTATCGACAGCCAAGATATGCGCTCTGCAGCCGGGCGATAGCTTCACCGATGTGGTGGGCCCGCTGGGCAAAGCGACACATATCGACAACTTCGGCACCGTGGTGTGCTGCGGCGGTGGAGTCGGCGTTGCCCCCCTGCTTCCGATCATCAAGGCTATGAAGCAGGCCGGCAACCGTGTGATCAGTGTCCTGGCAGCCCGCACAAAGGATCTCATAATCCTCGAAGACGAAGTGCGCCGCCACTCCGACGAGGTGATCATTATGACCGACGACGGCTCCTACGGCACAAAAGGGCTCGTGACGCAAGGCGTCGAGAGCGTGATACAGCGCGAGAAGGTAGATCAGGTGGTGACTATCGGGCCGGCGGTGATGATGAAATTCGTGTCGCTCCTCACCAAGAAATATGATGTGCCTACCGTAGCGTCGCTCAACACGATAATGGTCGACGGCACCGGTATGTGCGGCGCTTGCCGTGTGACGGTCGACGGCCGGACACGCTTCGTGTGCATCGACGGCCCCGAGTTTGACGCTCACAAGGTGGACTTCGACGAAATGATGATGCGCCTCAGATCATATAACGTAATCACTCCTGAAAAATGAATAATCTGACAAACGAAAATACGACTTCCGCTCCCCGCGATGCCGAGTGGCGCCGGGCTCTGCGTGATGCCCACACCGCCCGCGAGCGCCGCGAGATACCTCGCGTCAAGATGCCCGAACTTCCGGCCGAGTACCGTGTCACCAACTCTGAGGAGGTCAATCAAGGGCTCTCCGCCGAGCAGGCAGTGCTCGAAGCCACCCGCTGCCTCGATTGCCCCGATCCGCAGTGTGTCACGGGTTGTCCGGTAGGTATCAATATACCCGGGTTCATAAAAAATGTGGAGCGAGGCGACTACAGCGCAGCCGCAGTCGTGCTCAAAGAGACTTCGGCTCTCCCCGCCGTGTGCGGCCGCGTCTGCCCCCAGGAGCGACAGTGCGAGAGCAAGTGTATATACAACAAAATGAAGCTTCCGCCCGTGGCCATCGGCTACCTTGAGCGTTTTGCCGCCGATGCCGAGCGTCTGAGCGATAAGACTCCGCAGGTGAGCTCTGCCGCCCCCAACGGTATCCGTGTCGGCGTGGTAGGCTCAGGCCCCGCCGGGCTCTCGTTTGCCGGCGAGATGGCCAAGCGCGGATTCTCGGTGACGGTGTTTGAGGCGCTCCACGAGATCGGCGGCGTGCTGAAATACGGTATACCCGAGTTCCGACTCCCCAACTCGATAGTCGACCATGAGATCGACGGTCTCCGCCGTTTGGGTGTCGAGTTTGTGAAAGATTGCGTAGTGGGCAAGACCGTGAGCTACGACGACCTTAAGGCTGCCGGTTTCCGCGGCCTGTTTGTAGCCTCCGGCGCCGGGCTTCCCAGATTCATGGGTATACCGGGCGAGAACCTGATCGGCGTCATGTCGTCCAACGAATACCTCACGCGCATCAACCTGATGGGTGCCGGACGCCCCGGCCACGACACACCGGTGCTCCGCGGCAAGCGTGTAGCCGTGATAGGCGGCGGCAACACGGCTATGGACTCCGTGCGCACCGCCCGTCGCATGGGTGCCGAGGTGGCTATGATAGTGTACCGCCGCAGCGAGGCCGAGATGCCGGCGCGTGTCGAGGAGGTGAAACATGCCAAAGAAGAGGGCGTGGAGTTTCTCACGCTCCACAACCCTGTGGAGTATCTCGGCGACGAAAATGGCCGGGTGCGCGCCATGCGTCTGCAGGTGATGGAGCTTGGCGAGCCCGATGCCTCCGGGCGTCGCTCGCCGGTGCCTGTAGAGGGCAAGATCGAGGAGCTGCCGGTCGACGAAGTGATTGTGAGCGTCGGCGTCTCGCCCAATCCCCTTATCCCCAATGCTATACCGCAGCTTGAAGTGTCGCGTCGCGGCACAATTGTGGTCGACGACTCTACGCTGCAATCGGCGTCGATGCCCGACCTATACGCCGGCGGCGACATAGTGCGCGGCGGCGCTACCGTGATCCTCGCTATGGGCGACGGGCGCCATGCCGCAGCCGCCATGGCCGAGGCCCTGCTCAGCTGATCACATGTATAAATTATTGTGTGGCCGAAGCTTCTCCCGGGGCTTCGGCCATAGTTTTTTCCGAAATAATAAAATTTGATGATACTTTTTCTGTTTCGGTTGTTAAATTTGTATATTTGCATCGTGCAGAGAGCACAAACTCACCCATTTTAGCCTTAACCCTAACCCTACTTTACCCTATATGCTATCAGCAGCAGACATGGCCATACTTGAGGCCAAAAACATCACTCCCGAGCAGCTCGAAGCCCAGCTTGAGCGACACGCACAAGGTTTTCCCTATCTCGAAGTCAAAGCAGCCGCTACTGCCGGCGCAGGCATTCATCTGCTCACCCCTCAACAGGAGTGTGAGGCCGTGAGCCGATGGGAGAAATTTCTGGCCGACGGCGGCCATGTGGCCAAATTTGTGCCCGCTTCGGGAGCAGCCTCCCGCATGTTCAAGGCTCTTTACGAATTTGTCGACTCCGGACAACCGACTGCCCCCGAGGGCTCCATACCGCGGCAGATCATCGACCGTATCGCCGATGTGCCGTTTCTGTCCGAGCTGAAAGCGGCCGTTGAGAAGATGTATGGACGCGACCTCGACACCCTCCTTTCGGAGGGCGCACATCGCGACATCATCCGCGCAATCATCGATCCCGAAGGGATGGGTTACGGTCTGCTCCCCAAAGCATTGCTCAGCTTTCATACCTACTCTGACGGGCCGCGCACTCCCTTGGAGGAGCACCTCACCGAAGGCGCTCAGACGGCTGCCGACGCATCAGGCACAGTTCATCTCCACTTCACCGTGTCGGCCGACCATCACAAGCTGTTTGAGCAGAAACTTGCCGAGGCGATCCCGGCGGCTGAGGCCCGCACCGGTTGCCGGTTTGATGTGACACTCTCGGAGCAGAGTCCCGCCACCGACACTGTGGCCGCTAATCCCGACGGCACCCCCTTCCGCGAGGGCGACGACAACCATCTGCTTTTCCGTCCCGGCGGACATGGTGCTCTGATAGGCAATCTCTCCGACCTCGATGCCACAGTAGTGTTTATAAAAAATATCGACAATGTTGTGCCCGACACTCTGCGCGACTCCACCGTGCAGTATAAGAAGGTGCTCGCCGGCACACTGATTCAGGCTCACGATACCATCATGCTCCTGCTTGCCGAGTTGCAGACAAATCCTGAGAAAGGCTTGGAGAAGAGTATAAGATTTTTGACCGACGAGCTGTGCATCACACTCCCCGAGAAATTCAGCTCGATGACCACCGCCGAGCAGATCGCGTTCGTTACCGCCAAACTGAGCCGCCCGCTGCGTGTGTGCGGCATGGTGCGCAACGAGGGCGAGCCCGGCGGAGGCCCGTTCATCACCCGCGATCCCGACGGCTCGTATGCTCCCCAGATACTCGAAAGCCATCAGATCGACCCTGACAATGCCGCCTACGCCGCCATGCTCGCCGGCTCGACACACTTCAACCCGGTGGATCTCGTGGTTTACAAAAACGATCCTGACGGCAAGTCATTCGACCTACGGCTCTACACCGATCCCTCGACAGGGTTCATCAGCTCCAAGTCGAGTCACGGCCGCGAGCTCCGCGCCCTGGAGCTGCCCGGACTGTGGAACGGCGCCATGTCCGACTGGAATACCATTTTTGTCGAAGTGCCCGCCGATACGTTCAACCCCGTCAAGACCGTAGCCGACCTTCTCCGCCCCGCCCACCAGGCGTGATACGGTTTAATGGGAGTCTACCATCGCCCTCGGAGGTCGGGTCCTGAAGGCCCGAGCTCTAAGGATGCGCCCTCCAAGTTTGCACGTGCCCATCAAAGGATGGTGCTTCAAGCTTGGAGCTCGGGCGTTTAAGCGCCCGAGGCCATCTCCTCAAATCAAAAGTAATCACGGATTATCACAATTGGCACTAAAATATAGTGCAGATAGTGATTATCCGTGATTAATTGCATTATCCCACATGGTGGGTGTTCAGCGGGTGATGATGGTGATCGAATCGAGGCCGGTGCGGGCCTGTAGATAGTCGCGCATCCGGTCGCGCCCTCGCAGCAGCCGCGAGGAGGTGACGAGGGCTACATTGATGGTGTCGGTTCTTAGTCCGTCGGGGCGGCAGGCCACCACACGCCCGAAGGCTATCGACGACACTTCCGGATAGAGCACCCGGATCTCGGGGGCTACCTCGCGCGACATCGAGTCGAGCATATCGTTGGCGCGCACGACGGCCCGGAGCGAGTCGATTGTGGCCTGCTGGCGGTCGATATGGCCGGCTAAGTTCTGAATGATCTCCTTCGACTGCTGCTGTGTGTCGGCCAAAGCACCGCTCTGCTCTATAGCGAGACCCTGCTTAATGGATAGGTGTGTGCCGCGGAGCATGCCGGATTCGTCCATGCGGTAGGCGAGGGCTGTTTCGAGCGAGTCGGTGTCGACGCGTTCGCCTATCAGGCTCACTTCGATATATTTGCTCCACCCTTTGGTGTAGATGTTGCTGCTGAATATCTGAGTGTTGGGTATGTTGATCTCCTCGTCGACAAATCGTGTGGCATCGCGGGTGAAGAAGCTCGTATGTAGCATCATTGCCGTAAGATAAACGGCCGGCAGTATGGTGAGTGTCACGATGGTATATATGATTCGCTTCACGCGGCGGCGGCGTTGCTCGTTGGGGAAGTTCACCTGCCCGAATCTGAATAGCTTCACACCTATCAGTGTGGCGAAAGCTATAAAGATGGAGTTGATCAGAAAGAGGTAGAACGCTCCGAAGAAGTAGTTGAGGTTCCATGTGGCAAGGCCGTAGCCCGCGGTGCATAGCGGCGGCATTAGGGCGGTTGCGATGGCCACGCCGGGTATCACGTTGCCTTTGTTTTTGGTGGCTATGGCCACGATGCCGGCAGCTCCGCCGAAGAATCCTATCAGGCAGTCGTAGATGGTAGGTTGAGTGCGCGCCAGCAGCTCGCTGTGCGCATTGCTCACCGGCGAGATCAGAAAGTAGAGCGTCGCGGTGGCGACAGAGAAGAGTGCCGCCACCGAAAGATTTCGCGCAGAGCGGCGTATGAGGTTGAAGTCATATACACCCACCCCCAGCCCTATGCCTATGATGGGGCCCATAAGCGGGGAGATGAGCATCGCGCCGATTATCACGGCCGGAGAGTTGGTGTTGAGGCCGAGCGAAGCGATAAAGATCGCTATTATCAGGATAATGATGTTCGATCCGCGGAACGACACACCTTCGATTATCGAGCGTCGGGCCTGCGTCAGGTCGTCGAGGTCGTCCGAGATGTTGAAATAATTGCGCAGGGCGGCTGTTATCTGAGTGAGCGGCATGATGCTGATGGAATCAGTGATATACGATTACCTCTACAAAAAATATCAAATTAATTTGCACCGGCTTTTAACAGGAAGAATTGCGGGCGGTTAGCGTAAAGATTTATCTCACCCTCTACGTCGTCACCGCTTAGCAGGTCGATGCAGGGGCCGGGCAATGTGAAAGACGAGTCGGCGAGAGGAAAGGCTACTATGACTGTCTGATCGGTCTCCGGGTCAACCTTAGTGATTACAAATCCGTCGGTAATATCCGTCGACGTCAATGATCCGCGCCACAACGCCGGATAATCATTTCTGAGATGATAATATTGGCGGGTCTCTGTCCACTGTGCTTCTTCGTCGGCATCATTTGGCGTAAGGTGTCCTGAGGTGCGTCCGTAGTTGTCGGGGTATCCGGGAGGTATCAATTCGCCATTCTTATCTCCGAACTCATCACCGTAATAATTTATAACAGGCTGGGATTGGCAAATTACAGCCGCGTGGAGCATACGCAACTTGTCTCTATCCTTTCCGACTCTCTCATATATGCGGCTCATATCATGATTCGACAGAAAAGCGGTTGGGAAAACGCCCGAGCGGTAGCGGCGTTGTGTGGGGGGTGTCGACACAAGTTGTTTGATTGTTGCGACACACCAGTTTTTTAGGACTTCGTCAACACTCCATCTCCACCATGTGTCCATCACAGTGTTCAATCCTCCCTCTCGCACGGTGGTGAGATTTGCCGGCTCGCCCCAATCTTCAGAAAGCATGAAGCCTAATATACCCCATTGCTCGCCGGCATCGATGCGTTTTTGGCACTCTTCAAGTTGAACCTGTCGCAGATCTTCCCAATAATTATGGCCTTTCTGACAAAGAGAGTATGATGAATCGAGGCGCCAGCCGTCAATGCCGAATGATGTCCAATAACGGATCACCTCTTTGAAAAACTCTAACGACTCGGGATATACACATGTCGGAGTAAACGTGGGATCGCCATTGTCTGCAAGGAAGCCTTTAAAATCCATTACAGGGAGCAGTCCGGAGGGCGAGGGCTTTATATGGCCGCAATTTTCACCGAACGAACAGTCAAGGAATACATATATATTCAGATCATGAGCTTTTTGGAGGAGTTCCTTAAATTCATCCAAAGTGCCGAAATGAGGGTCGATATTGAAATAGTCCGAGGGGAAATAACCGGTAGCCCTTATTCGGTCGCCCTCGGGATTGTCGGACGAATCAAATATTGGAGTCATCCATATTGCATTCATTCCCAAGTCTTTGATGTAGGGCAAAGCATCAATTACACCACGGAGATTGCCGTTCTTGCGCTGTTCGGGTGAGTTCCAGAAATCGCTGTACCCTTCAGCTCCTCCCTCCCCGTGTTGAAACGAAGCCACCATTATCTGATATATCGACAATGAGCGTAGATCGGTCGACAACGGTTCTTTATCAGCGGTCAGTTTGAAGGTGTATGTTGCAAGAATATCTGAGTTGCTATTCCTGACATTATATGTCAGAACCGTTTCACCTTGGGGGAGCGCAACGATTGAGTGGTCGGAATATTCCGTGCCGTTCATATTGATGCTCACCGATTCATGAGGATTATCCAACGTGGATGAAAATGAAAGAGAACCGGTCAAAGGCAACGCTATCTCATAGTCATATTGTGTGGGGGAGAAATTGATCGCAAGCGGTTTGCCGTTAAGACGCAGATCGACTTCGCTAATGTTGGCCCAGGCCACATTACCGGCAAGTGTCAGCAGGCAGAGGAGGAGTATTGAAAACCGCCTGGCGGCGTTGGAAATATTTTTATATCTTACAGTCATGGCTTGTATCAATGAATGATTTTATAAACTCCGTTATTGTTTTTTACGATATAGATTCCGGCAGGGAGTTTATCTACTGAGTTTCCCATATAAATGCCGTGGAGATTATATATCCTTTCTACGTCGGAGTCATACGATTCCGCTGTTTGTATCGCGATGGTCGACGATATCTGCGGCATCGGTGACGGAAGCTGATCCTTCGCCATTCGCAGTTCGGGATAACCGCCCTCATCCATACGTCTCCAGTACCATACATTGTTAAAATCCCACTGCAGGGCGTTGTCGAATGTTGATTGCTCTGTCGGAGTGAGTTCAGGGCGTGCGGCGTGGTCGGAGAAATCAGACCATGCCTCAGGTTGCTGGTGAGGAATATCGTTCCAGGCAAAATTACCTTCGGATATATTCTGATGGTTATTGTTACCGCCGAATCGGCCTACGAATTTACCTGCGGCTTCGATTGATTTGTTTATTGCCGCCGAGTTTTTTACCGTTCCATAATTCGCGCCGACAAGTCCGCCGGCATAGTTTGATGCTGAAACCCGTCCGGTCGCATAGCTGTTGATGATTTCACCGGTATTTTTACCAACCAGACCGCCTACGGCTTTCTGGGCATCGGCTACCACATCAGTCGATGAATAGCAGTCGGAGATGGTGCCACCCTCCAGAGAGCCTACCAGACCTCCGGCAGCAAGCAGAAGCGAATGAACCTCTCCTTCGCTCGAAATAGACTCCGTGATCCGGCAATCTTTTGCCAGACCGACAAGTGCTCCGACATATCCGGCTCCGTTTATCTCACAATCGGTAAGCACAACCCTTTTTATATCAGCTCCTTCGGCAACACCAAAAAATCCTGCCGCGCTTCCGGCGTTGCACTTCACGTTGAGTCCTGCGATACTATATCCATCGCCGTCGTAACACCCTTTGAACGGATACTTCTCGTTGCCTACAGGCATGAGGGGCTGCTCGAGTTTTATCGGAGCGGTCTGAACAAAATACGTGTTGTCGGCCCAGAATTTGGTGTTTGACGACAGATATTCCAGATCATAGTCGCATTGTATCTGATAAGGATCGTTGACCGAACCTGTGCCGCCGCTGAAAAATTCCTCCTGATATGTACACTCAATGTAAACATTCACGGTCTGGTCTGTAAGGTTTCTTGCTATCACACCGATTTCCTTCAGATCGGCACACTGCTCGTCGGACAATTTAAACCAATCCTGATATGACTGCGTAAGCTGATATGAGTATGAGCCGTCGGAATTGCGGCTCATGCGGTATTTTTCATTTATGGCACCATCCCACGTCATGGAGAAGCCTGTTTTTCCGGCATAGATGCCACACCATGAAAAGATATATACATCATCGCCTAAATCGACTGCGGGCTTAATCGTTATAGTACCTCTCCCGGCTAAATTAAGAGGAGAGGGCGATGAAGTTCCGCTCGCATCATATTTGTTGCCGGCACAGATGCCTTGAATTACGGCAACAAAACAGATGATACACACAATTTTTTTGAGCATAAATATATGTTGATATGAGATCTTGATAAAAGTCGTTCAGAGACCGACATTGCTGTATGCGGCACAGCCGGACGGATGCGCCACCCCTGCTGGCAGCAAGTCCCGGAAGGACTTGCTGCCGCTGGAGAATAAATGATGCGGATGGATCAGAACAGGGGGGAGGGGTAGGTGCCGTTGTCGTGGAGCTCTTTGAATTTGGCTACCACGCCGGGACGGTCGGCGGAATATGTCACGCCAAACCAGCGGCTGTCGGTGTCGAGCACTTTGACGGTGGCTTCGCCGTTTTTGATGAGGGTGTCGACACAGAGCGGGATGAAGAACTCGGCCTTGGGGGTGTTGAGATCTTTGTCGAGGAATTTTACAAACTCGCGCTCGGAATAGTCGAAATAGTCGGGGGTGAAGCCCCAGAGGTTCATCGATACGGGTGTCTCGGGCTCAAGATATGCCTTTTGGCCCTTCTCGTCAGTGTAGGTGATGCGGTGCTCGGGGTCGAAGCTGATGTCGGTGCGCTCCACCACGTCGGTGAGCAGGCCGCCGTCGGTCGAACATACGCCGCGGGCCACGGAGCCGTTCTCGGTCATGGTGTTGCCTACGCGGAAGCCTACCATGCAGTAGTCGCCTTTGCGCTCGCGCGGACGCTGCAGCTCCTCGGCTATCACGCGGAATGCGTCGCGGCCGTAGAAGTCGTCGGCGTTGATCACGGCAAACGGTTCGTTGATGGCGTCCTTGCCCATGAGCACGGCGTGGTTTGTGCCCCACGGCTTTGTGCGGTCGGCCGGGCAGGTGTACCCCTCGGGGAGCTTGGCGGTGGCCTGAAATACCACTTCGACAGGCACGTGACCTTCATATTTGGCGAGCACCTTGTTGCGGAACTCCTCCTCGAAGTCTTTGCGTATCACAAACACTACTTTGCCGAATCCGGCCTGAAGAGCATCGTAGATAGAGTAGTCCATTATGGTTTCGCCGTTAGGGCCGAGCTGATCGAGCTGCTTGAGGCCGCCATAGCGGCTTCCCATTCCGGCGGCGAGTACGAATAGTGTCGGTTTCATAAGGTTGTGTATGTTCGTTAGTTGTTTGATCGTATTTTCTGCTCCCAAGCCCAGGCGGCGCGCAGGGTGTCGTCGAGCGAGCGTTCGGCTTTCCATCCGAGCTCTTTGTTTGCCAGTGAAGCGTCGGCCCAGATGGCGGTGACGTCGCCGGCGCGGCGGGGTGCCATCTTGTAGTTGAGCTTAAGGGAGTTGACGGCTTCAAAGCGGTTTACCAGCTCAAGCACCGACACGGGGCAGCCGGTGCCGATATTGAATATCTCGTACGGACGGGCCATCTTGCCGGCCACCATGCGGTCGATAGCGGCCACGTGGGCACGTGCAAGGTCGACCACATCTATATAGTCGCGCTGGCAGGTGCCGTCGGGGGTGGGGTAGTCGGAGCCGAATATGCTCAGACACTCGCGCACTCCGGCTGCTGTCTGGGTGATGAACGGCACAAGGTTGTTGGGCACGCCGCGCGGCAGTTCGCCTATGAGTGCCGAAGGGTGTGCGCCTATGGGGTTGAAGTAGCGCAGGGCTATGCCGAAGTAGTGCGGGTATGCGCGGCAGCAGTCTCGCAATATATCCTCGCACATCTGCTTGGTGTTGCCGTAGGGTGAGGTGGCGGGCTGTCGGGGCGACTCTTCGGTGACGGGCAGTCGGTCGGTCTCGCCGTAGACTGTGGCCGACGACGAGAATAGCACATTCGGGCGGTCGAATTGGCGCATGAGCTCGCATACGTTCATGAACGATGTGAGGTTGTTGCGATAGTACTTCAGCGGCTGCTCCATAGACTCGCCCACGGCCTTTGAGGCGGCGAAATGGATCACGGTGTCGAATTGGTAACGCTCGAACACCGTGCGGAGTGCTTCGAAGTCGCAGGTGTCGATCTGCTCGAAGGCTACCTTTCGCCCGACGATCGTCTCGACGCCGCTCACGGCGGCTGCTTCAGAGTTTGAGAGATTGTCGACTATCACCACGTCGTAGCCTGCGGAGATGAGCTCTACGCAGGTGTGGGTGCCTATATAGCCGGCACCTCCGGTGACGAGCACTGTATGTTTCTTATCTGCCATATTATATTGTCTGTTACGGTGTCAGTCGTCGAGGCGGCGTGCGCCGTCGCTTATTATCACTTCGTATACTTTCGGGGCGTGGCCATAGCGTGCGGCAAACTGCTCGGTGGCTGTGGTGATGAAGTTGTCGAGCTTGTCGTCGGCCACAAGGTTGATGGTGCAGCCGCCGAACCCTCCGCCCATGATGCGCGACCCGGCGACGCCGCACTCGCGGGCTACGTCGTTTAGGAAGTCGAGTTCCTCGCAGCTCACCTCGTAGTCGGCCGACAGTCCGCGGTGTGTCTCATACATCTTGCGTCCTACGGTCTCGTAGTCGTCGCGGAGCAGGGCGTCGCACACGTCGAGCACGCGCTGTTTCTCCTCGATCACATATTTGGCGCGTTTGTAGTCTTCGTCGGATATATCTGCACGGGCTGCGTCGAGCATCTCCATAGTGGCATCGCGCAGGGTGTCGACACCGAGGCGTTTGGCCACGCGTTCGCACGAGGCACGGCGTTTGTTGTAGGGCGAGTCGGCCAGCTCATGCTTCACCACGGAGTCGACGAGCACGAGCTTGTACCCCTTGGGGTGGAACGGGAAGTACTCAAATTCGCCCGAGCGGCAGTCCAGGCGCATAAGGTTGTCCTTACGGCCCATCACGGATGCAAACTGATCCATGATGCCGCAGTTCACACCGCAGTAGTTGTGCTCGGTCGACTGACCTATGCGAGCCAGCTCGAAGCGGTCGATGCGGTTGTCGTTGAACATATCGTTGAGTGCGAAAGCAAAGCAGCTCTCCAGGGCGGCCGACGAGCTGAGGCCTGCGCCGAGGGGCACATTGCCGGCGAAAGCGGCGTCAAACCCTTTTACCGAGCCACCGCGTTTTATTATCTCGCGGCATACGCCGAATATGTAGCGCGCCCACGACTGCTGCGGAACATCCTCTTCGCGCAGCCCGAACTCCACATACTCGTCGATATCGAGCGAGAATACGCGCACTGTGTCGGTGCCGTTAGGCTTTATCTCGGCCATTATCACTTTGTCGATAGCTCCCGGGAATACAAACCCTCCGTTGTAGTCTGTATGCTCGCCTATGAGATTGATGCGTCCGGCCGATGCGTAGAAGGTGCCGGGGGCGCCGAAGCGGGCTTCAAATTGCTTTGCGATTTTCTCCTTTAGTTCCATGGTGTATAGTATTTTGAGTTAATTTTTACAATATTATGTCTTCTATCGGCAAAGGTAGCATTTTTATCTTACATAATAAAGTGTGGATTATAATAAAGTGTGGATTATAATAAAGTGAATGGGTATGCAAACAAATCGAGGCGAGGAATTGTTAATAAAGTAAACAAACTAAAAATCAACTTAAAAAAATTATTAAGTTATGGGAACTTTTAAAGAACGTTTTCTCGGCCCGACCCGCTATTGGTGGATCGTTCTGGCTCTTGGTATCATCACCGTGTGCTGCGGTTTCGCATATTGGTTCTGGCCTGTGGCCGGATATGCTATCGCAGGTCAGATATTCGGCTGGCTTCTGATCCTGGCCGGTATCACTCAGCTTTGTGTGGCAGCCGGGCCGCACTATCCCCGCGGATGGGGCTGGTGGATTGCCGGCGGTATCGTCGACATGTTTGTCGGCTTCATGATGGTGCGCAGCATCCTTCTCGCTGAGGTTCTGCTGCCTTACTTCCTCGCTTTCATCTTCATCTACTGGGGTATCACCGCTATCGTGACAGCCTGCAACCGCTCCGGCCAGCGCTACTGGTGGCTCTATCTGATCAACGGTATCCTGCTACTGATCATCGGATTCTTCTTCATCGAGGCCGGTTGGGTAAGCGATATGGAGACCGTCAGCTTCCTTACATCATTAGCTTTCATCTACTGGGGTTTCACCATGGCAATGACAAGCTACGATATGCGACCCGTCAAAGGCGAGAATTCGGAAGAATAATTCCTCTGACTTAGACTAAGATACTGAATAACTACGGCCACCGTTGCCTCGCAGGAGACGACGGTGGCCGTGGTATTGTGTGTCTTATTTCGATACAAGGATCAGGCGGTGGAGCTTGATCAGAGGGTGCCCCTCGGCATCAAGGAGCGTGACCTCCTCGCCGTCGGCATCCATGCGGCTTGAGGCTACCTGCTCGAAGTCGATCAGCAGTCGGCTTTCGATCTGAGCCACAGCCTCATTGCACGCGCGCCGTGTGGAGGCAAGGCCGGTGATCTCCATTCCGCCCACGTGGTCGGGGAGCAGGCGCAGAGTGCCGTTGATGATATTGCAGCCGGTGTTGGCGTGCACGCGCCCCTGGTCGGTGTCGAACACGATCTGTACGTTGGCCACCTGTACGTTCTCATCGCCGATCTGCACCACTTCCCATGCTCCCTGCAGGCGGCTGTTGTCCCAGCGGCGGGCAGTCAGTATATCGGAGCCGTCGGCCGAGCGCAGATACAGGAAGTAGATACCGTTGGTGTGCTCGATATGCAGCGAGGCTGTCTGGCGGAATGAAGCTGTTATGGCATCTTCGGCAGTCATGTCAGGACACATCTTCATGGTCGAGAGCATCTCGCCGAATATCACGGCGCCGTCGGCCGGGTTGTAAGTCATATTGCCGTTGAGGTAGTTGCACCCTGTCTTGCAGTATATTGATCCTTCGCCGTTTGAGCGCAGGTCGAAGGTGACGGTGGGCGAGGCATCGTTGTCGGCCTCGGCCTCCTGAGTGAGGTCTACGCCGTTGGCCTTGATGATGTCCCACTCGCCGTTGATGGCATCCATAGCCCCCTGATGCGAGAGCATGTTGGAGGGTGTAGCCTCGACGAGTCGGTCGGCCAGCGGGGGTGCCGCTTTGTGGGTTTTACACGAGCTCATCATGGCTGTCAGGGCCACTGCTGCGGCCATTGAATATAGTTTTATTCTTCTCATAATCGTTGAATTTGGTGCAAAGATAATGATTTTTTCTCAAATCGGGTCGACATCGTAGTAGCACTTCACCGATCGCATGGGAGCCCATGCATACATCGATTCGTGGACTGCACGCAGCAGCTCGCGCACTTTTTCGAGCGATGCCTGCGGCTCGATCTTGAGCATCACGCGGCGCACATACATATTCTGTACGCGCCCCACGGGGGGCTCGTCGGGGCCGAACACCCTCGTGCCGAGATATTGCCGCAGCCGTGTGGCGAATGCTGCAGCCGCCTCGTCGGCCGTGTGCCGCTCGGTGTGCTTGAAGTATATGTAGATCAAGCGGCAGAAGGGAGGGTAGATGAACTGCCGTCGATCCTCTATCTCGGCGCGGTAGAGGGCGTTGTAATCGTGGGTGGCTGCCCATTCAAACAGCGGCTCGTCGGGCTGGCGGGTCTGCACGGTCACTGTGGCGGGTGTGGCGTCGTCGGCTCGTCGGCCAGCCCGGCCTGCCACCTGCTCGATCATGGCAAAGGCTCGCTCGCGGGCGCGGAAATCGGGCTGACGCGCCGTAGCGTCGGCATCGACTATCACCACGGCGCTCACTTCCGAGAAGTCGAGCCCTTTGGTGACCATCTGTGTGCCGATAAGTATGTCGGCCCGGTGCGCCGAGAAGTCGTCGATTATCTGAATGTAAGAATCCTTGGCGCGGGTTGTGTCGAGATCCATACGCGCCGGTCGGGCGTCGGGAAAAGCTAAAGACAGCTCCTCGTCGAGCCGCTCTGTGCCGTAGCCGGCCACCTCTATGGAGTGGTCGTGGCACGCCGGGCAGACCGCAGGGAGCGGGTAGGTGGCGCCGCAGTAGTGGCACTGCAGGCGGTCGATGCCGCGGTGATAGGTGAGCGACACGTCGCAGTTGTCGCACTTGGCTATGTAGCCGCAGGTGCGGCACACTGCCACCGGGGCGTATCCGCGGCGGTTGAGATATACTATAGCCTGGCGTCCGCTCTCCAGGGCCCGGCGTATGTTCTGCCGCGCTGCCGGTGTGAGGTTTGCGCTGAAGGTGCCTTTCTGCTGTTCGCGCTTTATGTCGATGATCTCCATACGGGGCATCTTGGCCCCGCCGTAGCGCTCGGTGAGTTCGACAAGGCCGTAGCGACCCTGTCGGGCTTTTGCGTATGTCTCGACAGCGGGAGTGGCCGACCCGAGCAGGGTGCGGGCGCCGTGCATCGAGGCCAGCACGATAGCCGTGTCGCGGCCGTTGTAGCGCGGAGCGGGCTCGGTCTGTTTGTACGACTGATCGTGCTCCTCGTCGACGATCACCAGTCCCAGCTGAGCAAAAGGCAGGAAGATGCCCGAGCGCACGCTGAGTATCAGCTGCGGCGGATCGGGCGAGAGCATGCGCCGCCACAGGTCGACGCGCTCGTTGTCGGTAAACTTCGAGTGATATATCAGCACTTTGTCGCCGAACACCTTCTGCAGACGCACTGCAAGCTGTGTGGTGAGGGCTATTTCGGGTACGAGCATCAGCGCCTGCCGCCCCTGCCGGATGGTGTAGTCGATCAGGTGCATGTAGATCTCGGTCTTGCCCGACGATGTGACCCCGTGCAGCAGCGTGACGGCGTGCTCGAGCATCGTTGTGTGGATATCGCCCAGTGCTTTGCTCTGCGCCTGTGAAAGTTGTGGGAGAGGCGACGTGGCGGGCCCTGTGTATTTAAAGCGGTTTATCTCCTTTCGGTAGATGTCGATCACCCCTTTGTGCGACATCGCCGTGATTATGGCGGCCGACACTCCGGTGCGCTCCATCACCGCCGCCCGCGGCACTTCTGCCTTGCGCTCGCTCTTGAGCATGGTCAGCGTCGCCAGCAGGGCGGCCTCCTGCTTGGGGGCGGCGCTCACGGCGCGGAATGCAGCGGCCGTAGCATCGGTATCGGCTATGTCA
This sequence comes from uncultured Muribaculaceae bacterium, assembly GCA_964587165.1. Taxonomy (GTDB): domain Bacteria; phylum Bacteroidota; class Bacteroidia; order Bacteroidales; family Muribaculaceae; genus CAZPKH01. Next base: position 15,902 of record CAZPKH010000014.1, read on the forward strand.
AACCCCGGGGCGACGTACACCTCGCGCCGAGCGCGATACCGCTCGACAAGACGCTCCGACACTACGGCGAGTCCGCGCTGCATCAGTCGGCTCACGGCAGCCGAGGGGTGGCGTATGCCGGTGTTGCGGCTCACATCCGCCAGACGCATGCGCTTACCCTCATGGTCGAGATATTGCAGCACGGCCACCTCGGCGTCGGTGAGTTGCATGGCGTCGTCGGGTGTCTCGCCGCTGAGCTCCACGAAAGTCTCGCTTTCGAGCTTCAGCCCGGCCGGTACGGCCGCACGGTACACCTCGCCGGGGGTACACATATAGTAGTCGGCCACCCAGTCCCACAGTTTCAGCTGAGGGTGTCGCACCACCGGCGTGTCGTCGAGCAGAAGTGCAATCTCTTTGGCCTCAAACTCTTTCGGCTCGGCCACATTGACAGCCGTGACGATACCCGTATAGAATTTCGAGCGTCCCAAAGGCACCACAACGCGGCACCCCACACTCAGGCTTCCGGCTATCTCGTCGGGCACGGCGTAGGTCAGTGCCCCCGGCATGGCCAGCGGCAGAAGCACTTCGGCGTATCTCATCGGTGGATTATTGAGCAAAAAAATGATTTCTTGCATACAAATATACGGAGAAATTTGTTAAATTTGCAAATCTACTCCACATCAATACCTAATCTAACACAGTCAGCTATGAACATCAAACTGCATACCACCGACACGCGTGTCGGCAAAATCACTCTGGTGAAGATAGAGAATGCCTCCGGGGCATCGGTCACTTTGTCGAATCTCGGTGCCGGCATCGTGGAAGTCTGCGTGCCCGACTCGCAAGGACGCCTTGAGAATGTGGCCTTAGGGTATGCCGATGCTGCTGACTATATGGACGACGGCCCCTGCATGGGCAAGACTCCCGGAAGATATGCCAACCGTATAGCGCGCGGGCGGTTCTCGATCGACGGCACGGAGTATCAGCTTGCCGTCAACAACGGCCCCAATGCGCTGCACGGCGGCCCTACCGGCTTTCAGAACCGCATCTGGGAGGTGCGCGTTGATGCCGCAGCGGGCGAAGTGGTGTTCACGCGCGTGAGCCCCGACGGAGAGGAGGATTATCCCGGCACACTCACTGCCGAGGTGACATACCGCTGGAGCGACGACAATATCCTCACTATAGATTATAAGGCCACCGTCGAGGGCGCACCCACGGTGGTCAATCTCACCAACCATACTTACTGGAATCTCGACAAGACCTCATCGGCTCTCGACCACACCCTGCGGCTCAATGCCGACAGGTATGTCGTGACCGACAAGGACCTCACACCCACAGGCGAGCTGGCACCGGTCGACTCCACTCCGATGGATTTCCGCAACCCCCGCCGCGTGGGCGACGATATACACAAGACCGACTTCGCCCCCATAGCTTACGGCAAGGGGTACGACAGCTGCTGGGAGATAGCCGGCACTCCGGGCGAGCTCAATATGGCGGCCCGTCTCAACGGCCCGTTGTCGGGGCGTGTACTTAAGGTATTCACTACTCAGCCGGGCGTGCAGGTGTATACCGGCAACTGGCTCAAAGGGTGCCCCGCAGGCCGCGGCGGCGAGCGGTACGACGACTATGCCGGCATAGCCATCGAGTGCCAGCATTTCCCCGACGCGCCAAACCATCCCGATTTCGCCTCCACGCTGCTGCGCCCCGGCGAGACGATGCACGAGCGCATAGAGTATCACTTCACCGCCCTCTGACCGATGGATGAGGTTCTGAAGTATTTCCCTTTGCTCACGCCGGAGCAGATCGAACAGTTTGAGATACTTGGGCGCGAATACCCGCAGTGGAACGATAAGATAAACGTCATCTCGCGCCGCGATATCGACAATCTGTACGTCCACCATATACTACACTCGCTTGCCATAGCAAAATTTCTAACACCGGTCGCCGGTACCACGTTTCTCGACATGGGCACCGGCGGCGGCTTCCCCGGCATACCGCTGGCGGTGATGTGGCCCGAGTGCAGATTTCATCTGATCGACCGTGTCGGCAAGAAGATACGCGTGGCCAACGAGGTGGCTGCGGCGGCCGGACTGACAAACGTGACATTTCAGCACGGCGACATCGGCGAGTGCCGCGACCGCTACGACTATGTGGTGAGCCGCGCCGTGATGCGCCTGGAGGCTCTGGTGCCGCTTGTGCGCAAGAATATCGCCCGAACCTGCCGCAACGCTTTCCCGAACGGCCTGATCGTGCTCAAAGGGGGCGACATCGACGACGAGATACGCGCCACCGGCCGCCCCACCATCGAAGTGCCGCTGAGCGACTGGTTCAGCGAGCCGTTTTTTGAAACTAAAAAATTGATATATACCGAATTATGAAAATCGCCAGATTTGTATTCAATCCATTCGGCGAAAATACCTATGTGGTATACGACGAGACCACACGCCATGCAGCCGTGATCGACCCCGGGATGATGAACCCCGAGGAGGAGCGGGCGCTGGCCGAATTTATAGAACGCAACGACCTCACTGTCACCGATATGTTGATCACACATGTGCATATCGATCATACTTTCGGTGTCGATTTCGTAAAGGCTAAATACAATGTCGGAGTGTCGGCCAACCCCGCCGACGCTTTTCTCGGCACAACCCGCTCGGAGCAGGCGCGCCGTTTTCACTTCAACTTCGATCTGCCCGACGTGCTGATCGACCGCGAGCTGCACGAAGGCGACGTGATAACCCTCGGCCCCGACACTCACCTTAAAGTGATCGAAGTGCCCGGCCACTCGCCCGGCAGCATTGCTTTGTACAGCGAGGAGGAGGGGATACTGTTCACCGGCGACGCTCTGTTTCCCGGATCTATCGGACGCACCGATGTGCCCGGCGGCGACCACGATACCCTGGTGAGCTCCATAAAGCAGAAACTGCTCACGCTCCCCGACAGCACCCTTGTGCTTCCGGGACACACCGACCGCACCACCATAGGGCACGAGCGTGATACAAACATGTACTTACAAGACTGAAATATAATCAATCACAAAATATCTGAATAACGATGCTAAACAAAATCAACGAAACTGCAGCATACCTGCGCTCGCGCGTAGAGGGCGAGATGCCCCGTCTGGCCATAATCCTCGGCACAGGCCTCGGCCCTATAGTCGACTATATCGAAGATGCCCAGACCATACCTTACTCGGAGATACCCAACTTCCCGGTGTCGACCGTCGAGGGCCATTCAGGCAACCTCATCTTCGGTAATATGGGCGGCAAGCGCGTCATGGCCATGCAGGGCCGATTCCACTACTACGAGGGGTACGACATGAAAGCCGTGACATTCCCGGTGCGTGTGATGCGCGCCTTAGGTGTCGATACACTCTTTGTGTCGAACGCCGCCGGTGGCATGAACAAGGAGTTCTGCGTGGGCGATGTTATGATAATCACCGACCACATCAACCTCTTCCCCGAGAACCCCCTGCGCGGCCGCAACTACAACGAGCTTGGCCCGCGCTTCCCGGCCATGACCGAGGCTTACCGCAAGGAGCTCGTGGCTCTTGCCGACGAGATAGCCCGCGACAAAGGGCTGCGCCTGATGCACGGCGTGTATGTGGGCACCACGGGCCCGACGTTCGAGACTCCGGCCGAGTATGAGTATTTCCGCATCATAGGCGGCGATGCCGTGGGGATGTCGACCGTACCCGAAGTGATCGTGGCAAACCATGCCGGGATGCGCGTATTCGGCCTGTCGGTGATCACCGACCTCGGCGGCAAGGATGTCACGCAGGTGCCCACCCACGAGGAGGTGCAGGAAGCCGCTGTCACCGCTCAGCCCGTCACCGTGGCCGTGATCACCGAGATGGTAAAGCGCATTGAGCTCTGATATATGGCAAATACTGAAATTTCGCAACTTGGTGAGTTCGGCCTGATCGACCGCCTCACCGAGGGGCTTTCGCCGAAAAACCCCTCGACCGTCAAGGGCGTGGGCGACGACTGCGCCGTGATACGCAGCGGCGACAACGATATACTCGTGTCGACCGACATGCTCCTCGAAGGGGTGCATTTCGACCTCACCTATATGCCGCTGAAGCATTTGGGGTACAAGGCGGCGGTGGTCAACTTCTCCGACATCTACGCCTGCAACGGCACCCCGCGGCAGATCACCGTGTCGCTCGGCATCTCGGCGCGATTCACCGTAGAGCATATCGAGGCTCTATATGCCGGAATACGGCTTGCATGCGAGGCCTACGGCGTCGACATCGTGGGTGGCGACACCTGCGCTTCGAAGCAGGGGCTCGTGATAAGCATCACCGTGATAGGCGAGGCTAAGGCCGACAGCGTCGTGTCGCGCTCCGGAGCCAAAGATACCGACCTGATATGCGTGTCGGGCGATCTGGGAGCCGCCTATATGGGGCTGCAGCTGCTTGAACGCGAAAAGGTCGCATCGGCCGGACAGAAAGATTTCGTGCCCGACTTCGCCGGCAAGGAGTATCTCGTAGAGCGCCAGCTCAAGCCCGAAGCCCGCAAGGATATAGTGCAGAAGCTCGCCGAGGCCGGCATCGTGCCTACATCGATGATCGATATATCCGACGGTCTCTCGTCGGAGCTGATGCACCTGTGCAAAGCCTCCGATACCGGCTGCCGCATATACGAAGACCGCATACCTATCGACTATCAGACAGCCGTCATGGCCGAGGAGATAGGGATGAATCTGGTGACGGCCGCCCTCAACGGCGGCGAGGACTACGAGCTGCTTTTCACCGTGCCGCTCCACGACCACGACCGCGTGGCCGGAATCCCCGGCGTGCATATCATCGGATATATGACCAAACCCGACCTCGGGTGCGCCATGATAACTCGCGACGGCAACTCCGAGATCACTCTGAAGGCTCAGGGGTGGAACCCGCTGGCCAAACCTCAGACCACTCCTCAGCAGCAAGATGCCTCAGAAAAAGAAGACGACACCAAGGAGTAAACCCTCCGCATCATCCCGGCAGCGGCAGCGACGACAGCGGTCGTGGCTGTCGCGCCATCGCGGTATTGTAGTCACCGGCGCGATAGTGGCCGCAGCCTTGGGGTGCATCGCATGGTTTTTCGCCCTCAGCGGATACCGCGGCGACACCACATGGATCTACATACCCCGCGAGGCAACTTCCGAATCGGTGGCCGACTCGCTACGTATCAATCTCGGAGCGTCGGCCGGCGACCGCGTCTATATGCTCTGGCGGCTGCAAGGGGGCGACCCCGAGCGGTCGTACGGTGCATATCGGGCCGATCACGGCCGGTCGATCCTGTCGCTGAGCCGTGCTATGGCAAAAGGGCGGCAGACACCGGTGCGGGTATCGTTCACCGGAGTCCGCACGCTCGACGATCTGGCGCGCCGCGTCACCAATCAGCTCTCCATGTCGCCCGAACAGTTTGTCGAGGCATGCTCGCGGGTGCTCCCCGCTGCCGGCTATGACACCCCCGAGAAGTATCCGGCGGCTTTCATCCCCGATACCTACGAGTTTTACTGGGCTGTGAGCCCCGACACTCTCGTGGCGCGCCTGGCCCGCAATACTGCCCGATTCTGGACCGACGAACGCCGCCGCAAGGCGCGCCGCCTCGGCCTCGACCCGGTTGGAGTGGCCACCGTGGCCTCGATAGTCGAGGAGGAGACAGCCAAGCCGGACGAACGCCCCAAAGTGGCGCGTCTGTATCTCAACCGCCTCCGCCGGGGGATGAAGCTGCAGGCCGACCCCACGGTCAAGTTTGCCCTGGGCGACCCTACGCTGCGCCGCATAAACCTCGACCATCTTAAAGTGAACTCTCCCTACAACACATATCGCATCGCCGGCCTTCCCCCGGGGCCTATCCGCGTGGCCGAGAAATCTACTCTCGAAGCCGTGCTCGATGCCCCCGACCACTCTTATATTTATATGTGTGCCAAGGAGGATTTCTCGGGGTATCACAACTTCTCGACCTCCTACGAGCAGCATCTGCGCAATGCAGCTGCCTATCAGGCCGAGCTAAACCGTCGTAATATCAGATGATTCGCAAGATTACAGTCGTCGCGCTTCTGTCGCTTTTATCGTTAGTGGCTCATGCCGAGCCGGGCACACTGCTGTGGCGCATCTCGCGCCCGGGCACGGAGCGCGTGTCGTATCTTTTGGGCACACACCATATCGCCCCTGTGGCCATGATCGACTCCATAAGCGGGCTGCGGCACGCACTGGCCGAAGTCGATGCCGTATACGGAGAGATCGCCGCCGACAAACTGATGTCGGCTGAATCACAGGCGCTTATACTTGCTGCCGCAAAGGCTCCGGCCGACTCGACTCTCACCGATCTCTTCACTGCTGCGCAGTTGGCACGTATCGACAGCATTATCGGACTCCCCGGCGCGACGCAGTACATGGCGCAGATGAAGCCGGCTCTCATCGAGACTCAACTCACCGTCGTGCTCACTCAGCAGGCATGCCCGGAGTTTGACCCGATGCGCCCGTTTGATGTCGAGCTGATGCGCATGGCTGCCGCCGACGGTAAACCGGTGCGTGATCTTGAGACCGTCGAAAGCCAGATCGAGGTGCTTTTCGGAGCTCCGATCTCGGCTCAGGCCGAGTCGCTGGCTGCACAGCTCGACGACCTCGACAGCGCGGCAAAATCGGTGCGCGACCTCTCGCAGGCATACCTTGACACCGACCTTGATCTGCTCTACAGCACCATGCTCGAATCGGCCTCTTATGCCGACACCGCGCAGTGGGAGCGTCTCGTGGCCGCGCGCAACCGCGCCTGGCTCTCCAAGCTCGACGAAGCGTTGTCGGCCGAAAAGATCCTGATAGCTGTCGGAGCAGGCCACCTGCCCGGCGACGACGGACTCATATCGCTGCTCCGCCGGGCCGGCTATACGGTCATGCCGGTACAATAATCAGCCGCTCAGAGCGTTTTCTCAGTGATGAATATTTACGAAATGCGCCGTTACGGCACCCTCGTTTTCATTCTGGCCTCTATCCTGGTGGTGGCCGGATTTCTTTACGTATCGGGGCGACTGGTGGCCGACCTGTCGGAGCAGGAGCGCGAGCGTATGCAGATCTGGGCTGACGCCACACGCGAGATAGTAAACCTCGGCTCGGCCGAGCAGGGGGTGGATGCCGACGGCAATCCCGTGTCGGCACCGGAGCCCGATATCGACTTCCTGCTCAGCATCATCGAGGGAAACCGCAACATACCCGTGCTGCTCACCGACGACGACGGTGTGATCATAATGCACCGCAACTTCGATCTGCCCGAGCCCGTCGACTCGCTCAACCCGCTATATATCAGCGAGGCAAATCAGGAATACCTGATAGGGCGCCTAAACGATCTGCGTTCCACCGACAATGTGATACACATCATCATTGCCCCGGGGCACCGGCAGCATCTGTACTATGCAGAGTCGCGGCTGCTTCGGTCGCTGCGATATTATCCGTATATTCAGCTTCTTGTCATGCTGGCGTTTATCGCCGTGGTATACTTCGCTGTGCTTTCCACCAAAAAGGCCGAGCAGAATAAGGTCTGGGTAGGCCTCTCAAAGGAGACGGCCCATCAGCTCGGCACTCCGATATCGTCGCTCATGGCATGGGTGGAATACCTCAAGGACGACGACTCGGGAGTCGACCCCGACGTGGTGAAGGAGATGGACAAGGATGTGAACCGCCTCGCCACAATAGCCTCGCGATTCTCAAAAATCGGCTCGCGGCCCAACATCGAGCCGGCCGATGTAAATGCCGTAGTTACAGCGTCGGCCGACTATATGTCAACACGCATCTCGCGGCAGATCACCCTCACACTCAAAGCCTCGCCCGAACCGCTGAAGGTGAACCTCAGCGAGCCGCTGTTTCAGTGGGTGATGGAGAATCTTATAAAGAATGCTGTCGATGCTATGGCCGACGGCCGCGGGGAGATAAACGTGCGCACCGGACTCGATCAGCGCCATCAGACGGCTTTCATTGAGGTGCAGGACACCGGCAAGGGGCTGCCCCGCAAGAAGTTTAAGACTATCTTCAACCCCGGCTATACCACCAAGAAGCGCGGATGGGGCCTTGGCCTTACTTTGGCCAAACGCATCATCGAGCAGTATCACGACGGCAAGATATATGTCAAGTCGTCGGAGGTAGGAGCCGGCACAACTTTCCGTATCGAACTGCCCCTATGCCGATGAACCGCAGCCCCCGCACACTGTACGTCACCGACCTCGACGGGACTCTGCTCGACGGATGCAGCCGCGTGTCGGCCACCTCGGCCGGTTTGATAGCCGAAATGGTGCGTTCGGGTGTGCTCATCACCGCGGCTACGGCACGCACCCCCGCCACTGTGCAGCCGCTCCTTCAGCCGGCGCACATCGCTCTGCCGGTGGTGGTGATGACCGGCGCCGCAACATGGGATCTCGCCTCGCAGCAGTATCTGCAGGTGCATCACCTTGAGCCGCAGGTGGCCGCCGGGATTGTCGGGATATGCCGCCGCGCCGGGCTCAATCCGCTCATCTACACCCTTCCGTCCGGTAGCCGGGTGCTTCAGGTGTACCACTCGCCGGATTGCACCCCGCAGGAGCGGCACTTCATCGACGAGCGCCGACACCTCCCGCTCAAACGCTTTCATCTCGACTATCACTACGATGCTGCCGACGGAATCCCCGACACTGTGCTCACTTTTGTGATGGGTCAGCGCGACAAGGTGTTTGGCGTGGCCGACGAGGTGCGCGCCCTCTTCGGCGGCAGATGCTCCGTGTCGGCCTACGTCGATATATTCGGCGCCGACACCGGCATACTCGAAGTTTACGGAGCCGGTGTGTCGAAAGCCGCCGCCATCCTTCGCCTCAAGGAGAGCCTGCGCGCCGACCGCCTCGTGGTGTTCGGCGACAATCTCAACGATCTGCCCATGATGGCCGTGGCCGACCGATCTTATGCCGTGGCAAATGCGCTGGCAGAAGTGCGCCAAGCCGCTACCGCCGTGATAGGCTACAACACCGCCGATGCCGTGGCCCGCACCATCGCCACGCTCGAGGGTGTAAACTTTTAATCGTCGGTGTTTGTTCTAATGTCAGATACAAACTTTAACCGTACTGACTATGAAACGTATTTACCTGCTCATCCTGGCCGCCGTACTGTCGGTAGGAGCCATCTCAGCCCGCGACAAATCAGTAGCGCCCGCTGATCTCCCTCGTGCAGCCCAGCTCTTCATCGAGAAGAACTTCGGCAAAAACAAAGTACACCACGCCAAAGTCGACTCCAAGATGCTCGGCGCCAAGGAGTACGAGGTGATACTCAAGGACGGCACGGAGCTTGAGTTTGACAAAAACGGAGCTCTCACCGACATCGACTGCGGCATCAAGGAAGTCCCCTCGAAAGTCGTTCCCGCTCCGATACGCGACTATGTGAAGCGCTATTTCCCCGGACAGAAGATTCACTCGCTTGAGGTGAAATCGTCGGGCTACGAGGTCGACCTCGGCAACGGTGTCGAAATCGAGTTCGACAAAGCCGGCAACTTCAAGAAGGTCGACTGATCAAATCGAAAAATTTAGGGTAAAAAAGATTCTCAGGTCGGGTCCTCCGGGGCTCGGCCTCATTGTATTGAACCGTCGGTCGGATTCTTTTGTTAATCTACCGGATTTTTTCTATTTTTGCCTACACTCCATATAAAACCATAACAGTATGCTAAGCGAAAAACTTGAGAAAGCTCTCAACGATCAGATCAACGCCGAGTTTTGGTCGGCATATCTCTATCTGTCAATGGCCATGAACTTCGAGGCCAAAGGACGCACCGGTATAGCCAACTGGTTTCGCATCCAGTTTAAGGAGGAGCAGGCACACGCCGAGATCCTGATAAACTATGTGAACCAGCGCGGAGGCCGCGTGCTTCTCGCCCCCATCGCCGAAGTGCCCACCGAATGGGAGTGCCCGGTATGTGCCTTCAAGGACACTCTCGAGCACGAGCGTAAAGTCACAGCCATGATCAACAATCTCTTTGCCATCGCATCCGACGAGCGCGACTACGCCGCCATGGAGCGCCTCAACTGGTTTGTGTCCGAGCAGATCGAGGAGGAGGACACCGCCCGCGAGCTCATCGACAAGTTCACCCTCGTTGGCGACAACGGCATGGGAATCTACATGCTCGATCAGGAGCTCGCCGCGCGCGTCTACAACGCTCCCGCGCCCCTCGCCTCCGCCGAGTGACCACCCTCAATAATAATCACGGATTATCTCTACTACACAGTAGGGATAATCCGTGATTTATAATTTCCTTAGGCTTCCGAGCTTGCTCTTGACCTACCGTGGATTAGAAATATTTCTGTGCTACGCTCGGCGATACCTTGTCGGCTATGCGGCTAAACGGTATGATTGATTCGGGGAATCCTGCCGCATAAGGGGCGATCTCGTATACTCCGTAAATCACATGGAGGCCGTCGCTCATGACGAAAGGCGAGCCCATTTCGATACTGTCGAGGTTATAGAACTCGTTCCCTTCATCCATATTCACCACGTCGTCGGTGGTGAATCCCTGAATTATGTATGGACGCATTACCGAAATGTCGGGCAGCATCGAGGCGGCGAGGGGGCGTCCGTCGGCCACAGCAAATGTCGCAAAATACTTCTCGGGCATTCCGTGAGCTCCTCCTTCATAGAAGTAGCCGTTTACATTGTATGTCACGATCTTATTATTGCTGTAAGCCACGCTGATTTCTTCCGATGCTTCGGTGGAATCCTTAAAATAGCTGGCAAACGCTTTTTTCATCATTGCATCGGGCGTATCAAGCGATCCGGTGTAGGGCTTGTCGCCAAGAATGGATGTCTTGATCCACTGGCGAGTACTCTGCACCAGAGCCTGGTTGCCGTCCACAGGATACTCCACCGACAGACTTTTCTTGCCGCGCTTTATCGTGTAATCGCGGGTCACCAGTGCACCGTCGCAGTAAGTGTGTGTCGCACCTTGCTGAACCGCAATTGCGGTTGTGGCGGCTCTTTTCTTGCCGGAGCGTTTTTTAGCTGCGTCGGCTGTTAAAGCTCCCGCGACGGTTATGAGCAGAGCGAGAGCTACTTTGGCAATAGATGAAAGTTTCATAATGAGAAAATTAATTTTACTCTGCAAAGATATAACTTTATTTTTATCCGCGCGCTACGTAGAGGGCTATTGCGCGGGTCATCAGTATGTCGTCGTGGGCGCCGGAGCGAGCGGCATACGATCCGTTGGGGTGCCGCTCGTAGGTGGCGAGCTCGTCGCAGGCCAGGGAGCAACACTCGCGGTAGGTGCCGTCGCGCACAGCCTGCATAAGTGTCTCGATGCAGAGCCCCTTGGTGCTTCGGTTGGTGTGGAAGCCCGGTCGTGTGGCCAGCGGAGCTCCGTAGTGGTCGTACTGCGTGCGGTAGTACAGGTTGGGGTACACCTCGGCCACCTGTTCGAGTATGAACGCAGTGTCGCCCTCGTGCTCGGTCTCAAGGGTGTTGCTCTCCACCACGAGCGTGGCCTGATTGTAGAAACGGGCTATGGCGAGGGCCTTCCAAGCCAGAATGTCGTGGTCGCAGTGGCCGCGCCATTGCGCTACGATGCGGGGCACATCCCGTTCGTCGGCAGGTTCGAGAGGCACGGCAAGCACGGCTACTACCGACCAGTCGGCACCGGCCGAACGCCCTCCCACATCGACGGCGGCTATATATCTCACCGTGACCTTAGTATCGTCCTGGCGCTCCGGGCGCGTCTGATACCCTTCGGGGTACTCCCATATCTGAAGCTGTCCGCGCGCATCTGGCCGGAATTGCGGTGCTGAGGCGGCTCGGTGCATACGGCGGCGTCGGTCGTCGAATCCGGCTGCGGGGTCGAACGACACTTCGCCGCGCGCCAGCGGCTCCGAGCACCCCTGCCGCAGCCGCTCTATATGCCGCGGGTCGAATATCCCCCGTCCGGTGGCTGCAAATGCCTCGACAGGATCTGTCGGGTATTCCGCCATCATAGCTTCGTGGGTGGCATATTCGCGCCGCTTGTTGTGATACCATTGAAGCATCTCGAGGGTGACGCACTTCTCCTTGTCATCCCACAGGGCGCGCTCGTAGTCGTCGAGCTGCTCCCAAAGCGCCGCCGCATCGTCCACCTCCATGCGGTAAAGCGCTATCTCATACCACGGCACGAACACCGGGCGCTTGTCGCTGCGTCCGCACTCGGCGCGCAGCCACTCGGTGTGGAAATAGTTGCCCACGCCGTTGGCCGTTGACTCGTAGGCTATGAATGTCATCGGAGCCAGCAGTATGCCGCTGCATATGGCGCGTGCGAAGTCTTCGCCCGACCGCTGCGGGGTGTCGCGCCAGTAGGCCACCTCGCTCAGGTGGGCCATCGCTATGTCGAGGCCGCGGGCAGCGTCCTGATTTTCGGCCGTGGCGATAGTCACACGGTTGCCGCGCCCGTTCATCACCAGGGTGCTCGACATCCTCTCGAAGCATTTCAGCTCGGGCACGGCTTTGGGGTCGTCGGAGTCCCACAACTCCGCCGGGTAGTTGCGCAACAGCTCCGAGAGCATGCCGCGCAGCGTGGCGGCGGTGCTTTTGGAGTGGGCGCACACCATTGAGTTCCAGTTCTTCAGGTGCACGCACTGCAGCCATGCCATATACATCTGCACCACCGTCGACCCTCCCCACTGCCGCGCCTTGAGGATGATGATGCGCATGGGGCATCCGGCGAGCCGGTCCTGCTCGAGTATCTTCACAACGCGACGCTGCGGGTAGTTGAGTATGAAGGGCACCAGCCGTCCGGAGAGCTTGTCGTGTATTCTGACGCACGTGGCGCACCAAAACTCGAAGTCCGTGCGGCTCCGCTCCATCACCTGCGCGGCGCTTAGCCCTTCGGCGCATCCCGGGGGCGTATGCACACGCTCGCGTTCTGCCCACAGGGCGCGTCGGCGGTCGTTCTCGGCTATAAGTTCTTCGGTTGTCATATCTCGTTGAGGCTGAATGATGTGAGAGTGAAGTCAGCGGCTACCTCGCCGCGCACGCTGACGGTGCGGTACGGGCGCCGGTTGGGCAGACATACTGCCGCTACAGGCTCGTTTACGGCACCGTCGATAGCCAGCGACACTATCGGCAGCGATGCCCCGCCGCCGTCGCAGCTCAGTGTCAGCGTCGCATTGAGGCTGCTCCCCTGCATAAGCGCATCCATCCGGCACACCCTGCGCCCGGGAGTGCCGATATGCACCCGCCGCGAGTATGCCACCGGGCGGGTGCCGGCGGAGGTCTCCCGGTTCAGGTCGAGCAGCGTGCCGGTGGCAGTCACGCCATAGACCCCTCCGGCGCAGCTTATCAGCGAGGCCGGTGTGTGTGCCGCATCATCGCAGCGGCTGTACCGCCCCGGGGCATATTGCGGGTATACGGTGGTTCGACCGTCACCGCTCAGAGCCCACACCTCGCCGTGTCGCGCCGAGGTATATCCGGCATCGGCCACGCCGGTGGCCACCGTGGTTGCCTTTCCCCCGTCGAAGGCAATGAGCTCTCCGGCGGTCGTCACCACCATAAGCCGCTGTGCGGCAGTGAAAGCGCGTCGCACACCCTGCCGCAGCAGCAGGCAGACCGCTCCCGGCTCCGGGCGGCTGTTCAGATTCAGCGAGTACACCCCGCCATCGCTCACGGCATAGTAGCGCGCCTGCGAAAAGTTCCACCCCGCCGTCGTGCGCACCCCCGGCAGTAGCTGCCTGACAGGATCGGGCGACACGGTAGCCGTCGCCACGGGGCATGTGGGCGTGTCGGCCGACGCCGTGAGCACCATCCCTGCGTATCGTCGCGCTATGCGGTTCTCGGCCGGACGCATCAGCACCGGCACCTCCTTCCCATCCGACAGCGCTATCGGGCGCAGATTCTTATCGAGATAGAAAGCATATCGCGCTCCGGGGAGGGTGCGCAGCGGCAGCCGCAGGCGTCGGCCGGGCTCCTCGGCAGTAGCGGCAGCTACCGTCAGGCATGTGGCCGTGGTGAGCGGGTAGCACACCAGCGGCGAGAGCGTGAGCGGACGCGCCACGAGCCCTGAGTCGACACGTGCCACCAGTTCGCCGGGCATCTCGACCGTCGCCACCACATCGGCCGGCTCAGCCGTCACGTCGCGGGCCATCTCACACCCGCTGTAGCCGTCGAACAGCGCAGGCGTAATGTCGCCCCACACCACAGCTCCGCCGGCGCTTGCCCCCGCACCGGCGCTGAATCGGTGAGGCGCGCGGCATCGTTGGGCCTCGGCAGAGGCGCCATCGGCCACGCGCTGCGAGCAGATGGAGCGCACCTGTGCCTGTTCGGCCGACGGCACAAGCGGCGATCCGCACTCCACCCTCACTGTAGCGCCGACCGAGGCAAATGTGTCAGGGCTCAGCGCAATCCGCGCCACCGGGTGCAGAGCGCTGTCGAGGCGCGCGAGCATTCCCTCGATTTGTGGCGCGCCTACACCCTCAAGGGCGTTCATGCCCGACGAGGTGCCCGGCAGCATATACTGCAGCGAGGCTCCGCGCACGCTCGCTGCCGGGAGCATCGAGCCGTCGGTGGGATGTATCTGCGGCGAGAGCCACACCTCGATCATGGCAGCCGCCGTCAGCAGCGGCGATCCGGCGGCGCTGTTGAGCCGTATCACGACGCTGTAAGGTGTAGCCGAAAGGTAGCTTGCCGACACGGCCTCATACTGAGAGCTCCCCGCATTGCTGCGTAGCCCCGCCGAGCAGGGTGTCAGGCAGTTGACTCCCGCCGAAGCTCCCAAGAGCACCGGGCACGAGCGGTAGAGCTCATGGCCCGAGCTGTCGAGCAGGCGGTACTGCCCCAAGCGGGGCTGCAGCGACTCGCCCGCTGCCGCAGCCATCATTGCAAGCTGTGTGTAGGCCTGCATCGAGTGTCGGCCCAATGTGCGCAGGTCGGCCTCGCTCAGATGTGCCGTGGCCGACTGTCCGATAGCTGCCGATAGGTCGAAGCCGGTGCAGATGGCCGTCAGCTCTGTCGAGTCGACAGCTGCCAGGGCAAGCGGAGAGTGGGGGAGGGGCACTGCGGCATATGTCCAGCGTCCGGCGGGGTCGCGGTGCATCTCCAAGGCGCCGCTCGGTGTCATCACCATCACGCGGCCGCCCGCTATGTCGGCGGCCGCTGTAGGCTTGTCGGGGAGCGAGAGTGAGTACGGCTGGCAGCCGGGCGCAACGATCGTCAGGCGCGTAGCCGAAGCGAGGAACAGGGTTGTGCCCGCGCTGTCGGTCACGCTGTGCAGCAGTTCGCCGGCAGTCTCGCCGATAGCGAGCGGCACACCGCAGGGGCGCAGATACCCGGCGCCGTCAGGATCAGGGCGCAGATTCACACATTCGGCCACACCGTTGGAGCCCGTAGCCGCCTGAGCTTCAATAAGGAGAGATTTTTTCATGATGTCACGCATTTTTATGCGCAAAATTACCGCCCCGCGCCCCCTCTCCCTCCGCTTTTTTGTCGCAAGGAGCTTGCTCTTCAATCCGAAAAATCTCTTTTCGCGCCGCGCGCCTCATCTACTACTTCTTAGTTATTATTTACTATCGGAGGGTTGTTGGATGATTGCCGGTTGATTTGTTGGATGATCTGTTGGATGATTTTCGGCACTTTTGTTGGAGGCGGTTTTTCTGAGGCGGTTTTTCTGAGGCGAATGTTAAAAATTTGCAGAATAGTCTTTCGGATAGTATCTTTGCAAAATAGATCCATCCATTATGAAAACTATGCGACTACTCGCTCTGGCTGCCCTGACAATGGCTGCCGCATCTGCCTCGGCGCAGATACCTCTCGACTACTACTCTTCGCTCGACGGCAAGTGTGGCGCCGAGCTCAAAAATGCTATATATCAGATCGTAGGCGCCGACCCGCAGATCTCAATGCTCAGCTACGGCTCCGGAAACCTCAAGACATGGTGGGCCTTCTACGTCACCGACCGCAACCCCGCCACCAACGAGGTGATCGACCGCTACAGCTATCAGACACCGCAGTTCGGCGAGCGCGGCAACTCTATCTCCGGCATGAATATCGAGCACTCCTTCCCCAAATCGTGGTGGGGCGGCGCCGAGAACAATGCATACAAAGATCTCTACAACCTCATGCCGTGCGAGTCGTCGATCAACCAGAGCAAGTCAAACTACCCCATGGGTGTGGTGACCCGCGTCACCACCGCCGGCGGCGATAACGGCTGCACCCGCGTGGGCGAAGGCTCCGACGGCAAATACTGGGAGCCTGCCGACCAATGGAAAGGCGACTTCGCCCGCGGATACATGTACATGGCCACGGCCTACCAGAACCTTACATGGAGCGGCACAAACGCCCTGCGCATTCTCCAGCAGAACTCTTACCCCACGCTCAAGCCCGCCGCCTACGAGCTCTACCTCAAGTGGGCACGCGCCGACAAGGTGGATCAGATCGAGACCACACGCCTTGAGCAGGTGTGCGCTTTCCAGGGCAACCGCAACCCGTACGTCGATATGCCCAACCTCATGGAGTATGTGTGGGGCGACTCGCTGGCGCGTCCGCTCGACCTGCTCACCACCCTCAAGTCGGCCCCGGTCTACGGCACTATCCTTACCCCCGAAGATGTCGACCGGCAGATTTATTCATCGACGTTCCTCGGTACTACCGGCCAGTGCACCATCGACTATACCGCGCGCCCCTCGGGCTTCAGCGTATGGACCAACTCCGCCCAGTACGGCTGGGTGGCCCGCGGCTCGTCGGGACCTACCTCCAATATCACCCGCTACAACACCGACGCTTCGCTCATCACCCCTGTGATCGACCTCACTGAGGTGGCCAACGCGCAATTCTCCTTCGAGCACGCCGTCAATTTCCTCAAATCGCCCGAGACTGTCCTGTCGGTGCTCGTGCGCTGTGAGGACGACAACACCGTCACCGACCTCACCGACAAAGTATTCTGGCCCGCCGGTGTCAACTGGACTTTCTACCGCTCAGGCACCATCTATCTCAACCGATGGGCCGGCCACCGTATCTCCCTGATATTCCGCTACACTTCGACAACCGCTGATGCCGCCACTTGGGAGATACGCAACCTCACCGTCACAGCCCGCGGCACCCGCTCAGGCATCGGGCGCATCGATTCAATGCTCGACGAGACCGACCCCCGCACCCTCCCCGCCGAGTACTTCTCGCTCGACGGCCTTCGCGTCGACCCCTCCACCTATCGCGGCATAGTGATCCGTCGTCAGGGTTCACGCGTCAGCAAGCACTTGCTCCGATGAGCATCCTTGTGTGCGATAGCGGCGCCACCTCCGCCAAATGGGCGCTCACAGCTGCGGGTGTCCCGACCCGCTGCTTCACCACTGCCGGCATCAACGCTTCGCAGTGTACGCCCGGGCAGATTGAGACATCGCTCGACGAGCTGCGCTGTCAGCTCGCCGCCGACGCCGCTCGCGTCGACAGCATCTTCTTCTACGGCGCAGGGTGTGTGGGCGGCGAGACCGACCGCCGCATATCCGCCGTGCTCTCCGCCGCTTTCCCCACCGCCGCAATCTTTGTGGCCGACGATCTGCTCGGCGCCGCCCGCGCCATCCATGGACGCCTCCCCGGCGTGGCAGCCATCCTCGGCACCGGCGCTGCCTGCGGCATCTACGACGGCTGCCTCATTGAGCGCCGCGTACCCTCCGGAGGCTACATACTCGGCGACGAAGGCTCCGGCGCCTCCATGGGGCGCGAGCTCCTCGCCCTTGTCTGCAAAGGGCTGCTCGACGCTCCGCTGCGCGACCGCTTCATCTCCCGCTATCCCCGCCTCGACTACCCCGAGATAGTACGCCTCACCTACCGCACCCCCGGCGCAAACCGCTTCTTAGCATCGTTCGCACCTTTCCTTGCCGACAATATCGACATCCCGCAGGCCGCCGCGATAGTCGAAGGGTGCTTCGATGCCTTCATGCGCCGGTTTGTCCTCCCGCTCGGTATGGATACCCCCCTTGGAGTCGTAGGCTCTATTGCCCATTCTTTCGAGCAGCAGCTCCGCTCGGTAGCCTCGCGCCACGGCGTGCGGCTGCTCGCCCCGCTTAAATCCCCGCTTGAGCGGCTTGTGGCCTATCATTCGGCTGAATCTGAACAAAATATAGGGCAAAAATATTTGGTTAAATAATGTTAAGGGGTAATCCCCTTTCAAAAAACTTATACTACTTTTGCATCCGAAAAGCAACTGCCTTGGTTCACAGGTACGACTGCAATTCACACATCTAATATTTTCATATTGACCGTTTACCTAAGTAAATACTTACATAAATTTAATATCATTTCTTAAAATCTACAATGAAAAAATTTTTACTTTCTATTGTATGTGTTTTCATGACTGCCCTTAGCGCTCTCGCTACCACAGTCTACTTTGAAAATACAGCAAACTGGAGCACGGTGAACGCTTACTGCTGGGCTCCCGAGGTTAAAGGTTGGCCCGGCACAGCGGTTACTACAACTATCGAAGCTTCAGGTCGTACCTTCTATGCTTATGAAGTGCCCGGCGCACAGACAAAGATCATCTTCAATGCCGGTAATGGTGGTGCTCAGACCAAAGACCTCCCTGTAGAGGACGGCGTAGTATACACCGGTGCAAATACATCCAACCTTGATCCTGCCGGTCATATCGTTGACGGCGAGTTCGTGCCCGTCGGTCAGGTAGAAATCGAGTACGCTACTATATATGTGGCCGTAACCACATGGAACTATCCCGAATGTTACATCTACTCCTGGAGCCCCTCTCTGTTTGGTAGCTGGCCCGGTAGCCAGATGACCAAAACCACCGTCAACGGTCAGGACTACTGGAGCATCAAGATCGACAAGCGCGAGATCACCGGCGTAACCGTTGGTGGCTGGAAGCTCAACGCAGGCGAAGGCAAAGCTGAGTCTAACAATAATGAGAAAGGCACCGTATTTGAGGATGGTAAAGTTTACACCCTCACAAGCGGCGTAGGCTCCGACCTCGGCGTAGTAGTTGATCCTACCGACCCCTGGGCCGACTATAAACTCGCAGTTCACGGTCAGCTCTTCGGCGACACCAACTGGTCGAGCATGGATCTTACAAAAGTTGAAGACGGTGTATATGAACTTACAGCAAATATCATCCCCGGCAACTTCGGTATCAAAGTGATGGACGACTCCGGCGAGCAGGTTAACTGGATCGGTGGTGGCTCCGTTGAAATTACAGAAGCTAACACGGCTTACCCCTTCAATAGCGGCGACAACTCATCTACAACACTCAGCGGCAACTACACAATCACCTACAACTCTCTTGAGAACACCATCAAGTTCACTCCTTATGGAGGCCAGATCTCTGATGTTATCTCATACGGTATCCACGGTCAGATCTTCGGCGACGAAAACTGGTCAAGCATGAACCTTGAGAAAGTTGAAAACGGCGTTTATGAGCTCACCGCCAAGATCGTTCCCGGTGAATTCGGTGTGAAGATCATGGATGTTGACGGCAACCAGACCGGTTGGGTAGGCGGTACCGCCACTATCACCGAGGCCGACAAAGAGTACACATTCGAAGGCGATACCAACTCAACCTCGACACTCGAAGGCAATTACACCATCACCTACAACGTACTCAACAAAACTATCAAGTTCTCTCCCTACGGAGGTGAGATTGACGAGGTGATCACATACGCTATACACGGTACAATCTGTGGCGACGCTGACTGGACCTCATATGTTATGACCGAAGATAATGGCAAATGGGTTGTTACCCTCGACATCGTTGAAGGTGACTTCGGTATCAAACAGATGACAAACGGTGCTCAGACAAACTGGTATTCAGCTCCCAACGAGGAGAATGCCATGGATGCAGAAGGTACATACGCTACCACAAGCTTCGGCGGTACTAACTGGCACAATACTATCGTAGGTCGTTACAAATTCACTTTCGATCCCGAAGCGGAAACTCTCGTAGTGGACAATGCCGTAGGCATCGAGGCTGTCAACGCAGCAGCTCAGGCTGAAGCCCCCGTATACTACAACCTCCAGGGTATGAAAGTGGCTCAGCCCGCCAACGGTCTCTACATCGTGGTTCGCGGCAACAAAGTCACCAAAGAACTTGTGAAATAATCCCCTCGGGGTTAAATCAACTCATATGCGTCCCGACCCTCGGCGGTCGGGACGTTATTTTTTGCTGAAAACTGTCATAAAAAATTTAAAGAAAAATTTCTGTATTTCAATTCCTTTACTTATATTTGCATTACGCTTCACCCCCGAAGCAGATACTTAACCTTAAATAAACCATAACACATTATTTATATATGGCACGTAAACTTCAGATCCGCGACCTCACGCTGCGCGATGGCCAGCAGTCGCTCTTTGCTACTCGTATGAATCAGGCTACCATCGACCGCCTGCTCCCGCACTACGAAAACGCCGGCTTCTATATCATGGAAGTATGGGGCGGCGCAGTGCCCGACTCCGTGATGCGCTACCTCGACGAGTCGCCCTGGAACCGCCTCCGCGCCTGCTCCAAGGCTATGAAAGGCAAGTCGCTCCTCTCAGCCCTCTCCCGCGGGCGCAACCTCTTTGGCTACGTGCCTTACCCCAACTCCGTGCTCGAAGGTTTCTATAAAGAAGCCATCAAAAACGGCCTCAACGTGATGCGTATCTTCGACGCCCTCAACGATATCGACAACGTACGCGACTCTATCAAGATGATCAATGACCTCGGCGGTATAGCCGACGGCGCCGTATGCTACACCGTCGACCCCAAATCCGAGCCCATCGTCATCGAGAAGAAAGTGAAAGGCGGATTCCTCGGCCTTTTCACCAAGACCGTCACCGAGACTGTCGAGCCCGAGAAGATCTTCACCGACGAATATTTCGTCACCAAAGCAAAGGAAATGGAGCGTCTCGGCGCGAAGATCATCACCCTCAAGGATATGGCCGGCCTCGTTAACCCCCTCCGCGCCGCATCGATCATCTCCGCCCTCAAGCGCGAAGTCAAAGTGCCCGTCGACTTCCACACCCACTGCACACCCGGCTACGGCCTCGCTTCGTGCCTGATGGCCATACTCAACGGCGTCGACATCCTCGACACCAACATCTGGTGGTTCGGCGGCGGCTCCGCAGCTCCCGCCATCGAGCTCGTATACGTATTCTGCCAGAAACTCGGCATCGAGATCGAAGCCAACATGGAGGCCGTCAGCGCCATTCGCACCGAGCTCCTCAACGCCCGCAAAGCCCTCAAAGACTTTGACCTCGCCAAGTCGATGCCCAAACCGTTCGATCCCCTCACCGACAAGCTCCCCGCCGACGTCGATGCCCTCTTCGACACCGCTATCGCCTGCGCAAAAGCTATGGACGAGGATGGCCTGCTCGACGCCTGCCACAAGATCGAAGAATACTTCGGATTCCCCAAACCGAACCTCATCGTCAAGAATGCCGAAGTGCCCGGCGGTATGTACTCCAACATGGTGGCACAGCTCAAATCGCTCCAGGCCGAGGACCTGCTCGAGGACGCCATGAAGCTCATCCCCAAAGTGCGCCGCGACGCCGGTCTGGTGCCCCTCGTTACACCCACATCGCAGATCGTCGGCTCACAGGCGGTAGCCCTCGCCCTCGACCGCAAGAAAGGTAACCCCGACTACTCGATGCCCTCAAACCAGTTCACAGCCCTCATCAAAGGTGAATACGGCCACACTCCCGCGCCCGTCGATCCCGAGTTCCGCCGCAAGATCACCGGCTCGCCCGTCGAGACACCCTACGACGTAAACTCATACAAGAAACCCGAGAACCCCGCAATCGCCGAGTTCGACGGCGTGCAGCTCGCCACCAACAACGAAGAGTTCCTCCTCCTTGAGCTTCTTCCCACCGTAGCAAAAGGATTCCTCAAAAAACGCCGCAAAGAGGAGTACGACGCCAAGAAAGCCGCCGCAGCCCCCGCTGCCGACACCAAAGCAGCCACCGAGGCAGCCCCCGCTGCCGACGAGCCCGTCACCGGCCCCACACTCACCGCACCTATGGGCGGCCGCATCATCGAGGTAAACGTTAAGGCAGGCGACACCGTCAAGAAAGGCCAGAAACTCCTCGTATACGAAGCAATGAAGATGGAAAACGACGTCATGGCCGAGGCCGACGGCGTAGTGAAACGCATCTTCGTACAGCCCGACGACGTAGTAGGCACCGACGCCCTCCTCATCGAGTTTAAATAAACCGTAACCCAACCCCGGCGGCATCATCGCCGGATCCCCCATACAAGGCTTGCCACACTGTCCCGACAGGTGGCAGGCCTTTACAACACACCCTGTACCGCACCTTATGACACGATCCGCACTCACCCTACTGCTCCTGCTCCTCTCAGTCGTCGCAGCACGCGCCGTCGACCCCGCACTCATACGCTGGCATAACCCCGATACCGACCCGCAGCGCATCGAGCAGATGCTCCGCGCCGCCCTCGACGAAATGCCCCACGCCTCGGCTCAGGACTACGTGCCCTACTTCGCCACATGCTTCATCGGCACCCCCTACGTAGCCGCCACACTCGAATCGCCCGACGGCGTGGAGGCCCTTACCGTCAACCTCGATCAACTCGACTGTACAACCCTCGTCGAGACCGTCATAGCCCTGTCGCTCACCGCCGCCGACCGTCGCACCGACCCCCTCGACTTCGCCCGGCACCTTGAGAGCATCCGCTATCGGCGCGGCATAATAGACGGCTACCCCTCGCGGCTGCATTACATCAGCGACTGGATCGTCGACAACACCTCGCGCGGCAACCTCACCGAAGTCACCTCCCGCATGCCCACCGTCGACTACACCGTCAAGACCCTCGACTTTATGACCACCCACCCCGACTCCTATCCCGCCTTTGCCGCCGACCCCGACGCATTGGCCGGAGTCCGCACCGTCGAGCAAGGGTATCGCAACCATCGCTACCCATACGTGCGCCGGGCCCTTCTGCTCAACGACAAAAAGACACTCCGAGCCCTCCGCGAAGGCGACATCGTCGCCCTCACCACCTCCACCCGAGGCCTTGATGTCAGCCACCTCGGCATCATCACCATCGTCGGCGGCATCCCCCATCTGCTCCACGCCTCCTCCAAAGAGGGTAGGGTAGTAGTCTCCCGAGTACCCCTCGGCCAGTACCTCAACTCCTCCCGCACCCTCACCGGCCTCCGCCTCCTCCGCCTCCCCTGAATTCCTCCCTCCTCCTTTCTATTTATATTAAGGTCCTTAAGGTCCTTAAAGTCCTTAAAGTCCTTAAAGTCCTTAAAGTCCTTAAAGTCCTTAAGGTCCTTAAAGTCCTTAAAGCCCTTAAAGTCCTTAAAGTCCTTAAGGTCCTTAAAGTCCTTAAAGCCCTTAGAGTCCTTAGAGTCCTTAAAGACCTTAAAGCTCTTATACTTGCTCAAAGTTAAAGAAGGTTAAACCAACTCTTCTCTTTCTCCTAAAAATCAGCTCTTTATCAAATTTTTCTCTCAAAAATCATGTTTTAAAACATAAAAATATTTGGTAGATTCAGAAATTAGCTCTACCTTTGCACTCGCTTTTGAGGGAATAAA
>CAZPKH010000015.1:0-38966 GCA_964587165.1 uncultured Muribaculaceae bacterium
GCTGTATCAGCAGGAAGAAGTCGACCATCGAGTGGACGGCGGTCTCGCTCTGGCCTACGCCTACGGTCTCGACAAATATATTGTTGAAACCGGCTGCTTCGCAGAGTATTATGGTCTCGCGGGTCTTGCGGGCGACGCCGCCGAGCGATCCTGCCGATGGGGAAGGGCGTATGAAGGCGCCGGGGTGTATCGAGAGCTTCTCCATGCGGGTCTTGTCGCCGAGTATCGATCCTTTGGTGCGCTCGCTCGACGGGTCGATAGCGAGTACGGCGAGCTTGTTGCCTTCCTGAGCGAGCACATGCAGACCGAACTGGTCGATAGATGTCGATTTGCCGGCTCCGGGCACGCCGGTGATACCTATGCGGCGTGAGTTGCCGGAGTGGGGGAGGCATTTCTCTATCACCTCCTGGGCTACGGCCTGGTGAGCCGGGGCGTGGCTTTCGACGAGAGTCACTGCACGCGAGAGCATCGTGACATCGCCTTTCAGAATCCCCTCTACTAATTCGGATGCCGAGGGGAGCGGTTTGCGTACTACGCGCTTGAGGTAGGGGTTGACCGACGGCGGCTGTGTCACGCCTGAGTTGACGGTAAGGCCGCGGTATGTTGAGTCGTTTTCGGGATGTTCCATGTTATTAATGTGTCAGTTTACCATCTCGCCGACAAACCTCATCTCGAATGTCGGAGCCGAGGGGTCGTTGCTGTAGATGGTCAGGGGAATGTTGATTATATCTCTGCTTGCGGCCTCCTTCGGGTCCATGCTGAGGGTGAGCGTGGTGGATTTGCCGGGGGCAACGGTCTGTTTTTTGAGCCGGGCTTTCAGAGCCGCGTCGGGGGTGTACACTCGATGCAGCCGGAGGGTGGAGTTACCGCGGTTTTCGATTGTCACTATGGCTTCGACGGGGCGACCGCGGAGCACACGGTGCAGGTCGATTCGGCTGTCGGGCACGGCTATGCGCGGAGCGTCGGCCAGCTGCTGCGGCGAGAGGTGCCCGAAGGTCTCGCTGACGTTGAAGTTTACCTCTACCGGCAGCTTCTCGCCGGTGGGCGAGATCACTTCGAATGTCGACATCTGCGGCCCCCAGTGATTGTTGCGGTCGCCGCGTATCACCACGGAGTAGATAAACTGCTCGCCGGGAGGCACTACTGTCGGCTGAGCCACGACATGAAGCATCGGCCCGACTTTGCCGATGCGCGGGCGGATGGTGTCGGTGCTGCAGTTGTAGGCCTCCACGTAGTTTGACTTTGTTTCGGTGTCGGGGAGGTCGCCGAATATCAGGAAACGGTCGCGCAGGCGCATTTTCGGCCCTAACTCGTAGGGGTAGCGGGTGCGTAGCGTCTCCTCGGAGCCGACCACCGACCCGCTTATAGTGAATGTGTAGCGGCGGGGCTCAGTGTCGGTATCGACCACCACGCGCTTCTGAAACCGCCCGGGGCGTCCGGCAGGGTCGTATGTCACAGCGATCCACGCCGTGTCGGCCGGTGCAATGGCACCCCGTGGAAATTCGGGGGTGGTGCATCCGCAGTTGGCGCGCGCGTTGATGATACGCATGTCGGTGTCGGAGTCGTTGACCAGCGCAAATTGCGTTGTCACAGGCCCATCGGCCTCGTATATAGTGCCGAACGAATGTTCCTGCACCGGCATCGATGCTTGAGCGGCAGCCGCCGCGACGGTAGCGCCGCCTATTGCCGATATGTAGAGTCGCCGCAGGGTCATTTCTTGGGTGAGGGGGTTATCACGCCTGTGAATTTCAGCTTGATGCGTTTTTTCGAAGCGTTAGTGTCGACGAGCACCGTGCGCTGCAGCTCGCCACGGCGGCCGGTGGGATCGAAGGTTATGGTGATTTTCCCTTTCTTGCCGGGGAGCACGGGCTCTTTGGGGAACGATGGCTTGGTGCATCCGCACCCGCCGTTGGTCACGGAGAAGATAAGCAGCGGCGCGTCGCCGGTGTTCTCAAACTCGTAGGCGAATGTGGCGCGCCCGCCGTCGGCTTTTATCGTGCCGAGGTCGTGGGTAGTGGAAGCAAACTCGATTTTGGGCTTGCCCTCGGCCGCTGCGGTGGCGGCAAAAAGGCCGAGGATAAATGTCAGGAGCAGTATCTTTTTCATAATTCAGGGTTTTTAGCAGGCGAGAGAAACTCTTCGGCCGGAAGCCGGAAGCATTTTATTATGGCCGTGCGCATCCGTCGCGCGGGTGCACCTTCGTGGCGGAGCACGTCGATCACGGCAGCTATATATTCGTCTTTGTTGCGAAGGCCGAGCAGTCCGGCCACGTTGCTCGACGGCAGCATCGACTTCTGGTTGTAGACGCGGAGTATCGAGGCGTAATCTTCGTCGGCTACCATTCGCCGGAACTCCCGGCAGAAGTTCTCGTACATGCCGCGAGGGTTTATCTCGTGCACAAGGTCGGTGATATGATCCTCCAGGTCGTTGATGTTGGAGAAACGGCCGTCGATGCGATACTCCATCGTGCGCTTTACGCGGTGGCGTGTGTGGAGCAGCGCCTGGTGCTTCAGGTCGGTCTTGAACTGAGCTATGATGGCTCGCTTCACTTTGCCGAACACATGATTCTCAGAGCGTGAGCGTGCGTCGGCTACGGTGCGTATCACCTCCTCGAGCATCAGTATGTTTTCGATCTCGGCCACTTCGGGCACGAATATCTTGCGCTCGCGCAGATATTTCACCTCGCGGTCGTCGCGGCGGTCGCGGTCGACTATTCCGTAGCTGTCGAGGTGATGGAATCCGGCCAGGTCGCGGAAAGCTCGCGTGGCCTCTATCACTTTGTTGCAGCTGCCCAGCGACTTGACGGTGAAGTTCTTGAACACCAGCGGGTAGAGCTTGGCGTCTATCGAGTTTATGCCGTCGCCTTCGATAAACATCACATGCTTGCGGGCACCGAGTATGGCCAGATATATGTCGTCGCTCAGACCCGAGTCGGGCGGCAGGATGTCGTAATCCCAGCGGCGGGCGGCAGCATCGTAGCCGCGCACCCATACGATGCGGGCCTGCGAGCGGGTGGCCACGAAGTCGAGATCGTGTGTGGTGTAGATGAAAGTGCAGTCGGGCCGTGCATCCTCAAGCATATTCCACACCGAGGCAAGCACCGAGGGGTGGAGGAACATTGCCGAGTTGTCGACAAACACCAGTGCATCGGCCGGGGCGTATAGCGTGGCAGCAAGGTAGTAGAGCACGGTGCGCTCGCCGGCCGAGAGCCGGGTGGCCGAATAGGTGTCGGCATCGTCGACGCGTGTGAAAAGCATCTCGCCTGACTCGACGAGTATGCGGTTGTCGGGGAATATGGTGTGCCACATGTCGATCACCGCGTCGAGGCGTGTGCGCTCGGGACGCAGCTCTGGGTCGGCATGGAAGTGGAGCTTGTAGTAGATCAGCGACAGAAGCTCGTCGTGCATCAGCCGGCGCATCAGTGAGTCGAAAGCCCCTCCCTGAGCCACGGCATCGAGTGCCGACAGGCGCATTGAGTGCCCTTCGCCCTGTTCGCCCAGCAGATAGTCGGCAAATCGTGTCTTGCCGGCACCGTTGGCGCCTATGATGATGATCTGCCCGTGCCCCGGGGGTATGTCGAGGCGCGTTCCGTCGAGGCGCGGGGGGAGGGTGATGGAGGGATGAGGCATAGCAAGGGGGAGGCGAGGGGTCAGATGCAGAAAATGATTCGGATCAGCACGATCAGCAGCAGCGCGTATGTGCCGGCGAGCACGTCGTCGAGCATCACGCCCCAGCCGCCTTTCACATGATCGTCGACCCACCGGCACCCCAGGGGCTTGAATATGTCGATCACACGAAACAGTCCGAAGCCCAGCGCGCCGAAGAGCAGTGTGGAGGGGACGCTGTCAAAGCGGCACACAAGCAGCGGAATCCATGTGCCCACAAACTCGTCGATATTCACCGTGCGTGGGTCCGGCCCCCAATACCGCTCCATCACGTCCGAAGTCCATGCGCCTGCCACGGTGATTACCACGATGAGTGCCATGGTGACCCAGAAGAGTGCCGCCGGTGTGAGGATGAAGTACAGGGCGTACCATATCCCGAGTGCTAACAGTGCGCCCGCAGTGCCGGGAGCCCAGGGCGCGAATCCGGTGCCGAGACCGGTAGAGAATATCAGATGAAAGCGCGGTACGCCTTCGGTATATCTTGTGTTATTGTCGCTCATGTGTGAGTTGGCTCTTAAATCAAGCAAAAATAACTATTTTTTGTGAGCTTCGGGTTGCTGCGGCGTTAACAAAGCTAAAAATTTCTGTTGCTCTCCTTCGGCCACTGCCTTTCGGGGGAGGATGATGAAGCGCGGGTGAGGTGCCGGACGGAGCTCGATGGCTATATTTCCGGCTACGGGGCGTATTGCGGTGACGTCGCTCCAAGGTATTGTCTCGTCGGGCGGCAGCGTGAGCTCGGTGTCGTCGGTCGGTTCGTAGTGCACGGTGATCGACTCTCCGGGGGTGACGGTCAGGCTCTTGAGCAGTGCCGTGAGTCGCGCCTGGGGAGTAAGGAGATACCGGAAGTAGGCCATCGAGATGATGCCCGGCGCGATGATAAACACGTAGATCAGCGCCACCAGTACCCAGCGCAGATCGGCCGTTGCGACAGCCACCCCGACGGCGAGGGCAATCGGCATCCCCACGAGCCACCACCCGCGCGAGCGCAGCCAGCGCGTGGCGACGTACCGCTCGTATACACTACGTGGCAGCTTGAACGGTTCGGTCGAAAACCGGCAGGGTGTGTGATTGTCGTGGGGCATATCGGTCAAAGCAGCCGGACAACAGACCGCGATGTCTGTTGTCCGGCCGGGTATTATCTTCTGTCAGATCAGTCGGCGAGGTCGTGGATCACCAGACCTGAGCGAAGTTTGGGCTCAAACCAAGTGGTCTTCGGGGGCATGATGTTGCCGGTATCGGCGATATCCATCAGCTGTTTCATCGACACGGGGTAGAGAGCGAGAGCCATGGCCATCTCGCCGGAGTCGACGCGACGTTTGAGCTCGCCCAGACCGCGTATGCCGCCTACGAAGTCGATGCGCTTATCGGAGCGTAGGTCGGTGATACCGAGGATGTCGCGCAGTATCAGGTCGGACGATATTGTCACGTCGAGCACACCGATCGGGTCGGCATCGTTGTAGCGGCCTTCGCGCGGGGTGAGCGAGTACCAGCGGCCGCCGAGGTAGAGGGAGAAGTTGTGGAGTGCGGCGGGTTTATAGATCTCGGTGCCTTTATCCTCGACGATGAAATCTTTGTCGAGAGCCGCCAGGAACTGTTCGGGAGTCAGCCCGTTGAGGTCGCGCACCACGCGGTTGTAGTCGATGATATTGAGGTGTGATGCGGGGAATGCAACGGCCAGGAAGTAGTTGTACTCCTCATCGCCGCGATGTTCGGGGTTGTTCTGGGCTTTCTCGTTGCCCACCAGAGCGGCAGCTGCAGTGCGGTGGTGTCCGTCGGCGATATAGAGATTGTCGATAGCGTCGAACGCCTCGGTGATGGCCTGTATGGTGGCATCGTCGTTGACCACCCAGAAGGTGTGGCCGAAGCCGTCGGGGGCCACAAAGTCGTATTCGGGTTCACCCTTGGTCACGTTGTCGATGATCTGCTGCAGCTTCTCGTTGTCGTGGAAAGCGAAGAATACGGGCTCGACATTGGCGTTGTTGATGCGCACGTGCTTCATGCGGTCCTCCTCCTTGTCGCGGCGGGTGAGCTCATGCTTCTTGATGCGGCCCGACATATAGTCGTCGACGTATGCTGCGAGCACGATGCCGTACTGTGTGCGGCCGTCCATAGTCTGGGCGTAGATGTAGTAATGCTCCTTGCCGTCTTTCACGAGCCAGCCGTTACGCTGGAAGGCGCGGAAGTTGTCCACGGCCTTGTCGTACACCACGGGGTCATGCTCGTCGGTGCCGGGTGCAAAGTCGATTTCGGGTTTGATGATGTGGTAGAGAGAGCAGGGGTTGCCTTTGGCTTCGGCGCGTGCCTCTTCGGAGTTGAGCACGTCGTAGGGGCGTGATGCTACCTGTGTGACGAGTTCGCGCGGGGGGCGTATGCCCTTGAAAGGTTTTACTTTAGCCATGGTTGTGATGATTTAGGATTTAAGGTGTATCGTTGTCTGTGTATTGTGATTTGCGCTCACCGCACCGCACCCCGGGGGCGCGGTGTGGCGTGCGTGATTATTTTTTGCGTTCGATAGTCTGCTCGCGGTCGGGGCCCACCGACACGATGGCTATCGGGGTGTGGAGCTCTGCCTCGATGAAATCCACATAGTTGCGGAATTCTGCCGGCCACTCCTCCTCGCTCTTCATGCGTGTCATGTCGGTCTTCCAGCCGGGCAGTGTGACGTATATCGGTTCGATGTCGAGCTCGTCGACCTCGAACGGAAATTCGTCGGTCTCCTTGCCGTTGATGCGGTACCCGACGCAAGCCTTGATCTCGTCGAAGCCGTCGAGCACATCGCTTTTCATCATGATCAGCTTGGTCACACCGTTGATCATCACCGAGTAGCGCAGAGCCACCAGGTCGATCCATCCGCAGCGGCGCTCGCGGCCTGTCACTGCGCCGTATTCATGCCCAAGGTCGCGTATCAGGCGGCCGGTGCCGTCGTGCAGCTCGGTAGGGAAGGGGCCGTTGCCCACGCGTGTACAGTAAGCCTTGAAGATGCCGTACACATCGCCCACGCGGTTGGGAGCCACGCCGAGACCGGAGCAGGCGCCGGCGCATATAGTGTTTGAAGAGGTGACGTATGGGTATGAGCCGAAGTCTACGTCGAGCAGCGTGCCCTGAGCGCCTTCGCAGAGCACGGATTTGCCCTCGGCCAGAGCGCCGTTTACGTAATACTCCGTGTTGATTATATCATAGCCGCGCATATACTCTATGGCATCGAGCCACTCGCGTTCGAGCTCGGCGAAGTCAGGCTCCTCGCCCATAGCTTTGAGGCGTGCCACATGGCGGGCTTTGGCTGCTTCGTATTTCTCGGCGAAGTTGCTGTTTATGTCGCCCAGGCGCAGGCCGTTGCGGCTTATCTTGTCGGTATATGTCGGGCCGATGCCTTTGCCGGTGGTGCCGATGCGCGCATCGCCTTTGGCGCGCTCGTTGGCAGCGTCGAGCAGGCGGTGTGTGGGGAGTATGAGGTTGATGCGTTTGGAGAGTTTGAGCTGCTTGCGCAGGTCTATGCCGCTTTTTGCCAGCTCCTCGGCTTCGGCGCGGAAGAGTATCGGGTCGAGCACCACGCCGTTGCCTATAATATTTGTCTTGCCGTCCTGGAATATGCCCGAAGGGATGGAGCGGAGCACATATTTCTTGCCGTCGAACTCAAGGGTATGGCCGGCGTTGGGGCCGCCCTGAAAGCGGGCTACCACATCGTATCGCGGCGTAAGCACGTCGACTACCTTACCTTTTCCTTCGTCGCCCCACTGGAGGCCTAACAATACGTCGATTTTATTCATAGCGATGATTGGATATTATCATTTCTGGGCGCTCTGGCTTCTGCGGCCGCGGCGCTGACACCGCGAGCAGATGCCGTATATGCTCAGGGTGTAGTAATCGGGGTGAAACGTGTCGAAATGCCGCGATTTGACCATACGCTCTATCTGCACGTCGCTCACCTCGCGCACCTTGCCGCAGATGCGGCACACCAGATGGTGATGGTTGGAGCGCACCCCGTGCACCACCTCGTAGACCGGCGCGTGGCTGCCGAAACGGTGTCGCCGCACAAGCCCCGAGTCGATAAGCAGCAGGATGGTGTTGTACACAGTCCCTCTGCTCACCTGCATATCGCCGCTTCCGGCGGCCTCGACCACCTGCTCGACCGTGAAATGCCCCTGCAGGGTCATCACGGCGTCGAGGATGGCGAACCGCTCGGGAGTCTTGCGCAAGCTGCGTTGCTTGAGGAAAGCGGTGAATGTCTGTATCGCCGTTTCGCGGTTTTTGTCGTCGTTCACGTCCACAAAGATACAACAACTGCTCGAAATCCCAAATTTTTCATTGATTATGATTCCGATTGTCGGGCTGCGCCGCCGCTTTTTGCACGCTCGCGAATATTTGCTATCTTTGCAGTCGCTATTTGAACACTGAATTAATTATGACCGAAGATGTTTTCAAACGCCTGGCCGACGATCCCGACGGCCTGATGACATACGAATATCTGGCCAACCATATCGGGCAATGCGACGAGGCGATGCCGCGGTTGGTCGACAATATGATAGCCGTCGACACTACAGGGCAGTTTCTGGTGAGCGCCGCCCGCTATCTGGCAGCCATCGATGCCGTGGAGTATGCCGACTCGATAAGCCGCCTGGTCGAGGCCGCTATCGACCGCGACCGCGAGCGCCGCTACCTCGGCGACCTGCTCGAGGGTATATGGGGTGCCGACTATGCCGCGCATGTCGACGAGCTATGCGCCTCCGACAATAATTTCCGCCGTATCTACAAGCGGCTTCACCCTTCGTCGTCCATGTGATTATAAAAATGCGACACTTCAAAACGATACTTTTCATCGCCATGCTGGCTCTTACTCTCGGCGTGGCTTCAGCTCAAACCGATATGAATACTTCCGCCACCGACCGTCCCGGCGATGTGATCGTCGACGTCAAGACAACCCTCGGCGATATGCGCCTGCGCCTCTACGGCTCTACACCCCGCCACCGCGACAACTTTGTGAAACTCGTCGACGAGGGGTACTACGACGGTGTGCTCTTCCACCGTGTGATCAACGAGTTTATGATACAGACCGGCGACCCCGACTCGAAGAACGCCGCTCCCGGCCGACAGCTCGGCTCCGGCGGTCCCGGCTATCAGATCGACGCCGAGATACAGGCTCCCGAGCTCTTCCACAAGCGGGGTGCTCTCGCCGCCGCCCGCACCGGCGACAATGTAAACCCCGAGCGCCGCTCATCAGGCTCGCAGTTTTATATCGTGACCGGCCGTAAATACACCCCCGCTCAGCTCGATCAGATGGAGAAGCAGATGCAGAACCAGCACCTGCAGTCGATATTCAACGCCAAAGCAAAAGCCAACATGGACTCCATACGCGCCATGCAGGCATCGGGCGACACCGCCGGCCTCCATGCCTTGGAGCAGAAACTTGTGGCCGAGACCGAAGCCGAGGGAGCTGCCCATCCGTTCAAATTCACCGACGCACAGCGCGAAGCTTACACCACCGTGGGCGGCACGCCCCATCTCGACGGCACCTACACCGTGTTCGGCGAAGTGGTGTCGGGCATGGACACTGTGGAGAAGATCGAGAAAGCCGAAACCGACGCCTCCGACCGTCCGCGTCAGGATATCCGCATCATATCGATGTCGATCGTGAAATAGCAGCCGCAGCGTGCTCGAGATAAATCGCTTCACACTGCCCAACGGCCTGCGCGTGGTGCATCATCGCGACAGCACCACGCCGATGCTCGCCATCAATCTGCTCTATAATGTAGGTGCGCGCGACGAGCGCCCCGACCGCACCGGCATGGCCCACCTGTTCGAGCATCTGATGTTCGGCGGATCGGCACACGTAGCCGACTACAGCGCCGAGCTGCAGCGCGCCGGCGGGTGGGACAACGCCTGGACCTCAAACGACTTCACAAACTTCTACAACGTCGTGCCGGCCGTCAATGCCGAGACGGCATTCCGGCTGGAGAGCGACCGTATGCTCGACCTGCGCCTCACCGCCGAGACTTTGGAAGTGCAGCGCTCGGTCGTGATCGAGGAGTTTAAGCAGACATGTCTCAATCAGCCTTACGGCGATCTGGGCCACCTGCTCCGCTCGCTGGTCTACACTAACCATCCGTACCGCTACCCCACAATAGGCCGCGATATAGCCGACATCGAGGCCGTGACGCTCGACGATCTCAACGACTTTTTCTTCCATCACTACGCCCCGAACAATGCCGTGCTCGCCGTATCCGGCAATATCACCGCCGAGCAAGCCCGCGAGCTCACCGAGCGGTGGTTCGGGCCTATACCGCGCCGTGAGATCACCCCGCGCACCTATCTGCCCGAGCCGGCTCCCGATGCCCCCCGGCAGCTTGAGGTGCGCCGCCGTGTGCCGCAAGCCATTGTGGTGGCGGCCTACCCCATGGACCGCTACGGCACACCCGCCTATACCGCCGCCGACATAATAACCGACCTGTTGGCCAACGGTCGCTCGGCCCGCTTCCCGCAGAGGCTGATGAACGCCCGTCCCGACATATTCACATCGGCTGAAGCATCTATCGCAGGCTCCGATGAGCCGGGTATGCTCATGCTCGAAGCCGTGCTCGCCACCGATACCGACGAGGCCGTGGCCCTGGCACGCCGGATGATGGAGCAGCAGGCGCGACTGCTTGCCCGCCCCGGCGAAGTGTCGCAGCGCGAGCTCGAGAAGATAGCCAACCGCTACGAGACACGGCAGGTGTTCGACGGCATGAACTATCTGGCCCGCGCCCAGCGTATGGCCATGGCCGAGATGCAGGGCGAGGATCTCAACACAGCCGTCGAGCGCTACCGCGCCGTCAGCCCCGAGCTCGTGAGCGAGACGGCCGCCAAGCTGTTTGATCCGCAGAAAGCCTCCACTCTGATATACCGCACTGAGCAATAGCGGCCGAACCAACCGCGCCTTTGATTGTTATATTGGTATAAACTGAATCTTTAAACCGATAAATACAATATAACTATGGCCGAATTATCAATCAAAGGAACCCAGACCGAGCATAATCTTCTCGCAGCTTTCGCCGGCGAAAGCCAGGCACGCAACCGCTATACCCTCTTCGCCGAAAAAGCACAGGAGGAAGGGTACGAGCAGATCGCCGAGATCTTCCTTGAGACAGCCGCTCAGGAGCTGTCGCACGCTAAAATGTTCTTCTCTCAGCTCGAGGGCGGAGTAGTCGAGATCAAGGCCGGCTATCCCGCCGGTGTAGTGTCCGACACCCTCACCAATCTCCGCGAAGCCGCTGCCGGCGAGCGCGAGGAGTGGAGCGACCTGTATCAGAACTTCGCATCGACAGCCGAGGCTGAAGGGTTCAAGCAGATTGCCGCAATATTCAAACTTATCTCAAAGGCTGAGATCGCCCACGAAGAGCGCTTCGCACGCCTTGCCGACCACATGGAGGCCGGCATGACATTCGAGTCGGTCGAAGAGATCGACTGGCAGTGCCGTCAGTGCGGATATGTGCATCACGGCAAGTCGGCACCCAAGCGTTGCCCCGTCTGCGGCCGTCCGCAGGGCTACTTCGAGCGCAAAGCCGAGAACTTCTAATCTGACAATACCCTCCCCCACACACCTCCACCGGGCGCACCCACACAAGGATGCGCCCGGCGGATGTATATATGCGGCTCGCAGTCTGCGTCAGAAGGTGATGTGGAGGGCGACGCGGAGGCCGCTGCGGTCGATGCCGGGGGTCTGTCGGTAGGTGAGTCGCCACACGTAGTCGAGACGCAACATGCGGAAGATGTTGTCGAGCCCGGCAGAAATCTCCATGTAGGGTGTCGACCCCATAAGCTGCGTGGCGGCGGCTTCGGGGAAGCGGTACAACCCGGGGTTGAGGTCGGGGCGGTTGCGGTGGCTCAGGTGCCCCCAGATGCCGCGGAAGGCCACTACCTCGCGCAGCTTGGTTTTCTTGAGCAGCGGTATGCGGTTGAACAGCGCGCCGTTGGCCCAATATGTCAGGTCCCACTGCACGTATGAGTCGTTGATAAACTCCATGGCGTTCATCAGCGCGAAGCTCTCGGGCTGGATGGTGTAGGAGAGGTTGGCGTTCGGTATCAGCAGTGCGGGGTAGGGCGACCGGCTCCATACGTGGCCCCCTTTCACCAGCGCGTCGACAAAGCCGAATGCCGATAGCCAGAAGCGTTTCTGCACGGAGGCTTCGGTGCGGTTGACGGTGAACGCGGAGCCTAAGAATCCGCCGGGGGCGATGCGGTGGGTGATGGTGAACACCGGGGCATCGAGATTGACGGGCACACGCACATTGCGCATCTGGAAGAATTTCTCGCCCGGGGCGTAGCGTAGCTGCAGCTCGGCGTATGCCTCGTTGTAGCCGCTGAAGCTATGGCCGAGACCGTCGACAAATGTCATCCACTCGGTGGCCTCCTGACGCTCGTGGCCGATGGTGGCCTTGAGGGAGAAATTGTTGTACAGCTCAAGGGTGTAGGTGAGGCGGTTTTCGCGAAGGTATGTCATCTGGTGGTCGGGCTTGCGCTTGAGCGAGAGCACGAAGTTGTCGGCGTTGGTGAAGAAGTAGTGCTGCCCGAGGAAGTCGACATCGTACTTTGATGTCACGGCTATGGAGTGCACCGGAAATTCACGCGGGTGCACGCGCTTTTCGCTGAACGACCATTCGAGCTCGGCCATATATTTCCATCGGTGGTCGCGCGTGCCCCATGCGCCGTACCCTTTGGCAAAGAGGTGTTTCGACAGGGTTGCCGTGGTCATGCCGCCCAGACGCAGGCGCACCCCTTCGAGCGAGTTGCCCGAAATGAAGGTGTTGACCGGCCCGATGTCGAATTTCGAGTTCTCGCGCCGGGTGCCCACATATCCTGTGGAGAGTATGTGAAGCACCTTTTCGCCCCAGTAGTACACTTTGTTGCGTCGCAGCGTGGTCATCATCTCGCCCATGTGCTCCTCGCTGCCGGATATGCCGGGAGTGCGGCGTGTGGCCCAGAAGTCGTCGGTCTGCGCTTCGGCGTAGGGCGCCTCCTCGTACGGGCGCGACGATGCGAAAGCGTCGTCGGCCACGGGGCGGAAAGAGTGGTTGGAGTAGGCGGTGTTGCGCCGGGTGTAGAAATGCTGCCCTAAGAGCGACATTTCGATGGCCATGTCGTCGCGCTGCTTCAGGCGAGAGCCGTCGGTGGCGCGGGTGTAGCTCTGATTGATATACAGGTGGTCGATGAAGTTGAGGTTAATGTCGTGGGGCACGTTCATCTCTATGCGGCGCACGAACATGGTCGTATCGCCCTCGTCGACATACAGCCGGCCGGTGAATCCGAACGATTCGGATGTGCGGGGCACGAACGACAGGACTATGCAGCGGGCGGTGTCGACCGTCACGGTGTCGGTGAGATAGAATTTGTAGAAATCGGGAGCCAGACGCCCCAGGGGGCTCACAAAGCGGTTCTGCAGTATGTTGATGTCGTTGCTGTATATGTCGACTTCGCGAAGCACATCCTCAAGGAGGGTCTGGATGGCCTGCTGGTCGAAGATGTCGTCGACTCCGCGGCGGCGTATGCCGTGCACGTAGGTGCGTGTGGCCTCGGGATCGCGCCGGTAATGCACCTCGGCGGCTTTCTCTTTCACCGATACGTTGAGTATCGGAGTGCCCGACACATCGCTGGTGTCTTTGTACTGCAGCAGCTCGGGGAAGTGCCGGAACACGGCGCTTGAGTCGGTCACATGGTTGAGGGCGAGTGTGATACGCTCGTAGCGGTCGAAACTGTAGTATGGGTTGCGGCGCGGGTCGGTGAGCTCGCCGCCCTCCTTGACGCGGCGCATGAACGCCACGGCCGGGTTGTTTTTTTTGGAATACTTCTCTTTCTTCGGCTTTGCCACGACTTCGCCCAAAGCCACGCCTGTAGGGAGGAGCTGCACACGCAGTGCGTTGGGGTTCAAATCGTTGGTTATTACTATGGTGTCGGCTTCGTAGCCGAGAGCCGACACGACAATGGCGGTGAACGACCGCGGGGTGTTGACCGCGAACACACCGTTGTCGTCCGTCAGATGCTTGGTGTAGGTGCCCACCGGTGCAATCTGAGCGTATGGCACCGTCTCGCCGCTTTCGGCATCGCTCACCACTCCGCGCACACGGTAGACAGCCCGCGGCGCCGCTACGGCTGCTATTGCGCAGCATAGCAGGGCTGTGGCGACGGCTATAAGGCGGACGGCTCTCATCGGCAGGTGTGTCGTGGCAGATAGAAGTTGTAGAGTATGATGTGGGCAGCGCTCAGGGCGATGTATACCCCCAGACAGTACAATCCGGCAGCCTGCAGCGGGATGTATGGCAGCGCCGTGTTTACGGCAAGCTGCACCCCGGCGTAGGTCAGCGCCACCGAGCGGTGGCTCATGCCGCAGTCGGCCACAAGCCGCTGGTATAGGTGCAGACGGTGAGGGCGCAGTATGTTGTCGCGGCGCAGTATGCGGCGCATCAGTGTGAGCAGCACGTCGACCATATAGACACTCACCATGGCTGCCGGTGCAACGGGATCGACAGCCGCACCGAGGCGCATCAGCATCCACGCCACAAACAGACCCATCACTATCGAGCCGACATCGCCGGCAAAAACGCGGTCGGGCATCACGACATTGTATACGGCAAATACTATCACGGCTACCAGCAGAGCCGCCGGAAGCGCTTCGAATGGCGCGAGCGCCGGGAGAGCGGTGTACCAGAACAGGATTGAGCCGAGCGTGACGATCGAGTAGTAGGTGAGCATACCGCCGATCCCGTCCATGAAGTTGTAGGCATTTACAAGAGCTATCGCTGCGGCGGTCACTCCTATATATCCCGCAATTCCCCATATATGGATTGCCGGAGCCATGACCCAGCAGAGCACGAGGGTCTGCACCCCAAGCCGCAGCAGCGGCGAGAGGTCGCGCATATCGTCGTAGAAGCTGAGAGTCCAGAGCGCCACACCACCGGCCATGAGCGGCAGCATCTGCCCGGCAGGGAGCAGGGGAGTGGCGGCCACGGCTGCGACGTAGAATATGAAGCCGCCGCCGGTGATGCTCGGCACGCCGCGGTAGCGTGAGCGCGGGTGCAGAAGCTGCGGGAAGCTGCGCGGAGCGAGCTTCACAAACCCCGATTCGAGGATCGCCATCAGGGCGGCAAGCATTATGAAGAATATTAATACCATTAATTATTCGGACGGGTAGAGTATCGGGAGAACTTCAGAGAGCGAGTCGACACGGTAGTCGGGGCGGTAAGCCTCCGGCACCGATTCGAAATCCTGCGGATGAACGTTGGTTCCCGTATGATCGAGCAGCGCTATCGTGGTCCAGCCGAGGCGGCGGGGGTTGACGAAATCTTTTGCCGGATTGTCGCCCACGTAAGCCATGCGCCGGCACTCGGGGTGGGCAAGCTGCAGCCGCTCGAAGTTGTGGGGTGAGGTCTTGTCGTGGCCGGCGGCTTCGGAGATTATTATGTCGGACGGATCGACGAACCGTTCGAGCCCGAGCGCCTGCACCTTGGCCATCTGTGTGCGCACCCGGCCGTCGGTGATCAAGGCAATGCGGGCGCCGCGGCGGTGCAGCTCGTCGAGCATCTGCTCTGCTCCGGGCTTGAAAGGTAGCTCTGCGGGACGGTGCGAGCGGTACATCTCCACAAGTTCGCCGGCGGAGGGCAGGTCGCGGTTGCCGCGCGCCAGCAGGTGGGAGATCAGCCCGTCGAAGGGGTTCTGAGCCGTCCACATCGCCGCCAGGCAGTCGGCATAGTCGGTGTTGCGATAGCTGTCGGCCGCCTTGCGGGCAATCTCGCGCCATGCCGAGCGCACGAAGTCGCGCTCAGCATAGAGAGTGTCGTCGAGGTCGAAAGCAGCCAGAAGCATGGTCAGCGGGCGATAGCGGATTTGAGGGTTTCGGTCACGCGGTCGATATCGTCGTCGGTGAGTATCGATCCGCTGGGCAGGCACAGGCCGCGGGCGAATATGTCGTCGGCCACGCCGGTGTGATAGAACGGCGCTGCGGCAAACACCGGCATGCGGTGCATCGGGCGCCATATCAGGCGTGTCTCGATATTCGCCGCCTCCATCGCCTGACGCACTGCCTCGGGATCGATGCCCGAACCGTCGGCAAAGGTTATGGTGGTGAGCCAGTAGTTTGAGTCGAACTCGCCGGAGGGGTTTGTGTGCACCTTCACGCGTGAGTCGGCGGCAAACGCATCGACATACATCTGATGTATG
Organism: uncultured Muribaculaceae bacterium; assembly: GCA_964587165.1. GTDB lineage: Bacteria > Bacteroidota > Bacteroidia > Bacteroidales > Muribaculaceae > CAZPKH01. The sequence continues at coordinate 15,849 of CAZPKH010000015.1, forward strand.
CGCCGCCGACGTGCCAGGTGGCTGTCGAGCACATCCATCTGCCCGCATCCCACGCCTGCGCACAGGTTGCTCATACGGTAGTTGAATCCGATATGCTCGTGGTAGTAGTACGGCCGGGGCTCGCGCGCCTGTGTGGCGTAGAATTTCACGCGGTCGGCCTTGGCGCGGTCGGAGCATACCAGGGCTCCGCCGCCCGAGGTGGTGATTATCTTATTGCCGTTGAAGCTGAGGGTACCGTAAGTGCCGAGAGTGCCGCAATGACGGCCGCGGTATGTAGAGCCGAGAGCTTCGGCGGCATCCTCGACCACGGGGATGCCGTAGCGTCGGGCTACTGCCAGTATCTCGTCCATCTTGGCCGGCATACCGTAGAGGTGCACCACTACGATGGCGCGGGGGAGTCGGCCGGTGATTTTGAGACGGTCGGCCACAGCGCGTTCGAGGGCTGCCGGATCCATGTTCCACGTGTCGGGCTCGGAGTCGACAAATACCGGCGTAGCGCCCTGATACACTATAGGATTGGCCGAGGCCGAGAATGTGAGCGACTGGCATATCACCTCATCGCCTTTGCCCACGCCACACATCACCAGCCCCAGGTGTATGGCTGCCGTGCCGGCCGAGAGGGCCACCACGGCCGGAGCCTGAAGATATTGCTCCAGACGGTGCTCAAACTCATCGACATTTGGCCCCAGAGGGGTGATCCATCCTGTCTCGAAGGCTTTCTCCACCCAATCGCGCTCGGTGCCACCCATGTGGCAGAGCGACAGAAGTATTCGGTTTTGCTTCATAGTTTACTCATAAAAATAAACGTTTTGCGGCGGCTTTTATTACCCGCAGCAGGCTCCGGCGCTCGCGGCGTGCTATCTGGGCGGCGTCGGGGCGCGGACGCATCGAGCACCACGGCTCTGTGGCAAGCTCTGCGGCAAGAGCCACCGGGTCGAAGTCGCCGCGGTTCATGGCCATGCGCACCTCGTAGCGCAGCAGACGAATCAGCTCGGCATCGATTGCATCGAGCCACTCCTCGTGGCCTGATGCTTCCGCCCACTGCCGCTTGGCGGCGTGCACCGCTTTCATCTGCTCCAGGTGTGAGCTCTCGCCCAGCTGGGAGTCGGAGCCCGAGATATGGTACAGATACTCGGCCCGGGGGCACACGGACACACGCGGCATCCGCTCAAAGAGCGCGATGCACCATAGCCGGTCCTCGCCCCAGCTGAGTTGCGCTGAGGCAAGCGGGGAGTCGGCCGGCGGGAGCGCGCCGACACGTATCAGCTTGCCCCAGATGGCGACCGGAAACAGCCGTTCGTCGGCCACGGCGGCATAGAGTGCCGACTCCGCCCGATGCCGGCTGCGCCGCAGGCTCAGCCTCCTCCCTTTGAGCCGGACGGACATCTGCACCACGTCGGCGTGTCGGCCGGCCTCCAAGGCGGCGCTTATGGCGCCGGGGGCAAGCTCGTCGTCGGAGTCGACAAATGTCACCCACTCCGAGCTCGTGGCAAGAGCCGCGCTGAGGCCGGAGGCACGCGCCACGACGCGCCCGCGGTTGTCCCCGTGGTTTATCAGCCGGACTTTAGGGCCAAACGAAGCGGCCACGGCAGCCGTCGAGTCGGTAGAGCCGTCGTCGACCACCACGACGCTCCCCACGCCCTGCTGCCCGATCACCGAAGCCAGGCAGCGGCTCAGGGTGGCGGCCGCGTTGTATGCCGGAATGATAACCGCTACGTTGTCCATCGTCGGGGCAAAGGTACGCAATAACGAGCGAAAAGCAAAATGTTAAAATATGCACACCGCTGCCGATTTACGATAATAAACGCTACATTTGTAGCTGTCATTATCACAATACTTCAGGACAAATGAACCGCAAGGGCAAATTATATTTCCGCTACGGCACGATGGGGTCGGCAAAGACCGCACTGCTGCTCACTACGGCCTACAATTTCGAGGAGCGAGGCATGAGCTACATGTGCCTCAAGCCGGTGATCGACACCCGCGAGAAGGACAGCGTGATACGCTCGCGTATCGGCATCGAGCGCGAGTGCCGCTGGATCTATCCCGAGACCGATCTTTACAGCTTCGCAAGGAGCATTTTTGAGGAGAGCATGCAGGTGGTCGACTGGTTTCTGGTCGACGAGGCACAGTTTCTCACAGCCCACCAGGTGGATCAGCTCAGCCGCATAGTCGACGACTTCGGCTCAAACGTGATATGCTACGGCCTGCGCACCGACTTCAAGTCGCGCCTCTTCGAGGGGTCGCGGCGCCTCTTTGAGATAGCCGACTCGATCGACGAGATCAAATCAACCTGCTCCTGCGGTCGCAAGACCATCATCAACGCCCGCATCGACTCCCGCGGCGACTTCGTGGAGGAGGGCGCGCAGGTGGAGATAGGCGGCGACGACCGCTATATAGCCGTGTGCCGCAAATGCTGGCGCAATAAGCGCATCGAGCAGGCATCGCGCTCGATGCTCCCCTTCGAGGAGCTCTCTTAAACCTTTATCTCCCCGCGCGGTCATATCAATATGAAACGCTTACTTTTATCACTCGCTGCCGCGCTCGTCGTGGCTCTCGCCGCCGTGGCCGCTCCCGGCTCACGCTTCGATAACGAAGACCTCAACTATAATATATCGTACAAATGGGGTCTTGTGCAGAAGAATGCCGGCACGTGCCGCATATCGCTGCGCGTGAATGGCGACCGCGCCTCGGCCACCCTCACCGGACGCACCGACCCGTGGGCCGACAAGATCTACAAGGTGCGCGACACCCTGCGTGCCAACTTCTCGCTTTCCACCCTCAAGCCCTCGCGCTACGAGCGTATAGCCCACGAGAACGACTACTACGCCCACGACATAGTCGACTATACCCACTCGGGCAACAATGTCACGGCCGCCACCACCGTGATACGCCGCTCAGACAAGAAGCCGCTGCGACGCGAGAACTACCGCCTGTCGGCATCGGGCGAGGCTGTCGACATGCTCAGCGTGCTTTACTATATCCGCCTGATGGACTTCGCCAACATGGTGCGCGGCCAGTCCAAGCAGCTCACCATATTCTCAGGCAAGAAAAAAGAGAACCTCAGCATACGGTACATCAACCGCGAGGATATCAAGATCGACGGTCGCACCTACAGCGCCTACCGCGTGGCCTTCACATTCACATCCGACGGAAAGAAAAAATCGTCGGAGTCGATCTCGGCATGGATCTCGACCGATGCCCGCCGCATACCCCTCAAAATCGAAGGCTCCCTCAAAATCGGCAAAGTCCGCTGCATCTACTCCCCCCGCTGATCGGGAAAATTGCAGAAAAAATTGCACAAAAGCGGAGAAATGAGTATTTTTGCACACACGATGATATAATGTGCAAAACAAATGGTGACGAAAACTCGCGACAGGCTCATCGAAGTGGCTCGACAGCTCTTCGCTCATAAGGGTATCGACAATACGACGATGAACGACATCGCCGAGGCCTCCGACAAGGGGCGACGTACCATATATACTTACTTCAAAAACAAACGCGACATCTATAACGCTGTGGTAGAGCGCGAGAGCGACCGCTTCCTCGAATCGCTCAGCAGCGTTGTAGCCGCCGAGGCCGGCGCAGTCGACAAGCTGCGCAGCTTCCTTGACGTGCGCTTCGACCTGTTCAACCGATCGTTCAGCCGTCGCGACTCAATCCGTGCTCTTTTCGGGCGCGACTTCAAACGCCTGCAGCGCATCCACAAGCTGCTGTTCAACAAAGAGCGTGCACTCCTGGCCCGGATCCTCGAGCAGGGTCTGGCCGAAGGGGTGTTTGTGCCGGCGCGTGCCGCAGAGCTCCCCGGCCTATTCGTGATGCTGTTTCAGGGTGTCGACTTCGCTCAGTTCCGCGACAATTTCGAAGATACCGGCCTCAGTGAGTCAGCCCTCAAAACAGCTGCGATAGACTATATCATGGAAACGATCACGATCAAAAACTGACTTTAAATCACTATATACGCATGTATATCAACTCTATATCACACTATGTGCCGCAAGGGCGAGTGCCCAACTCCTATTTCAAGGATATCAACGGGCTGGACGATGAATGGATCACCAAACGCACAGGCATAAAGTCGCGCTCAAAATGCGCCGACGGCGAGTCGCAGAACTCGATGGCCTTTGCCGCCGTCGACGCGATGCTCGAAGCCGACCCCAAGGCTCTCGAGGGTGTCGATCTGATCATCGCTCCGTCGTATGCCATCTGCGATACCGTGGCCACTGTGGCGCATGAGGTGCAGCGCCGATACGGCATAAGCGGTGCCAAGGCTATGGCACTCACTTCGGCCTGCTCGTCGCTGATCAACGGCATGGAGGTGGCCGAGTGCTTCTTCGCCGCCGGCAAAGCCCGCAAGGCTCTGATCGTCGACTCGGAGATGAACACTTACTACAGCAATCCCACCGACCCAACCTCGGGCCACCTGTGGGGCGACGGAGCGGTGGCTCTGACAGTAAGCGCCGACCGTACGGCCGACACAGATATAGAGGTAGCTCAGATCTATACAGCCGGACTCGGCGACATAGGCAAAGGCCCCGACGGTGTGCAGCTCAAACCTCGCGAGGGCGGCATTATGATGGGGTTCGGGCGCGACGTTTTCGTCAACGCCTGCCAGTATATGGTCGAGGCTCTCGACCGGGTGCTTCAGCCCGAGGGGCTGGCATACTCCGACCTGCGGTATGTGATATGCCATCAGGCCAACAAGCGCATAGTGAGCAATATAGCCCGACAGATGGAGCTCGCCGACGATCGGTTTGCCAACAATATCGAGGAGCTGGGCAACACCGGCTCGGCTTCCGTAGGCATCGTGCTGAGCCAGTATCGCGACGGCCTCGCAAAAGGCGACCGCGTGGCGCTGACAGTGTTCGGCGGAGGATACTCCTGCGGAGCTGCCCTCCTTAAGGTGTGATACGATTTGACGCTCTGCGAAAAAAACATTAACTTTGCCTCGCAAAATAAAACAATAATCAACATCCCGACTATGAAATTACTCGAAGGTAAAACAGCCCTTATCACCGGCGCCGCACGCGGCATCGGTAAGGCTATCGCCCTGAAATTTGCTGCCGAAGGCGCAAATATAGCATTCACCGACCTGGTGATCAACGACGACGCCCGCGCTACCGAGGCCGAAATAGAAGCCCTCGGCGTGAAAGTGAAAGGGTATGCGTCGAACGCCGCCAACTTTGAGGAGACCAAGGCTGTGGTCGAGCAGATACACAACGACTTCGGCTCGATCGATATTCTCGTCAACAATGCCGGTATCACAAAGGACGGCCTGATGCTCCGCATGACCGAAGCGCAGTGGGACGCCGTGATAGCCGTCAACCTCAAGAGCGCCTTCAACTTCATCAACGCCGTGCTCCCCATCATGATGCGTCAGCGCCACGGCTCGATCATCAATATGGCATCCGTAGTAGGGGTGCACGGCAATGCCGGTCAGGCCAACTATGCTGCTTCAAAGGCCGGCCTTATCGCTCTGGCCAAGAGTATCGCACAGGAGGTGGGCTCGCGCGGCATACGTGCCAACGCCATAGCTCCCGGCTTTATCGAGACAGCCATGACAGCCGCCCTCCCCGACGATGTGCGCGCCGAGTGGACCAAGAAGATACCTCTGCGCCGCGGCGGCAAGCCCGAGGATATCGCCGACGTTGCCACTTTCCTTGCCTCCGACATGTCGTCGTATGTGTCAGGCCAGGTGATACAGGTGGACGGCGGTATGAATATGTAATCGATCCGCATATCCCTGCACCATACAGCATCGGCTCCGAACATTTTTGTTCGGGCCGATGTTTTTATTTCAGAAAGCGGGCCGAAATCGTCATGTCGGCCGGCTCGAAAACACGTCAACTCAAAAATTTATGGTTATGGGATCTGAATCAAATACCACATCATCATCTAAATCAAAATATTTATTAGCCCTCGACCGCGCCTCCAACCGTCCGGCCTCGCGCACGGCCCGCATCATCATTGATATTCTCGAAGCCGCCGTGCTTGTGCTCTCGGTGCTTCTTATAGTATATATATCGTATGATACGTTTGAGAACGTACCTTTCCTGCTCGACTACCGCTATATGTCGTTCCAGTTCTGGGTATGTATCGCCTTCCTTTTGGATTTCTTCGTAGAGCTGATACTCGTGCCCGACAAGAAAGCGTATCTGCGCTCACACTGGTTTTTCTTTATCATATCTATACCGTATCTTAATATCATCAACCTCACCGGGATGCCCCTGTCGGAGCATGTGCTCAACTTCCTGCGCTTTATCCCGCTGGTGCGAGGCAGCTACGCGCTGAGCCTCGTGGTAGGATATGTGTCGCGCAACCGCGCTCTCTCGCTGCTGGCACAGTATACTGTGATACTTATCACGCTGGTCTACATCCTGTCGCTGATGTTCTATTTCGAGGAGCACCTTATCAATCCTAACGTAAAGACATTCTGGGACGCCCTCTACTTTGCTGCGATGAACGTCACCACCGTCGGGTGCTACTTCTCGGCTGTCACCACCGTGGGCAAGATAATATCCGTCATACTCCCCACGGCCGGTATGCTGATGCTGCCGCTATTCACAGTAGTGATAATCAATTCGGTGAAAAACTTCGACCGAAAAATCGGTATCCCTACCGACGACGATACCGACGGCTCGCAGTCGTAACTCGGGCGCAATCCTTTGAAAGACAAGAATAAACTCGGAGCGCGAGTCTTTTAAGGCTCGCGCTCCGAGTCTGTTCTTCCACCCCTCAAATGATACGCCCTCAACCTCGGAGGTCGGGTCCTTCAGGGCCCGACGATAACAAACGTCGCCGACGTTTTCGGCGAGCGCTAAAGCACTCGCTCTCCGAGTCTGCTCTTCCACCCCTCAAATGATGCGCCCTCAACCTCGGAGGTCGGGTCCTTCAGGGCCCGACGATAACAAACGTCGCCGACGTTTTCGGCGAGCGCTAAAGCACTCGTCCTCCGAGTCTGTTCTTCCACTCCTCAAAGGGTTACACCCTCAACCTCGGAGGTCGGGTCCTTCGGGGCCCGACGATAACAAACGTCGACGGGCGTTTTCGGCGAGCGCTAAAGCACTCGCCCTCCGAGTCTGCTATGATCCTCAAATGATACGCCCTCAACTTCGGAGGTCGGGTCCTTCAGGGTCCGACAATAACAAACGTTGGCGGGCGTTATCGGCGAGCGCTAAAGCACTCGCCCTCCGAGTCTGTTATAGCACTCTTATTTCGGCATGGCGCTCTAAAATCAACAAAATCACAGATCGCCACTATAACCACTAATATAATAGTGAGAATAGTGCCGATCTGTGATTTATAGTAGTCTCCGTGTTAGGCGAGTTTATTCTCGTCGATCACGCGGCGCACTTGTAGGAAGCGGCGGTTGTAGTGGCCGTTGTCGGGGAACTGCTGTATTGTCACACCTTTGCGCGAAGATGCGTGTATGAATTTCAGTGTGCCGTCGGGGTTCACGTCGATCACCATGCCTACATGCCCTACGGTCTTGCCTCCCTTGGGGCGAGAGAAGAACATCAGGTCGCCCACACGAGCATCCTTAATATCGACTTTCTTGCCGCGGGTAGCTTGTATACGCGAGTTGGCGCCTATGTCGTAGCCGAAGTTGCGGAACACATACCCCGTGAATCCCGAGCAGTCGAAAGCATTCGGCCCTTTGGCGCCCCATACATAGCGCGTTCCGAGATATTTGCGGGCATACTTTGTGAGTTCGTCCTGAAGCTGTTGCAGGGCAGCTTCGGCTTCATCTTCGCTTACGTCGTCGGGCAGTACGACGTCAATCTCCATGCCGCCGTCGGGCTGGGGGAGCATTGAGTATTCGAGCAGTTCGTCGGGTATGAAGCCGTTGGGCATCGTGCCGTTGAAGGGGTCTACCACATACTCCTGTACCAGCGAGGTCGGCACTACAGCGGCCGGCGCCGGGAGCGAGGCGGCGCGCTCAGAGAGCGTGTCGGCGGAAAAAAATACATCGGGAGCTACATAATCGGGGGCAACGGGGAGGGCCATCGCGGCCGGAACTGTGGCGACAGCTGCCGCCAGAATCATTATCTTCTTCATATAAACATCATAAGTCTTTGTGTGGCCGTCGCGGCTCACTGAGTGTTGTCGGGCGGTCGCCGGTTTTATTATAAATACAAACAGCGCGCCCGTTGGGGTCGCGCTGTTATGGTATTTTATAGTTTTTTATCAGATTGCAAATCTTTGTGAGAAAGGCTCTTGGTGATGGTCGCAAGTTAGTGAAGTTTTATTAAATTCCCAAATAAAATGTAAGATAAATTTTTCGTATCTTTGTGATATAAAATCGAATGTGATGAATCCTGAAAACTCTTTGGTGCTCGATGCCGAGTTTACCGGCAACTCGCAGGAACTGCTTGAACTCGCCGTGATGAACCTGAACGGTCGCACCGTGTTTCACTCTTACTTCAAGCCTGCCCGTGTGCGCTCATGGCGGCTCGATCCGCATAATATCACCCCGGAGATGGTGGCCGATGCTCCGGCGTTCGGCGAGTGCCGCCGGGAGCTTCAGAGTCTGTTCGACACGAGCGAAGGGATAGTAGGATTTGCAGTAGACAATGATATCGACCACCTGCGGGCCGCCGGGATAGAGTTTGATCCGGCTAAGCCGGTGGTCGAGACGCGCGAGCTCTATCATCTGTATGCCTGCCGTAAAAGCGGTAAGCCGCTCTCGCCGTTTGCTATCCCGGGTCTGAGCGTGTGTGCCGCCGAGTTCGGCATACGTTTTGCCGATCCCGATGCCTCGGCCGATGCCGAGCTGCCGGCCGAACATTCGGCTGCCGGCGATACGCTTGTGACACTGCGCCTGTATCGCGCCCTGATAGAGCAACTGCGCTCTGATCTGCCCGACCTTGCCGACGCTACCGACGCTCAGGTGTGGGAGTATGCTCACTCGGCCTACGAGCAGGCGCGCATAGAGCATTTCCGCTCGTCGGCCCACGGCTTTCTGGTGCTCCACTCGCCCGCTCCGGGTGTGCACTGCATACGCATCCACTCGGCGCCTCCCAAATCGCAGCCCGCAGGCACTCTGGCGTGTATCGAGGTGGCCGACCGCTATCGCGCCATCTACGATTTCAACGACCGTTTCCCACGCCAGAGCCCCACGGCTCCGCCGCTCACCTATCGTCTAAAGCCCAAGCATATAGAGATGTTCCGCAGCTATACCAATACCTACGACCCCGCCTCGGCCGAGATATACCGCCGCCTGATAAAGCCGCTGCTCAACAGCTGATCTGACCGCCGAGAGATTTTTTTGGTATATTCGGCGTATTGTCGTAATTTTGTGAAAGATTGCAGTAATAGCCACATTTTGCGATATGGACACTCCGAATCTTTCTGAAAATCAGCCCCTAAAGCCTGCTGATGCCTCTGAGATGCCTCAGCCGGCAGCCCCCTCGGTGGAATCGTACAACCTCACTCCGGAGCAGGAGGAAGCGTTGATACAGCGCGAGTTTGACGATCTTCTCACCGGATATATGAACTCCAACCACCGCAAGAAAGTGGAGATCATAGAGAGGGCTTTCCGCTTTGCCAAGAAAGCACACAAGGGTATACGCCGCCGCTCGGGCGAGCCGTACATACTGCACCCTATCGCTGTGGCCAAGATCGCCAGTCAGGAGATAGGCCTGGGGTCGACGTCGATCTGCGCGGCGCTGCTTCACGACGTGGTCGAGGATACCGACTATACCGTCGAGGATATAGAGTCGCGCTTCGGCAAGAAGATAGCGCAACTTGTGGCGGGGCTGACCAAGATTTCAGGAGGTATATTCGGCGACAAAGCCTCGGCGCAGGCGGAGAATTTCCGCAAGCTGCTGCTTACTATGAGCGAGGATATTCGCGTGGTGCTCATCAAGATGGCTGACCGCCTGCACAATATGCGCACCCTGGGGTCGATGGCTCCCAACAAGCAGTATAAGATAGCCGGCGAGACGCTGTACATCTACGCTCCGCTGGCTCACCGCCTGGGTCTGTTCGCAATAAAGACCGAGCTCGAAGATCTCAGCTTCAAGTACGAGCACCCCGGTGCATACGAGCGGATAAGCCGCCAGATACAGGAGTCGGAGGAGCGCCGCTCGGCAGTGTACAACGATTTCGCAGCCCCCATCAAGGAGCGGCTCAGCGATATGGGGCTCGACTATGAGGCTAAGGCGCGGCTGAAGTCGGTTTACTCGATATGGCGCAAGATGGAGTCGAAACATATACCGTTTGAGGAGGTATACGACCTCTACGCCATGCGCATCATATTCGAGTGCGACGACCCCAAGCGTGAAAAGGAGATATGCTGGAACATATATTCGGCTATCACCGATATCTACCGGCTGCACCCCGACCGTACCCGCGACTGGATTTCAATACCGAAAGCAAACGGCTATCAGGCTCTGCACCTGACGGTGATGGGACCCGACGGCAACTGGATCGAGATACAGATACGCTCGCGCCGCATGGACGAGATAGCCGAAAAAGGTTTCGCCGCCCACTGGCGGTATAAGGTGGGCGAGGGCGACGAGGAGAGCGAGCTCACCGTGTGGCTGCGCACCATCAAGGATATACTCGACGACCCCAACCCGAACGCGCTCGACTTTCTCGATACGCTCAAACTCAATCTGTTTGCTCTCGAGATCGTGGTGTTCACTCCCAAAGGTGAGCTGATCACCCTCCCCAACAACTCGACGGTGCTCGACGTGGCGTTCGCCCTCCACAGCAGTATCGGCGCAAAGTGCATAGCCGGCAAGGTGAACCACAAGCTCGTGCCGCTGAGCCACAAACTCCGCTCCGGCGACCAGGTCGAAGTGCTCACCTCCGAGAGTCAGCACCCGCATGCGGAGTGGATCGACTTCCTGGCCACGGCCAAGGGGCGCACCCTGCTTCGCAAGGCTCTGCGCAAGGAGCAGCAGCCCACCATTGAGCGAGGGTCGCGGATATTCGCCAAATTTCTGGCCGACAACTCGCTGGAGGAGACCAACGAAGTGCTCACAAAACTGTTCGGCTACTACGGCGTGTCAAACCGCGATGAGCTGATGCTCAAGATAGGTCGCGACGAGATCAATCTCACGGAGTTCTCGGAGAAGCTGCGCCCGGGGCGCTCTCTTTTGGGACGACTTCGCAAGCTCGGCAGCGTGGTGCGTCGAAACTCCGGCGACGCCGACAAGCCTGAGCGTAGTGCCGACTCATCGCGTGTGCCCGATGTGGTGACACGCGCCCATATCAATCCCAAGGAGGTGTATGTGTTGCGTTGCGGTCCCGGCGGAGAGCAGAACTTTGTGTTCACCGGATGCTGCGCGCCGGTGCCGGGCGACGATGTGCTCGGATTCGTCAACGATAAAGGCGAGGTCGAGGTGCATGCCCAAAGCTGTCCGCGCGCGCAAGCGCTCAAAGCCGGATTCGGGCCGCGCATCCTGTCGACGCACTGGGATACGGGCGGCCATAAATTCCTGGTGTCGATACGAGTAGAGGGCGTGGATCGCCACGGCATACTCCAGGCGCTGATACACCGCATATCCATGGAGCTGAATATGGACATCCGCTCGCTCAATATCCGGGCCGAGAAAGAGGTGTTTGTGGCCGTGCTCGACGTCCTTGTGACCGATGCTGTCGTCGTCGACCAGCTCTGCCAAAGCATAAAGAGTATCGAGGGCGTGCAGTCGGCAGTGCGCACACGCCGCTGATCAATATCTGAATTATCAAGCCTATGAAGTTCACCATAAAGCAGCAACATCTGATACGCCTGGCGCTTTTTGTCGTGGCTGTGGCAATCACGGTCTACGCCCTCCCGCGCGCCGGCGAGCATCGCTACCACTATCAGGAGAACCGTCCCTGGAGCTATCAGCTCCTTACGGCGCCGTTCGACATACCTATATACCTTGACTCAGTGTCGGCATCGGCCGTGCGCGACAGTATCGACCGCACATTCGAGCCGGTGTATAATCGCGACAATGTAGTAGAGAACGATGTCGTGCAGCAGTTTGCCGAGCGGCTTAACCATACGCCCACTCCGGTGAGCCACGCCAAGCGCAATGCTCTGATACAGGAGCTTCGCAAGGTGTACAGCAGCGGTGTGGTCGACCAGCGCACATACTCCGAGATAGTGCAGGGCAGGCTGCCGGCTGTGAAGTTCGTGCACGATAACGTGGCGATCTCGATGCCCGCATCGGCATTCCGCACAGGGCGTGCGGCATACGCGCATCTCGACTCCGTATTTGCCGACACGGTGGCGCGCCGCGCTATTGCCGAGACCGGCCTTGCCGAGCTGTTGGTGCCCAATATAGTGTACGACACGGTCGAGACCGACCGCATGCGTACCGAGCTGTACCGCAAGGCTATGGCTCCCCGAGGTGTGATACAGCAGGGCGAGCGTATCATCGACGAAGGCGACGTGGTCACATCACAGCTCTACACCGTGCTTCAGACCTACGAGCAGCTGCAGCGTGAGAAGCAGGGCGGCACAAGCGACAGTTCGCTGTATCTGCTTGGCGGGCAGGCCCTGTATATGATGTTGCTTTTCGGATTGATGTACGGATTCCTGTATATGTTCCGTCCGGAGTATTACAGGGATATGCGCAAGCTGGCGTTTATCGTGACGGTCGTCACGGCGTTTGCCGTGTTCGGCTTTATCATGGATGCCACCTTCACACGCGGCCTCTATCTCACACCGCTTGTCATCGTCCCGATCCTGCTTATCATATTCCTTGACTCGCGTGTGGCTCTCTACAGCCATATCGTCACGGTGATGATACTGGCTCTGGTGGCGGTCAATCCGCTTGAGTTCATATTCCTTCAGGTGGTGGGCGGCACGGTTGCGATACAGTCTATCAAGGATCTGACCAAGCGCTCACAGCTCATCAGCTCGGCGTTTTTCATCTTCCTGAGCTACTGCTTCGCATTCCTGGCGATGCGTCTGGCGCAGATGGGAGCCGTGTCGAAGATACCGCTCGACATGTTCGGCTCGCTTGCCATCAACGGTATTCTCGTGTCGTTTGCATACGTCATGATATTCTTTGTCGAGAAGATTTTCGGATTCACGTCGAAAGTGACCCTCGTCGAGCTCTCCGACATCAATAACAAGGTGCTCCGCGCACTCTCCGAGGAGTGTCCCGGCACATTCCAGCACTCTATGGCCGTGAGCAACCTTGCGTCGGCGGCCGCCTCGCGGATAGGCGCGAATGTGCAGCTTGTGCGTACGGGGGCGTTGTACCACGACATCGGCAAGATTGACAACCCCGCCTTTTTTACCGAAAACCAGCACGGCGTGAATCCACACGATGCACTCGACCCCATACAGTCGGCCCGCATCGTGACAAACCATGTGACCGACGGCCTGCGCCGTGCCGACAAGGCCAAGCTGCCGCAGGTGATACGCGACTTCATCACCGAGCACCACGGCCGAGGCACCGCCCGCTATTTCTATACCACATACTGCAATCAGCATCCCGACGAGGAGGTCGACATACGCCAGTTCCAGTACCCCGGACCCAATCCGCGCAGCCGCGAGACATCTATCCTGATGATGGCCGATGCGATCGAGGCATCGTCGCGCTCGCTCAAGGATCACACCCCGGAAGCTATCTCGGCGCTTGTCAACCGTATCATCGACACTCAGATAGCCGAGGGTCTGCACAACGACTCGCCGCTGTCGTTCCGCGACATACGCGATATAAAAGATGTCTTTATATCACGCCTGCGCACGATGTATCACAGCCGTATCTCTTACCCTGACGCTAAAAAGCCAAGCCACCCGGTAGCTGCCGTGCCCGACTCAAAATAGATGCCCGCCGCCATGAAAAAGAAAACTATATTTGATCTCGCTCGCCCCGAGGTGGAGCAATACCGCTCGGATGTGGTAAAAATACCGCTCACGGTGGTGCTCGACAATGTGCGGTCGCTCAATAACATAGGCTCGATTTTTCGAACAGCCGACGGTTTCGCCATAGAGCGTATCTTGCTTTGCGGAATATCAGCCACACCCCCATCGGCCGAGATCCACAAGACGGCTCTCGGCGCTGAAGATTCGGTGCAGTGGGAGTATTTCGCAAGTACTGCCGAAGCGATATGCGCCTTGCGCAGCCGCGGCGACATCACTGTGTGCTGTCTGGAGCAGGTGAAGGGGAGCGTAGAGCTGCAGCGTTTCGAGCCCGAGCCGGGGCACCGCTACGCGCTTGTGGTGGGGCATGAGGTGAACGGTGTGGATCAGGCGGTGGTCGATCTGGCGGATGTATGCCTCGAAATACCTCAGTACGGCACAAAGCATTCGCTCAACGTGAGTGTGTCGGCCGCTCTGGCTATGTGGCATTTCTCCTGCAAGCTCCGGTGAAAAATCACCTTAAGGCGAACCATATACCACTCTTACACATTATAATATAAGAAAGCATGCGTACACGATGCGCCTGCATCTTCACGCCCGACATATTCGTAACTACAATCATATCTTTATGACAAGACTTTTTACTCTCTTTGCAGTATCTGCCTTGGCAGCCGCCACTTTCGGCGCTTCGGCACGATCGCTGACACCTGCCGAGGCTCTTGCCGCGGCCAAGTCGGAGATGCCTCAGAGTGGCCCGGCACGCGTAGCTGCCTCCGCTGATTTTGCACTGACTCCGGCACTTACTGTTTCTGCTCCCGACGGGCAGCCTACCCTCTATCTGTTTGCTGCTCAGCAAGGATATATAGTTGCGGCAGCCGACGATGCTGCCGGTGCGGCATTGCTCGGCTTCAGCGACACGGGCCGGTTCGATGCCGCCGATGTGCCTCCGCAGATGCGCTGGTGGCTCGACGAGCTCTCCGAGCAGGTGGCATATGCCGCCGCTCACCCCGGCGAAGAGCTGCAGCTCGCTCCGGCCCGCGCCGAGCGTCAGCAGATAGCTCCCATCGCCAAAACATTGTGGAATCAGGATGCTCCCTACAATGACCTCTGTCCGGTGCTCAAAAACTCGAGTGGCGTGCAGAGCCGTGCCGTGACAGGGTGCGTAGCCACAGCCATGGCGCAGGCTATCAAGGTGTTCAACTACCCGCAGCAGGGTCTGGGTTCGCACAGCTACAACTTCACGTATCTCAACAACAACTACTCGGCATCGTTTGATTTTGCAGGCACACCGTTTGCATGGGATCAGATGTCGGACACCTACGACAGCTCATCGTCGTCTGCCTCAAACGAAGCTGTGGCAACACTGATGAAAGCGTGCGGCGTATCTGTGGATATGAGCTACGGACTTGCCGCTACCGGCGGATCGGGCGCTTCGACTTTCAATGCAGCCTCCGCTCTGGTCGACTATTTCAACTACGATCCCGGCGTGCGCTACCTCTCTCGCGAATGTTACACCTCTTCTGACTGGATTGATATGGTGTACAACGAGATCGCAGCCGGTCGCCCCGTGATCTACTCCGGCCACAGCAACGAGGGCGGTCATGCTTTCGTGTGCGACGGATACTCTCAGGACGATTTCTTCCACATCAACTGGGGCTGGGGCGGCATGAGCAACGGCTACTTCAAGCTGTCGGTGCTCGATCCTCCAAGCCAGGGTATCGGTGGCAGCAACTCCGGTTTCAATATGGGGCAGGGTATCATCATAGGTATCTGTCCTCCGGGATCGGCCGGTGCGATAGGCCAAGTGGTACCTATAATAGAGCTGAGCGGCGATTTTGCTCCGGCACAGACACAGTACAGCAAAAGCTCTACGGTGGTATTCGGCAGCTCGGAGACACTTTTCTACAACGCCTCGACAGCCGCTATCCCCGTGACACTCGGCCTTAAGCTCACCAACGAGTCGACAGGTGCCGTGTCGTATATTTCGGCCTACAATACCGTAAACTCGCTTCCGTCGCTGAACGGCTGGCGGCAGATGTCGATCAACGGCTCATCATTCCCGGTGGGCACCTACAAGGCCGAGCCTGCTTTCCAATCCAACGATACTTGGTATGACGTAAGCACCTCGATCAATACCCCCGGATATGTTCAGGCAGTGGTGACCAACTCGACCATCACATTTACAGTGCCCTCTACCGCTCAGCATGCACACGTCACCTCGTGCACCATGCTCACACCTATATATATCGGCGATGCAGCCGAGTTTGAGGTCGACATCGAAGCTTCCGCCGACTATTACGGCACAGTGATACCCGCTCTTGCAAGCGGCACGTCGGTCTACGCCACCGGCTCACGCAAAGGCCTGTCGCTCGACGCAGGCGAGACGCTCACCATCGACTGGGTAGCTACATTCAGTGGCTCGAATCTCTCGGCCGGCAACTATGATCTGGTGTTTATCACCGAGGATTATTATCTGATCTCCGACCGCTATCCGGTGACTGTACTCGCAGCACAGACCACTTCGCCCGCTGCGCAGGTGGTATCGGTTGAATTCCCCGGTTGCGCCGGCTACGGCACTTCATCATCTCCCTTTATCATCGATCCCAACGGCCTTGAGTGCTGGATCAATCTGAAAGGCACCTCGGGCTACTGGGCCGACAATGTGGAGGCAATGTTCTTCGACGTAGCAACCGGACGCTCGCTCACCTCCATGGGTAGTGTATTTGCAGGCATACAGGCCGGAGAGACTGTAAATCTAAAATATCAGGGCGATGTGAGCGGCCTCGTGGCAGGCAACACTTACTACTTCGTGCCCTGGGGCTCGACCAAAGGACAGCTCTCCAATCCGTACTATGTGAAGGCTTCCACAACGGGCATTGATACTGTAGCGGCAGAAGCCTCGACAGCAGCGCGCTACTACACACTGCAGGGCACCGAGGTGGCTGAGCCTCAGCCCGGACAGATCTACATAGTGGTGAAGGGCAATATCGCCACCAAGCAGATATTCTGATCTACAACTACCATAAAAGAGGCGAATCGCACACATGCGATTCGCCTCTTTTATGGTAGTTTGTGTCAGTCCTGACGTATACCGCCCAGGGTGGTCGACCAGCTCGAAGGGAGCTTGTCGGGGTAGCCTATCACGTCAAACTGCGGCCGCAGGCATATACGGTTGTTGCGGAAGTCGATCACAATATCCTGCGATGTGAAGCGCACGGGGTTGATGGCATAAGATGCTTCACCGTCGTTGAAGTAGCTCACTGTGGTAGAGCCGGCACGCGATCCCATCTGAGCCCACTCTTTGGGCGAAATGCGGGTCTTGAGCATCTTGCCGTAAGAGGTCATGTGCGGGCGGTCAAGCAGTCGTGAGCGGGCGTTCACACTGTCGGAGGCCGGATGTTTCACGGACACAAGGTCAAGAGCGGTATCGACTATGTAGTCGTTGGTAAAGTCGCCTACCGACATATGGATAGTGTAGCGGTTGGCGCATCCGAGTATATTCCATGGGCTTGACTCCTCGTCGAGATGAGTCAGAAATTCGTACCCTTCGGGCATCTTGGTGTAGAACGACAATGTGCCGCGGTCCACGCGATACTCCATCACGAGCTTACGCAGCAAATCGAGGCCGAAGATGTTGAAATCGTCAGGGGCCGGGATGAAGTTTACGTTGCGCATCACATTGATCAGTCTTGTGGTGTCGCACTCGTAGAATACTTTACCGTTGGGGGTACGGGTGGCGTTCCAGTAGCGCAGGGGGATGTCGGCGGTATATCTCTTTGTGGTGAACCCTATATTGCCGGTATTAGTGCGGTAGAACACCGGGCAGAATGTTGAATCTACTCTGAATCCTCGACGTTTCAGTTCCGATATAGTCTCCGGGCATATCATGCTCATGTCAGAGCCGGTGTCGACAAGAAACACCATGTCGTATGTCGGAGAGATGAAAGAATTGATGACGGGATATGAACCGAGCTCGCCGTTTTCTATCTCAAGACAGAAATCGTCCTGAGACGAGTTGGCGTTGTAATTCAGGTATCCGATTACTCCAATCACCAATATACATATTGTGACAATTGATATGATCAGGGGCTTTTTCATATCACAAATATAATATCCCCAATCATATTATGGATAAATTTAAGTAAAAGTGTGCTAAAAATGAAACATAAAAGTCTAAGCCAAAACATTTTGACTACAAAATGTTTGCGCGTGGGTCACAACGGCGTTACAAGTGGCGTCAGCGCGCCGCCGGTTCTAAGCGGGGGGGTGAAGTCGCGCCGGCTCAGCGCAGCCTCAGGTAGGAGTAGCCGAAGCGTTCGGCAGCCGCACGGTCGAGCTCCTCGCGGAATTGCGGGGCGGCTATGCTGATAAGCAGTTTGGCGCGTTGGGCGAGGTTGCGGCCGCGCAGGTCGACGGCGCCGTATTCGGTCACCACGTAGTTGGTCTGGAAGCGTGTGGTGACTACCCCTGCGCCGGGTGTGAGCATCGGCTTGATTTTATTCTCGCCTTTGCGTGTGGTGGCGAGCATTGCCAGAAACGATAGTCCGCCCTCGCTCAGCGACGATCCGTATACAAAGTCGTGCTGCCCTCCGACGCTCGAGAATATGCGCGTGCCTATCGAGTCGGCACATATCTGGCCGGTGAGGTCGATCTCCAGGCAGGAGTTTATCGACATCACTTTAGGATTCTGCGATATGATGCGCGGGTCGTTGGTCCATGCCACATCGCGGAATATTATGTCGGGGTTGTGGTCCATGAAGTCGTACAGCTTGCGCGACCCTAAGGCGAGCGATGCTACCGACTGGTTGGGGTATATGCGTTTCTGTGAGTTGTCGATCACGCCCGACTGCAGCAGCGGCAGCACGCCGTCGGTCATCGCCTCGGTGTGGAGCCCCAGGTGCTTGTGGCCCGAGAGAGCGCGTATCACCGCGTTGGGGATACCTCCCACACCTATCTGCAGGGTGGCGCCGTCGGGTATATGTTCGGCTATGGCGTTGCCTATGCGTATCTCCTCGGGGGTAGGGGTGGCGGTAGGCACTTCGACCAGCGGCTCGTCGACGAGCACGGCTGCGTCGATGCGGTCAAGCGAGATTACGGGGTCGCCGTAGGAGAACGGCATGTGCGGGTTGATCTGCGCTATGACGATGCGTGCACACTCCACGGCGGCCGTGGCAAGGTCGGCCGACACACCGAAGCTCACACGCCCTTCGGCATCGGGCAGCGAGCAGTTGATCAGCGCCACATCCACCGGGCATGTGCCGTCGCGGAAGAGGGCCGGCACTTCGCCCAAGAAGCGGGGAGTCATCGTGCCGTACCCTTCGGCTATCCAACGGCGCACCGAGTTGCTCACAAAGAAACTGTCGACCAAAAACGAATCCTTCAGCTCCGGGCGGCAGTAGGGCGCTTCGCCCTTAGTCACGGCAAAGGCCTGGTAGAGGGTCACATCGCGTAGCTCGGAGCCGCGGCGTGCGAGCGCTTCGACGAGCACTTCGGGCACCGAAGTGGATCCCTGGATATATACGTGGTCGCCTGACTTTATAAGGCTGACGGCCTCTTGAGCCGATACATATTTGATCTCTTTCATTGTGGCTTGGCGGGGTGTGAGCGGTGGTGGGTGCGTATCAGGATTATTGCACTTGCTGGCGGGATATTTCTGCGGCGACACTTATCGGATGGTCGGCGTGGAACCGGGCAAGACGACGGTCGAGCATTTCGAACAGCTCGTCGGATCCCATGGTCGATATGCAGATGCGCAGGCCGTTGTGCTTTGATCCGGTGCTTGGGAGCGATATCGCCGACACTCCGTAGCGCAGCAGTTCGAGCTGCAGCTCGTCGGAGGGCATGTCGCCGTAGCCGGCGGTGAAGAAGAAGCCGTCGCTTATCGGCGTGCCGGCATCGTCGGCATATACCAGATGGAATCCGTTGCGCCTGAACACCTCTTTGGCACGCTTGCCGCGACGCCCGTACTCGGAGCAATCGTCCACAAAGTCGAGCGTGCCCTGCGTGGCTGCTTCAAGCATGGCGGCAAGGGCATACTGTGCGGAGTGGCTTGTGCCGGAGGATGTGGCATAAAGTACGCCGAATATGTATGCGTCGCCGTAGGTGGGCATCTCGTAGAACTCCTCCAGGTAGGGGTAGTGGCGGTCGAACACGGCCGGACTCATGCACACCAACGCTATGCGCTCGCCTGCATAGCTGAATATCTTTGAGGCCGAGCACAGCAGGATATAGTTGTCGGTATATTTTGCCACGGTCGGTATGAACGGCTCGCGGCCGGGGTGGCCGAAGCGGTTGCGGTAGTCCATGCCCATGTAGGCGTGATCCTCGACCACAACCACGTCATATTCCGTGGCGAGTCGGCCGATGATCTCAAGCTCGCGCTCGGTGAGGTTTGTCCATGCCGGATTGTTGGGGTTGCTGTATACCAGTCCGGCGATGTTGCCCTGCTCGAAGAGTGCACGCAGCGGGGCTTCGAGCGCATCGCCGCGGTGCTTGAGGATATCGAATCCGGTGGTTTTGAATCCTAACACTTTTGCCTGATGCACCTGCGCCGGGAAGCCCGGCAGAAGGAATGCTATCGTGTCGCACCCCGGTTTGCTCTGCCCCAGCAGCATTTCGGTGGTGAAGCACCCCTGCATCGACCCTACGGTGGGCACGATGGTGCGCGGCGGTATATCAATGTCGAGGAATGCCTTGAAAAAGGCTGATGCGGCTTCCTTGAGGCGCGGTATACCGTTGATGTTGGGGTATTTTGCAGCCACACCGCTGCGCAGGGCTTCTATCTGGGCTTCGATGCCGGCTTGTGCGGCAGGGAGGCCGGGATTGCCGAGCTCCATGTGCACGACGGGCTCTCCCGCTACCTGCTCAATGGCTGATGCGAGCGAAGAGATCTGGCGTATAGTGGCGGTCGATATGTCGAGAATGCCACGTGCCGCTACCTGTGCGGCAAGCTGGTCGGTATTGAGAGGAAACATAATCACTTATCGATTAGAGTTATGGCGCGGTCGCGTCCGGCGGTGAATGCTGCTATGTTCATATCCACCATCTTGGGGCCTTTGGCGCCGAAGATCTTGCGTATGGCATCGATGATGCGTTCGGGGTCTATGTCGATCAGGGGCGACGCTGCGCCCAGGAGCACCATGTTCGATGCACGTGCTGAGGCCACCTCCTTGGCCACGGCCTCCATGTCGAAAGCTATGGTGCGGGGCCACTGTGCCAGCTCGGCTTCAAGCAGTTGCTGCTCGGGGTATGCCGGTATGTTGATGAACGGTAGTGTCGATGTGACGATCCACCCTTCGGGGGCGAGATACTCGCGGTAGCGCAACGCTTCCATCGGTTCGAGCGATACTATCAGGTCGGCGCGTCCCAGAGGGATGAGGTCGGAGGCTATCGGCTCGGAGCTGATGCGCAGGTTCGACTGCACGTCGCCTCCGCGCTGGCTCATGCCGTGCACCTCGGCCTGCTTTATGTTGAGGTCGCCGTCGAGAGCTGCGGCGCCGAGTATTGTGGCTATCGAGAGTATGCCCTGGCCGCCTACTCCGGCCAGTATTATGTCAGATTTCATGGTGATTTCGGTGAGATGTGGAGGTTTATTTTTTTGCGGCATTGTGGCGGCGAGCGGTCTGGATGCACTCACGGCGGGATATTATTACACTGAGCCCGGGGTGGTCGAATGCTGACCGGAAGAGCTCGACCATGGCGTCGTGATTCTTGGGCAGCGAGTCGATGGTGTGCAGGTGTGCCGGGTCGACTCCGAGCCCGAGGCATATCTGCTCGAGCTTGCCTGTGCCCTGCGAGTCCTGGCCTCCGGTCATGCCGGTGGTGAGGTTGTCGGATATTATTACGGTGATGGGCGAATCTTCGTTTACGGCATCAAGCAGGCCTGTCATACCCGAGTGGGTGAATGTGCTGTCGCCGATTATGGCTATGGCGGGGTGCTGGCCGGCGTCGGCTGCGCCTTTGGCCATGGTGATTGATGCTCCCATATCGACGCAGGTGTCGATGGCGTTGTAGGGCGCCAGCCATCCGAGGGTGTAGCAACCTATATCGCCGAACACTTTGGGCGAGGGGTACTGCTTCATGGCGTCGGTGAGGGCGGCGTATACATCGCGGTGGCCACAACCCTGGCAGAGCGACGGCGGGCGTGCGGTGACGAGCTCGGATTTGGCCGGCTTGGGGTTGGGGGCGAGACCCAGAGCTGCGCGCACAATGTCGGGGTTAAGCTCGCCTGTGCGAGGCAGTGTGCCGTCGAGCTTGCCGTGGATCGTGCGCGATGACCGGAGCATGCCGCGGAGCATCGGCTCGATGAATGGCTGTCCTTCCTCGACCACAAGTATGGAGTCGCACTCGTCGGCCAGACGGTTTATCAGCTCGACCGGCAGAGGGTACTGTCCGATGGTGAGCACCGGGTATGGTGAGCCTTCGGGGAAGTTTTCGGCCACATAGTTTGCTGCTATGCCGGAAGCGAGAATGCCTACCGAATGATCGGGGGCGTCGGTATATACATTATAAGGTGAGCTCTCCGACTCTTTTGCCAGAGCTTCGAATGTGTCGATGAGCTGCGGGTAGCGGCGCTTCGAGTTGCCGGGCATGAGCACCCACTGGGCTGCCGATGCGGGGTAGTGGAGCTCGTTTTGCGGAGCGGGGTTATCGTGTGTCGACACTACTCCACGCGAGTGGGCCAGGCGTGTCACCATGCGCATCAGTACGGGTAGGCCGACGCGCTCGGAGAGCTCGAAGCCGTAGGCTGTCATGTCGTAAGCCTGCTGCTGTGTGGCGGGTTCGAGGGTAGGCAGGAGGGAGAACTGCGAGTAGAATCGCGAGTCCTGCTCATTCTGCGATGAGTGCATCGAGGGGTCGTCGGCAGCCACGACTATAAGGGCGCCGTTTGCGCCTGTCATGGCTGAGTTTACAAAGCAGTCGGCTGCCACGTTCATACCCACATGTTTCATACATACCATTGCGCGCTTGCCGCAGAACGACATGCCGAGGGCTTCCTCCATGGCTGTCTTTTCGTTCGACGACCAGTGTGAGTGGATGTTGCGCTGAGCGGTGAGGGGGTGCGATTGCACAAACTCGGTGATTTCAGTAGAAGGGGTGCCGGGATAAGCGTATATGCCTGACAAGCCTGCGTTTAGTGCGCCAAGCGCAATGGCTTCGTCGCCCAGCAGAAGGCGTTTGGTATACATGATGACTCGATTTAAGGTAGATAATGTGCTGACTGGTGCGGGACGTGGCCGTCCATCGTTCTGCAAATCTACCAAATAATTCTGAGAGTTGCAAATTTTTGCAGTAAAAGAACGGAC
>CAZPKH010000016.1:0-38939 GCA_964587165.1 uncultured Muribaculaceae bacterium
TCTGGTTCTCGGCCGTGGAGGGCGAGGTATATGCCTTCTCGTCGTTCTGCACCGCGTTGGTATTCTGGCTTATCCTCAAGTGGGAGAACCGGGCTGATGAGCCGCACTCCGACCGCTATCTGGTGCTGATAGCCTACGTGATAGGTATCAGTATAGCCGTCCATCTGCTCAACCTGCTCTGTATCCCGGCTATCGTGCTGGTGATATACTATAAGAAATTCGCCAACCCGACGGCCACCGGATCGCTTGTGTCGCTGCTTGTGTCGTTTGTCATCGTGGCGCTGATACTCTTCGGTCTCGTGCCGGGATTTATCGAAGTGTCGCAGTGGTTTGAGCTCATGTTTGTGAACAGCTTCGGCCTGAGCTACAACACCGGTGTGCTTTTCTACGCCATCCTGCTTGTAGGGTGTTTCATCTGGGCCATTTGGGAGTGCCGCCGCCAGAAGAGTCCGATGCTTATCAAGATTTCGTTTGTGGTATGCTTCATACTCTCGGGCATACCTTTCATGGGCAGCTCATGGGTGATGCCCGTGGTGATCATCGGCGCAGTAGTTGCTGCTCTTGCTTTTGTGCCGAGTATACCGGTGCGGGTGCTCAGCGTTGCTCTCACAAGCATCTTCGTGATCTTCATAGGCTACTCGTCGTACGCTCTGCTGCTGATACGCTCGTCGGCCAATCCTCCGATGAATCAGAACGAGCCCGACAATGTATTTGCACTCGCCTCGTACCTCAACCGCGAGCAGTACGGCGACACACCTCTGCTGTACGGACGCACGCCGTACTCCACCAACGTGTATCAGGAGACTTCGCTCGGCCAGGATGTGATGTCGACCGAGGGCGCACCGCTCTACTCGAAGGTAGCCAAGACTTCGCCCGATCAGCCCGACGAATATATCATGACCGGCCACAAGGAGGATTATGTCACCACGCCGGAGCTCAATATGCTCTTCCCGCGTATCTACAGCCCCGACTATGTGGACGGGTATAAAGGTTGGGCCGGCGTGAGCCGAGAGGAGCCGCTCGGCGAGACTGTCTACGGCACGTTGCTCGTCGACGAGAACGGCAACTCGCTCCGCAAAGAGCCGATGGTCAAGCCTACCTTTGCACAGAATATGCGCTACTTCTTCAGCTATCAGCTCAACCATATGTACTGGCGCTACTTCATGTGGAACTTTGCAGGCCGTCAGAACGACATTCAGGGCAACGGCGAGCCCAATCACGGAAACTGGATCACCGGTATACCGTTTATCGACAACGCCCGCCTCGGCGACCAGTCGCTGCTTCCGGCTTCGGAGGGATCCGCCAACAAGGGTCGCAACGTATTCTTCATGCTGCCGCTTCTGCTCGGCGTAGTGGGTCTGCTCTGGCAGTCGCTGCTGTCGTCGCGCAAAGGTATCGAGCAGTTCTGGGTGGTATTCTTCCTCTTCTTCATGACCGGTATTGCCATCGTGCTCTACCTCAATCAGACCCCCGGGCAGCCGCGCGAGCGCGATTACGCTTACGCCGGCTCGTTCTATGCCTTCGCCATCTGGATCGGCCTGGGTGTGGCAGCCATAGCGCGTGGCATCTCCGCTCTTATGGCAGGTAAAGCCGACAAAAAGACACCCGCCAAGAAGTCGGCCGATACCGACGAAAGCGACGCATCGTATGTATACACCCTTCCGGCAGCCATCGTGGCGTGCATTGTCGGGCTGCTCGTGCCGCTGCAGATGGTTTCGCAGACGTGGGACGACCACGACCGCTCGGGTCGCTACACAGCCCGCGATTTCGGTTTCAACTACCTCAACTCGCTCGACGACAACGCTATCATATTCACCAACGGCGACAACGACACCTTCCCGCTGTGGTACGCTCAGGAGGTAGAGGGTGTGCGTACCGACGTTAAAGTGGTGAATCTAAGCTATCTCACTACCGACTGGTATGCCAATCAGGTGAAGCATCCCAGCTATAATGCACAGGCTCTCCGCACCATCGCAACGCCGACTGACTATGCCTACAACGATCTGCAGATCAGTATCGTGGCTCCCGACTCGGTGCCTGTGGAGGCTTCACAAGCCCTGCGCGAGTTCTATGCCAACCGCGGCGACCGCTATTACAATACGCGTGTGTTCCGCCACCCGCTGATGTATCTGCCCACCAACCTCGATGCCGCCGTCAAGTCGGGACGAATCACGCCCGCCGAGAAATCTGTGGCCGAGGACAGTATATGGATCGACTTCGCTTCCGAGCCCTCGACAGCGCGCGGTATCACCCTGAGCAATCTCCTGACCCTCGACATCCTCACTTCGTCGGTGTCGAACGGCTGGGATCGCCCCGTATACTTCGCATCGACCGTGCCCGAAAGCTACTATATCGGCCTGACGCCCTACATGCGCTCCACCGGTATGGCCTACGAGGTCGGGCCCGTTCTTGCGCCTCAATACAGCTACGAGAGCACCGGCCGATTCTCCACAGGCGTCAATACCGACAAGATGTACGACAACGTGACCAAGCGTTTCCGCTGGGGCGGTCTCGACAAGGTGAAATCGCCCGACGACATCTACCTCGACGAGACGGTGCGCCGCATGGTGGCGTCGACACGCAGCCAGCTGATCGACCTTGCGCAGGCGCTGTATGTGGAAGGCCTCGCCGCCGCCGACAGTTCGGCCACTGCCCGCGCTGCCGACCGCTACTCCAAGTCGGCCGCTATACTGGATCTGATGACGACAAAACTTCCCGTCGAAGCTGCACCCTACAGCGTGCAGCAGGGTAGCGACGTTGGCCTGCTCTACATCGAGCTTGCCGACCGTCTGAGCCGTCCTGAGCTGAAAGAGAAAGGTCTGGCGATGCTTCTGGGCGAGATTCAGGAGGCAGCCCGCACGGCCAAGTACGTGCAGAGCCTCACCCCGGCCCAGTACAATAATCTCCAGACTACCGACCAATACATCTACCACTACTATCTTGTGGATCTCGTGAGCGCCTACATGCAAGGAGGCGGCTCCGACGAAGATCTCGGCAAGATCAAGGAGCTCAAGGATATACATTGGGAGAAACTTCAGGGCGCGCAGGATGTTTATTGAGCAGCCGCCACTGATCTACCGCATACTCTTCCCTGAGGCCACCTGGCGCATCAAGCGCCGTGGCCGCAAGGTGGCGTATATCACATTCGACGACGGCCCGATACCTGAGGTGACACCCTGGGTGCTCGACACTCTCGACCGCTACGGTGTGAAAGCTACATTCTTCATGGTGGGCGACAATGTGCGCCGCCACCCCGAGCTGTGCGAGGAGGTGAAGCGTCGCGGCCACTCGGTGGGAAATCACACTATGCACCATCTGCAGGGGTTCAAGGTGCACTCCAAACGGTATCTGCGCGATATCACCGAGGCCGATGCGCTGATCGACTCGGCGCTCTTCCGCCCTCCGCACGGATTGATGCGGTGGTCGCAGGCTCACGTGATCAAGGATCACTACAACATCATAATGTACGATCTGGTGACGCGCGACTACTCCTCGAAGCTCACCCCCGGGCAGGTGCTCGACAATGTGAAACGCTTCGCACGCAACGGCTCGATCATAGTGTTTCACGATTCGCTCAAGGCCGAGCGCAACATGAAGGCGGTGCTTCCGCAGGCTATAGAGTGGCTTCTCGATCAGGGGTATGAACTGCTCCCTCTCCAGTCTGTCTGACCATCTCGACCGGCTGATGGTCGGCGCGGGCGCAGTGCGCTGGGGTGTGGCGGCCGCAGATGCGGTGTCGGCAGAAGCGGCCGACCGGTTCGGCAGGTGGATAGCCGCAGGCCGACACGGCGATATGGCCTACATGGAGCGATACGACGCGGTGCGTCGCGATCCGTCGTTGCTGCTCGACGGGGCGCAGAGCGTTATTGTGGCGGCTTTCCCCTACGAGGCCGATGTGCAGCGTACCGGCGACGTTGAGGTGTCGCGCTATGCTCTCGCCGACGATTATCATGAGGCGCTGCGCCGCAGGCTCGCCCCGGTGGCCGAATGGCTGCGTGATGAGTGCGGGGCGGAGAGCCGGATATGCGTCGATACGGCGCCGCTTCGGGAGCGGTATTTCGCCGTGCAGGCCGGAGTAGGTTTTATAGGAGTGAACAACTGCCTGATTGTGCCAGGTGCCGGGAGCTACGTTTTTTTGGCTGAAATTGTCACGACACTTACGCTCCCACCCTCCGAGCCGTGCACACTGAGCTGCGCGGGGTGTCTGAGGTGCGTTGCGGCATGCCCGGGCGGTGCGCTCAGTGCCGACGGCCGATGCGCCGATGCCCGGCGGTGCATATCATATCTCACCATCGAGTATCGCGGCGAGGAGCTGCCCGACGACATCGACTACGGGCGGCGACTTTACGGCTGCGACACATGTCAGGCTGTGTGCCCCCACAACGCCGGCATCGCCCGTACACCGAGTGCCGTCGGAGCTCCGCGCCCCGAGCTTCTCGCACTCACTGCCGAGAGTGTGAGCCGGCTCACTCCCGGCGACTTCCGCCGCCTCACGCGCCATTCGGCAATGAGCCGTGTGCGGCGTGACCAACTTCTGCGAAATCTAAGAGCCTGTCTCACAAGAAATGTTAAATTCCGCAGGCGCATATTTTGAGTCTTATTATTTTCTTGAACGAAGGAGCGTAGCCTCTCTACGTGACTGAGAGAAAGGGAATAAGAAGGCCAAAAGATGCGAGCAGAACTGTTTATTTCTTGCTTTCAGGTGAGGTTAATAGTTAATACATTTTATGTTTTTGCCTATTCCACTTGGGAAATTACCTCTGCCTCGGTCTCTCTTTGGTCTATTGCTGCCGAGTTCTGCGGTCGTGTACATCCGGTACACTCCCTTATCACTCACCACAATAGCCTAAAAGATAGACCGCTCAGAATTTAACATTTCTTGTGAGACAGGCTCTAAGGTATTTAAAATAATGACAAAGCGAGCTAAAAGAATTTGGTGGACCGTGGCAGCTGTTGCTGTAGCTGCCGTGGCTGTAGCGGTGATATGCTTGGGATCGGTCGAAGTGCCGGGAGCGGGAGCAGAATCAGTTGCCTATGAGCGGTACGGCGTTTGGGAGCCCGACACGGAAGCACTCGGAGAGGCTTTTGAAGTGTTCACCGTGCGCCAGCCTGACGACTATTCGGGGCCTGTGGAGTGCTCTGTGGTGCGTCGCGTAGAGCCCGACTCTGCGCGCTGTTCTCGCGGAGTGCTGTATGTGCATGGCTACAACGACTATTTTCTGCAAGCCGAACTGGCCGACTCGGTAGCCGCGTGGGGCATGGAGTTTTATGCTGTGGATCTGCGCAAGTACGGCCGCTCGCTGATAGAGGGGAACCGCCGGTTTGAGCTGCGCGACATAAGCGAATATTACGCCGACATAGATACCGCCTTGGCGTTGATGCGCCGGGCCGGAGTGCGCGATGTCGTGCTTATGGGGCATTCGACGGGCGGCCTCGTTGTGTCGAGCTACGTTGCCGACACTGCACCTCAGTCCGGACAGCCGCATCTGCGTGGAGTAATCCTCAACTCTCCCTTTCTCGACTGGAATCTCGGCTCTTTGGAGGGTGTGGTGCCCGCCGTGGCCTGGGTAGGGAGCTGGTGGAAGGGGTTGAATATCAGTCAGGGAGGGTCGACCGCGTATGCCGAGAGCCTTCTTGCCTCCGGCCGTGGCGAGTGGAGATACCGCACCGACTGGAAGCTGCCCGTCTCGCCGCCGGTCGAGGCATCATGGATCCGTGCTATCGACCAAGCTCAGCGCAAGCTCAGGCGCGATGAGCCGCCGTTACACCTGCCTGTGCTCCTTATGATGTCGGCACGGAGCGTGGAGGGCGATACGTATACCGAAGCCCACAGCCGTGCCGACGCCGTGCTCGATGTGACAGATATAGATCTATATGGCCGCCGGCTCTCCGAACAGGTCGAGGTGGTGCGTATAGATGGGGGATTGCACGATCTGCTGCTCAGTGCACCCCCGGTAAGAGCCGAGGCGTACGGCGTGATGCATCGCTGGCTCTTGCAACTGAATTTGCTGAAAAATATTGTGCGGAGTCAAAAATAAATTGTAATTTTGTGCGCACAATGACACGACGCATCCTCATACTTGCCATCGCGGCGCTTCTGGCCCTTGCACCGGCTGCCCATGCAGCAGGGTGGGAGGAGGTTGTGCGCCAGCCCCAGCAGTCGGAGCATATCGAGGCTGAGGATGTCGATGTGGCGGTGCGCGACGGGTATGTATATGTATCGTCGGCACACGGAGTGCAGATCAAGGTGTTCACTATCCTTGGGCAGACCGTCACGCAGCTGACTGCGCGCCCGGGTATATTCCGCTTCAAGCTGCCGGCCAAAGGTATCTATATTTTAAAAATAGGTTCTACCACGCGTCGCATCACAGTGTGATATCATTTACCTCAGTTGAATTTTATGTATTGGCTGTCATGGTGGCGGCTGCTATAGTGGCGTATATGGCTGTGCCGCGGCGAAGAGGGGTGGCGCGGCAGGAGCTTGTGGCCACGCGGCTGAGTCACGAGTATGATTTGGACGACACTCAGCGTATCGAGCTGACAGCTTGTGCCGACGGGACAGTGGAGGTCGTGCGCCACGGCTTGCCTGCTCTCACCGACGGTGGCGCCGTAAGCCTTGCCATCGAGATAGTGGGGTTTGACATCACCGTGACAGAGCGTATAGTTTACAGCCGCGACGGTTGGCCGGTGAATACCGCATCGGCGCGACTCGACTTTCTCGCCCCCGAGAGGTATCATCTGCATTATGTGAGCCCCGACCTCAACCTTGCCTGCGCCACAACGCTCCACAACCGCCCCGGCATCCATGTCGTCAAGCCTCTGATCTGAGATAATCGAGCCGCTGTAATAACTCTTCGGCTGTGATTACTTCCATCTTAGAGAAAGCAAAAAGCTTCTTTCCTAGATCTTTGAAGGATGCGCCGACATGATATACTGAGTCGTCTACAATCATGAAGCGATCATGAGCCTTTCGGTAAGTTTTGATTTCGATAGGAGAGTACTGTGAGTTGTGTCGGATTAGATCCTGCTGTAAAGTACGGCTTAAAGTGGAGGTGAATATGGTCGCAACTACTCCGGGCTTGCGTTTGTCGAGTAGTTTAAAAACAGTGTCGTCTATATAATTATCGATAATGATAATCCGATGCTGAGCGATGCGTACCAGATCGCAGATCAAAGAATAAGCGTCAAATATCTGTCCGTCAAAGAATATGCCTTCGCGAGGAGGGAGAGAGGTGTTGAGAATAAGATCGATTTTCTGTTCAGTTTGTGTCATCCTGTATTCTAAACGTTCAAATCGTTGAGAAACGGCATACCCTTTCATTAGGTAATCTCTTAAAATCTTGTTGGCCCATTGGCGGAATAGAACACCTCTTTTTGATTTTACACGATATCCGATTGAGGTGATCATCTCAATATTGTAATATTCCATTTGATACACTTTCCCGTCTGAGGCAGTTGTCGCAAATTTTGCGACAACTGGACTCCCTTCTAATTCCTCTTTCAGGGCATTTGCAATATGTTTGCCGATCGTCTTTACATCTCGACTAAAAAGGGTGGCAATCTGATGTCGGTTAAGCCATACGGTGTCCTCTTCAAGACGTACTTCAAGCTTGAGGGTGGCATCGGGTTGATACAGGATTATCTCGTTGTCTTGCGTAGAGTGGGAGAGTGGATCGGGTGAGGAATAGCTTTTCATGCCTCAAATTTACCATTTTTTATGATTATTGCAAATATAAATTGAGGTTAGGCTGAGCTGTTTTGGAGCCTGGAGGGATATTTGGTTTGGGCAAAATGGGAGCGGGGGTTTGGAGATTTGGAGAAAATAGCTTAAATTTGTTGCTATTATGACACAATCTGTCTGCGCGAATGTGCGGGCGGTTGATAGTCAGCTTAATAACGTTGCGCTATATGCTCCGTATATTACCGATTATTGTCGCTGCAATGCTGCTGCCGGGGTGCTCCGGGAGCGGTAACGCTGCTGCGGCTGCCGATGCCGACAGCACGACCGTGTCGGCCGAAGCCGCAGCCCCGGCTTTTGATGCCGACTCGGCTTACTCGTACGTAGCTGCTCAGGTGGCTTTCGGGCCGCGCGTGCCGGGCACGGATGCTCATGCACGGTGTGCCGATTACCTTGCCTCGACCCTGCGTGCTCACGGAGCCGACACGGTGGTGATCACATCGCCTGCCGTGACCGACTATACCGGCCGCAGCTATCGCATCAAAAACATATTCGCTCGCTTCAACCGTGCGGCCTCCGGCACACCTGTGCTCCTTGTGGCGCACTGGGACACACGCCCCTGGGCCGACGCCGAATCCGACGAATCGCTTCACAATACGCCAATACCCGGTGCCAACGATGGTGGCAGCGGCGTGGGTGTAATCATGGAGATAGCACGGCTGATGTCGGAGAAAGCCCCCGATGTGCCGGTCGATATACTGCTTGTCGATGCCGAGGACTCCGGCGAGAGCCATTCCGACGATGAGACATCATGGTGTCTCGGCACACAGGAGTGGGTCAAGGCGATGCCATACGAATTGGGCGAGCGTCCCCGCTTCGGCATACTGCTGGATATGGTGGGAGGCACCGGTGCCCGGTTCCACCGCGAGCCTCTCAGCGAATACTATGCCCCCGCCGTCGTGGGCAAAGTATGGGCTGCTGCCGCACGTGCCGGCTACGGCGACATATTCATCAACAAGGCCGGCTCACCGGTGGTCGACGACCATCTGTTTCTCAACCGCGCCGGCATCCCGACAATCGACATCATCGAGGCCGTGAACGAGCATACAGGCACTTTCCCTGCCACTTGGCACACCATGGCCGACGATCTCCCGGCGATATCGAAAGAGTCGCTTAAGGCTGCCGGGCAGACAGTTACTAATGTAATATATTCCGAAAAATGACAATCAACGAAGCTCAGGACGAGATAATCGACGAATTTGCAGATTTCGACGACTGGATGGACCGCTACCAGCTGATCATCGACTTAGGGAACACACTTCCGGCCATCGACGAGCAGCTCAAGACACCCGAACACCTCATCGACGGGTGCCAGAGCCGTGTGTGGCTCAATGCCGAGACCGACTCCGAAGGGCGTATGGACCTTACGGCTGACTCCGATGCCATCATCGTCAAGGGTATCATAGCAATGCTCATTCGAGTGCTCAACCACCACACTCCGCGCGAGATACTCGACGCCGACCTCTACTTCATCGACCGTATTGGTCTGGCCGAGCACCTGAGCCCCACGCGCTCCAACGGTCTGCTCGCCATGGTGCGCGACATAAAGGCTGCCGCCCTCAAAAATCTCTGACAATAAACCATCTAAACACATAAATCACTCAAAACCTTAACCCTTATGTTCAAGAATCAACCCAAAGGCCTTATACCGGCGGCTTTGAGTAACATGGGCGAACGCTTCGGTTACTACATCATGAACGCCGTGCTGGTGCTGTTTCTATGTTCGAAGTTCGGACTGAAAGAGGAGACGGCAGGTATCATCTACTCCGTATTCTACGCCGGTATCTATGTGCTGAGCCTGGTCGGCGGTCTCATCGCCGACAAAACTCAGAACTATAAAGGTACCATTATCTGGGGTCTTATCATCATGACACTGGGCTATGTGGTGCTGGCAGTGCCGGTGTTCGGCAGCTCGTTTGAAGATATGACGGGCATCCTCGTGCTCACATGTGCGGCTCTATTCCTGATAGCGTTCGGCAACGGCCTCTTTAAAGGCAATCTGCAGGCCATCGTCGGTCAGCTTTACGACAATCCTCGATATGCCGCTCAGCGCGACTCGGGCTTCCAGATCTTCTATGTGTTTATCAATATCGGCGGTCTGATCGCCCCGTTCGTGGCTCCGATGCTCCGCTCGTGGTGGCTCGGTGTGAACGATATGGTCTACAATGCCGATTTCCCCGCTCTGTGCCATCAGATGCTGTCGGTCACCGACAACATGAATATGGAGAACGCCAACAACTTCTATGCTCTTGTGAGCCAGGTAGCTCCCGGCGCAGCCATCACAGCGCAGTCGACTATTGACGCCGTGCACGCATTCTGCACCGAGTATCTCAAGGTGTTCAACACCGGTGTGCACTACTCGTTCTTCGCCTCGATTGCCGCCATGCTTATTTCTCTCTGCATATTCCTCGTCACCAAAAAGAATCTCCCCACTCCCGCCAAGAAAGAGGCCGCCAAAGTGGAGACCTACACCGCCGAGGAGCGCCGGGCGATGGCCGACGAGATACGCCAGCGCATGTACGCTCTCTTCGCCGTGCTCGGTATAGCCGTGTTCTTCTGGTGGTCGTTCCATCAGAACGGCACATCGCTGTCGCTCTTCGCACGCGACTTCGTGACTACCGACACCGTGGCTCCCGAAATCTGGCAGGCCATCAATCCGTTCTTCGTGATTGTCCTTACTCCGCTGATCATGTGGTTTTTCGCCTCCCTCACCCGCAAAGGCAAAGAGATCTCAACCCCCAAGAAGATAGCTTACGGTATGGGTATAGCCGGTATCGGGTATATCTTCCTGGTAATAGTATGTCTGGTGAATCATTACCCCTCGGGCGAGGAGTTCCGCGGCATCGCCGAGGCTGTCAAGGCTACACTGAAGACAGGCCCCTGGGTGCTGATACTCTTCTACTTCTTCATGACTGTCGCCGAGCTGTTTATATCGCCGTTAGGTCTGTCGTTCGTATCGAAGGTGGCTCCCAAAAACATGCAGGGTCTCTGCCAGGGTCTGTGGCTCGGTGCCACCGCCGTCGGCAACCTTCTGCTGTGGGTCGGCCCGCTGATGTACAACGCATGGCCTCTGTGGATGGCTTGGGCAGTGTTTGCCTTCGTTTGTCTCCTGTCGATGGGCACAATGTTCGGTATGCTGCGCTGGCTCGAGCGCGTCACCGACGATAAACAGTAATATCGCGAAATCTTGATAACTGAAACTGATAATGTCGAGCTGGCCGGGCGTACCACTTTCGGTATCCCGGCCCGCTGCGCGCGTCTTGTTGAGTATACCGATGCGCGCACCGACATACCCGCTCTACAGCTGTCGGGGCGGTGGAAGCATATCGGGTGCGGGGCAAACCTGCTCTTCACCGGCAGCTACGACGGCACAATACTCGCTTCGGCCGACTGCCGCTTACGGTTTGAGGAGCAGTCCGACGGTTCGGTCGTGCTGCACGCGGCCAACGGTTGTGTGCTCGACGATCTGGCTGCCGAGGCTGCCGCACGCGGCCTGTGGGGGCTTGAGAATCTGTCGGGTATACCGGGCTCGGTGGGTGGCACTGTGGTGCAGAACGTAGGCGCTTACGGCGCTGAGCTTGCCGACACGCTGCTCGGTGTAGAGGTGTACGACACTGCCTCCCGGAGCTTTGAGAGTATCGCTGCAGCCGATTGCGACTTCGGCTACCGCCACTCCCGCTTCAAGTCGCCGGAGTCGGCAAAACGCTATATTATAGCCGGCGCCACCTTCAGGCTTACTCGCGACGGCGAGCCCCGGCTCGGCTACGGTGCCCTGCGCCAGGCTGTGGATGAAGCGGCCGGTGGTGCCCCGATAACTCCGCTGACAGTGCGCCGCGCAATCCTCGCCATGCGCGCATCGAAGCTCCCCGCAGTGGGCGAAGTAGGGTCGGCCGGCAGTTTCTTCAAAAATCCCGAGATCGAGGCTGCAGCGTTCGCCCGGCTCAAGGAGGAGAATCCCGACATACCGGGCTACGAGCTCTCCGACGGCCGTGTTAAAGTGCCCGCTGCATGGCTCATAGACAGCTGTGGCTGGAAAGGGCGCACTCTTGGTGGCGCTGCCGTATGGCACAAGCAGCCCCTTGTGCTTGTAAATCTTCACGGCGCAGCCACGGCTGCCGACGTGCTGGCCCTCCAACAGGCTATACGCCACGATGTGGAAGCCCGGTTCGGAGTGCAGCTCACTCCGGAAGTCGAGTTCGTATAGTCGCCCGAAGTCTCTCCAAAATTATATATATTAAACGATTACACATCTACCGATGTCAAGCTCATTTCTGATAGAAGGAGGACACACCCTCCACGGATCGATCACACCGCAAGGTGCAAAAAACGAAGCCCTGGAAATATTGGCGGCGACTCTGCTCACCTCAAGTGAGGTGCATGTGACAAATGTGCCGGAGATACTCGATGTGCGCAACCTCATCGGACTGCTCGCCGTGATGGGAGTCGAGGTGCGCCGCAATGCCCCCGGCGACTATACTTTCTGCGCCGCAAATGTGAATACCGACTATCTCTCGACCGACGATTTTGTGCGCCGCTGTGCCACTCTGCGCGGCTCGGTGCTTGTGGTCGGGCCGCTGCTGGCCCGCTTCGGCATGGCTTATTTTGCCAAACCGGGCGGCGACAAGATCGGCCGACGCAAGGTAGATACCCATATTGCCGGCTTCATGCGGCTCGGAGCGACGGTGGAGTACGATAACTCTAAAAAGGCATATCTACTCACCATGCCCGAGGGGCGTCGCCCCAAAGGGTGCTACATGCTGCTCGACGAGGCTTCGGTGACGGGTACGGCCAATATCGTGATGGCTGCTGCTTTGGCCGAGGGTACCACCACGATCTACAACGCAGCTTGCGAGCCATACATACAGCAGCTCTGCCGTATGCTCAACGCAATGGGGTGCGACATCAAAGGTATAGGGTCAAATTTGCTGACGATCAACGGTGTCGACACCCTCGGCGGAACGACACACCGCATTCTGCCCGACATGATCGAGGTAGGGTCTTTTATAGGCATGGCAGCCATGACCCGGAGCGAACTGACCATCAAGAATGTATCGTGGCCTAATCTGGGGCTGATACCTGATGCTTTCCGCCGCCTCGGCATAACCCTCGAGCAGCAGGGCGACGACATATATATCCCCGCACAGGAGGTATATGAGGTCGACACCGCCCTCGACGGCTCGATTCTGAATATTGCCGACGCTCCGTGGCCCGGACTCACCCCCGACTTGCTCAGTGTGATGCTCGTGGTGGCCACTCAGTGCCGCGGGTCTGTGCTGATACATCAGAAGATGTTTGAGAGCCGCCTTTTCTTCGTCGACCGGCTGATCGACATGGGCGCCCAGATCATACTGTGCGATCCGCACCGCGCCGTGGTGATAGGTCTCGACCACCGCTTTGCCCTGCGAGCCAATAAGATGGCTTCACCCGACATACGCGCCGGCATAGCCCTGCTCATAGCAGCCCTTTCGGCCAAGGGGACAAGCGTGATAGGCAATATCGAGCAGATCGACCGCGGGTATCAGGATATAGACACCCGCCTGCGGAGCCTCGGCGCTCAGATACGCCGCCAGTAGAGATACATATCCGCATAAAAACAAACGAGAGCGTGCCCATAGGTACGCTCTCGTTGTATATCTGAGGAATGGAGCTTATTTCTCGAGATCTTCCATCATCTTCTTCACCTCGACAAGTTTCTTAACATTGTCGGGCGAAAGTTTGTCCTCGTCTTTCTGAAGAGTGAGTGCGAAGCCTAAAGCGTATTCCGCTACTTTGGAGCCCTCTTCAGAGGTCATGTATTCGCGGTAGGCAGCTTTGTCGTCGCCTAATTCTTTCTGTTTCTCTACGAGTATCTTGAAGCAAGCGGCCATCTGGTCGGTGATGTCGTTGTAGTCGCTTTCGCTGAGAGTCTGGTCGTTGCTGATTTTCTCTTTCAGCTCCTCGCACATTTTGGGGTTGTAGGATGCGGAGCTTGCGCCGGAGCAAGCAGCCATCACGATCAGCAGCATAGCTGCAAAGATAAGTTTGATCTGTTTCATAATCGGATCGGGGGTTGAAAGTTTATAAAAAATGGGGATTAGTCGCAAATATAGCGATTAATGTTTGATCTGCAAACTTTTCTGCTTTAAACTTGCTCTACGGTGCCTGAGTCGATATACCACAGAAAGCCCCGAATCGTCTCGCCGGAGTAAATCTTGGCTAAAAGGCGCATGTATCGGCGCACCTGAGTGTGGTATGCGTCGGAGGGCTCGCCGAACTTGTAGTCGATCACGTCGATTGTGCCGTCGGCTGTCCACACCACGCGGTCGGGGTAGCGTGTGCGTGCGTCCGACAGTATCGGGCGCTCGCAAAGCACACGCCGTGTGTCGGTGAACCATCGGCGCCCATGCCCGGAGTTGATGGCACGGCCGAGTGTACGCACAATTTCGCGCGCTTCGTCGGGGGCGATGGTGCCGCGCTTCTCCATCTTGGCAACCACCGGCTCGAGATCGTCGGCTGTGCGTACTCGGGCGAGAATGCGGTGCATCAGTGTGCCGCGCAGACGTGCTTCCGATAGCCCTTCGTCGGGATCTTCGAGGGTCATTGTGGCCCATATTTCGGGGCGGTCGGCAGCTCCGTAGCTTTCGAGGATGCCGGCTTTGACCGGCGTGAGCACCGATCGCGGCTTCTCTGCTTCTGCTTTGGGCTCGGTGGGAGAGCCTACGGTGTAGATCTCGATTCCGATAGGTTCGGCTTCGTCGGTCTCGTCGACAGGTATCTCCGCAGATATGCGCTCTATGGGCGTGAAGAGCGGTGTCGGCAAGTCGCCGGCTGCACTGTTTGCTTCGTCGACCCATGAGTCGGTCGCTGCGCCGAGAGCTTCGTCGAGGTGTGTGCCAATGTAGCGGGCACCGTTTTTGCCCGGTGCTATGGCCTGATACTGCACGATCAGCTCGCGGGAGGCTCGGGTGAATGCCACGTATGTAGAGTTGATCTCGTCGAGCAGCAGCTCCTGCTCGAGCTCACGGTACCCTCGCTCAAACGGAGTGCCGAGCATGGATGCCGAGCGCTTCAGCGGGATAAGCGGAGGCACGAGTTCGGGGTCGATATGTATGCCGGCACTCTCGAGATATGGCGACGGCTCGCCGGCCTCGGGGGTGAGCCGCCACCAGTCGATGGTAGTTTTGGAGGGATCGGAAACGGTGAGAAAGTCTACAAACGGCACATGCACGCAGTCAAATTCCAGACCTTTCGACTTGTGTATCGTCATCACCTTGAGCGCCATATCGTTTGATTCGGCGGCTATGTTGCAACTATCGCCGTTGGAGCTCCACCACTCCAGAAATCCGGATATGTCGCCCTCGCCGCGGTCGCAGTAGTCCACCACAATATCCTGAAATGCCGATATGAAAGCGTTCTCGTCGCGCTGCATCTCGGGGGTGATGTAATCTTTGATGATTCGTTCGACAAGCGACACCAGCGACATAGTGTTGAGTTCGGCCAGCGACTCCATCAGCCCATCGAGGGCAGCTTCGCTGCCGTCTAAGGCCTTCTTGATAGCTTCGTCAGGGGCGACCGTCGGGTCGAGCACACGGATATGCTCGTAGTCGCAAAGCATCGAGGCTATGCGGCGGCGCGACACCCCCCGGGTAGTAGAGTGGTCGGGTGCAGCAATCATACTGAGCACACTGACGATGAACCGCACCGATTGCGACAGGCTGAGGCTGAACGAATCCTCGCTCTCTATCTCACACCCCAGATCGAGGGCCGAGAGGTGGCTTATGATGCGTCGGGCCTCGGCGCGACGGCGCGTGAGCACGCATATCTGGCCCGGGCGGTAGCCGCGTGCCAGCTGGCTTCGGATCTGCTCAACCATTATCTCGACCGAAAGATCTTCGAAGTCGGCCTTACGCCTTACGGGGATGGCGGTACACCTCACATACCCCGGGGTGGAGGCATTTTTGGGTGAGATCTGCTGAGCCACGTTGGCATAAATCTCCGCGATAGGGGGGAGGGTGGCAGCCAGAGCCGTAAAGAGTGTGTTGTTGAACCGGACGATCTCGCGGGCCGAGCGCCAGTTGGTGTTCTCGCTCGGGCGCGATCCGGAGATACGGATGTCGGTGCCGAAGTCGGTCTGCACCTGCGAGTGCAGCAGCGACGGGTCAGAGTTGCGGAAGCGGTAAATGCACTGCTTCTCGTCGCCGATTATCAGGCTGTCGTGGCGCTCGCCGTGGCTTTGGGCAAGCAGCGGCCGGAGGTTTGACCACTGCATGCGCGAAGTGTCCTGAAACTCGTCGATCAGGAAGTGGTTGAGCCAAATCCCCATGCGCTCGTATACGAATGGTATCTCGTCGTCGGCTATGATGGAGCGCAGCAGCTCGTTTGTGTCGGAGAGCAGGAAGATATTGTTATCTGCGCAGTACTCCTCAAGCCGTGCGAGCACTGTGCGGGTCATGCCGAGCAGAAAGATGCACGATGTGATCACCGCGTAGCTGCGGCGTGCCGATTCGCCGCGGGCTATCGACATGGCTGTGTCGTATATCTGCGCGGCCAGGGCCGCCCGCTGCTCCTCGCTTATGCGTGCTGATTTTTTGATGAGAGCCTCGCCGCTGCCGGCCTGCACTGTGTTGGTGATATATGTGCTCAGCTCGCCGGGATCGGCGGGCATACGGCGGTGTCCGTCGGCGTCTTTAGGCGTGGCAAGCACGGCATCCACCCACTTTGAAAAGCCGGTGATCGCTTTCTTGTTCACTATCTTGTCGTCGAGCATCTCAATACCCTGTCGGGCATCGGCGGCAAATCGGCAGATACTCTCCGCACACTCCCTCTCCAGGATATGTATGAAGCGGTTGAGTCTCGACGACGACCCCTCCGGGTCCGGATCGCCCACATTGAAGTATTTGCCGAGCTGCTCGGAGAAGATAGTATAATCCTCGCTTAGCATTTTGTCGAACGACGAGATGAAGTCGCCGAAAAGGTTCTCGCGGGCATTGAAAATGTTGAAGCTGCGCCCTTGTTGCGACAGATCGAGCATATAGCGGGTGATCCATGCCAGGGTCTGGTCGGTGCGCGATTCCTCCGGACGGAGCTGACTCAAGGCGTGGTACATCATCTGCACGCTGCGCCGTATGGCATACGGGCGGTCGAGCTCGATATCAAAACTGTTCGACAGGTCGGCTTCATGGGCAAAGGTGCGGAGCACCTGCTGGAAGAAAGCGTCGATTGTGCTGACGTTGAAGTTGCTGAAGTCGTATAGCAGCGCCTTTAGGGCACTCCGTGCGGCAGTGCGCAGCGAGTCGGGATCAGTGTTGAGGTCGCGGCACAGGTCGGCGGTATACGGGCCGGAGTCTTTCCATTCGGGCTCCATTCCGGCAAGCACGCCGAGCTCGTGGAGTATGCGGTGCTTCATCTCCTCGGTGGCCTTGTTGGTGAAGGTGATGGCCAGTATGGAGCGGTGTCCGCGCGGGTATTTGTCGCGCCGCAGCCGGTAGGACGCCGCGGCATCGTCGTCGCGGTGTATCTTTTCGCCGAGCATCAGGCGCAGATAGTCGTAGGTGAGGCGGTATGTCTTGCCCGAGCCGGCTGAGGCTTTGTAGATGTCGATCATTTGCGTGAAGCGTGTTTCTTGAGCCAGGCTGCCGCGCGGTCGCGGCAGTCGCCTTGCAGCAGAATCTCGCCACCGCGGGCTGAGCCTCCCACCGACAGATCGCGGCGCATCTGCCGTCCGATCTCTTCCACCCGCTCGTCGGAGCAACTGAATCCGTAGATTATTGTGGCAGCTTTGCCCCCTCGCCCTTTCCGCTCGTAGGCAATCTTAGGGGAGCCCACAGGCTCGGGTGCAGCCGCATCGTCGGGCGCACCGGCTGTCTCCGAAGCGTCTTGTGGCATCTCATCGATCAAGGCGCCGAGTGCGTCGCGCCAATCTTTACTGCTGTGGGTGCTCATGTGAGGGGAGGGTATCGTTTGCGGGATAATGGTCTTCGGTGTCGATGAATGTGCCTCGGTCGGGCGAGTCGATCATCTGCTGCAGAGTCTGGAGCATCTGCACGAAGCGGGCATCCTCGCCCACTACGGAGTTGAAAAAAGCGTTGGCGGAGTCGGGGTTGGCTTTATAGGCGTTGCGGAAACACTGGAACGCCTGAGCCGTGTAGTCGTCCATCTGCTCGCACTCGCTCAGCTGCATGTAGGCCAGAGAGATGCCGGCATACTGGCGTGCCGACACAGAGCCCTGAGGCAGAGCCGAGAGCTCGTCGCACAGCTTTTTGGCGCGGGCGTTGTCGTGGCGGGCTATAGCTGAGTGAATCTCGGCAATAGAATCGTCGATGGCGGCCGGTGTGCGGTCGGCGGAGCAGGCGGTCATGATCAGGGCTGCAATCAGGGCAGCCGCGATAGAGAGGATTTTGTGAGTCATCAGTCGTCGGTAGAGCCGCGTCTGAAATAGACGTACGGCAGGTTGTTTTTGAGGAGAGTGAGGGTCACGCCGTTAAATTCGCGTATCTTGTATTCAAGCTGTTCGGGGATATTGCCTATCTGAGTGCTGTCGCCTTCCCAGCTTATTGCTTCGGGGTCGAGCTTGAGCAGAAGCGAGTCGTTCACCACGTTCCACCGGCCGTTCACCTGATAGGATATCTGGCCGCTGCGCATTGCGTGCACCACGCAGGTGCCGTTGCTGTTGAGCTCGAGCTGCGGCGTGGTGGCCGAAATCTCGGGGATGTAGTACACGCCGATCATCTCTTTGGCCTCGTCGGAGAGATGCGAGCAGGCAGCCAATACAACTGTGGCGGCCGCGGCGAATATATATTTGCGAAGATTCATAAGGATTTAGTCGATAAGCTAATGCAAAGGTACGAAATCAGAATGTCAACTGCAAGCCATTTGCCCTACATCTTGTCATCTTGTCGGGTGTAGTCGGGTGTAGAGGTCTCCAAATGTTAATCTTGGGTCAATCTCCGAGATAATTGATTTATTTTGCATACCTTTGTCAAAATTAAACCTGCGGCTTCAGGCCGCAAAACAACGCGTAGCTTATGAATGATAGCAAGGGACTGAGCCTTTGGGAGTGCCTCGATCAGGATGCACCCGACACACTGTTTTTAAACCGCGACGGCATAATCCTTGTGCGCCGCGACGACGGTCGCCCTGTCAAGTCGGTGGATGAAGTGGTGTTTCAGCCTCAGGTACTCCGTGAGGTGCCGAAGCTGGCGGAGCGATTCAAGCATATATTCGTGATCGGCAGCTACCGCACTGATAATTGCCCGACGCATCAGCAGCAGAAGGAGGTGGACGATTACATCGTGAGCCGCATCGAAGAGATGGGCGGCCGAGTCGACGGTGTATACACCGAGTGGAACGACCCGAAGCTCGAGCACGGAGTGTCGGGAAGCCCGCTGCTGCCGCTTAGGGTGCGCCGCGACTACCCTACGGTCAATTTTGCAAAGTCGCTCCTGGTGGGCGATTCGGAAGCCGACCGTATGCTTGCTTACAACTGCGGTATGCGTTTTCTCACGCTCAAGAGCGAATTTGACATCGCCACGCTGGTCGACTTCGGCAGCATCGATTCAAATCTGAATATGCTCCGCAGCGTGCTGCTGTCGGAGATAGAGATGCTCTACAAATTCATGAACTCCGAGTCGCGCATACGTGCTATACGTCTTGCGGCCAGAAGTATGAGCAATACCCTCGCTATCGGCGGAAAACTGCACCTTGTGCTTGCCGACGACTGCGGCCTGGCTGCGGCCTCGGTGGCCCGCAGTTTCGATTTCTTTCACAGTGCCGACGGCACCACACTGCTCGATATTCTCGTGCAGGGCGACGACGACGCTACTCCGGCGGGATTGGCCGCCCGGGTGCGGCCCCACGATGTAGTCGTAGTATTCACCGTGGAGGGAAAATGGATGGAGCTCGGCGAGCTCGTGGCCACCGCTCAGCGATGCGATGCCATCACGGTATCGGTCACCGGAGCCAAGCCTATGAGAGCTGACAGCGCCGATCTGCTTATCAAGGTGCCCACCACAGCTGCATCGCAGGTCCAGACCGCCTTCCTGCTGATCATAGATATGCTCAAGGCCAAGATGCAGCCGCGTGATGCACGCACGATGTACGGTCGTGCCTCGTCGGTGCTTCGCTCAAATTGACCGACTCTATTCTACTGCCAACAATTCACACATTAGACGATATGCGTTTAAGACT
The DNA here is from genome assembly GCA_964587165.1 of uncultured Muribaculaceae bacterium. Classification (GTDB taxonomy): domain Bacteria; phylum Bacteroidota; class Bacteroidia; order Bacteroidales; family Muribaculaceae; genus CAZPKH01. The sequence goes on from CAZPKH010000016.1 coordinate 19,904, forward strand.
CATCACAGCGCTCTGTGCAGTGCTGGCCATCGCGCCGCAAATTGTTGCGGCTGAACCGACAGACACTCTTCCGACCATACCCGCCACTGCCGAGCAGGCACACGCTCTCGAGGTGCGGAAGAGTACGAAAACGCTCTTTTTCAACAACGACGGACATCAGGCTTCCAACGACTCGCTGCGCAGGCTTATGGATCGTTTCTTCACCGACCAATGGCGCCACTTCCAGGATCCGCAGGCTCCGTATTTTCTGATGATGAGCCGCGACGCCACCCTTGCCATGGGTATAGGCGGATCGGTGCGCATGCGCGGATATTTTGATTTCGACGGGGTTGTGCCCACAAGCGCATTCATGCCATATTCGATTCCTGTGCCCCGCGACAGGGTGAATACCCGGCGGCTCGGAGCCACGCCGTCGGGCACCGCATTGTTTTTCCAGATAATAGGCACAAGAAAGACTCTTGGCAATTTCTCGGCATACATTCAGGGCGATTTCTCCGGCTACGACGGCAAAGGGTTCAAGCTCAAGAAATCGTATGTCACCATCAACGACTGGACCGTGGGCTACAATACCTCGACATTTGTCGATCCGGCAGCCAATCCGCCTGTGATCGATGCGCAGGGTCCGTGCGGCGCATCCCACGGCTCGCGAGTACTGGTGCGTTGGGAGCACTCCATGCGCAAGCATTGGGTTGTGGCGGCTTCGGCCGAGTTTCCGTCGTCGGCTGTGGGTGCCGACGGTGTGACCACCCGCACGGTCGACGACTGGTTTCCTGATGTAGTGGCTTTCGGGCAGTACCGGTGGGCGCAAGGTCAGGGCCATGTGCGCCTGTCGGGTGTGCTGCGCGTGCTTCCGTATCGCGATCTGCTCACGCTCACAAATCACAATAAGATAGGATGGGGCGCGCATCTGAGCACCGTTGCTCCTGTGGCCTACAACTGGAAGCTTTATGGCTCGGTGGTGGGTGGCGCAGGTATCGGCGGGATGATGAACGACATGACCTCCGACAAGCTCGATCTGCTCAACCGTGCCGATGCTCCGGGGTCGATGTACGCGCCGTATTCATTCGGATACACGGCCGGTGTGCGCTATAATTTCCTGCCAAATCTGTTCGGGTCGGTGTCGCTCAGCCGGGCGCATCTGTACGAGCGTCACGGTTCGGCCGCTACATCCTACCGCAGCGGTACATTCGGCGTTATAAATCTTTTCTGGGATTTGTCGGCTCGCCTTCAGACTGGCATCGAGGCTCTCTACGGCCGGCGCGACGACCGCGACAACGCCCACGCTACGGCACACCGCATCAATATGCTGTTTATGTTCTCGTTCTGATCGCCGCCTCGGGGGCGGAGCGTGGCACACGCTCTAAATGTTCCAGATGCGCCACGACTCGAACGCCTGCAGCAGAAGCATCTCCAGGCCGTTCTTCACCTCGGCGCCGTATTGGCGCGCACGGCGCATGAACATCGTCGTGTCGGGGTTGTACAGCAGGTCGTAGCACAGGTGCTCAGGCGTGAGCAGGTGGTATGGTATGTCGGGACAGGTATCTACGTTGGGATACATGCCCAGCGGGGTAGTGTTGACGATGATCTTGTGCGACTCCATCACCTCCGGGGTGATCTGATCGTACCCTATCATGCCGGTGCGCGGCGTGCGCGATACGAATGTGAATCCGAGGCCTAAGTTCGACACGCCGCAAGCCACCGCTTTGGCTGCTCCGCCGGTGCCGAGTATGAGCACACTGTGGCGCTCGGGTGTGAGAAGCGGCTCCAGAGAGTCGGTGAAACCTACGACATCACTGTTGTAGCCTCTGAATTTCAGGGAATTGCCCGAACGTGTGAACTTCACCACATTGACGGCTCCGATGCGGGCAGCGTCGGCATCTACCTCGTCGAGGTAGCGCATCACCTGCTCTTTGTAAGGTATTGTGACGTTGAGCCCCTTCAGGTCGGGGTATTCGGCCACGATCTCCATCAGATCGCCGATGTCGGGTATCTCGAAGTTGATGTAGCGCGCCTTGATCCCCTCGTCCTCAAACTTGCGGTTGAAAAACCTCTGTGAGAATGAGTGGGTGAGCGGGAAGCCGATCAGGCCATACAGATCCTCGGAGTGGTCTACGGGGTCGATTTCAGCCATAGCTGCGCAGGTTTATTTCTGTTTCGCCACGCGCTCCTTGCGCAGGAATATTTCGGTGGGGAAGTGGTCGGAATATCCGTCGAGAAACACTCCACCCGAGAATGTGCGCAGCGGGTATCCCTGGCGGTTTCCGTCCTTGCCGCGCAGGAAGTCGAAGTTGTTGACCTTGCAGTTGAAGTATTCGAGGCCGCCGGGGCGTGCGTTCTGCTGCAGCAGCGAGCCTGAGATGATGATCTGGTCGAACAGGTTCCACGAGCTCTTGTAGGCCAGTGTGCCTATGCCGTCGTCCTCAAGCATTTTCCACCACGGGTTGTAGAAGCCGTCGGGGGCTACTCCGTCGGCACTCTTTTGAGCTCCGAGCACCTGAGCGCACGATTTGTCCATGGGATCGTCGTTGAGGTCGCCCATTATTATGACTCCCTGGCCGGGATGCAGAGCCCATATCGAGTCGGCTATCTGCTTGCTCAAAGCTGCTGCTCCTTCGCGCAGATACGACGACTGCTCCTGTCCGCCGAGACGTGAGGGCCAGTGGTTTACGATGATGTTGATGGTGTCGGTGCCACCGAGCACGCCGGTCACACACATCTGGTCGCGGGTGCGCAGGCCCGGGTTGCGCTCTATGAACAGACGGTGGTTGTTGACATTGAGCAGGCGGAACAGTCGCGGGTTGAAGAGCAAGCCCACATCCACACCTCGACGGTCGGGGGAGTCGTGGTGCACGATCTGAAGATTCCAGTCGGCTATCTGCGGGTCGCGCACCAGGTCCTGAAGCACCGAGCGGTTTTCGATCTCCGATACGCCTATCACGGCCGGCCCGATGGGGGTGGTCTTGGTAGTCATGGCCTTGATGGCGCGCGCCATGTTCGAAATCTTCGACCAATATTTGCGGCCGTCCCACTGGCGGGCTCCCTTGGGCGAGAACTCCAGGTCGTATTTGCCGTTGTTGTTGATTGTGTCGAAAAGGTTTTCGAGATTGTAGAAAGCTATGCCGTATACGCTGAACTGGCGCTTGTCGGCGGAGTTGTTGGTTTCGTTCTTGGCGCTGGCACCCAAAGATGCTATAAGGGCTATCAGCAGAGCCGGGATAATGAGCAGGCGTTTCATGCTTAAGATGAGTATTAAGGTAATAGAGCGGGGGTGGCAATCGCGTCGCAACGCCCCGCAGTGCAAAGATAATCAAATTATCAGATTTTCGAACTCTTCGTGAGCCGAAAATTGCAAAATCGGGGAGATGCGACGCGGATATGCGACTACAGTCTGTTTAGAAGTTCATACCGACCTTCATGCTGAAGGTGCCGGTTGTACCTGCATGTTTTGGTGTCCAGTAGTGGCCGAGATAGCCGACGCCGGCGTAGTATTTGCCGAATTTGAAGCCAAGCATAGGGCTGAGCATCACTGCGCCGCAGGAGGTGTTGCCGGTGTTTATCTCATAGCCGATATCCATAGATCCGAAAAACTTGTAGCGTCCCATTGGAGTCCACACTTCGCAGCGGGCAAAGATAGGGATGAGGGGGTCGTTTTCGAAGTTCCACCTCTCGGTGATACCGGCACCGACGCCCACGTTCACCACCCGGTGCACGGCGGTGGTCACACCGGCCTGCAGGTTGAATGCGGTCCAATCGTTACCGGCCTGAATAGGCTGAAACTCTGCAAACGGAGAGATGGCTGAGGCCGAAAATACGCCGGCAATCGCGAGCGTAAGCACGATCAAGTACTTTTTCATAAATAATAGTTAAAGTGAGTATATTTTATTAACGAAGCGGCAGGCGCAGATATTATAATTTTGCATGTCTTTCAAATTAATGTAAATTTGTGGCAACTAAAGAATGTTTTTATGAGAATTCTGTTTATTGTTGTCTGTTCTTTCATCTGTTTGGTTGCTGCCGGGCAGCATACGGTGTGTGTTGTCGACGGCGACGATGGCTACCCTCTGGCGGGAGCTACCGTTTTCTCATCGGGCGGCACGATACTTGGTGTGACGGATGCCAACGGCTCTTTTACTGTGGCTTCCGACAATGTCTATCCTCTCACTGTACGCTATTTAGGGTATGATGCCGCTGCGGTGAGCAAGAGTACGCCGAAAGTCGAGATGCATCCGTCAAGCCTCACCCTCGGCGAGGTGACAGTCACGCCGACCGATCGCCCGATACTGCACATAACGTACTACGTGCGTGAATATGCAAGCGGCGCGACACCGACCGACACAATGATATTCTTCAATGAGCATATGGCCGACGTGCTGCTTCCCACAAGGGAGAAGATCAAGGGGTTCAAGAAGCAGACACATCCGCGCTTCCTCTCATCAAAACTGTACACCCGTCTGGCCGACAGCTCGGGGCTCGACAGTTGTTTCATCCCGTCGGAGCGCAACGACGACCTGTGCTTCAACATGCTGCTCGATATACCTTACGGCAAGGGGAAAATTGATACGACCTGCTGCACCGGAGTGTATCGCGACACGATAGCAGGTAAATACGGGATGCTGAAAGATCTGAAGGTGCAGAACGGCATACTATACCAGCATATGGACCTGCTGGCCAATTATGAGGGACATAAGTATTCGCCGACAATCCTCAAGATCTTAGGTATGACGGCCGATTTCACCGATATATCAACGACGATAGTCTGCCGCTCGAATGACGAAGGGGAGTATGACACGGCCGGCGACATATTTTTAGGCCTGAACATTAAGCTGACGGGCCGCGGAAAGATGTTCAAGCATTATTTCAATACCCACGGCAACCCTATCGACATATACAATTATTATGAATTATACCCGGTGGATGTGGAGTATCTCACCGTCGACGAAGCCAAGGCACTCGGCAAGAATCCGCCGCGGCCGCATGTAGTTGCGCCGGCGAATGCTCCGGCGCTCGATCCGGCCTATCAGCGCATCGTGGACCGCAGCAGCGAGCTGGCCGGCAGGTAGAAACAAGAACCAATGTGGCTTTGGAGGCGTTATATTATTGAAAAAATGATATAACACTTCTTCCCTCCCTCAGCGGGGTTCATCACTATCCGCGAGCTGCTTCATTGGGATCTCTGACGTAATCGCACTGTGTCGCAGGAAAGAGGTAATAACCTCTAAAACTGATAATAATGGATAAATTTATTGGATCGCACTTTATTTACCCCTACGACAACGGATGGATGTATGAACTCTATGTGAAGAACGAAAATACGGTAGACTACCGAATCCACAGCGGTATGGTAGGCGGCAGATGGGTCAGAGATCAGAAAGCCGACATCGTGAAACTTGCCGACGGTGTATACAAAATATCATGGACAGAGCCTACAGGCACCGACGTGAGCCTTAACTTCATGCCCGAGCAGAACAGGCTGCACGGCGTGATCTTCTTCCCGAAATGGGTGCAGGAGCATCCTGAGATCACCGTATGCTACCAGAACGACAATATCCCTCTGATGGAGGAGAGCCGCCTCAAGTATGAGACTTACCCGAAATATGTCGTACCTGAGTTCGGAAAGATTTTCTATGCCAAGAACGAAGGTATCAATAACGAGAAGGTTATCTCGCAGGATCCGTACGACGGGATGGTCGACGATATCGTAAGCGGAAAGCTTACGTTCTAAGAGTTAAATACACCGCCGTAGCCCGTGCAAATTATCGGCATGAGGCTACGGCGTCGTTATATTTGGCGAGTGTTGTGGCTTTGCGGATGGCTTTGTAGGCGCGGTGGCCGATCTCGGGTTCGAGATATTCCCAGAACGGTTTGATGCGCTGCAGTATCTGTGTGTCGCCGCACAAGCGCGAGCTGCAGCGGGCAAGCAGGGTGTCGTGTAGCTTCAGCAGCTTCTCCATACGCTCCTGTGCGGGCCATTGTGTGCCCGCGCTCCACTCCGCCATCAGCGATGGGCGAGCCAGCATGCCCCGGCCGATCATTACGCCTGCTATACCCGGGTGTGAGGCAAGGGTGGTGTCGATGTCGGAGGGTGTTTTGACATCGCCGTTGAATATCACCGGATGTGCGGAGGCAGCCACAAGCTCGTCGAAAATATCAGTGTGCATCTGCCCGCTATACATCTGTGCTGCCGCTCGCGGGTGCACGGTGATGTGGCGCAGAGGGGTGCGGTTGAGCACACCGATGAGCGGACGCCACTCGTCGGTGTTATTGAGCCCGAGGCGCATTTTTACGGAGTAGATTGTGGCGGTGTCGGTTGCAATGGTGTCGCAGATGCGCTGCATGGTGTCGAGGTCGGCTATCATGGCGGCTCCTCTGCCCCGGCGAGTCTGCATCGGATAGGGGCAGCCGAGATTCAGGTCTATGCGGTGAGAGTAAGGGCGCACAGCCTCGGTCAGGAGGGCGAACTCGTCGGGAGAGCGGAATATGATCTGCGGGATAACATCAAGGCCGTCGGCAGCGGCACGCTCCAGGCGCGCCATATCCTGGCGTCTGGCTACACCGTGCTCCACGCGTATGAACGGGGTATAGCAAGTGTATGTGCCGCCGTATACGCTGCGGTGGGCCACCAGATAATCAGTGTCGGCATACCCCTGCATCGGGGCGAAATGAAGCTCGGGGAGCATCAGTTGTACTGCGGGTCTGTCTCAAGCACACCGCGAGAGAAAGAGCGGTAGGTGTCTTTCGGGATCTCTATATCCGGATCGGTAAGAGCGACGCCGGCTTCCGGGAGGCTGAATGCCAGATATTTGATGGTCAAGCCGCGGGCCAGCCACTGGCGCTCGTAGAAGGTGCGTATCCCCAATATACGTATGTCGATGTCGGAGTTTGCTTCGAGCTCTGCGTTGTAAAGATCGGGGGTGTCGGTATGGATGTCGAGGTTGTTGCGATGCGCAAGCTCGCGTGTGAAGGTATACAGGAAAGGGCTGTCGGTCTTGAGGTGTACCGTGGCTGAGGGAGCTGCTACGGCGCGATACAGGTCGAGGAAGCGGGCTGAGGTGAGTCGTTTGCGCACCTTGGCCATCTGCGGGTCGGGGAATGTGATCCATATCTCGGCCACTTCGCCGGGGGCAAAGAAGTGGGGCAGAAGCTCGATGGAGGTGCGTATGAAAGCCACGTTGGGCATCTCGGCGATAGTAGCCTGCTTTGCCCCTGTCCAGATACGCGCTCCCTTTATGTCGATCCCTATGAAGTTCTTGTCGGGAAACTGCTCGGCGAGCCCCACGGTATATTCCCCTTTGCCGCAGCCGAGCTCCAGCACTATGGGGTTGGAGTTATGGAAATACTCCTCATGCCACCGCCCGCGCAGCGGAAATTTCTCGTCGCGCAGGCGGTAGAAGGGGTACTGAAAGACGCAGCTGAAAGTCTGCATCTCGCTGAATTTCTTTAGCTTGTTCTTGCCCATTGTGTCAGCGTGCGATCTTGAACGAGGCCACTGTGCCGTCGGGCATAGTGAGGCGAACGAGGTAGATGCGGGTGGACAGGCCGGAGGTGTCGATGGTGAGCGAGGTGTCGTCGGCAGCGTTTGCACGGATCACACAGCGTCCCGACAGGTCGAAGAGTTCTGTCAGCCCAATAGCGTTGGCGGCTGTGATCTGGAGGTCGGTGCCTTCAAACCATGCTTTGACCGAGGCTGCCGGCGATGCGGGGTCGACGGTCGGATCTTCGATGCCGTTGTATGAACTGATGTTGAAGTTGCTCCACTGGTCGGCAGCCGCAAAAAGCTCGGCCATATCCCTTAATACATAAAGATCGACATTCGGCTGGTCGACGCCGCTCCATACATCCTTGCCGAGAGCCGGTACGGCACGAACATCTTCGGCCATTTTGATCGATTTGACTGATGTCCACCCGGCCATAGCCTCGTCGCCGAGATACTCTATGTCGGAGGGGAGGGTGATGGTCTCTACATGACTCATATCTTTGAGGGCGTAGTTGCCGATATGGGTGATCGAGGGGTGGACGAATGCTGTTGTGTCGACAGAAGTGTCGCCTTTGAAACAGTAGTCGGGTATCTCGGTGACGGCGGACGGGAGGGCTACCGATACAAGGGCGGCATCTTCAAAGAAGAGGCCCTGTCCGAGTGAAGATGTTGATTCAGAGAACCGCACGGTGGTAAGTGCAGGGCATTTTGCAAAAGCCCAGTCGCCTATCGAGGCTATACGTGTGGCCGACATATCGATAGATGTGAGGCCCGAGCATTCGAAAGATGAGGCGCCGAGTGCGGTGAGCGATGAGGGAAGCTCAAGGGTGGTGAGTGCTGAGCAGTGGCTGAAAGCTCCGTCGGCTATCTGCCGGGGAGAGCCCGATATGCTGACTTTCGAGAGCTTGGGGCAGTTGGCGAAAGCCTCGCGGGGCAGATCGACCGAAGAGAGTATCGACGCTTGCGCCAGATTGTCGCAGCGCGAGAAAGCGTGCGAGCCTATGGAGGTCACGCCGGCCGGTATCTCGATGGCCGTGAGGGCATTGCAGTTGGAGAAGGCTCCTGCGCCGATTGTCGTCAGGGAGGGGCAGGCTGCCAGATCGATAGCTTCGATAGCCGACGATGATAATGCGCCTTCGCCGATAATAGTAAGCGACTTGGGTAGCTTCAGAGTCTTGATTTTAAGACCGGCGAGTGCATAAGCAGGTAGCTCGTTGGCTGCAAACTCTGTGCGGTTGAGCAGCACGGCGTCGCCGGTATAAGCCGTGATGGTGGCGGCGGAGAGGTCGAGAGCCGACAGTTCGGTCATCGACGAGTTGATAAAGTCGAAATCGGAGGCATTCATCGGGCCGGCCACGGTGAGTGTAGTGGTCGTTGCGGGGTCGGCATCTGAAAGTGAAGCCTGCAGAGTCCCGGCTGAGGTAAGATTGACCGATACAGCGGCCGCAGATGATGCTACAGCCAGGGCTATCGCGGCAATACCTGAACGGAGTGAGCGTATTGAGGTGATAATCATTGTTTAGTGTTTTATGAGTGAGTCCGGAGCAAAGCCCGGTATCATACGGGTGCAAAGATACAATTTTTCCCTTATATATTAACGTGTTGAGATGCGGTATATTGTTTAGAGCCTGTCGTTATCAATTCCGGTCAGACAGTGAGCCGATACTTCTGCTACGGCCGGCGGTTAGGGCACGGGCATAAAAAAATTACTCGCTGTCGCAGCGAATAATCTTCTTACCTTAAATCTAATACCATGAAAAACTGATGCAAAGGTAAGCATTATTTTTTAGCTGCCAAATTTTTCGGCTAAAAAATTATGTTTTTTAGCATATTTTTTGAGCGAGCTCTTAAATATCGAAAAGGATGGAGGCTGCCACAAAGCCGCCGCTATCGCGTATTCCGGGGGCTATTTCGTTGATCCCTAAGTGATAACCGCCGCTTATCCTCACGAAGTTGATCACACTTATCCCTACACCGAAGCGCCAGCCGGGGTGGAACCGTTTGCCCAAGCCGCCGTCTACACGCCAAGCGAAGTCGGGGCCGGTGAAGGGAAAAATAGCTGCCAGATCGCGTGTGAAGCCCAGCGGCAGATGGTAGCGAATATCGAGCGGTACGCTTATGAAGTCGGTGCCACCGTCGGTTGTGCCGGGTAGGTTGATGTGGCGGCGGGAGTAAAGTGCGGCGATGTCGAAGCCAAGCCCTGTGGAAGGGATTTGGTATTCGGCTTCGAGACCTCCGGCAAAGCCGTTGCCTCCCACGGCGTGCATAGCGCCTCCCGGACGTGTGAACTCGCCCCCAAGTTGCAGCCCGTAGCGCAGTTGAGCCTCAGCGCCGAGGCAGCCCATCAGGCACAGTATGAGAAATATAAGCTTATGAATCATGATCAAAACAATGAGGGATAGGGGAGTAATTGAAAAGATGCGCGGTGATGGGGGGATATGCCCATGCGCACTATTGCTTCGCGGTGGGCTTTGGTGGGATACCCTTTGTTGACGTCCCATCCATAGCCGGGGCACTCTGCGGCGAGACGGCGCATATACTCGTCGCGGTGGGTTTTGGCAAGAATCGAGGCGGCTGCAATGTTGCCCAGACGGCCGTCGCCTTTTACGAATGTAGCCCATTGAGCTTGTCGCCACGGCTTGAATCGGTTGCCGTCGACGGCCACAGCCTGCGGCTCGACGGTCAGCGCGTCGAGGGCGCGGTGCATGGCCAGCAGCGAGGCGTTCAGTATGTTTATACGGTCGATCTCCTCTGGCGATACCCATGCTACGGCCCAGGCCTCTGCTTCAGCTTCGATTATGCTGCGAAGCTCCTCCCGGCGGCGCTCTGTGAGCTGCTTGGAGTCGTTGAGCCAAGGGTGAGTGTACCCTTGTGGGAGTATCACGGCGGCGGCAGTTACGGGCCCTGCCAGGCATCCGCGACCGGCTTCGTCGCATCCGGCCTCGATCAGGTCGGTGCGCGAGGCGAACGGCAGAGGGGCTTTCGGTGGCTTCATCAGAGCACGCGGGCGAGGGCGGAGTCGAGAGAACCGATGTCGTCGATGCGGTCGACGATCTCGCCGTCGGAGTTGATGATGAAGAATACGGGGATCTCGGTCACGTTGTAGTTCAACAGGTTGCGAGCATCGCTCTCCCGCGAGTTGTATACGGTGATCCAGGGTAAAGCGCGCGCAGCCTCACGCCACGCCACCTTGTCGTCGTCGACCGATACCTGATATATCTCAAGCCCTGACGATGCGTGGTATCGACGATATATGTCGTGCAGCTTGATATTGAAAGCCGGCGATGCATCAGCCTGATATACTGTAAAGTTCAGCAACACGGGGTGCCCCTTGCCGACAAGCTCGCTGAGGCTCTGCTGATGGCCGTCCTCGTCGTAGAGGCGTATGTCGAAATGACCTATCTCGTCGGTGCGGATCGTGTCGGAAGGAGCGGGTGCACCCGAAAGGTTTCGCTTATTGCCCAGATACAGGGAGTTGAGATATGCTGTGCGCGGGTCGTCGGGGCGATTTTCATTGAAAGCGTTTGCCACGGCACCGATGATGCGCAGGTCGCTTTTGTTGGTGGGGTCGAAGATCGGAACACCGCCGATGCGTTTGTTGATAATGTAGTAGGCCACCACGCCTGTCCGGTCGCCGAGTATCACACGGCCGAGGTCGCGCTTGAGGGTGGTGTCGGCCGAGATCGATTCAACGCCCCCTTTAGTGATGTGCTGCAGCAGCTTGCGGTCGACGTCCATGAGCTGCCGTGCTGATTCAGAGCCTTCGAGTTCGTATTCGGTGTCGAATGCTCCGGCTCGCGCTATTACGTTGATGCTCTCTATCGAGTCGATGGGGAAGTACAGGGTCTTGTTGCCCAGACGCAGACGGTATATGTCGGGATAGCCGGCCGGGGCGTGGCTGATTGAGAATTTTCCTGATTTATCGAGGGTAACAGAGTCGAGCGGATACCATCGGCCGTTGTCGTTGGCTTCGAGTATCATTGTCTGACCGTCGGCATCGGCGATAGTGCCGGCTACGGTCCATTTGTTGGCGCTGTCAGAGCATGAAGCCAGAGCTATGGCGGTGGCAATACATAGAGCTGCCAGCTTGAAGTATTGTCTGAGCATTGTGGTCTTGATGTGATTATATGATTTCAAGCCACAAATTTAACGAATTTCGTGTGAATGCTCAAATTATGGGTCATAAACCCGCTGAAATCAGTATTGGAATGAGGATATTAAGGACCTTAAAGACCTTAAAGACCTTAATGCAGATCAATACCCTCTACGCTGTTTTCGGAGAGCGGTCATCTTTTCAGAGAAGCCTCCATGCTCTATAAAGTCTTTTTCAAGTCTTTCAAGTTGCTTGAAAAGCAGATAGTCTGCCTGATGGAGCAGGATTATTGCCATGTTTGCAATCGTTTGGGGCGGACGGGAAACAATCAGCTGCATATAAAAATCAGAATCGTTATGTTGCCGACCTAACTGACGCATCGCCTCATACTCGCGGCTCCCTTTTTCCCACTTTCGGTGGCCTCGGGTTTTGAGATAATCCTCGTAATCTTCAAGCAGCTCTTTGAGACTGGCTTTTGCTACGTTGATAAGCTTTATTTCTGTTTTCGAGGAGGTGTTGGAGGCCGCGCAACCTTCGACAATGTTCTGTTTGCCGCTCCGGGCGCTTGTATCATTTGATCTACTGTGCGGTCGCTTTTTGCCAGAAAACGGGTGCAGAAAAAATATGTGATCTGAAATATCACATCACTTTTCTGATATGATAGCAAGGTTTTGTAATTTGAACTGTGAGCCAATAATGTGCTCATAATATTATGGGAGCGTGCGGCCGGAGTGGGTGTGTCAGAGCACGAATGATACGTTGTCGACGTAAAGGGTGAGCCCTTCGGTGCCGACATACGGCTCGCCGTCGCCGGCCGATATCATCACGATGGCGTGTGTCGGAGTGGCCGAGGCGTCGTCCCATCCTTCCTCCTGCACAGGCACCATTTTGCCTTTTGAATTGCGGGCGTAGTATGCGTTTTTGCCGTTGCGCAGGGCTAAATATGAGCCTAAGTTGGCGGCATTGCCGTAGTGCAAAGGTATCTTATAACCGTTGACCCACGGTGTGGTTTTGCCAAAATGCTGTCCGCCTGTGGCTACGCGGCGGGCGTGGATGTTGCCCTGGGCATCTTCCCACCGGCGCTGCAGAAATACGAACACTACCGCGTTGTCGTGGCCGGGGAGGGTTTTCTTCGATCCGAACCCTGTCGCTTTTGTGCGGGTATTGGTATTCGGCATATCGAGCTTGTAGTCGAGTTTGAGGGCTTTGGGGCGCTTGGTGTAGGGCACGCCCATCTCCATCTTGGCGTAGGGGTTTGATGTGGAGGTGATGGGTTCGATCATGCGGCCCAGGAACATTGAGCCGGCTACCATCACATCCATGTTGATGAGTCCGAGCACTTTCACGTGCTCAATCTGTGAGCAGAGCTTGGCACACTTGTCGGCGCCGCTGCGTGTTTCGGGATATACGGCGTTTGATCCTTTGGTGATACCTTTTACCTTGGCGTACACATTGGATGTAGCCCACGGTGTGCCCCCCTGCGGTACGTATGCTTTGTTGCCGCTGAGTGTGGCCGACGGACCTACTTCGTAGAGGGTCTTGGAGTTGCCGCCTATCACGCTCGACTCTTTTATGGTGCGTTTCACCCAGCTGTTGAAATCGCCGTACTTTATTTTGTCGACGGTCTGTGCGGTGGCCGAGGGTGCAGCGATCGATGCTATCGCACAAGCTGCTAAGGCTATGTTGAGGATATTGGCTTTTTTCATATTATTGTCTGACAAGCTGCAAATTTCGGCTGCAAAGGTAATGATTTAATCTGCAAATTTGAGCTGATGAGTCTGTAAATGTTGGGGGTAATGTCGTCTATGTTGGGTCAGAAGTGGCAACAGAGGCTGACACCGGTGCCTGAGGAGTTGTGCCAAAAATTTGACGATACCTCAGGGATGGAGCCGGGACGCCGGTGCGGCTTGTAGTCGGGGTCGGCTTCGTCGTAGTGGCGTATCGATGTGCTTCGGGCGTCGTTGCCTGCAAAGAGGCCGATCACTTCGTTGACGGGGTCGATAATGAATGCCACGATGTTGCCCAATACGGGCGATCCGAACAGCTTGTAGTCGTGCAGCACGATGTGGCGTTTCAGTTTGTAGAACCCTTCGCCTATCAGCGATCCTACTACCGGCGTGATAAACAGATCTTGATACGACGGACGCTCCATGAAAGCCTCCACGCCAAACTCCCATCCGACTGTCGAGATCATGAACGAATAGAGCATCGACTGGTAGAAGTTGAATCCACAGGAGCGGGCTCCCATGAAGTAGACCGCACCGGCGTACGGGTGAAGTATGTAGTTGAATACAAACACATCATGATCCCACTCCGGACCGAGCACCATCACGTTGCGCCACCAGCGGTTGAAGGGCGCACGCTTCTGCAGCTCGGCGCGATTCCATGCGGTGGCATCCTCGGGGAGGGTCTGAAGCACGCCTAAAGTGGCGATGTAGGCTCCCGAGAGCACGGCGGTGTTGAGCCACAGACGCTTCCAGTTGCCCGAAGAGTATGATAGAGAGTAAGGCAGAGCGTATGGCGATGTGTAGTGCTGAAGTGTGTCGGTCAGGCTGAGGCTATGCTCGAGCTCGGCAGGCATTATGGTATCGGGCTCGATGATCTCCTCGAATTCGGTGATCTGCACTGCGCTCGAATCGGCGGCCATATGCAGAAGCTCATCGAAGGATATTTCTGTGGTTGTGGCTGCCGGAGCCGGCTGTGCCGCCTCGGATGCTATCGTCCCTGCTGTCAGTGCCGGGGCATTCCCTATTGCCATCAGGCACCCTAATATAGTAACTATCTTCCTCATAAGTTGAAAACGTCTGAACCGTAAAGCGACGTCCCTCTTTTTTTATAAATCCGGAGAGACTGTTGACTCTCTCCGGAAGCAAAACCTGTATAAACTGTCAGGAAGCTGTGGTAAGCTTGTCCTTTGATTGTATAACAAAATGCAGAGTGTATCGGCAGTTGGTTTTAATTTTTTTAACAATTCGCAGCCGAGCCGGAGAGTCCTATAATTGCAGAAATGATATTTTCAGAGTAATTTTGCAGACTTCACACTGAAAAAATACTAATATGAGGATCATCAAATATCTGGCAGCCGCGGCTGCCTTGTCGATGGCCGTGATGGCCTCGGCACAGTCGAAAGTATATATGACAAGGGAGATCTCGCCCGAAGCCCTGGTGAAGATATACAAAGCTCTCGGACGCCCGGCCGACGGCCATCGTGTGGCTGTGAAAATCAGTACGGGCGAAGCCGGAAATCCCAACTACCTGAAGCCTACGCTGATAAGCGCTCTGGTCGATACCGTACGAGGCACGATAGTGGAGTGCAATACGGCCTACGACGGCAAGCGCAACACCTTTGAAGCCCACTGGCAGACGGTGCGCGATCATGGCTTCGACTCAATAGCTCCGGTCGATCTGATGGACGAGGACGGGCAGATGAAAATACCTGTACGCGACAAGCGCCACATACACTACGACCTGGTGGGCGACCATCTGGCACGCTACGATTATATGGTCAACCTCGCCCATTTCAAAGGCCATGCCATGGGCGGTTACGGCGGCGTGCTCAAGAATGCAAGCATCGGCGTGGCCTCGGCCGACGGTAAGGCTTACATACATTCGGCCGGCAAGACCGAAAACGTCGAAGGCCTCTGGGATAATATCGCCGAGCAGGATCTCTTCCTGGAGTCGATGGCCGCCGCTGCTCAGGGTGTGGCCGACTATTTCGGCGACAATATCGTGTATATCAACGTGATGAACAATATGTCGGTGGATTGCGACTGCGCCGCTCATCCTTCTGAGGTGCTCCTCAAAGATTATGGGATCCTCGCCTCGACCGATCCGGTAGCCCTCGACAAAGCATGTGTCGACATCATCTTCAATATGCACCCCTCTGAAGGCAACGACAATGCCCCGCTGATCGAGCGTATCAACTCGCGCCACGGCACCCACACCATCGACCATGCCGCAGCCATCGGCCTTGGTTCGCTGCGGTACGAGATCATCGACCTCGACAACTGATCCACCCATAAAATGAAAAAACGATTGCTCCCGATCATAGCTGCGCTCCTGCCGGCAGCTCTGGGCGCTGTGCAGCCTGCCGGGCCGGAGAGCTTCGACGACGCGCTTTTTGCCACAGCGGCACCGACGGCACTTGGCGACTCCACAGCCGCGCGTCGGCTTGATCTCGACATCGACGCCACCCTGTTCTTCCGCAACGACGAGTTTGCCTCGCCTCTAGAGACAGGATATACCCTCCCCGGCTTTCGCATTTGCCCCATGGTGAGCTACACCCCCCTGCCGCAGGTGCGTATCGAAGCCGGAGTTTACGCCCTCAAGTTCTGGGGCACCGACCGTTACCCTAACCTCGCTTACATCGATCTGCCGCAGTGGACAGGCGGCAACACCGCCCGCGGCTTTCACCTGCTCCCTCATCTGAGGGCGGCAATGTCGACACGCTGGGGGCTTACCGCCGTGCTCGGCACACTCTATGGAGGCACCTCCCACCGGCTCCCTGAGCCACTGTATGCACGCGAGCTCAACCTTACGGCCGACCCCGAAGCCGGCGTGCAGCTTCTCTATACCAATCCCCGTATTCATGCCGACATGTGGCTCAACTGGGAGAGCTTCATCTACCGCGGCTCTACGCATCAGGAAGCCTTCCTCTTCGGCCTGTCGTCGCAGATACGGTACACACGCCCATCGGCCACCGTCGACCTCTACACCCCCATATCGTTGCTGATACAGCACCGCGGCGGCGAGATCGACGACACCGAAACCGGAATACAGACGCTGCTGAACGCTCAGGTAGGCCTTGGCGTCCGCCACCGCCCCGCCCGACGATGGCTCAACGAAGTGCGTCTCGAAGCATCCCTGCTCGCATACAGGCAGCTCGCCGGGCAGCTGATGCCGCACCGCGACGGCACAGCATGGTATATCGTCGGCGGCGCCACGCTTATACAAGGACTTAATGTCAACGCCTCGTGGATGCGCTCCGACCGCTTTATCTCCCTGATGGGGTACCCGCTCTACGGCACCCTCTCCACTCGCTCAACGCCCGAAATATTCCACACCGTCAGCACCCTTCATGCAGGAGTCGACTACCATTATACATTCGCCCCCGGCTACACCCTTGGCGTCGATGCCGACCTCTACCTGCAGCCGTCGCTCACCGGCACCACCCTCGCCACAGGCATTCCCGTGCATCATCCCGCCTCCACGAGCTACACCTTCGGCGTGTATATGCGCATCTGTCCATCATTCTTGCTCAAAAAATTTTGAGAGAAATTAAAAAAAACCGTCAAAGATAGTGTGCAATAAAAAATAATGCTTACCTTTGCAGACGCAATCGGCCTCGTAGCCGTAAGCACGCTCGCCGTGCGACAAAGATTCGGCAAGGAAAGGTGCTCGAGTGGCTGAAGAGGCACGCCTGGAAAGCGTGTATGGGTCAAAAGCCCATCCCGGGTTCGAATCCCGGTCTTTCCGCAACGCCCGCCTCAGGCGGCGCATACATAAGATAATATGGCGCAGACGCAATCCTGCCGCACATATACGGTCCTATAGCTCAGTTGGTTAGAGCACCTGACTCATAATCAGGGAGTCCTTGGTTCAAGCCCAAGTGGGACCACCCAAAATACTAATCTAAAACCACCGCAAACAACGGTGGTTTTACAGTTTTAATTCTTCATTACAGATCTACTGAGTCTAAAACCACTATTACATTAGGGATCTGGAAACACTCATATATTTAGGTATTTGCACTAGTAAGTCGACAAGAGACTCTTCTCAACAATACATTCATTACAGTCCAAATTTACTCAACAGTGTTTTTATAAAACTCAAAAATGTATCATTATAGTTGAGCGGAGGAATCCATGCAAACACCACTCTTTCCGCATATAAAGCATACTTTCTATGATGACATAACAAACATAATCATAAATAAGAAATTATGACTATACAAGACGCAATACTTCAGATACGATTAAGAGCTGATAAATGGGATGATGATTCTTTGGTGGAATCATTCGTAAAGGTTGGTCCGTTAATTCCTCTTTTGGATAGTGAAAACAATCAAATTATTTTTGGTCGCCGAGGGACAGGGAAAACTCATGTGTTAAGATATTTCAAAAGTCTTAAAGATGAACAAAATGATTGTTGCATATTTATAGATCTTAGGAAAATTGGGTCTTCAAATAGCATATATGCAGACCCATCGCTTCCAATGGAACAGAGAGCTTTAAGATTATTTATTGATGTAATTAAGGTATTACATGACGAAATAATCTCATACATCATTATGTCTGATGAATACAAGGATACTTACCTTAGCGAAATAACACCTTTATTAGATCAGTTGAATCAAACATGGACTAAATCAGCAATTATGGGTGAAGTCGTAAGTGAATCATCCATAGTTGATAAAAGCGCTCATGAATTAAGCTCTGGAATATCCTTTAATCCCCCAGCCTTCGGTCTAAACATCTCGGCAAAAGATTGCGAAACCGTAGATCAAAGTTCTATATTAAGGCTCTCCGGGAAATACTATGCTTACATAAATCTTCTTGAAGCAACATCTATTCTTCAGAGTATTGCTGATATTTTATCCCCTCATAAAATTTGGCTAATCTATGATGAATTCTCTGAACTTCATCCAGACTTACAAATTGTTTTGGCTGATATTCTTAGAAGAACAATCTGTCCTGTCCGTGGAATTACCTTTAAGATTGGAGCAATTGAGCACAGATCAACATTCCGTGGCACTATAGATGGATGTAATTATTTAGGTCTAGAGCTTGGGGCGGATGTATCTACTATAAACTTGGATGAGTTAATGGTATTCGGAAACAATCGTGCTTCATCGCTTTCATTTTTCAGAGAATTACTATTCCTAAGAGTAAATACCATCTTACCTCCAGAGAATAGGATTGCATGTTCTGATGACTTGGTAAAATCACTTTTCACTCAAGAAAGTTGTTTCGAGGAATTGGTTTTAGCCGCAGAAGGAGTACCGCGTGATTTTTTTAATGTCTTAAACAAAGCAATTATGCTTGAATACAATAATCGAATCTCTATTCATATCATAAGGAAAGCTGCCAGACATTGGTTTGATGAAGATAAGAGAGGCTCCATCATTGCTATTCCTAACACAAGTGGATTGCTTGATTGGATCATTTCTGATGTGATTAATACACGACAAGCTCGTGCTTTTATGCTTAGAAGTAATGAAAATGACCATCTAATAAACTCTCTGTATGATGCGAGAATATTGCATATAATTAAGCAGAATGTCTCTAGTAAAGACACTCCCGGTATGAGATATAACGTATATTCCATAGATTATGGTTGTTACGTTGATTTGATAAATACTGCTAGAGCTCCCAAAGGATTGTTTGAAGAAGAAATAGTGGATGATCAAACAGAGTTTATTGAGGTACCTAGAGATGATTATCGTTCTATTAGAAGAGCAATATTAGATT
>CAZPKH010000017.1:0-38433 GCA_964587165.1 uncultured Muribaculaceae bacterium
AATAAAATGAAGTGCCGGGATTCTTGAGGGATCTCGGCACTTACTTAAAATAACAGCAATTATTTCTTTTCACCGGCTGATGCGCGGTGAGATGAGATTTATTTGTTAACCTGGAAGCGATTGATGCCGTCGCGGAGATAGGCTACTACCTGACGGGCGGCTGCGATGCCGGCGTTGATGTTTGCCTCGGCGGTCTGTGCCCCCATTTTCTTAGGGGTGAAGAATACGCGATCGGCAAAGAGTTCGGTCATTTCGTCGGCTGCATCAGGACGTATGTCGGCTACATATTTCAGGTCAGGGCGTTCTTTGAGTGCCTTGATCAGGCCTGCTTCGTCGATCACTTCTTTGCGGGCGGTGTTGATCAGGACGCCGCCTTTGGGCATTGCCATGAGCTGATCGTAGCCTACGGAGCGACGTGTCTCGTCGGTGGCGGGGATGTGGAGGGATACAAACTGGTTGTTGCGGTACAGATCCTCGACGTTTTTGACGGGTGTTACGCCTGCTTCGACGATTACTTCGTCGGGGCAGTAGGGGTCGAGTGCGGATACTTCCATGCCGAAGCCTTTGGCTATACGTGCGACGTTGCGACCTACTTGACCGAAGGCGTGGATGCCGAGCTTTTTGTCTTTGAGCTCGGTGCCGGATGTGCCGTTGTACATGTTGCGAACGGCCATCACGGTCATGCCGAATACGAGTTCGGCCACGGCGTTTGAGTTCTGGCCGGGTGTGTTCTCTACTACGATGCCGTGTGCGGTGGCTGCCGCGAGGTCGACATTGTCGTAGCCTGCGCCTGCGCGTACGATGATTTTAAGCTCGGGGGCGGCGTCCATCACTTCGGTGTCGATTTTATCGGAGCGTATTATGAGCGCATTGGCATCTGCGACGGCTTTGAGAAGCTCGGCGCGGTCGGTATATTTCTCGAGGAGTGCGAGCTCGTAGCCGGCTTCCTCGATCACTTCGCGAATACCCTCTACGGCCACTTTGGCGAAGGGTTTCTCGGTGGCGACAAGTACTTTCATGATCGTGTGGGGTTGTGGTTGTGATCAGTGTTTTGCCTGGAAGTCTTCCATTGCTTTGATGAGCACGTCGACGCTCTCCATCGGGAGGGCATTGTAGAGGGATGCGCGGAATCCGCCTACTGAACGGTGGCCCTTGATGCCCATGATGCCGCGCTCGGTGGCGAAGTCAACGAAGTCTTTTTCAAGCTCTTTGTATTCGGGTTTCATCACGAAGCATACGTTCATGATAGAGCGGTCTTCTTTGGCTACGGTGCCGACAAACATCTTCGACGAGTCGATGGCATCGTAGAGTTTGGCTGCTTTGGCCAGGTCGCGACGCTCGAGTTCGGGTATACCGCCCACTTCTTTGTAGTAGCGCAGGGTGAGAAGGGCTGAGTAAATGGGGAGCACCGGCGGGGTGTTGAACATCGAGCCTTTCTTGATATGTGTGCGGTAGTCGAGCATTGTGGGGATGGGGCGATCGACGTGGCCGAGTGCTTCGTCGCGCACGATGACGATTGTGACGCCGGCGGGGGCAAGATTCTTCTGTGCGCCTGCGTAGATGAGGTCATATTTTGATACGTCGACGGGGCGTGAGAATATGTCGGACGACATGTCGGCTACCAGACGTACGGCGCCTGCATCGGGATCTTTACGGATCTCGGTGCCGTAGATGGTGTTGTTTGAGGTATAGTGGAAGTAGTCGGCATCCTGAGGGATGGTGTATCCTTTGGGGATGTATGTGAAGTTTTTGTCTTCTGATGATGCCACTACATCTACTTCGCCGAATAGTTTGGCTTCTTTGATGGCGTTAGTGGCCCATGTGCCGGTGTTTATATATGCTGCTTTCTTGCGGAGCAGGTTGAAGGGTACCATGCAGAACTCAAGGCTTGCGCCGCCTCCGAGGAAGAGCACCGAGTATCCTTCGGGCACACCGAGGAGTTCTTTCACCAAGGCCTGAGCTTCATCCATCACGGCCTGGAACTGCTTGCTGCGGTGGGAGATCTCAAGGATCGACAGCCCCATGTCGGCAAAGTTGATCACGGCATCGGCGGTACCTTTGATAGTCTGCTCGGTCAGGATCGACGGACCTGCATAGAAATTGTGTTTCTTCATGACTTCTTTTTCTAATGTGATATTGAGTTAAGGTGAGTTTTAATACCACAAATATATGTCGTTTGTGCCAAACTTCCAAACTTCCGCCGCTAAAAGTTGGCTTGTGCCGTGTTGTCGTTGAGCTGTCGGGTGATGTGTCAGGCTCCTTGCAGCATCAGGGTGTGCTGTACTGACCATCCCTGATTGAAATTGCGCAGCTTCATCACTACCGGGCCTATACACCCTGTCATTGTGCGGCGCAGATATGCCACTATGTCGGCTATCGAACCAACTCCCGTGAAGCGAAGCGACGCTATCTCGCGTCCTCCCTGTACAAGGCTTGCAAATACCAGATCTCCGGTATGAATAATCACTTCCTTAATGTTCATAACTATCTGTTTTTCTGATTTACAATGCAAAGTTCGCCGGTTGGTGGGCAATAATCACGCACGGTTGCTCTAAATTAAGTTAAGCAGCTCGACCATTAGGCTGATTTTCCGCGTTATAGTGGAGTGTGTATCCATGCACGGGTATATATTTGCTAAATAATAGCTAAATTTGTGCCCTGTATAGACCGCTACAGTACACGAATATTGATTTAACATACTATATAATGGCAAGCAAAGCATTACTTATGATTCTCGACGGCTGGGGCCTCGGCAATCACACCAAAAGCGACGTAATCTCTGTCACTCCCACTCCATACTGGGATTCACTTATCAATACTTACCCTCACTCGAAGCTGCAGGCCAGCGGCGAGTATGTCGGACTCCCCGACGGGCAGATGGGCAACTCTGAAGTAGGCCATCTCAACATCGGTGCCGGACGTGTGGTGTATCAGGATCTGGTGAAGATCAACCGTGCCATAGCCGATGGATCAATTAAAGTAAATCCTGAAATCAAGAGCGCATACTCGTATGCGAAGTCGACCGGTAAAGCGCTTCATCTGATGGGGCTCACCTCCGATGGCGGCGTACACTCCTCGCTCGACCACCTATACGCTCTGATGGATATAGCCGCTGAATACGGTCTTGAGAAAGTCTATATACACTGCTTCATGGATGGCCGCGACACAGATCCCCGCTCGGGCAAAGGATTCATCGAGCAGGTGACTGAGCACGGCAAAGCTTCCGCCGGGAAGATAGCATCGGTAATAGGCCGCTATTACGCAATGGACCGCGACAAACGCTGGGAGCGCGTCAAAGTGGCTTACGACCTTCTTGTAAAAGGTGAAGGTACTCAGGCTACTGACATGGCAGCTGCCGTTCAGGCTTCATACGACGCCGATGTGACCGACGAGTTTATCAAGCCGATCAACAACTCCACGATCGACGGTACAATAAAAGAGGGCGATGTCGTGATCTTCTTCAACTACCGCAACGACCGCGCCAAGGAGCTTACCGTGGCTCTGACTCAGCACGACATCCCCGAGGCTGGCATGACCACAATCCCCGATCTGCAGTACTATTGCATGACTCCGTACGACTCGGCTTTCACCGGGGTGCATATCCTTTTTGATAAAGAGAATGTGAGCAATACATTGGGTGAATACCTGTCGTCGCTTCACAAAAAACAGCTCCATATAGCCGAGACTGAAAAGTATGCTCACGTGACATTCTTCTTCAACGGTGGACGCGAGGAGCCGTATGACGGCGAGGATCGTATCCTCGTGCCGTCGCCGAAAGTAGCAACCTACGATCTTAAGCCTGAAATGTCGGCTTTCGAAGTGACCGACAAGCTCGTTGAGGCGATCAAGTCGGAGAAATATGACTTCATCGTGGTGAATTTCGCCAATGGCGATATGGTAGGACATACCGGAGTCTACGAAGCTATCGAAAAGGCCGTTAAAGCTGTGGATGCCTGCGTAAAGGAGGTTATTGAAGCTGCTAAATCCGCCGGCTACGAGGCTATCATAATCGCCGACCATGGCAACGCCGACAATGCTATCAATCCTGACGGTACGCCCAACACAGCCCACTCGCTCAATCCTGTGCCGTTTGTCTACATAACTCCCGACAAGAATGCTAAAGTGGAGGATGGCAAGCTTGCCGATGTAGCTCCGTCGATACTTCATATCATGGGGCTTGCACAGCCGGCAGAAATGACCGGCAAAAACCTTATTACCGACTGATAATCAGACTTTAAAAACGGGGTGTGCCCGGCTATCGGGCACACCCTGTTTTTCGTATGGAAGCTATTGTGTAAATAAATGTTAACCGTACCGATGTGAGAATTTGTAATTCTGAGACTCGATATAGAGGTTTTAACTTGTAAATTGCAATTTTTCATAAAAATCTCCGGCGAAATAACCCTTTAGATATAATTCTTGTGTGAAATAAAGTTAATGAGACGCAAATTTTAGAACTGCACATTTGTTGAAAGATAGCCATGGCTGTAACTTTGCACCGTGTTTTTCATGGTATTAGATTTAAGGTTAACTGAGATTGGTTGTCGAGAGACAATCAATTTTTTTTATTCGGTAAATTTTGAGGCCGGCCATTAAATTGTGTTAAGTAACTTTTAAACGACGTTATGTTCAAAGCCATTGTCGCCAAGTATCTTTTATCCACACTGCGGTCGCAAATCGGCGTAAATCCAAATAGTCATCAGTCGTTTAGCTCGATAAACTCCATCTTCAAATTTGGATCTCCTCTCGATCTCCGTCGCGCATTTTGTATAAATTATTTTTAAACAATTACTTATGAAAAAGAATTTTACCCCTGAAAATATCGGACATCTTGAGCCCGGCGAAATTTTCGTATTTGGCAGCAATCTTCACGGGTTGCACCAAGGTGGAGCCGCACGCGTGGCTCACAGGTATTTCGGGGCAATCCTTGGCCGGGGAGTGGGTTTGCAAGGCCAGTCATACGCGATCCCGACAATGCAGGGCGGGGTTGAAACGATCAAACCTTACGTGGATGAGTTCATTGAGTTTGCAGCAGCACATCCGGAACTTACATTCTATGTGACTCGTATAGGGTGCGGTATAGCCGGCTTTAAAGATGAGCAGATCGCACCTCTTTTTGATGGCGCTTTCAATATGGAAAATGTTGTTCTGCCGGAGAAGTTCTGGCATATCATAAATCATGCCCACCAGTTGGCGGGATCTTAATATCTTTGTCGGTCGGGCTCTAAGGTTGTTGTGGATAAGGGTGGCGAATTCAAAGTGTTATATCACGGTAAGGAAGTGATATGGTAGGATCTTGTGAAACACGCTCTAAATCCTATCGTATAATATGGGGAAGATAATTTGCATAGCATAAACTGCGGAAAACATTTTCCGACTAATATTTGGTTTTTCGGGCGGATGATGGTAAATTTGCGGTGAAGAGCCGAGGTGTGGCATCTGATGCCGCAGCTTATGCTTTGTATATTTTAGAATTAATACCCTGAGCATTCATAAATCGAAAGATTTAAAAATTCCGCTATGCAAATCAAAATACTCGTAATTGACGACGAAGAGTACATCTGCGAAATACTCAAATACAATCTCGAGAAAGAAGGTTATATCGTCGACACCGCTCCCAGTGCCGAGGAAGCACTGAGCATGGATCTGGAGAGCTATTCCCTGTTTATTGTCGACATCATGATGGAGCGCCTCAGCGGGTTTGATTTCGCCAAGCGCCTCCGCGCCAACTCCTCCACCGAGAATATTCCTATCATCTTCTGCTCGGCACTGACCGATGAGGACGACACGGTGATGGGCCTTAACCTCGGTGCCGACGATTATATCACAAAGCCGTTCACCGTAGGCGAAGTGATGGCTCGCGTGCGCGCCGTGCTCCGTCGCAGCCAGATTTCGAAAAATATCACTCAGAAGGTGAAGGACGGCATGTACGAGGCCGACATAATCTTCGGCACCATGCGTATAGACCGCAACGACAAAGTGGCTTACCTCAACGGCGAGAACATGAATCTCACCAAAACCGAATACAGTCTGCTGCTCTTCCTGCTGACTCACCGTAACCGCATTTACTCGCGCGACGACATCATCCGCGAGGTGTGGTCGGACGACGTGGTGGTCAATCCCCGAGCAATCGATACCAACATCACACGCCTGCGCAAGAAAATCGGCGAATACGGCAACAAAATCGTGACCCGCACAGGCTTCGGATATGGATTTAAAGAAAACGACTGATCAGCCCAAAAAGCGCCGGCGCAGATTTCGGCTGAGGATACCTTATAAATGGCGAGTCCTTCTGCCTACTCTCGGCGTGATGTGGGCCAGTATGCTTGCGCTCGCGCTCTATCAGCATGCGAGCGACGCACGGCTGCGTCAGGCAAACATTCGCCGTCCGCTCGAGCGCGTCACGGCCAAAGTCGTGGAAGCCTACTCCTCGGGCAAGGATGTCACCGAGTTTGTGAAATTCGTAGACGAATATTTCAGCAACACCTATTTCACGGGGTTGCGTGTGAGCGTGTACGACTACACCGGGAAGCTCATCACATCGGCCGGCGAGCCAATACCGTACGTGCTCAAAGACTATGACATGATACAGGGTCAGGATCCATCCGACCTGCCTCCCGAGATACGGGCGCGTGTGCGTGAGAATCTCGATAATCTTGGTCATGGGCTGTCGTACTACGAGTCGCAGCAAAGTTACGACGGAAAGATACATGTGCTCACCGCGATGCCCACCAACTCCAGTATCGAGCTGACACTTTCGCGCACCAACCGCATCTGGTTCGTCATCTTCCCCATAATGCTTATAGCATCGATCATAGCATATATATATGTGAGCTATATCACGCGGAGTGTCCGGCTGCTCACCAGCTTTGCCGATCATGCAGCCGACGGCACCCAGTTTGAGCAGATTGACGACTTCCCCGACGATGAGTTCGGACGTATCTCCCGCCAGATCGTGCGGCTATATCACGACAAGACAACTGCCCTTGAGCAAGCCGAACGCGAAAAGACCATCACTATCAATGCCATAAAGGAGAAATCAAGGTTTATCAACGAGACTACCAACAATATAAACCATGAGCTCAAGACTCCTATCGGCATAATGAAAGGGTATCTCGAAACGATACTCAACCAGCCCGACATGGATCGCGAGCAGATATACCACTTCCTGCAGCGTGCCGAGGAGAATGCAGTGCGACTCACTTCGCTGCTTGCCGACGTATCGACAATCACACGTCTGGAGAACGGCCAGAATCAGATCGTGATCACTGAGTTCAACTTCCATGATGTGGTATACTCGATAGCCGCCGACATAGAGTCGACTCAGATGTATGCGCCGATGGAGTTTAAATACGACGTGCCTCTGGTGGTGAATGTGTTCGGCAATCCCACTCTGATTCATAATGTGCTTCACAACCTGATGCGCAACGCAGCCCACCATTCCGGTGGCACGATGATGGCCGTAGAGTATGTGGGCGAGACACCGACTCACTACAAGTTCAGGTTCTACGACAATGGCCGCGGTGTTCCTGAAGATTGTATAGCGCACCTCTTCGAGCGATTCTTCCGTGTCGACAAAGGGCGCTCCCGCAAAATGGGAGATACAGGCCTCGGGCTTTCGATCGTGCTCTCGACATTCGAAGCGATGGGCGGCGTAATCTCGGCCAAAAACCGTTCGACGGGAGGCCTTGAGTTTATCTTCACACTCCCCAAGGCAAAGCCTCACAAATCAGAGTCGGGAGAATAATGTACTGAGATTTCCGTAAATCGCGGAGCTGTCGACATCACAGCTCCGCGACTTTTTCGCTCCCGGTGGTGGAGTAAAATGTGAATGCAGAATGTGAATTTATTTTGCAGATTTTAGGATTTATGCCTAAATTGCAGCCATAAAAGCATACAGACCAAACCATGAAAGGCTACTTGGACAGTTGTGACAGCAAGCGCGCGCCGTGGCCGGTGCGCGTATGGCAGTTCTACTACGACGGATTCCGCACGATGAGCGGCACCGGGCGCAAGCTGTGGGCGCTTATACTTATCAAACTTGCCATCATGTTTCTGGTGCTCAAAATCTTTTTCTTTCCCGACCTGCTGAGCCGCGACTACGACAATGATGCCGACCGTGGCGATGCCGTGCGCTCGTCGCTTCTCGACCCGCGGAGGCAATGAATCGGCGCAAAAAGCTACCCGACTGATACAGAAATATAATACAATACATCTATGCAAGATTTAATCAGCTTAACAGACTGGTCGCGCGCGCAATTTGCGCTCACCGCCATCTACCACTGGCTGTTTGTGCCCCTGACACTCGGCCTGGCGGTGATTGTTGCGATCATGGAGACCATCTACTACCGCACCAAGAGCGAGAGATGGCTGGCAATCACTAAGTTCTGGATGAAACTTTTCGGTATCAACTTCGCCATCGGCGTAGCTACCGGTATCATCCTTGAGTTTGAATTCGGCACCAACTGGTCGAACTATTCATGGTTTGTGGGCGATATATTCGGAGCGCCGCTGGCTATCGAGGGTATCGTGGCATTTTTCATGGAGTCGACGTTTATCGCAGTGATGTTCTTCGGCTGGGGGAAAGTGTCGCGTGGTTTCCACCTTGCCTCGACATGGCTCACCGGCATCGGGGCGACAATATCGGCCCTCTGGATTCTGGTAGCAAACGGATGGATGCAGAACCCTGTGGGAATGAAGTTCGACCCGGCCCAGATGCGTTGCACCATGGACAATTTCTGGGAGGTAGCTCTATCGCCCATCGCGGTAAATAAATTCCTCCATGCCGTGTTCGACGCATGGGTGCTCGGCGCAGTCTTCGTATGCGGTGTGGCCGGCTTCATGCTGCTGCGCAAGTCAAACCGCGAGTTTGCGCTCCGATCCATCCGCGTGGCATCGCCCGTAGGTATCGTCGGTATTCTCCTCACTATCTGGACCGGTCACGGCTCGGCAGTGCAGGTGTACCGCAACCAGCCCATGAAACTTGCGGCTATGGAGGGTCTGTACTACGGCGAGCCCGGTCAAGGTATCATAGCTGCCGCACTGCTCAATCCTGATAAAACTCCCGACAACGATGCCGACCCGTACCTCTTTGAGATCTCGATACCGCAGGGACTGTCGCTTCTGGCTGAAGGACGCACCGGTGCGTTCATTCCCGGAATCAACGACCTGATAAACGGCTACGGACTCAATGCCGAGGGCGACACCGTGTGGCAGAACAAATCGTATGCCACACGCATAGCCAACGGACGCACCGCCCGCGAGGCTCTGCGGCAGTTTGATGCAGCCAAGAAAGCCGGCGACACTGAAGCAATGGACTCGCTCACAGCCGTGATACACTCCAATTTCCGTGACTTCGGCTACGGCTACTACGACTCACCCTATGAGATGGTTCCTCCGGTAGCGCTCACATTCTATACGTTCCACATCATGGTGGCACTTGGCGGCTATCTGCTCCTGTTCCTGATAGTGATCGGATTTATGGCGTACAAACGCCGCGGCTGGCTCAGCAACAAGTGGGTGTGCTGGATCTCGATGATCACCGTGCCGCTGGCATGGATCTGCTCGCAGTGCGGATGGGCCGCAGCCGAGGTCGGTAGGCAGCCGTGGGTCATCCAGGATGTCATGCCTACGAAAGCTGCGATATCGTTCATACCGACCGACTCTGTGGTTACCTCGTTCATCATCTTTGCCGTGATATTCACGCTGCTGCTTGTAGCAGAGGTCAGCATCATGGTCAATGTGGTGAGAAAACAAGTGAAATCGACCGATTACGAAACCCTTAAAGATTAATCTGCCATGACAACATATCAGTTACTGCAATCATACTGGTGGGTGCTTATAGCTGTGCTCGGCGCGCTGCTGGTGTTCCTGCTTTTCGTGCAGGGTGGCCAATCGATGCTTCTCTCCACCCGCGAGCCCTCCTACCGCTCTATGGAGATCAACTCTTTAGGACGCAAATGGGAGCTCACATTCACTACACTTGTGGTGTTTGGAGGCGCATTCTTCGCTTCGTTCCCGTTGTTTTATTCCACCAGCTTCGGCGGCGCCTACTGGCTCTGGATGCTTATCCTGTTCAGCTTCATAGTGCAGGCTGTGAGCTACGAATACCGCAACAAGCCCGGAAATATCTACGGCACGCGCACCTACGACACCCTTCTTTTTGTGAACGGCTGTGTGGGGTGCATACTGCTGGGTGTGGCAGTCGGCATGATGTTTTTCGGTGCGGAATTTGAAGTCGTGAAATCAAATCTGCTCGACGTCCAGAGCCCTGTGATGTCGCGTTGGGCGCCTTCGCACGGCTTTGAAGCGATAATATGCTGGAAAAATCTGCTCCTGGGTGTCACGGTGCTCTTCCTTGCCCGCACGCAGGCCGCCCTCTATTTCATAAGCAATATACGCGACGAGCAGCTTACGGCCATCAACCGCCGCCGGGTGCTGTTCAACGGCCTGATCTTCGTAGTACTCTTCCTCGTTTTTCTGGCAGTGCTTTTCACGGCAACAGGTCTCGAAAGTACGGCCGACGGCGGCATGGTGGAGCGCGAGTGCAAATATTTCTGGAACTACCTTGAGATGTGGTGGGCTCTGGCTCTTCTTGTGGTCGGCGTAGTGGCGGTGCTCTACGGAGTGGGCCGCGGTGCGCTGGACCGTAATTTCCGCTCGGGTATATGGTTCTCCGGCATCGGAACGATTCTGGTGGTGCTCAGCCTCTTCTTCGTGGCCGGATTCAACAATACACCCTACTATCCGTCGCTGCTCAACCCCGACGATTCGCTTACGATATTCAACTCATCTTCGAGCGAGTTTACCCTCACCGTGATGAGCTGGGTGTCTGTGCTGATACCGTTTGTGGTGGCTTATATCGCCTACGTATGGTACAAGATGGATTTCACACCCATCACAGCCCGCGAGATGAAAGAGACTACCGCCAAATATTGAATTAAAATCTCATACAGCAACAGCGCCGCGAAACCAAAGCTCGGTTTCGCGGCGTTGTTGGTGTTACTATTACTATTACATCTTAATCCGTGAGGCAGTCGTCGAGCCCGCGCTCTATAGCTTCGCGGTCCATATTGCGGCCTATCAGCACGATTTTCTGCATGCGGTCACCGTATTTCTCGTCCCAGTCGCGGGCAAGCCCCGGCTCGGTGGCCATGAATCGTTCGAGCTCTTCGGCGGGAGCTGTGGCAAACCATCGGCCCGCTTCCTTGAGCTTCTTCTGGCGGCCGGCCTGCTCGAAGAGGTACGACATGTCGGTATTGTCCGAGAAATAGCATACCCCCTTGGCGCGTATCACATTGGCCGGCCACTGGGTGCCTGCATACCAGTCGAATTTGTTCAGGTCGAACGGCCGGCGCCGGTAGTACACAAATGTGCTGATGCCGTACTCTTCGGCTTCACCTTCGTCGTGGTGGTGATGATGGTGGTGATGGTGATGATCATGATGATGATCGTGATCATGATGATGGTGTTCGTGCTCGTGCTCGTGTTCGTGTTCGTGCTCATGCTGCTCTACCGGCTTTTCAAGCTCCTCGACCCATGTGGCCGAAGTGGCCACCCGCTCGAAATCAAACATGTGTGTGTCGAGAAGCTTCGAGAGGTCGACGTCGGCGTAGTCGCACTCGATGATCTCCGCTTTTGGCTGGATAGCACGCACTATCGCGCGGATGTGGGCGAGCTCGTCGGCGCTCACTTCCGACGCTTTGTTGAGCAGGATGATGTTGCAGAACTCGATCTGTTCGATGATGAGGTTTTCGATATCCTCCTCGTCGATAGATTCCGCCCGCAGAGCGTCGCCCGACGCAAATTCGTCGCGCAGCGTCAGCGCATCGACTACTGTGCATATGCAGTCAAGGCGCGGTGTACCGCTGCCGTCGCGACCGTCCATGGCCGGCATCATGCAGATAGTCTGAGCAATAGGAGCGGGCTCGCATATGCCGCTGGCTTCGATCACCAGATAGTCGAAACAGTCCATCGCCATGATGTCGTCGATCTGCTTTACGAGATCCATCTTCAGCGTGCAGCAGATGCAGCCGTTCTGCAGAGCCACGAGGCTGTCGTCGGCCTGATTCACCACGCCCCCTTTGCTGATTAGGTCGGCGTCGATGTTAACTTCGCCTAAGTCGTTGACTATTACGGCAAATTTTATGCCGCGTTTATTGTTGAGGATATGGTTGACAAGTGTTGTCTTACCGCTGCCGAGGTATCCGGTGAGCAGAAGCACCGGGAGCTGTTTATGTTTCATACGATAATATGTTTTTCTAATGCAAAATTAGCAAATATCGAGAATTAAGCTATTCGGAAAATATACTTTCATTTCCCATTCTGTCTGTAATCACAACGTCTTTAATTTCATCTTCTAAAAAAATGTACGCAGCGCGTACTCAATGTTGTAACTACAGGTAGTTCACCTCACTACAGAGGCGCAGAACCAATTATCTTTGTTTCGGGACATCCTTATACTTTTTTATGCCTCAAAGGTACATTAATTTTATGAGTACTGCAGTAGCGTAGGATATAATAATCTGTAATGGCGGCTAAGAATACGTTTACATAGGGTCGTTTGCAACCTTTTTGGCACGCTATTTGTTTACATCATAGATACAGAATCAACTATTTACTCACATACATTATGAATTTCAATAATTTTACTATTAAGTCGCAGGAGGCCATTCAGAAAGCCGTCGAGTTCACGCGCGCTGCCGGCCAGCAGGCCATCGAGCCGGTGCATCTGCTCAAGGGTGTGGTGCAGGAAGGCGAATCGCTCGTGAAGTTCATATTCCAGAAGACCGGTGCAAACCTCAATATGCTCTCCCAGCGTATAGATCAGGAGATTGGTTCACTTCCTAAAGTGTCGGGCGGCTCCGAGCCGTACCTGAGCCGTACGTCGAACGATGTGCTGCAGAAGGCTCTCGATGTGGCAAAGAAACAGGGCGACGAGTACGTTACCCTCGAATCACTTCTGGCTGCTATCTTTGCTATAAATTCGCCCGCTTCCACCATTCTTAAGGATGCCGGCCTGACCGAGCGCGACCTCACAGCCGCCGTGGCCGAGCTCCGTAAGGGTAAGAAAGCGACCGACCAAAGTGCCGAGGAGACTTACAATGCCCTTAGCAAATATGCCATCAACCTCAACGAACGCGCCCGTCAGGGTAAGCTCGACCCGGTGATCGGCCGCGACGAGGAGATACGCCGTGTTCTCCAGATTCTGAGCCGACGCACTAAAAACAATCCTATGCTCGTGGGCGAGCCCGGTACCGGTAAGACCGCCATCGCCGAGGGTCTGGCTCAGCGTATCGTGCGCGGCGACGTGCCCGAGAATCTGCGCAACAAGCAGATCTTCTCGCTCGATATGGGTGCTCTCGTGGCAGGTGCAAAATACAAAGGCGAGTTTGAGGAGCGTCTGAAAGCTATCGTCAACGAAGTGACACAGTCTGACGGCGAGATTATCCTCTTTATCGACGAGATCCACACTCTGGTGGGTGCCGGTAAAGGCGAGGGTGCTATGGATGCCGCCAACATACTCAAGCCGGCACTGGCGCGCGGCGAGCTCCGCAGCATCGGTGCGACGACTCTTGACGAGTTCCAGAAATATTTCGAAAAAGATAAAGCGCTGGAGCGTCGTTTCCAGAAAGTGATGGTCAACGAGCCCGACGAGATGAGCGCTATCTCAATTCTCCGCGGTCTGAAAGAGCGCTACGAGAACCACCACAAGGTGCGTATCCGCGATGAGGCGATCGTGGCTGCCGTGCAGCTCTCCGAGCGATATATCACCGACCGTTTCCTCCCTGACAAGGCGATCGATCTGGTCGACGAGGCCGCCTCTAAACTTAAGCTCGAGATTGATTCAGTGCCGCAGGCTCTCGACGAGATAACCCGAATGATTGCGCAGAAAGAGATCGAGCGCGAGGCTATAAAACGTGAAGGCGACAAAGAGAAAGTGGCCGAGATCGAGAAGAGTATCGCCGATCTGCGCGACCAGGAGAAGGAGTACTCCGCCAAATGGAAAGCCGAGAAAGATCTGATCAATCGCATACAGCAGAATAAGATCGACATCGAGCAGCTTAATTTCGAGGCCGAGTCGGCCGAACGACAGGGCGACTACTCGAAAGTGGCCGAGATACGCTACTCGAAGGTGCCCGCCAAGGAGCAGGAGAATAAAGATATTCAGGAGCAGCTCAAAGCCATGCAGGGCGAGAAAGCTCTTATCAAGGAGGAGGTGGATGCCGACGATATAGCCGACGTTGTAAGCCGCTGGACCGGTATACCCGTCAAGAAGATGGTCACCTCCGAGCGCGAGAAGCTGTTGCATCTTGAGACCGAGCTCCACGACCGCGTAGTGGGTCAGGACGAGGCAATCTCGGCGATAGCCGATGCCGTGCGCCGTTCGCGTGCCGGGCTCAACGACCCGCGCAGACCTATCGGATCGTTCATCTTCCTCGGTACAACAGGTGTGGGTAAGACAGAGCTCGCAAAGGCACTTGCCGAATACCTCTTCGACGACGAGAATATGATGACCCGTATCGATATGTCGGAGTATCAGGAGAAGCATGCTGTGAGCCGTCTGGTCGGAGCGCCTCCGGGATACGTAGGCTACGATGAAGGTGGCCAGCTCACCGAGGCTGTGCGGCGCAAACCGTACTCTGTGGTGCTCTTCGACGAGATCGAGAAAGCTCACCCCGATGTGTTCAATATCCTGCTGCAGGTGCTCGACGACGGCCACCTCACCGACAACAAGGGCCGTACCGTCAACTTCAAGAACACGATCATCATCATGACCTCGAATATGGGTTCGGCTCTGATACGCGACAATTTCGCCAAACTCACTCCCGAAAACCGCGAGAAGGTGGTCGACGAGACCAAGACTCAGGTGCTCGATATGCTCAAGCAGACTATCCGCCCCGAGTTCCTCAACCGTATCGACGAGATCATCATGTTCACACCGCTCAACCGCGCCGAGATCGAAGAGATCGTCGGTCTGCAGGTCAAATCGGTTCAGAAGATGCTTGCTGTCAATGGTATCACTCTCGAAGTCAAGCCCAAAGCTATCGCATGGCTTGCCGATCAGGGTTATGATCCGGAGTTCGGTGCCCGTCCGGTGAAGCGTGTGATACACCGCCAGCTGCTCAACCGCCTCTCGAAGGATATACTTGCCGGCACTGTGAACCGCGACACCCCGATAGTGGTCGATGTGGAAGGCGAAGGCGACGACGCAACCCTCACATTTGCCAACTGATAATAAGCTCTTTTAACACCATATCCCCCGGCAGAATCCGCGCTTGCGAGGCTGCCGGGGGATAAAAATATTTTGATGTTCGTTAACATTTTTTACTTCGGATGGTTTTAAACTTAATTAATACTCAAACGTCATAACTACAGGACGAAAAATTATACGAAACAAGAAACTAAACTAAACTACGACTTATGAAGAAGAAAATTTTTGCATTTGCTCTCGCAGCAGCAGCTCTTATAGCATCAGTACCCACCGCTTCGGCGCAGTGCGACCGCTCTCGCGGCCCCAAAACAGAATGTAAAGCCGACGGCAACGCTCAGCAGGCTGACAAAATGTACCGTCCTCAGAAATTCACCGACTTCGCCTTCGAGGGTGTCCTCCTGACTGTCGACCAGCAAGCTCAGGTAGATGCCGTAAATGCAGAGTTCAAAGCCCGCCGCGAGCAGGCCAAAGTAGAGCGCCAGCAGGCTCGCAAAGATCGCCGTGCACAGTGCGACTCTACCGCTTGCAACGCCTCTGAAAAACAGTGCGCGAAAGCATGTAAGGACGGCAAGCGTCCCGGCGACTTCCGCAAGGAGTATGTCCAGAAGATGAAAGCCATCCTCACCCCCGAGCAGTACACCACTTTCCTCGAAAACATCGTGTTTATGCCTCAGCCTCAGAAAGAGATGCGTCAGGGCGACCGTAAAGGGCACCACGGCGACCGCAAGTGCGACAAAGGTCCCCGCGCCGGTAAAGCCAAAGACGGTGTAAAGGGCGGTGTTGCCAAGGAGGCAAAGGCCGGTAAAGCTGCTAAAGCTGAAAAAGCTGACAAAAAGAAATAACCCCCTATATTTTCAAATACACAAACCTTCCGAAAGGCTGTCTGATTCCGTTCAGGCAGCCTTTTTTTCACTTCGGGCAGTGAGGCATTCTTGGCTCGCTGTCGGATATTTGCTATCTTTGCAAGAGGAAACGGCAATGGCCGCTCTCCGTTACATTACGGTTAGTTAATGAAGCGTTATGCTCATCTTGTAAGCTGAAAATCTGGTAAATTGAATGTGATACAAGAGATGGCATAGTGGTTCTCATGCATATAGCGTGGGCTGCTATCTCCATATCTGTATCACGGGCTTACCAGAGCCTTCGGCTTAGATGGTATAGTGGCTCACGTATTATATTGCAGTATGACTACTCATTTCAACAAACATACCGAGGGTATAGACCTTGAATTCTGGCACGGATTGATTGAGCAATACGGTGAGCTCATCACGCTTCACCGCGGTGATGTCGTCTGTAGAAAGGATCATCGCACAAACAAGATGGGCTACGTATCTTCGGGGTATCTGATATATACTATATCGGGTCATAATAGGATCGGCGGCTTTACTTTTCCGGGTGCTTTGTTCGGCGACTATCCCAACTGTATGCACAATATGCCTGCGCGATTTGACATCATGGCAGGGCGGCGTGCCGAGTTGTGGATTATGGATGCCACTATATTGCCGGAGCTATACGACGCGAATCCAATGATAAGCCGCCACGGACACCGTTTTGCCGAGGCTGCATACAATTCACTGATCGAGCGGTACTGCTCGTTTCTGTCAGGTTCGCCTATGGAGCGATACGCGGCTTTGATCAGACAGTATCCGCTGATCAAGCAAGACTTGTCGCAGAAAGAGATAGCCGAATATCTGCAGATCACCCCCACACACCTGTCGCGTATATGCAAGGAGCTGCTTAGACAGGAGTCAGCGCACGGCAATTTTTGATACACCCCCTTTGGTGTCTCTTATAATATAAAAGCCGGGGCGAATCGGCTCTGATCCGTCCAGACGCACGCCCTGCAGTGTATATATGGCTGATTCATTATCCTGAATATCAGTGCTTACGACTATTTTGCCGCTCAGGCCGTATTTATAAATGAACGGACGCACTACATACCCGCCTTGGTAGCCGCTGGCAAGAAATCTGCGGCTGCCGGGCTCGAAGCGTATGGCATTGTCCTGACTCGGGTCGGCCGGGAAGATAATCTCGGCATGCGATGTGGAGCTGTTGATGGTGATGGCGGCGCAGGAGCGGGCGGCCGGAGCGTCGCCGCGATGAAGCGATTGTGTCGCACCGTCGGTCCACAGCACACTGCCGTCGCTGCTCTCAAGCACCCACGGCGCTTCGGGCGAGCCCGAGGCATGCAGGGTGAGAATGTCGACAGCCGACGATACTACATTATATTGTGCAGCTGTCTCTGCACCACCCGAGCTTGCCGGAAGCCTCTCTCCGAATGGGCGCGGATATCCTGCCGATGTAAGCGCATAGCCGCGACGCGAGCCTTCAGTCGTATCCGCAAGCATTGTTCCGACAAGAATTATCTTGTCGCCGTCGGCAAGTTGCTCTGTGTCGGTGACGAGACCGAATACCCCGGCTTCAGTTTCTGCGAAAGCTGTATAGCGTGCCACAGCCACGTCGCTGTCGGACATTCCTGATGCGGAGGCTATGGCTTTGACGACAGTTGTCGGGCCATACCCTTCAAGATCTTCAATAAACAGGGGCTCGGTGTAGAGCCGGCCGTGTGAGGGGGAGGGGGTTGAACCGTCGGTAGTGAAGTATATTGCGTGCGAGGGGTGGGCAGCCTCGATCGTGAGCATCATGGAGCCCACTACTGTCGAGCCGTCGGCAGGTGAAACAGTCGGGGTGCCACATTTTTGCATCGGGGCGGCGGCGTCTCTGTCCCATGTCACGGAGATCGATGCTATGCGTATGGGCAGATCGCCCTGAGCGAGGGCAAACGACCGAACCGGATCGGCGAATGTATACTCAAAGTCTGCTTCCGCCGTTCGGGTAGCGGCGAGCTCTCCCCGGAGCATCGGAGAGTAGGCGTCGGCCACACCGGAGTAAATGTCGGACGACGTGTAGATATAGATCAACCGCTCGTCGAGCCGTGACTGGCCGGGCTCGAAAGCTACCGACACGCTCCGCACGGCACCCTCTGCCGGGGTTGTGACGCACAGGCCGCTTTCGTCATCCCACACCATGTATGTACTCCCGCCGGAGCTCTGCACACGCCCTTTGAGCTGATATACGGCTCCCGAGGATGTGGCGCTTAGGGTGTACGGGTCGGAGTACGGATTGGTGGGGTCGGCGATGTCGGCCCGGGTGATTACGTCGGTTACGAGGTCCACGGCTTGTGCCGGACTGAAGCCGAACGGCGATATAAAAGCGAAAGAAAGCAGGAGTGTGCGGAAGTTCATGGCAGTGAGGTAGAAACATGCAAATCTAATCATAAATTTGCACTCTCGCAACTGCTTTTTAGAGCGTGTTTCACAAGAAAAGTTAACGGCGGGGCGGTCAATCGTTGAGGCATTTTGTTCGGGCGAAGAGGGAGTGTAGCGAGCTACATGACCGATGAGAACGGGCAAAAGGGCCAACGAGTGGCCGAGGCGATGGTAATTTCTTCTCAATCACCGCCTTGCTGTTACAATAATAGAAGTTGAAACGAGTGAATGACTCTGAATTTAGATATGTTTTATCAGTATCATAAACATGGCCATGCGTGTCATACACCAAGCAGTAAACCAGGTGCGCTCGTAGTTGCGACTGAGTCTGCGGAAATTTTTTGCAACGTTCACGACGTTGATGAGGCTGGTTGCGCAACATCCGCCCGAACCAAGGGCGCTCGCTCCAACTCCGATACGAGTGATAAATGGGTTGCCACGTACCAAAATGACGAGGCAGAAGGCGCCACAGACAACCTGTTCTCAGATGATAAATAATTCCTTCTAATGATTTAATATTTAGCGATATAGAATGCTCATTGCAATACCTTTTCAGCCATCGCTTTTGTATGCTTTTTGAATAACCACAGTCTGCATGCAACAATAACGCTCTTAACGACAGAAAATTACTTTTAGATTGCATCTCGCAGGTGCTTTTTGCCGTTTGGCTCAGTCACGTAGCTCGCTACGCTCCCTCGCCCGCACGGCAAAAATCCCTCAGCGATATGCAACCCCGCCGTTAACTTTTCTTGTGAAACACGCTCTTACTACTCCACGTATACGTATGCGCCGATGGTGGGGGCTGCCGGCTGGGGATTGCCGTAATAATCGGAAATCCGGGCCTCAGGGCGTGTGAGCGAGGGGTCGGCAGCTCCGATGGCCGGCGAGCCGGGACGCACGCGGTAGTCGAACAGATACTCGTCGCGCACGGTATAGTACATCGGGTCGGTATCCCACAGGCAGTTTATGAAGTTGGCATCATCGCTGCCGGCGCTCTTGAGGATGCAGCGACGGAAGAATACGTTCGTGCCCGTGAAATCGCCCACCGACAGATCGGTGCCGAGGCCGTAGACGGTGCAGTTGGCAAACTCGGCCTGCATCAGCGGCGCAGCCACTGCCGGGTCGGCTTTGTCGGCGGCATAGTGTCCGAATACAACAGTCGGCTCGGCTATGGCAGAGAAGAGGTAGTAGTTGGCGAATGTACAGTGATTGAAGTTGATGATGCCGCCAGTGAGGCGTGCAACGCTCCATGCTGCTTCTGCAAATTCGCACCCCACGGCATCTACGCGCGAGTGTCGTATGTCGATAGCGTCGGTCTGCGAGTTGCGCAGGCGACAGTTGTACAGTGTCAGGGCCGGCGAGCCGGTATCGGGAATACTGTCGACCACCACACCCCCGACGGTGTTGCGCACCTCGGTGAACGCCATACGGTTGTCGCGCGAGGTGGATGTGAAGACCAGTCCACCCCACTGTCCGGCCATCAGGTCGAACGGTATCTGGCCGACTACGTTGTCGGTACGGTCGCCGCTCATCTGCACAGGAGCTTCGGCGGTGCCTTCAGATACGAGGGTACCGCGCACGCGCATCACAGCCTTGTCGTGGAAGTACAGCCGCACTCCGGGGTCGAGGGTCAGGCGTGCGCCCGGAGCCACGACAATGGAGTCGTATATGCGGCGGGGCATCTCGGCGCTCCAGCGGGTATCGCTGTCGATCACCACCCCGCGCAGGCGTATCACATCCTGCCCATGGGCCTTCACCTCTACGGAGCGTGTCACGCCTGCTGTGGTGAAGTCGATAAAGTCGGAGTGGTCGGCTATCGAGGTAGCGCTGTTGAGAGGTATCTTGGCCTCGACGAACACGAAAATCGAGTCGTTGGGGCGTATCTCCACGTTGTTGAAGTCGCGGCCGGACATGCCGTCGACGTTGATGCGGAACACCTCGCCCGAGCGCAGCCGGATGTTGGATATGCTCAGGATTTTGTCGTGCCGGTTGTACACCACAAACGACGAAGTGGGGGTGACATCTTCGGTGAAGAATGTTCCCATATCGAGCTCATCGACCGAGAATACCGGCTGTGCGTCAGCACCGCTCATATATCCGTCTTCGATACACCCCGTAAGAGCCGCCGTAGCACAAAGTGAGGCTATGATTGCAAAAATATATCGGTTTATTATCTCTGTGATCTTTTTCATACTAAGAGCCTGTCTCACAAGAAATGTTAAATTCTGAGTCGTATATTTTGAATCTTATTATTTTCTTGAACGAAGGAGCGTAGCCTCTCTACGTGACTGAGAGAAAGGGAATAAGAAGGCCAAAAGATGCGAGCAGAACTGTTTATTTCTTGCTGACAGGTGAGGTTAATAGTTAATACATTTTATGTTTTTGCCTATTCCACTTGAGAATTTAACATTTCTTGTGAGACAGGCTCTAAGATAATAACGATAAAATAGCCGTAATATTACAAAAGGTGTGCCTCAGCCACAGCGGAGGCACACCTTGGTATGAATGGAGGGACGTATTATTCGTAGATCAGCTCGAAGTCGTCGAGGTAGAGTATCGAGCCGTTGCCGCCGGCGAAGTAGTCGCCGCCTTTCGAGGCCGAGCAGGTCACGATGATGTACGAGGGGCGGATGTCGGTGCGGCGGTAGGAGAGGGGTATCTCAAATTCCACCATCCCCGATCCGGGTGTAGCCTCATGCCATACCATCTCGCCGTAGGCTATCACGTTGGAGGCATCTTTGTTGAAGAGCTGCTGATTGCCTTTCTTGGTCTTGACCACAACCGGGAACTCGCTGCTTGTCGCCGGGTCGAGCTTGGTGTTGTCGACCAGAGCCACATAGACGATACCTTTATCCATCTGACCCTTTACGATGTCGGCCGGCGGAGTGTAACCGCTGGTGGTGCAGTCGATGGTCACGGGTTCGTATTTGGCCCATCCGTGCAGCTTAGCGGGGCGCGAGGTGAAGGGGCGCCCCCATCCGAGCACGCCGTCGGTACCGTCGGTAGCCAGATATTTGCCCACGAAGCAGTTGCCGGCGGCAAATTTACCCAGCGATCCGATACCCACAAACTGCGACTTCAGCGCTGCCGAGTAGTTGCCCGAATGTTTCACGGTGCTGGAGGGTTCGGTCACGTTCTTGCCCATGGTTTTGGAGCCGTGGTTGCCCGTATCCCAGTACATCGACCCTGTGTAGAGCAGGTAGGGTGTGGAGGAGGTATTCCAATCCTCGAAACCGGCGTTCTCGAGCTGCTGTGCAGCTTCGGTGGTGAATGTCAGGGGCACTGGGGTGATGTATCCGTCGGTGTCGCATGCTCGGTACTCGTAGGTAGTGCCCGGAGTGAGGCCGGTGAGCACGGCCGATATGGTTGCGCCGGCGCGCGCCGTTACGGTAGTGTTGGCCTTAGTCCACTCCTGTGTGCCGGCCTTGCGGTATTCCAGCCACGGATTCACAACGTCCTTCACTGCCTCGGCGGAGATAGTCGCTTTGGTAGCGTAAGTTGTGAGGGCGTCAGCAGGTACGGGGTCAAGCACTATCTTGGCGTCGGACACATTGATGGTCATCGTGGCCGACGATGTGCGGCCGTCTTTGTCGCGGGCGGTGATGGTGAACACCTGCATACCGGATTCGAGCTTGTTGAGCAGATCGCTCTCAAAGGAGATTTTCATGCGTCCGCACCCCGACTCTACGTTGTATTCGGCGATAGTGGTCAGCCCGGCAGCCTTGATCTGATTTTTCACAGCGTCGGAGGCCAGATAGAAGTCCACATCGTTGCCTGAGATACCCAGCAGCGAGCTCAGATTGTCGGCAGCGAGCACAACCGATTGAAGCTCGGTGGAGGCCAGTACCCAAACGGAGTGACGGGCGATGTTGTGGGGCTCGGCTGTGATGGTCTGGGCGAGGTTGAAGCCGTAGCCGGTGATCTGCGGAGGGGTGGCTATGGTGATCACGTCGTTGATCACGATCTCTGTCTCGTCGATCACGATCGAGATCACACCGCCGCCGATTGCGGTATCGTCGGAGCCGGCTTTCACGTGCATACGGTACTCTGTGGTGGGTTTCACCGACTCGATCACACCGCTGTGGGTGAACGTAGATCCGTCGGCTTTCTTGCCCGTGAAAGTGTATGCCAGGTCGGTCTGTCCCGAAGGCATCATGAAGTAACCTTTGCGCTCGTCGCGACCTTCGAAGGTGAGCTCACCGCGTCTGTGGCCCACGGTCATGGTATAGTCGGTGAGCACATCGTCGATATTCGGGTCGTAGTCCACCGACACAACGCTGTTGGCTATCTTGCACACCATCTCGATGGTGGCGGTCTTCGACGGCTCGACGGTAAACTCCTCGCGCCCTTTATAGTATTTGCTGTCGAACGATGCCGACACCGAGTCGCCTGTCCAGGCTTCGGCTATATATCTGTCGGCCAACAGAGTGATACCTTCGGCCGGGATGTTGTCGAGACCTTCATATTTGCGCACGGCGCCTTTGGCATTCGAGATCCATACGATGCACTTTTCCGACAGTTCGGCTTCGGTAGCGGCACGGCTCACCACGGTGACATCGTTGCTGATACGTGCCGAAAGTTTGACGGTGCCTTCGCCGCCAAGATCGTAGGTGTCTTCCGAGCACCCTGCAGCTACCGCACCGAGGGCGGCCACTGCTATTAAGCTATATATCTTGTTCATTACGGTTAGACGACAAAGGTTAATTTTTTAGATGACTCATTACCTTTCTGGTCCACGACGCGGATCGTGAAGGTGTGTGTGCCGGCGAAGCCCGAGAGCAGCGGAGCAAGCGAAGTGATGTCGAACACCATCTCTGTCTGACCTACTACGCCGTCCTTCACCGGGAACCCTATCGAGCTGAACGAATCAAGATATGCGTCGCCCGGATCGGCGAGGTCAAACTCTAAAGGCATGAGGTCGGACACGGCTGCTCTGAAGTTGGCCGACGTGGTCTCGATTTTCACAAAGAGGTGTGCGGCCTTCTCGGGGCAGGTGATATAAACCTTGCCATCTTTCGAAGCGTCGGGAGTATTGGGGGTGTCGAAGCTGTAGCCTTTGCACACGAATGTAGCAGCCTCGGCGGTCGGCGGATTGTCGGGTTTATCAGGATTGTCGGGATTCTCGGGGTCTTGGTGACCAGGGCGATCGTCATCGCCAAGATCATCCTCGGGCACATTGATATCGGTAGTCTGAGTCACGTCGATCACCTCTGAGTCGATGATAGTGCCGTCGCCGAGCACGATCCAACCCTCCTCGTCGGGTATCGGGTCGGGGTTCACCTTTATCTCGTAGGAGATGCGGTAATGCTTGCCGCCGGAAGCATCGGTCCATGTGCGAGTGATCGTCACCGGCTCAGCCTGTCCCTTGATATGGCCTTCGAATGTGGCTACCAGGGTGGTGCTTGCTGTGACGGCCTCGAAATATCCGGCGCGTGTCTCGCCGGGGCGGAACACGAGCGAACCCTCGTCGTTGGCCACCACGGTCACCTCCACATCATCCTCAAGCATCTGCGCGAGCTGTTCGGAGAATGATACAGTCACCTTGATGTTTGCGAGTTTGCATACGATAGGGGTTTCGATATCCTTAATCTCGTCGGCTACGATTTCGATTTCGCCCGATCCCATATATAGGGGCTCGTCGAAAGCGGCGCGCTGCACATTGTGAGAGCGCACGTTGACGGTGTATTTACCCACGGGGAGTGTCACCACACCGGGCATCTCGGAGTATTTCCACTCCTCGACCACGGTGCCGGTCGAGTTGACGATCGACACGATGAAGTTTGAGATGTCGACCGACGATGCGCGGCTCTGCGGAGAGTTTGTCTCGATGACTTTTTCAGATTCGGATACTTCGACTCCGAGGGAGCTGAGGCGTATCCGGCCGGTGCGGTCGGAGGCGAGATCGTCGCCCGGCGACCAGTTGTC
The DNA here is from genome assembly GCA_964587165.1 of uncultured Muribaculaceae bacterium. Lineage (GTDB taxonomy): Bacteria > Bacteroidota > Bacteroidia > Bacteroidales > Muribaculaceae > CAZPKH01. Next base: position 24,409 of record CAZPKH010000017.1, read on the forward strand.
GCTACATGCCGCAAAACCTGCAGCCATAGCCACTACCAAGAGCAGTTGAAATATTTTTTTCATTGTCGGGATGTTTTGCGGATTAATAGTTCAGCAGCAGGTCGTCGATCACCAGTTGCGACCCCATGAATGTGCCGCGGCTCAGGTTTGCGAAGCCGGGGCCTACGAGGTTGTCGTTGGTCTTGGTGAGGAAACCGGCGCTGTTGGTTGATGTGAATTTGACGTAGATCTGCGATGCTTTGTCGCACCCGGCCGCATATGTCAGCGGTACGGTGATGTTGCGATAGTCGGAGGCGGCATCGAGATTGAGCGAATTTGACGCGATGACATTTCCGGCCGCATCTTTCACCCAAATCTCTACAAATCCTTTGTCGGCCGAGTTGCGCGGGAAATATTTATACCAGAAGCTGAAGCTCGAAGGACGCGAAGCGAACGGGTAGCCGCAGCTGAGGTCGGATGTGTCGAGAGTACCCTCGACACCGCTTGCCGAAGCGGGACGGGCGGTGCGCGAAGCTCCCAGATGCAGCAGTCCGGCATCGATATACTTCGTCTTGCCCTGGCTCCCTTTGGCGCCCGTAGCCGAGTTGCCCGAGCCCCAGCCTACGGTCTGGATTATGGCGGCGTTGCTGCCTGTGCGGGCTGCACATTGGGCGTCTGACAGTTTGTTGGCACTACCTGCTCCTGAGTTTGAGATCGCTTTGTTTATCTCGGTGGAGAGGGTGCCGGAGATACGGACGTAAGCGAAATCCGACCCCTGGCTGCAGGTCATCGGGTTGTTAGTGCCCCAGGGCGAGCCGTCGACAGCACTCCAGGCATACATCACTTCGTAGTTTGAGCCGGTGGCACCTTTAGCCCACTGCTCCATGCCTGAGTTGGGGAGCTGGGTGGGGGCTTCGGTAGTGATCTCTACGGGAATCGAAGCTCGCTTCACCGACGAAGGGAGATGTGCAAATACGGAGTATTTCTTGCCGGGAGTCAGGCCGTTGATACGCACGGTGTTGTCGGATCCGCGGCTCACCGAAGCCTGCGTGTACGATCCGGCCTCGTCGGCAATCATCACAGTGCACTGGGCGGCGAGCTGCGCGTCGGTGTACTCAGACGAGGCTGAAGTAAAAGAAATTGTGGCATGTGTAGCCCAGATGTCGCGGGGGGCGGCTGCTATTGCAAGCTCGCGGGGCGAGGGGGTGATCACCTCGATATTGCTGGCCGACGACTCGTTGTCGCGGAACACGGCGCGGATGCTGTAGCTCGACAGTCCGGCAGGCACTGTCATGGTGATGTTGTAGCTCTGCGCTGCACGCGAAGCGGCTGTGGCAGTGTAGGGGCAGTCTGTCCACGTGCCGCGGTCGTTGCGGTACTGCATCCGGACGTTCTGCTCTATGGCTGGACCGGAGTAGGAGAGTGTGGCGGTCAGCTCGTCGGCGCCGGCGAGTATGTAGCCGTTGGAGAGGTCGAGCTCGAGTTTGTCGACTACGACGATGAGCACCACCTCGTCCGACACCTTGGTCATGCGGTCTTTGGCGTAGAATGTGAATCGGTTTTCGTTCGAGCGGCCTTCAGTATATTTAAGATGTGAGAGCACGTCGGACATGTTGATGTCGGCAAGCTGCGACTTTACGGCATCGAATATACCGCGGCTCTTGAATCCGAGCTGTCCGAGCACCGACTGCTGCGAGGCTGAGGCTGCGCAGAGGTTTATGTCGGCAGGCCACCCCTTGGCGGTGAGGTCGGGCGACACGGTGAGCATCTGAGTTTCGGCTACGGTGCCGCGGGCGGTGATAAGGAGCGAGAGATTGCCGTCGAAGCCGAGACCTTCGGTCACGTGGATAGCTTCGCCGGAAGTGAACCCTTTGGGAGTGATCACCGGAGCGGGCGAGGCCATAAGCTCGTCGCTGAGGTCGATGGTCACATCTTCCTGAGCCAGCATGTCGTCAAACGAAATGACAAGCTGTGCATCGCCCACACCGCCGGCCACGTCGAAAGTGAAGTGGTAGTGGTGGCGAGCCTCGGCCGTGAATGTGGCGGGCTGAAGGCGTGCGTTGGTACCGTTGGGTTTGGTGACGTCGACAAACAGACGCACCTCGCCGGGGTTCACATATACGGGGCGTGTCTCGTCGGAGAGGAGGGTCACGGTGTTGGTGGCCGTCATCACATCCGAAGTCCACGATGCGAAATATTTCTTGAATGCCTCAGTATAGTTTATCGACACCATTGCGTTGGCCAGCTTTGCGCTGATAGTGGCAGTGGCTTGCTCATTTTCGATAAAACTGATCTCGGTGTTGCCGTAGTAGTAGGGCGACTCAAAGCCTTCAGATTCGGTCGAGCCGTAGAAAGCCTCAACTTTGTATTTGCCTACTTTGAATTTGTTGCCGGTGGGGAAGTCGGCCAGAGCCCATGTCTTGTCGTACGATCCGTCGTCCGACACCAGTCGGATCGAGAGGTCGGAGTCGGTCACGGCATCATACTCCTTGCCGCCTGCGCGCGACGATGCAGATGCCTGCACGTTCTTGTCGAGGGCGATATTGACCCTCAGCGAGCCGGTGGCGTCGGAGCTGTTGAATGTCGGATCGTCTTGGCTGCAACCGGCCAGCGAAACACTGACGGCGGCGGCAAGCAGAACTGACAATACGCTTGTTTTCATTTGAATATGTTTAATGATTACTGTTTCCTATCGGAATCGGCAGGGTGCGCTGCCGTGTGATATAATTGGTTTGATTTTTTGTAATAAAAATCGGTCAAAATTACTGTTTTTTTCTGAAATTGACAAATTAAAATGTGCTTATCGTAAAAAAAGCCCATCCGGGGAAAGGATGGGCGCTTGCGTGAGAGGATGTTTTGCGATGAAGCTACAAAAGTGTGTAAGCTACATAGAGCCAGTGGGCTACGATGCCGGCTATCAAGCCGGCTATGGCGTGGGCGAGTATGGCTTTTGAGATAAGATGTCGGAATCCCATGGTGTCGAGCATCGCGGCGTGGGTGCTCAGATACCCCGACCAGCACATGCCGATGGCGGTGCATACGGCCACGGCATTGCCGTCGAGTATCCCCTCGGCTGCAAACGACGGCATCAGTCCCAACGCTGCGCCGACGGCGCCGAGGGCTGTCATCGGGAAGGCGAGAAGCTGCGTGTTTTTAAATCCGAAAAGCCAGTCGAACACCACTCCGACCTTGCCGGCCAGTTCGGGGAGCACGCCGACACCCTGATAGGCCGAACCGTCGAACGAGCCGTCGGGGGTGTCGAATGTCAGGATCATGACTATTGTGGAGATTATCAGCACTCCGGGTATGATCGACAGGCCGAGATCCACGCCGTTCTTGCCGCCGGTGAGCATGGCGTTGAGCGTGCGCATGAATATGCCGGGGCGCTCGGATGACTCTTCTTGGCCGGTAGCTTGGGTGATGGTGGCGATCTCGACCATATTGTTGTACTCCGGGTGCGATTTCAAGGTGAACCGCTGCATAAGTCGGGTCGATACGAGGCACCCTATCATTGCTCCGGCCACTCCGATCAGCGGAGCTGATACATACCCCTGCGCCATCATGAATACGACTACGACAAGCCCCATGCCGAAGGCTGTGCCGAAGTTTGTGAGCGAAACGAGCTGATAGGTTTTGAAATAGCGGGCGAATTTTTCGTTTTTCGACAGGGATATGATCGCCGGATTGTCGCTCAGAAATGTCACGACAGCACCGAGAGCTGCTACTCCGGGGAGGTTGAATACCGGGCGCATCAGCGGCCTGAGGATGCGTTCAAGGAGCTGCACGACGCCAAATTCGGCAAGAAGGCTCGACAGTGCTCCCATAAGCACGGTGATGCCCATGAGGAAGAATACGGTGTCGATGAGCAGACGGTATGAGGTGTTCATCAGTGTGTTCATCATATTTGCGAGCCCCATACGGTGGGCCAGGTATCCGAACACGGCTATAAAAATGGCGAGAAAGATGAGTGCCTCGACAGTCTGCGGGCGTGGACCACACTCAGCTGATGAGGTGTGCTGCCGCTGTTTGAGTTTCATGGCAGGGTGTATTTGAGATTTAAGGTGTGGAGGATGAAGAGGGAGGATCGGACGGAGAGTGAGGAGGGTGAAAAGGCGACAGGCGTGGCAGATGCCGGCACCTGCCGCCTTTATGGTGATTCGGGCGCACCGGGCGCCGAGGCTTTTTATTTGCTGAATATGTCGACGTAGGCTGTCACACCGGCCGAAACTGTTGTGGTGCGCATGGCTGTCTGCAGGTCGTGCGATACGTCGGCTACCAGATGCAGGCGCAGGTTGTCGTGATGCTTCTTCAGGGGGTAGAAGAGCAGGCCGCCGCCGTAAAGGGGCTCGTCGGTGGTGGGCTTGAGGCCGGGGGTGCGACGCATCTTCTCGTAGCCGCCTTTGGCGAATATCTCGAAGCGGTCGTTGATCTGCCAGTCGGCTTTAGCGATCACGGAGTAGTCGCCGAAGAGGTATGCCTGATGGCCGGTGTAACGGTTCTGCAGGTCTACCTGGAAGTAAGCCGGGCCGAAGTCCAGACGGTTGCCCAGGCAGATGTAGTTGCCGTACTTGCCGCGGTCGTACTCGATAGCGCTTACCGACCAGAGGGTGTGGAACATGCCCATGTGGCCCGTCCAGAGCAGGTTGTATGCAAACATCGATCCACCGATCTTGTTGAGAGGTGTGTAGGGCGAGTTGCATATCTGACCGAGCAGCGAGTGCTTGCCGCCTTTGAAGGTGTACTGGCCGCTCACACCGAACTCGTACGGGTAGATGTTGTTCCAGGTCATCGAGGGGAGGAACACGTTGATGGGAGCCTGGTTGTACTCGAAACCTCCGAGCGCCACCACCTGCTTACCGCCGGAGAGCACCCAATTGTCGTCTATCTGCCAGTCGAGAGTCAGGAAGTCGGTGGCAGCGAATACGTTGCTGTCCCAGTTGTCGAATTTGTTGAGACGCTGACGCCAATGCACGCTCAGCTGATCGTTGATCTGTGCGTTGACCATCACGTTGAGATACTTCCCCTTGAAGTTGACTTCGTCGCGACCCACTTCAGGGTTTGTGTAGTCGAAATCCATGCGGCCGTCGACGGCTACATTTACGTGGAATCCGTCGCCCTGTTTGCCGGTCTGTACGGCATCCGAGCCGTCGGCGGCATAAGCTGCACCGGCAGTCATGGCGACCATCATAATAGAAGTAAGAACTTTTCGCATAGCGATTTACAGCCTGTCTAATAATAAATGCTAAATTCCGAGGACGCATGCTTTGAGTCTTATGATTCTCATCAGCGCAGGAGCGTAGCCGGGCTACGTGACAGCGTGAAAGAGAATGAGAAGGCCAAAAGATGCGAGGCGAAGTGTCATTTTCTTACTGTTCAGGCTTGGTTAAAAGTTAATTAATATAAAGCTTTTTGTCCTATACCATTTATTTATGGAACAGGCTCATAAATAGGTTGACGTGGGTCACCCCGCTATATCGGCGGAGTGCTGATATGGGAACAAAGGTATAAATTTTTCTTAAAAATGTATAATATCGAGCCGAAAAACAGCACACCCGGATTGTCAGTATGTTGACGCCCCGGGTGTACGGTAGTAGTAAATATTTGCTTTATAGGAGCTTATCGGCGTGATTTGGCGCGCTGGCGCTCCTGCTCGCGGAGCATCTGCTGCTGGCGCTTCTGTGCCTCCTCAAGGCGTGCCATAAAGCCGGATTTCTTCTTTTTCTTCGATTTCTTGGCATCCTCGGCCATCTGCTGGCGCACTTTCTCTTCGGAAATCACCTTGCGGAATATCCACATCTGCAGAATGGTGAAGAGCAGGAACAGGAAGTAGTAGTAGCTCAGACCGGCTGCGTAGTTGTTGAAGAACACCAGGAACATCAGCGGCATCAGTATCGAGAACCATTTCATGCCGGGCATCGCGTTGCCGCCGGGCTGGTTCTGCATATTGTAGATGGCGTAGACGATATTGACGGCGGTCATCAGCAGACAGAACAGGCTCAGGTGGTCGCCGAATATCCAGTCGATCACCGGAATGTTGGCCGACCATGTAAGGATGGCATCGGGAGCCGAAAGGTCCTTAGCCCACAGGAACGACTCTCCGCGCAGCTCGATGGCCGACGGGAAGAAGTTTAACATCGCAATAAGGATCGGCATCTGCAGAAGCATCGGCAAGCACCCTGAGAACGGGCTTGCTCCGGCTCGCGAATAGAGAGCCATGGTCTCCTGCTGGCGCTTCATGGCATTCTCCTGGCCGGGGTATTTCTCGTTTATCTCCTTGATTTCGGGGGCGAGCACGCGCATGCGCGCCTGCGATTTGTAGCTCTTGAATGTGAAGGGGAATATGATGATCTTGATGAAGATCGTCAGCAGAAGGATGATGATACCGTAGTTGGATATGAACGAGCCGAGGAACGTGAATACCGGTATGATGATCAGTGTGTTGATCCATCTGAACAGCGACCACCCCAGGGGCACAAGGCGTGTGAGCTTCAGGTCGGTGTCGGGCACGAGTGTATCCTCGATGTCGGAGAGCAGCGGGTAGAGGTTCGGGCCGAGGTAGAACACGAACGATGCCGGTTGTGCCGATGTCGAGCTGTACTCAAGGGTGGCCTCGGTGTCGAGCTGCTTGATGTAGTTGTTGTCGTGTTCGAGCACTTTCGACGATATGTCGGCGCTGTTGAAGTTGTTTTCAGCGATCAGGACGGCCGAGAAGAACTGATTCTTGTAGCCGATCCAACGCAGCTGCTCGTTGAGCGACTCGGAGTCGTCGCCATTCTCGCTCAGATTGTCGACATCGCCGCCGGCAAACTGATAGTAGAGTGCCGAGTTGCGCTCCTCGAATACGCGCCCGGCCTCGTTGCGGGGCATGCGCTGGTGCCATTCAAACCCTATGGAAGCCGATGTGGCCGGGATGATCTGATTCATGCCGTCCTGTATCATATCCATGCGCACGGCATAGCTGTTGCCCTTGGGCAGAGTGTAGCGCAGACCCCATGTGGCTCCGTTGCCCAGCTCAAGCTGCATGGTCACGGTGGTGTCGGTCACCTCGACGGGTTTGAAGAAGAACTCGCGGGTGTCGAATCGCTGAGACGCTGTCGTGAGTATGAACGAGTAGTCGCCGTAGTCGGGCGAGAGCAGGCACACCGCTGTCGAGTCGTAGCTTATGTAGCGCTTGTCGAGCAGCTTGGCACGTGCTATGGAGCCGCCTTTGGTCGAGATCTCAAGCGAGAGCACATCGTTGGCAAGAGTGACGGTGGTCGAATCGCCGGCTACATTGCTTGAGAATCCTTCGTACTTGGCCAGACGGTCGAGTGTCAGGCGCAAGGTCTTTACCGATTTAGCGGCTGCCGAGCGGGGTATCGAGCCGTAGTTGGAAGTGATGATCGACGACACGGGCACACCGATGCCGTCGGCTGTTACGGTGCCGTTGAGGGTGCTGTCGGCACTGCTGTATGTGATATTGACATCCGGACGCGACAGCCGGTAGACAGCTTTTCCGCCTACTGAGTCGACGGTGCCGAACTGTTTTACGGTCTCTTTGATCGTGGCTATCTCCTGCGGGCTGACCGAATCGGGGGTCAGCACGTCGGTCTGATCGGTGGCCTGTGCATCTCGCGCGGCCTGCATCTCGGCGGCCTCCTTGCGCTGCTGCTCGATCTCCTCGGCCGACGGTTTCTGCAGCCAGAGGAATCCGAACACCACGGCTCCCATCAGAAGCAGTCCGAGAAAGGTGTTTTTATCCATATTATATAATGTGGGGTGTGTAGTTGAGACGTGTTATTTTGAAGCTTTTTCGTCGTGATAAGCCACGGCAGCGCGTACGAAGTCGACAAATATCGGGTTGGGCGACAGCACCGTCGACGAGTACTCCGGATGATACTGTGTGCCTATGAACCATCGCTTCTGGGGCAGCTCGACCACCTCGACGAGGTTGGTCTCGGGGTTGATACCCACGCAGTGCATGCCGGCCTGCTCGAAGCGGGCCCGGTAGTCGTTGTTGAACTCGAAGCGGTGGCGGTGGCGCTCCTTCACCTCTGTGGCACCGTAAGCCTTGGCCACGCGCGAGTTGGGGTCGAGCACACAGCGGTATGCGCCTAAACGCATTGTGCCGCCCATATTCGAGATGCTTTTCTGCTCCTCCATCAGGTCGATCACATTGTCGGGAGTGGCGTGATCCATCTCTGTGGAATTGGCCTCCGTCAGCCCCAGGACATTGCGGGCGTACTCGATCACCATGCACTGCATGCCCAGGCAGATGCCGAATGTGGGCACGTCGTTCTCGCGACACCACTTCAGGGCCACAAACTTGCCCTCGATGCCGCGCTGGCCGAATCCGGGAGCGATGATCACACCGTCGAGACCGGCCAGTTGGTCGGCCACGTTAGCGTCGTGTAGCTTCTCGGAGTGGATGTATCGCAACTCGAGGCGCCGGTCGTTGTATGTGGCAGCCTGAAAAAGCGACTCGTTGATCGATTTGTAAGCATCCTGCAGCTCAACGTATTTGCCCACAAGGCCAATGGTCACGGTCTCGGTGGCGCAATGCATCTTGTCGAGGAAGTTGATCCACGGCTCCATGTGCGGATTGCCTTCGATGGTGCAGCCGGTCTTTTTGAGCACGATCTCGTCGAGGTGCTCCGAATGCATCATGATCGGCACCTCGTATATCGAGGGTACGTCGATCGACTGGATCACAGCCTCGGGAGCTACGTTGCAGAATTGCGCTATCTTGCGGCGTATCGAAGCCGGTATGTCGCGCTCGGTGCGGAGCACAAGCACATCGGGCTGTATGCCGAGCTGCTGCAGCTGCTTGACAGAGTGCTGTGTGGGCTTGGTCTTGAGCTCCTTGGCGGCACGTATATACGGCACGTATGTCAGGTGTATGCAGAGTGCGTTCTGCCCCAGCTCCCAGCGGAGCTGACGCACGGCCTCAAGAAATGGCAGCGACTCGATGTCGCCCACCGTTCCGCCGATCTCGGTGATTATGAAATCGTAGTCGCCGGTGTTGCCCAGCAGCTTGACGTTGCGTTTTATCTCGTCGGTGATATGTGGTATGATCTGTACGGTCTTGCCCAGATAGTCGCCGCGGCGCTCCTTGTCGATCACGCTCTGATAGATGCGTCCGGTAGTCACATTGTTGGCGCGCGAAGTGCGCACGTTTGTGAAACGCTCGTAGTGGCCTAAGTCGAGGTCGGCCTCGTGTCCGTCGATCGTCACATAGCACTCCCCGTGCTCGTAGGGGTTGAGGGTGCCGGGGTCGATGTTGATGTAAGGATCGAATTTCTGGATAGTGACTCTGTACCCGCGAGCCTTCAGCAGACAGGCCAGCGACGACGAAATAATGCCTTTGCCAAGCGACGACACCACGCCGCCCGTCACGAAGATATATTTTGTTTCCACGCCTTGAAAGGTGAATTGATTTGTAACCGGTCGATTGTGATTGCTCTGTGCTGCGGTATTGCAACAGTTCGGCAATCAATGCGCAAAGGTACAAATTTTTTTCAGACAGACAAACAGTGTCCTCCCGCTCTCTATAGTAAGAGGAATAGAGGGCGGGGTGCTATAATGATTCGGTCGCAAGAAGTGCTTTGGACACTACCGGAGCCATATCGTAGTATCTGTAGTCGGCAAGACGACCACCGAATATTACATTTTTCTCTTTAGCAGCAAGTTTGCGGTATTCGTCGGCCAGAGTGTTGTTGCGATCATCGTTTACAGGATAGTATGGCTCCATACCATCTTTGTATTCGGTGGAATACTCCTCGCTTACTACCGTGCGAGGATTGTCGTACACTTGCTGTCCAAAAGATTCGAAGTGCTTGTGCTCAATTACTCGAGTATAAGGCACTTCGGCACTGGTGTAGTTTATTACCGCATTGCCCTGATAATTAGCACAATCCTCAATGCGTGTCTTGAAATCCACAGTGCGCCAGTCGAGTTTGCCGAGTCGGTAACCGAAATATTCGTCTATAGCACCGGTATAGACTAACTTTGCGGCAAATTTATGCCAGTCGCGAAATTCCGACTTGAAGAAATCAATATCAGTCTTGCAATCGACGCCCTTTAGCAATCCGTCAATCAGCTTATTGTATCCTCCTATCGGTATGCCTTGATAAGTGTCGTTGAAATAGTTGTTGTCAAATACCATTCGCACCGGCAAGCGCTTGATGATGAACGCCGGGAGGTCGCGGCAGCTCCGCCCCCATTGTTTTTCAGTGTATTCTTTTATCAGCTTAAGGTAAATGTCCTGTCCTACGAGGGTCAATGCTTGTTCTTCCAGATTCTGTGGCTCTTTGCCGCAGAGTGTAGCCAAGGCTTCAGCACGCTGCCGGTCTATTCGAGCAATGGCCTGTGCGGGAGTCACAACATCGGGCCACATGCGGTTGAAAGTGTTCATGTTGAAAGGGAGATTATAAAGTTCTCCCTTATAGTTGGCAACGGGGCAATTTACGTAGTGATTGAATTCCACAATGGAATTTACGAAATCCCAAACTTTTCGATCGGATGTATGGAAAATGTGGGCGCCATATTTGTGTACATTGATACCTTCGATGTTTTCACAGTATAGATTTCCGCCGGTATGAGGACGACGATCTATGACAAGACACCGCTTTCCGGCCTTGTGGGCACGATGGGCAAATACGGCTCCAAACAGCCCTGCGCCCACGATGAGATAATCGTATTTCTCCATTTCTTGATGGTATGTGAGAGTGAGGGCTATTCTTATTTCGTTCGTGTAGAGCGGTTGATTTTGATAAAATCGCCTACCGCTTTACGGCCAATTTTAAAGATTCGAGGCAGGTTTATAGAATTGACACCTCCTTGGCGCGGTTTGAAAGTGATCGGGAGCCAGCGGCATTTGTACCCACGTTTTACAGCCAGAGCCGAGATAGCCACATTGGAGAGGAAGAAGTCTTCGGGTATCAGGCTTATAATCTCCTTTACGGCAGAAGCATTCATGAGTCTGAAAGGGGTGTTGGCATCGGTTACGGTTACTCCAAATGTCGCCCGCACCACGAATTTAAGTACTTTTGTTACAACAATGCGGCTGAAGCCATCTTGTCGTGCCGAACGATGACCGATTTGAAAATCGTAAGACTCTCTGTCATTCCAAAAAGTCTCAAACTCCGCGGGATCGGTCTGCCCATCGCTATCTGTCTGAAAGATGTAGTCCGCTCCATTTTCCAGTGCATACCTGTAAAGGAAAAGCAAAGTTGCGCCATGGCCGGAATTAGCCTTGTCAAGACCTTTGAAAAGAGGGAACTCTTTTTCCAACTCCAGCATCCGCTGGTATGTGGAATCCTTTGATCCGTCGTTAGCTATAATAAGTTGAGCATCTACTCCTTGGTTGTGAAGCTTCTTGACAGTCGGGTACCATTGACGTATAACGTTCTCGATGTTTGCCTCCTCGTTGTAGGCGGGCATCACGAAATAAATTTTTTCCATTTTCAATACTTACCTTTTTTTGAATGTTACTCGGCTATTTAATATAAATTGAATAATAGCAACAAGGATGATTGTGATAACCTTGCTGTATACCTTGTTCATATCCCATAAGTCGACAAATAGATATAAAAAGGCGGAACTTATACCAAGTCCTATCAGTCCGATGGTATAAAATGATATGAATCGTTGCTTTACACGATCTTTAACCTTGAAATTGTATTGACGATTAAGGACGAAACTCGTCAGGATACCAATATTGACTCCTATTACGTTAGCCACTAATACGTTTAAGTGGGCTGTGACGAGAATAGTGTAAATTATAAAGTCTATTGAAGACGAAACCCCGCCAATCATCCCATATCGGATGAGTCGGGCATTCTTGTGAATAATAGTAGTAAGTACACCTGTCATTGCTTTATGAATAGACCGTGTTTGACTTCCTTGTAGCTTGGCGGAATCGATTCCCGGGAGTATGGAGAATATATCACGCTTCCTGAACCGGCAGTGTCGAGAATGCTCTCGTTGAGTGCCCGGTAATTGATTTGTTCCGATCCTCCTCGCGATAATCCTTTGTGTAAGAACTTAAATCGGTTAGGGTAGCCGTCAGCTGTAGCACGGCTCCTCAACGATCCAAACTCGTACATATATCTTACTTCAGGCGTACACCATGCACTTATGTATATGGGACCCTTACTAATATTTACAGCTTCGATAATACCTTCTGCACGATCTACGGATGTAATGATGCCGCCATTAATATTTGCTAAGCCCACATATTTATTTATTGCAAACGTATATATGCCCCAGCATACTAATAGACCATAAGGAATTATCTTTTCTGCCTTCCGCTTTTGTGAGATGAGTGTAAGAGAACAATTGAATAAGGTGAGATAGAGGGAGTACAGAAATAGGCTTCCTTTATTGCTGACTATATTCCAAGGCAATATCTCGAGGCTGCCTAAAAATATAAATATTCCGTTTATAGCTATGAATAGATATATTAAGATTCGGGAATTTGCATTCTGCCATTTATTCGAAACTAAAAATAGGGATGCGAGTATAAAGTAAATTAATATTATCTTCCAATCTTCGAGATATCTTACATAATTTATAGCTGAGACATCTGAATTCTGAAGACTCGTCTGATATTTCCATACAAGAAATACCGTGATCAGTAAGGGGCATGAGTAGGTTAATGCCCGAGCACATAATTCTTTTATACCAAATATATTGCGATGGAATTGTGCGAGCATGAGAGCTAATACGAAGCAAGAAAGAACACCTCCGATCACAAGCATAGTGTAGCGTGAAGTGATGAATATGCACAACACTATCGACATGGCCAGTATTTTGGAAAGTTTTACCGGCTTACGCAGTTTTAGTACCATCCATATCCCATATGCAAATCCGCAAAGTTCCATTGAGTATGCCCTAACTTCAAAAGCTATTGTGCCATGTATCAGGCAAAAGACCATCAATCCACTAGCGTATGCGTATTTCTTGTTTCTTAACGTTTCGTTCGAAATCAGGCATGTTAATGCGATTGCTCCTAAAAAGAAAATGTATGATAATAATCTTAACCATTCCGGGGCAGAAGATATTTTGCACCAAAAGTATAGCAGAACGGTATAACCTCCCGGATCAAGATTGTAATCATGGTTGGCTATAAGTGCATCCCGAAACGATCCGTCAGCCATCATTGGATCACTCCAATGGTTCAACCCATGCGACATAAAAACCTGTCCTGCTTCATCAAACCACATCTCCTGCAGAAAAATATTTCTTCCAATTAAGTATAGGAAGATAATATAGAGAATTGTGGTAATAGAATAGAACAAGATGTCTGTCCAATGGATATTTCTTTTACCGATCATCATATGTTGTTACTGAAGAGTCGTAGTTAATTCAGATCTGTCCGAATTATGAGCCAGCCGACTTGATAAGCCGGATGACGACTGCAAATTTAGCTCTTTTTATCGAAACACAAAAAAGGGGAGCATTTAGACATAGGTATATAAGCATATGGAGCGGGTGGCTATAGAGACGCCACCCGCTCCATAGTAGGCATTGCTGGAGGTTATTTCTTTTTGCGGAGGACGATGGCGGTGCGCGCCGGGATGTAGAGCTTGAGCCACTCCACGCCGTGAGGCTCGTAGAGGGGGTCGGGGATGGTGAGATGCTCTACGGTGTCGTCGACCAGACCGTAGCCGCCGAAACGTGTGTCGTCGGATGTGAATACGGTGGTGTAAGCTCCGCCCGGGGCAAGGATGCCGTAGTCGGTGAACGAGCGGTTGGGGCTCCAGTTGAATATGAACACGAGGTCGCCGCGCATGTAGGCGAGCACCTGGTCGGAGTCTTTATCCCAAAGCTTGCGTATAGGGAGCTTCTCGAAGCCGGGCTCGGAGGCGAGAAGACCGATCATGGCGTTGTCGAAGGCGTTGAGGAAGCGGTACTTGAGGTCTTGGCGGTCGACAAGATCCCACTGACGGCGGGCGTATTTGTAGCTCCAACCGTTACCTTCGCGCGGGAAGTCGATCCACTCGGGGTGACCGAACTCGTTGCCCATGAAGTTGAGGTAGCCGCCGTTGATGAGCGACGCGGTGA
>CAZPKH010000018.1:0-37706 GCA_964587165.1 uncultured Muribaculaceae bacterium
AGGAGCCTGTGGTGTTCGACAACGACTGCCGCGAGGGTATCTGCGGCATGTGCTCTCTGTACATCAACGGCCATCCCCACGGCCCGGTGCAGGGTATCACAACATGCCAGCTGCATATGCGTAAATTCAAAAACGAGGATACTATCACCATCGAGCCCTGGCGCTCGGCTGCATTCCCGGTGATCCGCGACCTGATGGTCGACCGTTCTGCTTTCGACAAGATCCAGCAGGCCGGCGGCTACGTGTCGTTCAACTGCGGCGGCGCACCCGATGCCAACGCTCTCCCCATCAGCAAGCACGACGCCGATATGGCTATGGACTCGGCAACATGTATCGGTTGCGGTGCCTGTGTGGCAGCTTGCAAGAACGGCTCGGCCATGCTCTTCGTGTCGGCTAAGGTGAGCCAGTTTGCCCTGCTGCCCCAGGGTCAGGTGGAGCGCAAACGTCGCGCCCGCGCCATGGTGGCCAAGATGGACGAGCTCGGCTTCGGTAACTGCACCAACACCGGTGCTTGCCAGGCTGAATGCCCCAAGAGCATCTCGATAAGCAATATCGCACGCCTCAACCGCGAGTTTATCAAAGCCAAATGCGCTGATTGATAGCTTGCCTGTCATAATAATAAAACCACCCGGGCCGATGAGCCAGGGTGGTCTTATTATTTTGACAGGGGGGAGAGGTCAGGATGGACGACTGTCAGAGGCGGAAAATAGAGAAATTGACCGATCCGTAGGCGCGGTGCTCCACGAAGCCGGGCAGTCCGGAGAAATCATGATGCCGGTTGTGCTCTATCACAAACAGTCCGCCCGGAGCCACCAGCCCCGACTCAATCACAAGCCGGGGTATCTCGGCAAAGCGCGGATGGTCGTATGGCGGATCGGCGAATACGAAGTCGTAGCCGCCCGCTGCAGGGGCACCCGCCGCTATGGTGCGGAACACGTCGCCGCGCACCAGCTGCAGCCCGGGGTCGCCGAGCTTTCGGCCTACCTCGGCGATGAACCGCTGCTGCACGGCTGCTTTCTCAACTGCCGTCACCGAAGCAGCTCCGCGCGACAGCAGCTCGAAGGTCACTGCGCCTGTGCCGGCAAAGAGGTCGAGGGCACGGATACCGTCGAAATCGATCATATTCGACAGCACGTTGAAGATATTTTCGCGTGCAAAGTCGGTGGTAGGGCGGGCGGTGATATTGGAAGGTACGTCGAAACGCCTCCGGCCGTATTTCCCTGAGATTATTCGCATAGAGGGAGTACAATTAGATCAAACGGTACATTCATGGCCTGACGCCCGGCGCTGAACATCTGCGAGGGGAATATCATGGGCATGACCGACGGCACATACTGCCGCAGTCGTGGCATCAGAGCCTCGCGGGCCTTGGCGTCGCCCGCAAGATAGATTTCGTCGGCATCGGCAAGCTGCAGCGACTGGCGGCATGCGAGCGTGTAGTACAGCGCATCGTCGGTGGTCTGATAGCGGAAGCTGTTTGCCAGCATGAGCTTGCCGCGGTCTATAGTGAGGATGTCGAGGCGGTCGGTGCGGAGGTTGACCATCGTCTTGATAGTGTTGCCGCGCGATATCGAGCCGGCGAAATACCGGCTGAGAGCGGCTATCGGGTGTGTGATGCGGGCAGCCAGGTAAGTGCGGTTGATAAACCCTGCCAGATCAGGCTCCATGCCCAGCAGCAGAGTGGCGTCGGGAGTGCCTGTGTCGCAGCTCAACACCGGATCGAGCCGTCGGTCGGGGTATGCGGCCGCCATCAGTGCCTCGCAGTCGTCGGCATCGGATGCGGCCTCAGTGGGTACTAAAAGCCACGGTTGCGAGGCTGCCAGCAGGTATACCCGCTCGAAGTCGGAGAGCAGCAGAGGGTTGTCGTAGATCGCATCCTCAAGCGCACGCAGCGGCGAAACTGCTCCTTGTGCAAAAGGTATCGAGCGGTATATCATCGAATTGTCCTCGATAGGCGAGTAGAGCATAACCTGAAGCGCATCTTGCTCCAGGCGCATTGCCAGACGCCAGACCCGCGGGTTGGCGATCATCGATTTTGACAACTGTTGCTGTTCCATGGTTACAAAAATAGTGTTTTTTTTGCGAAGCCGGAGTTTTTCATTCTTTATTTATTAAATTTGCAGCATCGCGCACCTGTGCGCCTGTGCGAAAATCGTAAAACAATAGTATCACTATGCGCTATTTCATGATAGCCGGCGAAGCGTCCGGCGATATTCACGCAGCCGGTCTGATACGCGCTCTGCGCCGCCTTGATCCGGATGCCGAGATCACCTTCATGGGGGGCGATCTGATGGCTTCCGAGGCCGGGCATGCCCCGCGGGTGCATTACCGCAGCATGGCCTATATGGGATTTTCGCAGGTGATACGCCATCTCCCCGACGTGCGCCGCAATCTTGCCGAAGCGCGTCGCATCGTGTCGGCCGAGCGCCCCGACGCCGTGATACTGATCGACTATCCGAGTTTCAATCTGCGCATAGCCGCCCACGCTCGCTCCCTGGGGGTTCGCACATATTACTATATCCCTCCGAAGGTATGGGCCTGGAAGGAGCACCGCATCAAGGCCATGCGCCGCGACATCGACCGCATATTCGCCATACTCCCCTTTGAGCCTGAATATTATCGCAGCAAAGGGATGGAGGTGCAGTATGTGGGCAATCCGTCAGTCATTGAGGTGGACCGCCGTCTGGCCGCGCCGCCGCGGAGTATACCGGGCGTGGCTTCCGGCGAGCCGATAGTCGCTCTTGTGCCGGGAAGCCGCGTGAGCGAGATACGCAACAATCTGCCGGTGATGGCCGAAGTGGCACAACGTATCGGCGAGCCATACCGCTATGTGGTGGCCGGCGCTCCCGCTGTCGATCCTGAAATATACCGTCAGGTGGCTCCCGGGCTTACGGTGGCCACCGATTGCACCTTTGAGCTGATGCGTGCCGCGCGGGCGGCTCTCGTCACATCAGGCACTGCCACGCTGGAGTGCGCCCTGTGCGGCACTCCGCAGGTGGCATGCTACCGTGGCAACGGCTCTCGGCTCACATATGCCATAATGAGCCGGTGGCTGAAGATACCTTACGTCACGCTCCCCAACCTGATAGCGGGCCGGGAGGTGATACCCGAAATGCTGATGCACCGCTGCAACCCGGACGCCGTGGAAGCCTGCTTCCGACCGTTGCTTGACGACTCGTCCGCGCGGCAGCGGCAGCTCGACGGATATGCGCGGATACGGCAGCAGCTCGGCACTTCAGATCCCGCCACCACTGCGGCCCGGATAATAGCCGGAGATATACGCAGATAGCCTGCAGAGTATTGTGCGACAAAAAGTTTGCTGATTCGGAGCTTTTCATTATCTTTGCTATCGAGATGTCGCCGGAAGGGCGATACTCGGCTATATAAACTATTCCACCATTTATATCATTTCATCATGCTTAAAAAATCTATCCTTCTTATAGTGGCAACAGTAATAGCCGCCCTTACAGCGCAGGCACAGCTACCCGCGCTTCAACTCAAGGACATAAACGGCAATACCGTCAATACGGCCGAGCTGTCGAACGACGGCAAACCGTTTGTCATCAGCTTCTTCGCCACATGGTGCCACCCCTGCAAGCGCGAGCTCAAGGCTATACACGAGGTATATCCCGACTGGCAGGACGAGACGGGCGTTCGCGTCATAGCCGTGTCGATCGACGAAGGCCAGAATGTCAGCAAAGTAAAGCCTCTTGTCGATGCCGAAGGGTGGGAGTATCAGGTGCTTCTCGACCCCAACGGCGAGTTCAAGCGCGCACTGGGCATTCAGATGATACCGTACGTGCTGATATGCGACGGTCAGGGTAATATCGTGGATCAGCGCAGCGGCTACACCGAAGGCGCCGAAGAGCACGTGATCGAGAAAGTGCGCGAACTCCTCAATAAATAATCACCCCTACTCCAGCAGATGAACCGCCTACCACTTCATGCAGCAGCATTGGCTCTGGCCGTGGCTGCGGCACCGGCTCTGTCGGCACAATCGCCCGACGACGGTGTCAAGGATAAAATCACCGTGCACGGATCCGTGCAGGCCGACGTGCTCTTCCCCACGGAGCCGATTCAGATCGGCACACAGACGTTCAACGACGATGTGTATGCCAACCTCTATGCCGGAGCCTCGGTATTCTCGAAATATATAGATGCCGGAGTGCGCTTCGAGTATCTCGAGCATGCCATGCCGGCCTTCTGGGCCACCGACCCCGATTACAAAGGGTGGGGAGTGCCCAACATCTATGTGCGCGGTAAATATAAGGGCGCGGAGCTCACTGTCGGCGATTTCTACGACCAGTTCGGCTCCGGCTTCATACTCCGCACCTACGAAGAGCGCTCGCTCGGTATCGACAACTCCATACGCGGAGCCCGCGTGCAGATAAACAGTGTGCCGGGCATGCGTATCACCGCCCTCGGCGGTGTGCAGCGCGCCGACTGGGACTGGGCTACGAAAGCACAGCTTGTGGGTGCCAACTACGAGATCGACCTGCAGGACTTCGCAAAATGTATGCGCGACCACAGCGCTAACCTGACCCTCGGAGCAAGCTACGTGATGCGTCACGAAAACAACCGCGAGGAGATCCTCGTGCCCGGTACCAACTATCGCCTCAACCTCCCGTCGGTCGTCAATGCCTTCGACCTGCGCGCCAACTATCAGCAGCACGGCTGGGGGCTTCTGGCCGAATACGCCTTCAAGGGGCAGGATCCGTCGCTCGACAACGGCTACACCTATGGCGACGGCCACGCAGTGCTGCTTAGCGGATCGTATTCGCGCTCAGGGTTCAGCGCCATGGTACAGGCCAAACGCTCCGAAAACTTCGCTTTCCGCTCGCAGCGCTCCGAGCAGGGAGTGCGCACCCTCGTCAACAATCTGCCCCCCTTTGCGTATACCCACACATATACGCTCGCAGCAATGTATCCCTACGCCACACAGAATAATCCCGGCGAATGGGCATTCCAGGGGGCGCTATCATACACATTCAAGCGCAAAACAGCTCTCGGCGGCCGCTACGGCACCACAATCAAGCTCAACGGCTCGTGGATACGCGGACTCTCGGGGCACATGTCGCCGTTGTTCCACGGATCGGAGCGCGGTACCGACGGCCTCCGCACGAAATTCTTCGGCATGGGCGACGGTCTGTACCACGATATAAACGTCACCCTCGAGAAGCGCATATGCCCATGGTTCTCGTTCAACTTTATGTACATGAACCAGATGTACAACCAGTTTGTGGTCGAGGGGCACGGCTCAACCTCCGTAAAGAGCAATATCTTCGTGTACGACGGTAAATACAAGCTCTCCAAAAAGGTGACCCTCCGCACCGAGCTGCAGTACCTGCAGACAAAGCAGGACAACGGCGACTGGCTCAACGGGCTTGCAGAGGTGTCGGTGCTTCCGTATCTGATGTTCACCGCCGCCGATACTTGGAATGTGGGCGGCGATCGCGGTCACTTCTACACCTTCGGCGTGACGGCCAACTATAAGGCCAACCGCCTTATGGTAGCCTACGGACGCACCCGCGACGGCTACAACTGCTCCGGCGGCGTGTGCCGCTATGTGCCTGAGAGCAAAGGCTTCACCATAAACTACAACTACAACTTCTAAGAATATGAAATTCCGCCCGCTAAATATTCTTATCGCATCGATGGCCGTCGTATCGGCAGCCTTCGGTCTGTCGTCGTGCGACTCGGTCGATGCCGACGACCGGTATATCGAACTTCCCGCCGTCGAGGTGACTCGCGGCGTGCTCGTGATGGATTTCACCGGCCAGCGTTGCACCAACTGCCCGATAGCACACACCGCCATAGAGCAGCTCGAAGAGCAGTATGGCGACGCATTCATAGCCGTGAGCGTGCATGCCGGCGTGCAAAGCCTTCCGATAACCAACACCCGCCTCAACGGTCTTGCCACCGATTTAGGCGAGGTATACAATCAGCAGATGGGTGTATCGACCCACGGCTACCCCTCGATAGTGGTGGACTACGGTAGCACCGTCTATCAAGGCACTGGCGCCGAATGGGTGAGCGCCGTACGCCGCGATTTGGCTTATCCCACCCCGGTGGCTATAGATTGCGAAGCGCGCCACACGGTGTCGGCCGAAGGCGTCTCGCAGATACAGATCGACTGCCGGATGCTCGCCGACCGTAATATTGACGGCAATCTGCAGCTATGGATTGTCGAGGACGATATTGTGGCAGCCCAGATGGGTAACGATTGGGCCGGCTACAACCGCGACTACGTGCACAACAATGTGCTCCGCGCAGCTGCCAACGGCGACTGGGGTCAGCCCGTCGCCCTTGAGTCAAATGTATACTCCACCGCATCCACTACATACACCATAAGCGGAGAGTGGGAAGAGAGTTGGAATGTAGATCATCTCAAGATTGTGGCATTCGTCTACACCGCTGCCGACGGTGTGCTTCAGGTGGTGCGCGTTCCGGTGTCGGGCGCGACCTCTGAAGTAGAGTGAAATTATTTTAAACCAATATATTATGAAAAAATTACTACTCATTGCATCAGCTTTTCTGCTGGCCGTATCGTCGATGTCGGCGCAGGTGTCGCTGAAAATGAATCCGGCTCTCCCTGCGGTTTCCGCATCGCCGGCCAAGGCTCAAGCCGAGTCTAACGCGGGCTCCCTCTGGTACTCCTATTGCGGCGCCCCCTATACAGCCGTGGGCAACGGCGCATGCTATATCGCCGGTGTGATGGGCATAACAGCCTCTACGGCAGCCGAGTTTACCGGTAATACCATCGACAAGGTGCGTCTGGCCGTGAGCCTCAGCAAGAACACAGAGGTGACAATTTTCCTCACCAATTCCCTTAACCAAGATCCTTTCTACACTCAGAAGGTCACTCTCGCCCCCGGGACATGGAGCGAAATGCGTGAGATAGCTCTCACAACCCCTTATACTTTCGATGGAAAAGCCGTATACATAGGATATACCCTCCGTGCTACATCTGATTCCGATTATCCCATCGTGGTCGACGGCCAGGCAGCCTCCTACAACAGTATGGGCGACATCGTGGGTATCAGCACTACTTCCTCGTCCACAACATCTATGTCGTATCAACACATCGGGTCGATGTTCGGCAACGTATGTATCGAGGCCCTGATCTCGGGTACTTTCCCGGCTGTCAATCCCGTAGCGACTCAGCTCCGCACCGCCAACTATGTGGGCAAAGGCAAGCCTTTTGCAGCCTGGTTCAACTTCCAGAACCTCGGCACAGATCCTATCTCGTCGATCACATTGTCGCAGAGCTTCGGCGACGGAGCAGCGGTGACCAAAACCGTCAACTTACCCGAGCCTATGGCCATGAGCGCAGAGGTTCAGAAAATCTATCTCACAGGCCTTACCCTCGATACCGAAGGTACTACAAAGCTCAAATGCTCGATAGATGCAGTCAACGGCACCGCTCTGCCCGAACCGATAGCTATGTCGGCCGACGTACGTACAGTAATCACCCAAAACCCGCTGATGATGGTTGTCGAGGAGGGTACGGCGCAGACCTGCGGCTACTGCCCCCGCGGTATCATGGGCTTTGAGTACATGAACAAAAACTACAAAGATTACTTCATTGGTATCGCTGCACACGTGTACTTCAGCGGCACGTACGATAACATGGGTATCAAGCAGTACGACGGCCTGCTCAACTATATCTCCGGTCTGCCCGGATGCCAGGTGAACCGCAACTCATCCTACACCACCACACCGTCATACACCGAGCTTGAGAACTGCTACCTCACCAACTTCAATACCGGCATCACAGGTGCCGTCGGTCTGGCCGACATATCTTTCGCCGAGGCGGAGTATACCACCGTCGAGCGCACCGGCATAAAAGCCAAAACCAAGTCGATGTTTGCCGAAAAATCGAGTACGGCAAACCGCTACCGCACCGTATACGTGATGACTGAGAATAAAGTAGGGCCCTACCGGCAGTCTAACAACTTCGCAGGCCAAGCCGGCTACGGCGACTGGACCAACTACGGCTCGTCGGTCGAATGGCTCTACGACGATGTGGCCCGCTGGATCTCGTCATACACAGGCAATGCCACTGTATTCCCGAGCTCGATCGTGGCCGGCGACACATATACTGAAGAGATCGAGATACCTATCGCCGATCTCAAGAATGCCAACGGCAAGGATATGGACGTAAATCCCGACAATATCGAGGTGATAGCCATGATCGTGAGCAGCTCGCCCCGCTCGATCGTGGCCGCTACACGCCTCGACATGAACAGCGTGATCCCTAACACCACTACCCACGCTCAGAAGATCACTTGGGATCAAGAGTTTGAGACCTATTATGACCTCGGTGCTACTGTGGAGCTCACCGCCAAGTCGAGCATGGATCTCCCCATCACCTATACCGTGACCGAGGGTGCCGACCTTGTGACTCTCGACGGAAATCTCCTTACGTTCAACTCTGTAGGTACAGTCACCGTGATGGCATCGCAGGCCGGTGCGGAGAACGTCCTCCCCGCCACGCCGGTGAGCCGTTCGATCGCTTGCAAGAAGAATCAGGAGATCATCTGGGATCAGGATTTCACGAATGTGAAACTCAACGAGCCGATCACCCTCACCGCCACTGCTACATCGGGTCTGCCTATTTCGTACAGCTCGAAGAAGTACAACAAGAACGCCAAAGTAAGCAAGGGCGTGCTCACATTCACCGACTATACCACAGCTGTCATCGTGGCCAAGCAGACCGGCGACACCGAGTATGCGCCCGCTGCATCTGTCGAGCGCGAGATCGTATGCGCTGATTCCGGTATCGAGAGCATAACGGCCGACAAAGTGGAAGGTTCGCTGCTGTTCGATCTCAACGGCATCCATGTCACCAACCCCGAGCCCGGCAAGGTCTACATTATGGTGACCGGCGACCGCGGCCGCAAGGTTGTTATCAAATAAGCTATCTCACCCTATCCGCACAGGTGCCGTCCGCGTGTATCGTCGGGCGGCACTTGCTGTTTTTCTTGCACAATCCGCCGAAAGGTGGTAAATTTGCTATATACTTACCATCCCCCCGCACAGTAATGGCCAAGATAGCAGAAACACCGCTGATGAAACAGTATCTCGAGATGAAGCGCAAGCATCCCGACGCAATACTGCTGTTCAGGGTGGGCGATTTCTACGAGACATTCAGCGAAGACGCCGTCACGGCCTCCGAAATACTCGGAATCACTCTGACGCGGCGCGCCAACGGGTCGGCGCAGCATGTGGAGCTCGCCGGGTTTCCCCATCATGCCCTCGATACCTATCTGCCCAAGCTCGTGCGTGCAGGCAAGCGTGTGGCTATCTGCGAGCAGCTCGAAGACCCCAAAACCACCAAAAAGCTGGTGAAACGCGGCATCACCGAGCTCGTGACGCCCGGCGTGTCGATCAACGACAATATACTCGATCATCGTGAGAACAACTTCCTGGCGGCCATTCATATCGACAAGGCTGCCGTGGGAGTGGCGTTTCTCGACATATCGACAGGCGAGTTTCTTACTGCCCAGGGCACGCCCGACTACGTGGACAAGCTGCTGGCCAATTTCGCCCCCAAAGAGCTGCTGGTGGAGCGCGGCAAGAAGAAGCTCCTCGAGGAGTGCCTTACGGCACGCTATCTCACCACGGAGCTCGACGACTGGATGTTCACCTCCGACGCAGCCACCGACCGGCTGCTGCGTCAGTTTGAGACAGCCTCACTCAAAGGTTTTGGCGTACATTCGATGACGCAGGCCATCATCGCCTCCGGCGCCATACTTCACTACCTCGACCTGACTGAGCACACCCGCATAGGGCATATCACATCGCTGTCGCGCATAGAGGAGGAGCGGTACGTGCGTCTCGACAAATTCACCGTGCGCAATCTTGAGATCATCGAGCCTATGAGCCCCGAGGGGCGCTCGCTGCGCGAAGTGATCGACCACACGGTCACTCCGATGGGTGCGCGACTGCTCACACGCTGGCTGCTCTTTCCGCTCAAGGATGTCAAGGCAATCAACGCCCGCCTCGATGCCGTGGAGCACTTCATGCGCCACCCCGAGGCCCGCGACATACTGACGGCTAGCCTCAAAGAGGTAGGCGACCTTGAGCGGCTTATCTCAAAAGTAGCCGTGGGGCGCGTCACTCCCCGCGAGCTTGTGCAGCTGCGGGCGGCTCTCGATGCCATCACCCCCATACGGCAGGTGTGTCTCGACGGCACACCCCAAGGATCGCTGCCGGCCACTATAGGCGAGAAGCTCGACGCCTGCGCCGACATAGCCGCCCGTATCGGCCGCACACTCGCGCCGGATGCGCCTACGGCACTCAACAAGGGGCGTGTCATAGCCGAGGGCGTCGACCCCGAGCTCGACGAGCTGCGCGCCATCTCCGGCTCCGGCAAGGAGTATCTGGCAAACCTCCGCACCCGCGAGAGCGAGGCAACCGGTATACCGAGCCTGAAGATAGCCTTCAACAATGTATTCGGCTACTATATCGAAGTGACCAATACTCACCGCGACAAGGTGCCCGAGAGGTGGATTCGGAAACAGACCCTGGTCAATGCCGAGCGGTATATCACGCCCGAACTCAAGGAGTATGAAGAGAAGATACTCGGCGCGGAGGAGCGTATTGCGATCATCGAGACAAGGATTTTCAACGAGCTGGTCGTCGCCCTCGCCGCGTATATTCCGGCTATACAGACCGACTCTGTGCTGCTGGCGCGTCTCGACTGTCTGCTGTCGATGACCATAGCCTCGCTCACCAACCGATATAACCGCCCGATCGTCGACGACTCGCTCACCATATCGCTCACCGAAAGCCGCCACCCGGTGATCGAGTGCCGGCTCCCCGCCGGTGAGCCTTATATCACCAACTCTGTGACACTCGACAACGACTCGACGCAGATCATGATGATCACCGGCCCGAATATGTCGGGTAAATCGGCCCTGCTGCGACAGACGGCCCTCAATGTACTGATGGCCCAATGCGGATGTTTCGTGGCCGCTGATGCCGCCCAGATCGGTGTTGTCGACAAGATATTCACGCGCGTAGGCGCTTCCGACAATATCTCGCTCGGCGAGTCGACATTCATGGTCGAGATGAACGAAGCCGCATCGATACTCAACAATCTGAGCGCACGCTCGCTTGTGCTTTTCGACGAGCTCGGACGCGGCACATCCACTTACGACGGTATCTCCATCGCCTGGGCCATAGTGGAGTATATCCACGAATATGCCGGATGCCGGCCCAAGACACTCTTCGCCACCCACTACCATGAGCTCAACGACATGGAGCGGACATATCCTCGCATACGCAACTTCAATGTTTCGGTGTCGGAGATCAACGGTCGTGTGGTATTCCTGCGCAAGCTGCAGCCCGGAGGTTCGGAGCATAGCTTCGGTATCCATGTGGCGAAGCTCGCCGGTATGCCGCCGGCCATAGTAAAGCGCGCCAATCAGGTGCTCCGCCGGCTTGAGCAGACCAGCCCGTCGGCATCGGCCGACGGCACTTCGGCCGATTCAAAGCCTATCATCGCACCGGAATCGGGCGTTCAGCTCAGCTTCTTCCAGCTCGACGACCCGGTGTTGAGCCAGGTGCGAGATGAGATCGTAGGGCTCGACATCAACAATCTCACCCCGATAGATGCCCTCAACAAGCTTCACGACATCCGCCGCATCATCACCGGAAAATAATAGACTGAAAATTTTTGTGAATCTTCTGAACCTTCTTGGAGGGATCATTGTTCTAAGTACAGAAGGTAAGATACTTTTTCCATTGCAAGATAAGAAATGTGATAATGATTGGTTTATTATCAAAGGCGGAGATGTTGGGAAACATCTCCGCCTTTGATATTCTCATCGTCCATCGTCATGAGCCCCGGCGGATGACTCGTGCGGCGGTTGGATTCTATGATTTTTCTTGAACTTTTCTGAACCTTTTTTTGAGGTACCGGTGTTTTAAGTACAGAAGGTAAGATACTTTTTCCATGCAAGATAAAATGTGATAATGATTGGTTTATTATCAAACGCGGAGATGTTGGGAAACATCTCCGCGTTTGGTATTCTAATGATCCATCGCCACGGGCCATCGTGTGCTATAAATGAAGTAAGCGCTGTCTCACGACAACGCTTACCACAACTTATGATAGTTTATACAGGGAATTGATATTTCTCGGTTCTGTGTGTAAAGCTTATAGTCGCTTTACCTCTGCAAAGGTACAGAATTTATGCCGATTGAGAAAAACAATTCGTGTAAAAATATGTTAATGCACCATGGCGCGAGCCGTGTCGCTTACGGTACCTGCGATGTCGGAATCGGCATCGAGGCGTACGATGTATACCGACCCGGGTGTGCCGCAGGCCATGTCGATGGTATGTGTCCCGGCGGAGGTTTCGACATCGGCGGTATCGATGAGGCGTCCGTGTATGTCGTAGAGGGCGATGCGGGCAGAGTTCATGTCGGTATTGAAGTGGTATCCGACGGTGATACGCCCTGCTGTAGCATCGGCTACGAATACGCGCACTCCGGCCTCGATACGCTCGGTGAGCTCAACGTCGGTCACGGTCTTGTCGTGCAGGCTGAAGTAGGACACAGAGCCGTCCCAGGCGGGTATGCGCACTTTCAGGCTCGGAGTGGTCGATGTGCCGGGAGCTCTGCGGGGGCCGGAGGCGGCAGGTGCGACGACGTAGAACGACGGCCCGGCTGTATAGCCTTCGAATTCGTCGGAGCTCTGGCATTTGTGGAACTCGGTGTACACGCCATTTTGCATGGTCGATACCATAGATGCCTCGATGTCGAGCACCGGGAAGTCGAACACCAGGTCGCGTGTGGCCGGTTCGCCCTCAAACCCTTCGCCTTCCGATGATATGAACAGGCGCGGCAGCTCGGTAGTGTCGTTGAAGTCGAATTTTAGCATGCGGTAGCGATTATTTTCTATCGAGCTGATGTCGTCGTGGTTGTCGTCGTAATATTGTCCGGTGGCGTGGTCGCCTGTACCGGCGAAGATCTGAAGGGTGAGTTTGGAGTGGTCGATGTCGCTTGTAGAGGTATATTCGTCGGCAGTGAAGCGCGGTATGATCGAGCCGGCGCGGGCGAAGTGGGGCAGAACCTCGAGAGTCGCCTGATAGCCGGAGATAGTGGTGCCTCCCTCGTACACCATACCGGGGTTGTTGAGGTCGTACCAACGCGAGCCCTCCTCGGGGAAGGTGATGGCGCGCGAATTGCCGTCGGTCAGCACCGGTGCGACGAGTATGTCGTGGCCCCAGAGGTACTGGTCCTTGACTGAAAGGATTGAGGAGTTGTCGGCATCGTAGTAGCATATCGGTCGAGCCATCGGAGCTCCTGATGTGGAGTTTTCGTAGCTCAGAGTGTAGGTGTAGGGAAGGTATGAGTAGCGGCGGTTGAGCATATCGCGCACTATTGCTATCTGAGCGGCTGAATACCCGCTCTCGATTATAGGCTCGCCGTTGAGCAGAAAGTCGGTGGAGTGTGTGCGGAATGTGGGAGCGAATGTAGAGAACTCACACCAGCGGGTGTAGAGGTTGCCGTTGACATAGTGGTTCTGATCGTGGATGAATCCGCCCACATCGCTGCCCATATAGGCCACGCCCGACATGCCCGACGACAGAAGTGCCGGCACCTGTACGGCCAGACCGTTCCAAGAGCGGTAGATGTCGCCCGTCCAGGGGAACGAGCCGAAGCGCTGCATACCGGCTGTGCCGGCGCGGGGCATCACCATATAGCGTTTGGTGGGGAAGTCTTCGCGCAGGCCGCGTGCCACGCGCTCTACCCAGAGGTTGCCGAACTCATTGTGCACCTGCGACACCGAGCCGCCCATATGATGTGAGTCGGCGTCATGCTGCTCGGGCTCGCCCAGGTCGAGCCACCAGGAGTCGATACCTTCGGCGGTGCGGGGATGGTAGAGACTCCAGAACCAGTCGAGGGCGGCAGGGTTGGTGGCGTCGATGAGCGCGCCGCCGCGTATCCATTCCATGCCGCTTACGTTGTTGTCGGCGGAGTAGCCGCGGTTTATCAGCTCCTGATAGTTGGAGCATTTGGTGGAGAAGAACGGCTCGGTGATACATATCGTATGCACGCCTTTGGCGCGGAAGTCGTTCATCATCTTCTCAGGGTCGGGGAAGTGCTGCGACACCCATGTCATGTTGCCCATACCGGCATTGCGCTCCTCGTTGGGCGAGAGATCTTTGTTGCCCTCCCAGTAGAGGTCGAACACGATGCCGTCGAGCGGCAGGCGGCTGTTGTTCTTTATCTTGTTGATATACGACCATGCTTCAGTCTCGGATCCGTAGCTGAATCGCGAGGTGATATATCCTAACGCCCAATAGGGTGGCATCGGCTGTCGGCCTGTAAGCTCGGTGTAGTTTTCGAGAGTGCCGGCCATGGTGCCGTCGCCGTGCACGTAGTAGTAGGCCACGGGGTTCTGTGCGGAGGAGTTGTATGTCAGCGATCCGCGCCCGGGGTGTATGGACGATCCGCGGTACACATCGTCGAAGAGTATGCCGAATCCGCGGTGCGACACCACAAACGGGATAGTGATGTTGTGGTTGTATGATCCGTCGCCGTCGGGCCAGCGGCCTGTCTGCTTATTGTCCATCACCAGGGTTTTGCCTACCTGGTTGAACTCCGAGTAGTATCCGCCGCCGTAGAATGCCTTGGTGCCGGGAGCGTAGAAAGAACCGGTGATAGAGCCTATGGTGTTGGTCATACCTCCGTTTTCAGAGAAGTATACTGTGCCGTCGTCGCCCACGAAACTTACGCCCGAGTTGGCCTTTGATACATGCACCGAGAGGTTGCCGAGGGTCATCACAACGTCTTGGTCAGACTCGCTGATGCCGTCGAAACGGCTCGGTGTGCCCACGACGGCTATCGAGGCGCGGGTGTCGGTGGCCATGCCCCGCGGGCGGGCAAGCACACGCACCGAGCCGGTGCCATAGGGGGTGATGCGGAGGGTGCCTGCAGACCCGGTGAAATTGACATCGCCCGTGGCCTCATCCTCGCTCCATGATGTGATGCTGCCGATCGAGCCGTTGGGGTCGCCGGGCTCGTCGGGGTCGATCTCGACAAACGAGGTGATGGTGGCGGTCATGTTGCGCAGGTTTACGGTCACGTTGTATGTGCCGTCGGCGATGTGAAATGAACCGTCTGAGCTCTTTTTCAGGGGAACAGCTTCGCCTACCGAGGCCTCTACATCGCCATCTTTGGGGTTGTAGCGCGTACTGGCTATATCGGTCCAATTACCTGTCTTTGAAGTGAATGTGAAATACCCCAGCCCATCGCTGCCGGAGATGGCTACATTCTTGAAGTTGTACACTGCGCCGGCCTGCTGTGGTGCGGAAGCGAGTGCGTTCGGCACCGACCATGTGCCTGCGGTCGTGCCTATCATGTAGAGTGTGGCGGGGTACGAAGGGTCGTATTCCGGGTCGGGATCGGGGTCGGGAGGCGTGATCGACTCGCCGGTGATGGTGACGGTAGCTGCTGCCAGATCAACTACGAAGTCATATTTTCCGGCAGCGATCTTGAATGCATAGTCGTGGTTTGAGTGGAAGATGCTGTAGGTGTGATCGGTGGTCACGGGCATATCTTTAGATGCGGGCTCGTAGCGGTTGGAGTTTATCTTGTCCCAGGTGCCGATATCGGTCGAGAAAATGAAGAATCCGTAGCCTTGGGCGTTGCTGTCGACTGTTACATCGCGGAAGGTGTATGTGGCTGAGTCAGCATCACGTGTGGCGGTCGCACCTGCAGTAGTCTCACTCCATGCGGAGGAGTTTACAGTACCGACAATGTACATTTTTGCAGGGTATTCGTCCGGGTCGATCACCGGAGGCTCATCGGCCTCGCCTGTGATGGAGACTTTGTTGGTTGCGAGATCAACTGTGAAAGTATAGGTGCCGGCAGCGATTTTGAACGCATAATCATTGTGGACGGTGGAGAGTGTGTATGTATTGCCGGTTGCGACGAGCTCGTTGGCTTCTTCCGGCTCGTAGCGATGGGAGTTGATGGAGTCCCAGCTTCCGATTTCGGATGAAAAGACAAAGAAGCCGTATCCGCTTGTGTCACCGTGCACTACCACATCCGTAAAGGTATACTTTGTGGAGCCGGCTGTTTTGGTAGCAGTTGCTCCGGCTGTTGTGGAACTCCAGTTTGTGGAGTTGATGGTGCCGAGCATATAGAGCATGGCCGGGTAGTCGTCGTCGCCTTCTTCGCCGCCACCGCCTTGAGGCGTTTCTCCGCGGCCGAGCGAGCCGTCGGTATCGACGGTCGACGTGTTGTTTTTCGTGTTATAAACACCTTTGTCGGTGTAAGTGAGGTTTCCGCTCTGAGGGCTTCCGTGGTTGCTGAAGATGATGCTTGTGGGCATCGGCTTGCCGGCGGGCAGGTCCCAGCGCCAATAGCCGTTGGCCAGTTTTGTCATCGAGTCGCCGGGCCATGAACCGTTGGCGCAGCAGTTGGCGGAGTTGGTCCATGCCCAGACACATGGGTTGGCCCAACCGTCGGGGTTCTTGAAAAGAACGTAGTTTTCGGCAGAGGTTGCCGATAGTCCGGCCACCAATATCACTATAGCGGCCAGCAGTTGCTTGATAAATTTTTTCAACATTGCAGGTATAAGAAATGTAAGTATGTGCCGCCTCGCGGGCGGAAAAGAGAGCAAGCTCCTGGGCTTGCGTCAAGCATAAAGATGCTGCAAAGATAATGAAAAAATGCGGCTTTCATGAGCTTTTGGGGGATAAAATGACGGAGTGCGCCGTAATCGGCACACTCCGTCAGAAAATAGAATGATGGGGATGGGTGTTGTGAGGTCAAAGCGACCACTCTACGCCATCCTTGGTGTCTTTTATCGTAAAGCCGAGGGCAGCCAGGCGGTCGCGTATCAGATCGGACGTGGTCCAGTCTTTCTTGGCCTTGGCTTCGGCGCGTACCTGCAGCAGAAGGTCGACAGCGCCTTCGAGCGGCTTTGTCGAAGTTTCGTCGGCTCCGGCGGCTGAGGCGGGCACGATGCCGAGCAGCTCGACCATAAATGTGTCGAAGAGCCGGCGCAGTGCCTCGATGTCGGCAGCGGTGGCACGGGTGTGGCCGTCCTTTATCGAGTTGACTATACGGCAGGCCTCGAAGAGGTTGGCTATCACTATCGGGGTGTTGAAGTCGTCGTTCATCGCCTCGTAGCAGGCGCGCTCGATGGCCGCTATGTCGAGGCCGGTATCTTCGCCGTCGGGCGCAGTGGGTGCCAGCGATGCCAGACGGCGGTAGCCGTCGTTGAGGCGCTGGAGCGCGCGCTCGGCACCCTGAAGGGCTTCGTTGCTGAAGTCGACGGTGCCGCGGTAGTGGGCCTGGAGGATGAACAGACGTATGGTCATGGGCGAGTATGCCTGCTCAAGCAGCGGGTGCGAGCCGGTGAAAAACTCGTCGAGGGTGATGAAGTTGCCCAGCGACTTGCCCATCTTCTTGCCGTTGATGGTGATCATGTTGTTGTGCATCCAGTAGTGCACCGACTCGTGGCCGTTGTGTGCCACAGACTGTGCTATCTCGCATTCGTGGTGCGGGAAGAGCAGATCCATGCCGCCGCCGTGTATGTCGAACGGCGAGCCGAGATACTTCTCGCCCATAGTCGAGCACTCCAGATGCCACCCGGGGAATCCGTCGCTCCAGGGCGAAGGCCAACGCATGATATGCTCGGGTGAGGCTTTCTTCCAGAGGGCGAAGTCGGCGGGATTGCGCTTCTCGCTCTGGCCGTCGAGGGCGCGGGTTGTGGCGAGGAGCTCGTCGATGTTGCGGCCGGATAGCTTGCCGTAGCCATGATCGGCATTGAATTTGGGCACGTCGAAATATACCGACCCTTCGCTGACGTATGCGTAGCCGGCATCAAGTATCTTCTTGATATACTCTATCTGCTCGATGATGTGGCCGGAGGCGTGAGGCTCTATGCTGGGAGGAAGCACATTGAGCGCTTCCATGGCTTTGTGGTAGCGGTTCAGGTAGTGCTGCACCACTTCCATCGGCTCAAGCTGCTCGATGCGAGCTTTTTTTGCGATCTTGTCCTCGCCCTCGTCGGCGTCGTGCTCCAGATGGCCCACATCGGTGATGTTGCGCACATAGCGCACCTTATACCCAAGGTGAGTGAGGTAGCGGA
Source organism: uncultured Muribaculaceae bacterium (assembly GCA_964587165.1). Lineage (GTDB taxonomy): Bacteria > Bacteroidota > Bacteroidia > Bacteroidales > Muribaculaceae > CAZPKH01. The sequence goes on from CAZPKH010000018.1 coordinate 18,122, forward strand.
ACACGATGTCGAATGTGATGGCGGGGCGGGCGTGTCCCAGATGTCCGTCGCCGTATACCGTCGGGCCGCACACATACATGCCTGCGCGGCCGGGGTGTATCGGCTTGAACTCCTCCTTGCAGCGGCTGAGCGAGTTGTATATGCAGAGCGTTGATTCAGCCATAATGCACGGAGTATCAGGCGTTGCCGCCCATTATGAAGGGGTTGGGGATATTGCCGGGGTTGGGGGTTCCGCCGTTTTTGGGCTGCTTGCGGGTGATTTCGCCGAAGGTAGCCTCGTATTTCTTGATGTTGTCGGTGAGCGCGAACATCAGGTTTTTGGCATTCTCGGGGTTCATGATTATGCGGCTCACCACTTTTGCTTTGGGCATGTTGGGTGCCACGGCGATGAAGTCGAGGTAGAACTCGCCGGCCGAGTGGGCTATTACGGCGAGGTTGGAGTAGTTGCCTGTGGCTACTTCGGGTGTCAGTTCGATCTGAATCTCGTTTTTAGGTTGTTCTGCCATGATGGTATAGTTTTTATGATTATGATTTATGTTTAAATGTCGGTCGGTGTCGCCGGAGTGTCGGCGGCGGTTTGTTTGAGGAGAGTGAATGTCGAGAGGTCGGGGAGGTTGGTGTTCGGCACATGCACTACCACACCCTTGATATTCTCCCGCGCCCAGAGGACGCCGATGTCGAACGATGCGTAGTAGTTTCGCTCGAAGGAGTTTACGGCGCTCTCGGTGCGGTGATACAGGTACAGCTCGGGCATGTCGCTGTCGGCCGTCGACTGATCGAGCAGCAGCATGAAGTGGCGGGGGCGCGTGTCGTAAGGGAGCGCGCAGTATACGTTTATCCACTTGCCTGTGCGCCACAGCGAGTATAGGTAAATGCCGTCGGAGTCGCGCAAGTCGATCCCGCTGTCGGCATCCGGAGCGCGAAGCACATCCTGATTGATGGGCGCGATGCGCTCTATGGTGATACCCGTCGAGGAGTATGCGCATCCGTTGAGAGGCACATATTCCAGATATACTCGTGAGCCCGGCTCTATACCGTCGGCTACTATGGGATCGGAGGCGGTGAGCGTGTAGACCGGCGAGTCGTCGACTTGCTGAAGGGCGAATGTGGCGCCGGGGTTGTTGCCGGCGAATGTCACAATGTCGGCTGCCGCACCGAGTATCTGCTCGGGGCCATCAGTGTCGCGGCAGCCGGTACCTACGGCAGCCAGAATGACGGATACGAGATATAAAACGGCGCGCAGCTTCATTATCATAGGATTATCTCGCCGTCGGCCATGCGTATGATGCGGTCGGCATCGGCGGCGAGCGATTCGTTGTGGGTCACTATCACGAAGGTCTGGCCCAGACGGTCGCGCAGCTCGAAGAACAGACGGTGCAGCTCGCGGCTGTTGTGCGAGTCAAGGCTGCCCGAGGGCTCGTCGGCGAGCACTACGGCGGGGCGGTTGATCAGCGCCCGGGCCACAGCCACACGCTGGCGCTCGCCGCCGGAGAGTGCGGCGGGTCGATGCTTGAGCCGCTCGCCGAGCCCCATGTCGCATGCCAGGCGCCGGGCTTCGGCCAGCGCTTCGGCTCGAGGCGTGCCGGCTATAAGTGCCGGCATGGCGATATTCTCAACCACGTCAAATTCGGGCAGCAACTGGTGGAACTGAAACACGAATCCGATGTTGCGGTTGCGGAATCGGGCCATCCGGGCTGCGCCCAGACGTGTCACATCCTCACCGTCGTAGCTTACCGTGCCCGAGTCGGGCCGCTCAAGCGTCCCCATGATCTGCAGCAGGGTGGTCTTGCCCGCACCGCTTGGCCCGACGATAGCCACGATCTCGCCGCGCTCTATATCGAGAGAGACGCCTTTGAGCACCGTGAGTGTGTCGTACCGTTTGGTTATGTCGCGAAGCTGAATCATTTGAGTGCAAAATTAGCAAAAATACCGTCAAGGCACAAAAAATATCCGCATCATTGATTACCTTTGTGCAAAAACCTACATTTATGGAACAGAAATTTGAAATGCTGCGGCAACTGCTGCGCGACGACCGCTCGGTGCGGGTGTTCGACGAGTCAAAACGTATCGACGGGGCCACTTTGGAGCGGCTTGTCGCCCTCACACGCTTCTGTGCATCAGGGCGTAACGCTCAGCCTCTGGCTTACCGCACCGTCTCCGACAGTGCCGAGTGTGCCGCAATGTTCCCGTATCTTAAATGGGCCGGTTATTACACAGACTGGTCGGGACCCGCCGAAGGGCAGCGCCCGGCGGCGTATCTGGTGCAGTGCGTCAATACGGCTATCGCTCCCGGTGGCAACATCCTGGCCGACGACGGCATTCAGATTCAGGCTATCACCCTCGGTGCCACGGCTTTGGGGCTGAGTACATGTGTCATTAAATCGTTTGCCGTGGCCGAAGTGGCGCGTGTGCTGTCGATACCGGCCGATATGAAGCCTGTATATGTTGTGGCTCTCGGAGTCGCAGCCGAGCAGGTACGACTGGCCGAGATAGGTGCCGACGGCGATTTCCGCTACTTCCACGACCCTGCCGACGGCGTGCACACCGTGCCCAAGCGCCCCCTGTCGCAGCTCCTCATCCCCAAATCCCGCTGAATCCCGCGTCGGGCCACGGTGCAGGGATTGGGGGAATGGCGGAAATTTCGTAACTTTGCGGTCTGATATCTGCTATTGACTATTCACATGAAAGATCTGTACGACTTGCTGAGGCGATTTGTGCCGCCCTACAAGCATTATCTGATACTCAATATACTGTTCAATGTGCTGACGGCGTTCCTTACGCTGTTTTCGTTTGCATTGATCATCCCGATACTTCAGATGCTTTTTGGGGTGACGGAGGCCAACTATTCGTATATGAGCCTCGACGACGGTTCGCTGAAGGATGTAGCAGTCAACGATTTCTACTACTATGTGCAGCAGTCGATCGCCGATATGGGCCCATCGGCCACTCTCGCCCTGCTTGCGGCCGTTCTGGTGGTGATGACCGGACTGAAGACAGGCACGGCTTACCTCAGCGCCTATTTCATCATTCCGATGCGCACCGGCATAGTGCGCGATATACGCAACTATGTGTACGACAAGATCGTAACTCTCCCCATCGGGTTCTTTACAAACGAGCGTAAGGGCGACGTGATGGCCCGCATGAGCGGCGACGTGGCCGAGATTGAAGCGTCGATCATGTCGTCGCTCGACATGGTGTTCAAAAACCCGATCATGATCCTGGTGTGCCTTACCATGATGGTGTCGATATCGTGGCAGCTCACTCTCTTTGTGCTGATACTGCTGCCTTTGGCCGGCCTGGCGATGGGTAAGGTGGGCAAGCGGTTGAAGCGCCAGTCGCTCGATGTGCAGAACCAATGGGGCGTGCTGATGAGCACCATCGAGGAGACTCTCGGAGGGCTCCGCATTGTCAAGGCTTTCAACGCCGAGGGGAAGATGACGCGCCGCTTTCATCAGGAGAACGCTCTGTTTACCAACTATCTGAACTCGCTCTTCCGCCGACAGTCGCTCGCCCACCCGATGAGCGAGTTTCTCGGCACGATCACCATCGCTATAGTCCTGTGGTTCGGCGGTCAGCTGATACTGATGGGCAGCTCGAGCATCACGGCAGCGTCGTTCATATACTACATGGTGATATTCTACTCGATCATCAATCCCGCCAAGGATCTCTCGAAAGCGGGCTACTCGATTCAGAAAGGCCTCGCGTCGATGATACGTATCGACAAGATACTCAACTCCAAGAACCCTATCACGGACCCCGCACGACCGGTTGATCTGTCGAAATTCGACGGACATATCCGGTATGAGAACGTGACATTCGCCTATAAAGAGGGTGCCCCCGTGGTGCAGGATGTGAATTTCGAGATTCTGCCGGGGCAGACTGTAGCGCTCGTGGGGCAGAGCGGTTCGGGCAAATCTACTCTTGCCGACCTGTTGCCGCGATTCTATGATGTGGACGGCGGCTCGATCACACTCGACGGTGTCGACATCCGCGATATGCGTGTGCACGATCTGCGCGCGCTGATGGGGAATGTGAATCAGGAGGCTATACTCTTCAACGATACGATATACAACAATATAACATTCGGAGTGAAGCACGCCACCCCCGAGCAGGTAGAGGCAGCCGCACGTATAGCCAATGCGCACGACTTTATCACCGCCACCGAGGAGGGGTATCAGACCGTGATAGGCGACCGCGGCTGCCGACTCTCAGGCGGCCAGCGCCAGCGCCTTTCGATAGCGCGCGCCATACTCAAGAATCCGCCTATCCTTATACTCGACGAGGCTACCTCAGCGCTCGACTCCGAGTCGGAGAAGCTCGTTCAGGAGGCTCTCGACCGATTGATGGCCGACCGCACTACCTTGGTGATAGCCCACCGGCTCTCTACCATACGCAACGCCTCGCGCATCTGTGTGGTGCACGAGGGGCGGATTGTGGAATCGGGCACCCACGACGAGCTGATAGCTCTCGGCGGCTACTACACACGCCTTGTCGAGATGCAGTCGATGCAGTGATAAGTTGTTACGAGGTAGCGTTTTATTCCTTGATGCCGTAGGCCAGATCGCCGGCGTCGCCCAGGCCGGGCACGATGTAGGAGTGGGCGTTGATCTCGGGGTCGATGGCTGCCACCCATACGGTGGTTTTGTCGGCGGGGAATGTGCGGGCGATGTAGTCGATGGCAGTCTGCGATGCGATGACCGACGCTACATGCACATGCTCGGGCTCCCCTTTGGTGAGCAGGGCGCGGTAGCTCAGCTCCATGGATGCGCCGGTGGCGAGCATCGGGTCGGCGAGTATCAGTGTTTTCCCTTCGAGACGCGGCGATGCGAGGTACTCGATGAATACGTCGAAATTTTCCTTCTCTTTGTACTTGCGGTAAGCCGATACGAAAGCGTTCTCGGCGCGGTCGAAGTAGCTCAGAAATCCCTGATGGAAAGGCACTCCGGCGCGGAATATAGTGCCGAGCACGATCTTCTGGTCGAGCACTGGCTGCATCGTGGTGGCCAGCGGTGTCGTGATCTCGCGCTCGGTGTAGTTGAGTCGCCGACTTATCTCATAGGCCATGATCTGACCGATCCGCTCGAGGTTGCGGCGGAAACGCATCGGATCCTGCTGCACGGTGATGTCGCGCAGTTCGGCCATGTACTGGTTCACGATCGAGGGGTGCTGGGCAAAGTTGATTATTTCCATAGGGCGATGGGGTATATTGAGAGTTAGATATTTACGATAGCATCGGGGCGATACGATGGAGTGCGGCGATGAATGCGTCGGCCTCGTCGCGGGTATTGTATACGGCAAACGATGCACGCACCGTCCCCTCTATGCCTAAGGCGTGCATAAGCGGCTGAGCGCAGTGGTGGCCGGTGCGCACGGCTATGCCGAGTTTGTCAAGGAGCATCCCGGTGTCGTAGTGGTGGGCATTGCCGATCAGAAACGATATTATGGCGCATTTGCCGGGAGCCGTACCGAAGATACGCATGCCGGGAATCTCGAGCATTCGTTCGGTAGTGTATTGCAGCAGCTCCTCCTCGTGGGCGGCGATACGCTCCACGCCGATACGCTCCAGATATTCGATGGCCTCGCCGAAGGCTGCGATGTCGACGAAATCGGGGGTGCCGGCTTCGAATTTGAATGGGAGTTCGGCCACATCGGTATGCTCGATGGTGACGTGGCTTATCATCTCGCCGCCACCCTGATACGGGGGCATCGCTTCGAGCAGCCGACGCTTGCCGTAGAGCACGCCGACGCCCTGCGGCCCGTACATCTTGTGGGCCGAAAATACATAGAAATCGGCATCGAGAGCCTGCACGTCGATGCGTGTGTGGGCCACGGCCTGTGCGCCGTCGATCAGGCAGACGGCACCGGCGCGGTGAGCCTCAGCTATTATCTCGGCCACGGGATTGACTGTGCCGAGCACGTTTGAGATATGTGTGCAGGCTACTATGCGGGTGCGCCCGCTGAGTTTCGAGCGGAAATCGTCCATGTCGAGCGATCCGTCCGGAAGGATGCCTACGGCCTTGATTTTTATATCCTTATGTCGGCGCACCAACTGCCACGGCACAATGTCGGCGTGATGCTCCATTACGGTGACGAGTATCTCGTCGCCGTCGTTCAGAAACTCGTCGGCGTAGCTCGCCGCCACGAGGTTGATCGCTTCGGTGGTGCCGCGTGTGAATATTATCTCGTCGGTCGAAGGTGCGTTTATAAAGCGACGCACCCGCTCGCGGGTGGCCTCCTGCATCGCCGTGGCTTCCTGCGAGAGGGTGTGCACACCCCGGTGCACGTTGGCCTTGTGGCTGATGTACATATCGCGGATGGCCTCGATCACGCTGCCGGGGGTCTGCGTGGTGGCGGTGTTGTCGAGATACACCAGCGGGCGATTGTACACCGTGCGCTTCAGGGCCGGGAAGTCGCGGCGTATTAAGTCGATATCAAGCAGTGGGGCAGTCATTTGCATAGTCGGGGTTGATGGTGCATGAAGAGCAGGCTGCCGATCCCTGGCAGAACCGTTTCTCGACCAGATGGCGCAGGCGGTCGCGGAGCGACGAGAGGCGCACCGAGTCGATCACATCGACCATAAACGCCTGCATAAGCATGGTGCGCGCTTCGGCCTCGGGGATGCCGCGTGTGCGCATATAGAAGAGCGCTTCGTCGTCTATACGGCCGGTCGTTGCGCCGTGGCTGCATTTCACTTCGTCGTTGTATATCAGCAGGGTAGGGCGCGTATTCATCTTGGCTTCGTCGGAGGCCACAATGTTGCGGTTTGTCTGGAACGCCTCGGTGAAAGGAGCGTCGGTACCCACTAGGATGCTGCCGCCGAATGCTCCGCGTGCTCTGCCGTCGAGGGCGTATTTGAATAGCTGATTGCTGCGGCTGCGGGGGGCATGATGCTCTACGGTCGAGCTGTTGTCGACACGCTGCGTGCCGGAGCCGATAGCCATGCCGGTGACGAGTGTGTCGGCGTGCGAGCCGCGTATGTCTATGTTGAAATCGTTGCGCGTCAGGCCGTTTGACAGAGTAGTGACGTTGAATACGGTCGAAGTCTCGTCGTCCAGTCGAGCAAAGAGCTGGGAGTGGCGTCGGGTGAGAGGTGTCGATTTCTCAATGTCGTAAATGTCGAGGCGTGAGCGGGTGTGGCATATCACCTCAATCACCTGCGATGATATGAACTCCATGGCGGGAGTCTGGGTGTGATCGCACAGCAGCAGTTGGGCTGACGCGCCCTCCTCCATCACTATGAGCAGTCGGCGGAACGCTGCCATCGGAGCGGCAGCAGAGAAGAGGTTGACGAGCTGAAACGGTTTTGCCACCTCGACACCGCGCCCCACGTAGAGCATCACTCCATCCTGTGCCAGAAGAGTGTTGAGAGCCACGGCGGGGCGATCGAGCGGAGCTACGGACCCGTAATACCTGTCGACCAACTCCGGATGACGCTCATATATCCGTGATATTGAGCCGAATTCCACCCCTTCAGGCAGATTGCGCAGCAGCGAGTCGGTGGGGTGGAACATGTCGCCCACCGTCACGCCCAGCAGGGTGCTCATGTTGGGGATGTCGCAGCGGAATGCCGCCGCTATATCACCGGTGAGGTTCAGGCGGTTGATGTTTACGCCCAAGTCGGGAGCCATAAGTTCGTCGATCGAGGTCTGCTCATACCCTTCGGTCCGTGTGTCGGGCAGCCGGACGTCGCCGGCGAGCGCTTCGCGGGCCTTACGGCGCAAAGCGTTGAGCGGAGCTGTCGAGTGGGCATCTATTGCCTCGACGTGGGTGTCGTACAGGTCGAGATACTGCCGTAGGGAGTTGCTATTCATTGTCGAGGGCTTGTTTGATGCTGTCGTAACCTTCTTTTTCGAGCTGCAGGGCGAGCTCGGGGCCTGCTGTCATGACGATGCGCCCTTTATATAATATGTGTACGAAGTCAGGTTTGATATAGTCGAGCAGGCGCTGGTAGTGAGTTATCACGATTGTGGCGTTCTCGGCCGAACGGAGCTTGTTGACGCCGCCGGCCACGATACGGAGTGCGTCGATGTCGAGGCCGGAGTCGGTTTCGTCGAGTATGGCAAGCTTCGGTTCGAGCATAGCCATCTGGAAAATCTCGTTGCGCTTCTTCTCGCCGCCGGAGAATCCTTCGTTCACCGAGCGCGACGCCAGCTTGTTGTCGAGCTCGACCACTTCGCGCTTGGCACGCATCAGCTTGAGGAAATCGCCGGCACTCATCGGAGGCAGGTCGAAATATTTGCGCTTGGCGTTGAGGGCTGCGCGCATGAAGTTGACCATAGATACGCCGGGTATCTCTACCGGATACTGAAACGACAGGAAAAGCCCCTCGTGGGCCCGATCTTCGGGCGAGAGGTCCAGCAGGTCGACACCGTTGAGGCGTGCTTCGCCTTCGGTCACGGTGAAAGCGGGGTTGCCGGCGAGCACTTCGCTTAGTGTCGACTTGCCCGAGCCGTTTGGACCCATGATAGCGTGCACTTCGCCTGCGCCAACGGTGAGGTTGATGCCTTTCAATATTTCTTTGCCTTCGATACCGGCATGTAGGTTTTTTACTTCAAGTAGAGCCATCGTGATATATAGAGGAAAAATTGTCAATATTTTGTTATCCGACCGACCCCTCGAGGGTGATCTGGAGCAGTTTCTGGGCTTCGACGGCAAATTCCATGGGGAGTTTGTTCATCACCTCCTTGGCGTAGCCGTTCACTATCAGTCCGACGGCCTCCTCGGTGGGTATGCCGCGTTGATTGCAGTAGAAAAGCTGGTCTTCTGATATTTTCGATGTTGTGGCTTCGTGCTCCACCACGGCGGTGTCGTTCTGCACGTCGATCACCGGGAATGTGTGAGCGCCGCATGTTGAGCTGAGCAGCAGCGAGTCGCACTGGGTGTAGTTGCGCACCCCGGAGGCTTGCGGAAGCACTTTTACCAGGCCGCGATAAGAGTTTTCGGAGTGCCCGGCCGATATACCTTTCGATACGATGGTTGAGCGGGTGTTTCGGCCGATATGTATCATCTTCGTGCCGGTGTCGGCCTGCTGATGGTTGCGTGTCACGGCCACCGAGTAAAACTCGCCTGTCGAGCCGTCGCCCTGAAGCACGCACGAGGGGTACTTCCAGGTGATGGCCGAGCCGGTCTCTACCTGTGTCCACGACAGCTTGGCGCCGTCGCCGCGGCACAGGCCGCGCTTGGTCACAAGGTTGTATACACCGCCGCGCCCTTCGGCGTCGCCGGCATACCAGTTTTGCACGGTGGAGTATTTCACTTCGGCGTGATCCTCCACCACTATTTCGACGATGGCGGCATGAAGCTGATTCTCGTCGCGCATCGGAGCGGTGCACCCTTCGAGGTAGCTCACGTAAGATTCGTCGTCGGCCACGATCAGTGTGCGTTCAAACTGTCCTGTGCCCGCCGCATTGATTCGGAAATATGTCGAAAGCTCCATCGGGCAGCGCACACCCTTGGGTATGTAGACGAACGAACCGTCGGAGAACACCGCCGAGTTTAACGCCGCGAAGAAGTTGTCGCGGTAGCTCACCACCGAGCCGAGGTATTTGCGCACCAGGTCGGGGTAATCTTTCACGGCCTCCGATATCGAGCAGAATATTATGCCGAGCTCGGCCAGTTTCTCGCGGTGGGTGGTCTTGACGCTTACCGAGTCCATCACGGCGTCGACGGCCATTCCGGCGAGCTGTTTCTGCTCCTGCAGCGGTATCCCGAGTCTGTCGAAAGTGCGCAGCAGCTCCGGGTCTACCTCGTCGAGGCTTTTGGGGCCTTCTTTCTTGACCGGCGCGGCGTAGTAGCTGATAGCCTGAAAGTCGATCGGCGGGATGGTGAGGTGCGCCCAGGTGGGCATCTTCAGTGTCTGCCAGTAGCGGAACGCCTTGAGGCGGAACTCAAGCAGCCACTCCGGCTCACCTTTGGCCGAAGATATGAAGCGGACGGTGCTCTCGTCGAGCCCCGGCGGCAGGATGTCGGTGTGTATGTCGGATGTGAATCCGTATTTGTACTCTGACGACAGTGCCGATGAGAGGTCGTCGAGGTCTTTATCTTTGGAATCTGCCATAATGTCGTTAGATTTCGAGCCCTGAGGCGGTGATCGATCCGAAAAGCCACGGTGCGAAGTCCATGATGCTCTGCAACGCCAGGCCGCGACCTAACTGCGACTCGGCCATCAGCTCACTGCCGGGGAAGATGGCGGCCCAGAAGTTCAGCACCAGGCTGAGCCCGAGCATCCACTGAAGCACGGCGAATACGGCGCCGAGTATGCGGTCGATAGGTCCCAGCAGCAGAGCCTTGCATATATTGCGCAGGCCGCCCGCAAGCAGACGCACCCCGATATACACCACCAGATAGAGCACCAGGTTGCCGAGCACCGATGCCGAATATTCGGCCGTGGCCGAGGGTGCGTCGGCGCTCCCCGTCAGCGAGAGCATAAGGTGTGCCGCCGAGTCGCCGAACAGCCGGCATGCCAGCACTCCGGCAAAGAGCGCAAGCACTCCGCCTACCTGGCGTATGGCGCCGCGCCGCAAGCCGTAAATCACACTTGCGGCAAATACTATTAATATCAGAATGTCGATTGCAGCCATAATATATCTGTGATAGAAAGAGGGTGGTGCGGATGTATAACGCGCGCGACGGGCGCGCGGTTCTACATTTACCGCCTTTGTCACTGCAAAATTACAACAAAAACTCTGTTCAGGCAATAGTGCCGCGCGTGGCAGCCTCGCCGGTTGTTTGTGCATGCCATGCAATTTTATGAACAGATTGTCGTTATTTTGATGTGAAGGAATTGAGATTTGTTCTAAACCACGCAGGGAATCGGATTTATTAAACAAAATTTGCTAAAAATAGGCTAAATCTAAAGATTTTTTGAAATTTCCTTTGTAGTTTAAAAAAAAATCACTAACTTTGCATTACTACGTGTCCTCCGGACTGCACAAGCGAGGAGGGCGAAGCAAGACGAACATAGCTTCAGCACACAGTTATCTATCTAAGCTTCAATATCGTAAGGAGCTATTTACCTCTGCTTGCAGGGGCTGCCGACGGCGAAAAATTTCCTCTCTGGAGGGAGTTTTCAAAGGCGGCAGGATGCGAGCCCTGCTCTCGGGCAAGGTTAAAAAATCGAAAGCTGGTGCTATCTTCAATCTCTCTTCAGACCGTAGACGTGCCGATGATGGCGGGGTATAGCCGGATGCCGCCCTGCCGATCCTCCCGGACACAGCGCAACGCGGCTCGTGCAGCCGCCCGGAGCGCAAGAGTCTGCGAAGCTCCACACTCGCACCGAGCACGCGATGCTCACCCCGGGCGAGGGGCACCACGGAGACAGCTTCATGGAAAGCTCCACTCAGCTGCCCCCGGAACCAATCAACCACCAGCATCAAGAGCATCCGGCACAATTGTCGATTTTATTTATCATTATTAGATTTATTCTATGGAGAAAAAATTATTGCTGTTATTGGCCTGTCTGCTGACGAGCCTCGGCCTTATGGCCCAGGTGAAAGTGACAGGTACTGTGATCTCCGGAGAAGATGATGAGCCAATTATCGGTGCGACCGTTAAGGTCAAGGGCACCAAGACTGTGACTGTGACCGACATTGACGGTAACTTCACTCTCACCGCGCCTAACACCAATGCAACCATCGAGGTGACATACGTAGGTATGACTCCCGTTGATGTCAAGGCTTCCTCATCTCCCTTGAGCATCAAGATGGTATCCGACGCCCAGCAGCTGGGCGAGGTAGTTGTAACCGGTATGGCTAACGTCGACAAGCGCCTCTTTACGGGTGCGACCACCAAGGTCGACGCGTCGAAGACCCGTCTCGACGGTGTCGCCGACGTCAGCCGTGGTCTTGAAGGCCGCGTGGCCGGTGTGTCGGTGCAGAACGTATCCGGTACATTCGGTACAGCCCCCAAGATCCGTGTACGAGGTGCCACATCTATTTATGGTAATTCAACCCCTCTGTGGGTAGTCGATGGTGTGATCCTGGAGGATAACGTCGAGCTTTCGGCCGACGACCTCTCGAGCGGCGACGCCACAACCCTGATCGCCTCGGCGATCTCCGGCCTCAACGCCGACGACATCGAGTCGTTCCAGATCCTCAAGGACGGTTCCGCCACCTCTATATATGGTGCACGCGCTATGGCGGGTGTGATCGTAGTGACCACCAAGCAGGGTCGCTCAGGCCACACCGCTATCAACTACACCGGCGAGTTCACCCTGCGTCTGAAACCTTCGTACAACGACTTCAACATCTGTAACTCTCAGGAGCAGATGGGTATCTACCGCGAGATGGAGATGAAAGGCTGGCTGTCGCTTGCATCGCTCGCCAACTCCTCGAGCTCCGGTGTATACGGCTCGATGTACCGCGCCATAAACACCTACAACCCCATCACAGGGCAGTATGCGCTGGCCAACACCACCGCCGCCAAGAACGCTTACCTGCGTCAGGCCGAGATGCGCAACACCGACTGGTTCGATATGCTCTTCCGCACAAATATCATGCTCAACCAGGCTGTGTCGATCTCGGGTGGTACTGACAAAGGCTCGTTCTACACCTCGTTCTCGTTCATGAACGACCCCGGATGGTATGAGTCGTCGTCCGTACAGCGTTACACTTTCAATGCCAACGCTACCTATAATATCTCGCGCACTCTCCGCGTCAAGCTGCTCACCTCCGACTCCTACCGTAAGCAAAAAGCTCCCGGTACTCTGAGCCAGAACGTCGATATCGTATCCGGTGAGGTATCTCGCGACTTCGATATCAACCCCTACAGCTACGCGCTCAACACCTCGCGTACTACCGACCCCTACGCTACACTGACACGTAACTATACTGACTTCAACATCTTCGAAGAGCTGAAGAACAACTATATCGACGTCGGTGTGACCGACCTCAAGTTCCAGGGCGAAATCAACTGGAAGCCCATCACAGGTCTTGAGTTCAACGCTATCGGTTCGATGCGTTACAACTCCTCGACACAGAACCACTATGTGATGGACAACTCCAACCAGGCCAACGCTTACCGCGCCGGTGTTTACCCCGAGAACGCTACCGTACGGGCTTCCAACCCGTTCCTCTACACCGATCCCGACGATCCCAACTCGCTGCCCATCAGCGTGCTCCCCAATGGTGGTATCCTCTACCACACCGTCAACTCGATGACTCAGTGGGACTTCCGCGCTACAGGTCAGTATAGCCGCACCTTCGCCAACGACCACATCACCAGCGTATTCGCCGGTATGGAGGCCTCGAAGATCGACCGCCACTACGAGCAGTTCACCGGCTGGGGTATCGTATACGAGAATGGTAACCTCCCCTTCTCCGACTGGCACCTGTTCAAACAGATGATGGAGGAGAACGGCAACTACTTCGCCGACTCATGGACATACCGCCGCGCCATGGCTTACTTCGGTCAGCTCAACTACTCTTACCGTGGTAAGTACATCCTCTCCGGTACTCTCCGCTACGAGGGTTCAAATAAGCTCGGTCGCTCCAAACAGAGCCGCTGGCTCCCCACCTGGAACGTATCAGGCGCATGGAATATCCACGATGAGAACTTCTTTGAGGGCGTAAGCTCCTGGATGTCGAACGCCAAACTGCGCGCCAGCTACTCGCTGACCGCCGACGGTGGCCCCTCGTCGATCTCCAACGCTCTCGCGATATACTACCCCTCACGCCCCTGGCGTCAGGATCCCGACGCTTACGAGATGGCCCTCTCGCTCAGCCAGCTGGCCAACTCAGAGCTCACCTACGAGAAGAAACATGAGTTTGACATCGGTGTCGACCTCGGTTTCCTCAACAACCGTCTGAATCTTGTGTTCGACTGGTATACCCGCAACAACTACGACCTGATCGGTTACATCTATACCGAGGGTGTGGGCGGTACTTCCGGTAAGTGGGCCAACGATGCCTCGATGAAATCGCACGGTGTCGAGTTCACAGTCACAAGCCACAACATCCAGACTCCGCAGTTCCAGTGGAGCACCGACTTCACTTTCTCATACGCAAAGAACAAGATTACAAACCTCAAATCGCGTTCACGCGTCATCGACCTCGTGCAGGGCACCGGTTACGCTCTCGAAGGGTATCCCGTCCGCGCTCTCTTCTCTATCCCGTTCGTTGGTCTTAACGAAGAGGGTATCCCCATGATCATCAACCAGGATGGTGAGGTCACTACTTCCGACATCAACTTCCAGGACTTCGAGAACCTTGACTTCCTCAAATATGAAGGTGCCGTCGATCCTCCCTTCACCGGCGGTTTCGGCAACAACTTCTCCTGGAAAGGTCTGCATCTGAATGTCTTCATGACATACGCCTTCGGCAACAAGCTGCGTCTCGATCCTACCTTCGCAGCAGCCTACTCTGACGTGGCAGCTATGCCCAAAGAGTTCATGAACCGCTTCGTAGTGCCCGGCGACCAGGCTTACACCACAATCCCCGTGATTGCCTCGACCCGTCAGGTCGACGCCGACCAGTACCTCTCGTACGCCTACAACGCATTCAACTACTCGACTGCTCGCGTTGCTTCCGGCAGCTTCATCCGCATGAAAGAGATCTCTCTGACCTACGATATACCTCAGTCGTTCCTCCAGAAGCTCCGCATCAGCTCTGCTTCAGTGAAACTTCAGGGTACAAACCTCTTCCTCGTCTACTCAGACAAGAAGCTCAACGGTCAGGATCCCGAATACTACAACTCAGGTGGTGTGGCTTCGCCCAACCCCCGTCAGTTCACATTCACTCTCCGTCTGGGTCTGCAATAATTCCCGCGACGGTCTGCTGAGAGGATCACCCCGGGGTATCCCGGCATCAAGCTCATCTGCCAAGGGCGCTGCCCCGGGCGATCCAATAAGCAAAAAGAGAAATTTTTATACACCAATCACTCTGTATAGACAATTATGAAATTCAACAAAATAATATACGCCTTATCGGCTGTCGCTCTGCTGCTGGGGACCTCCTCCTGTAAGGACTTCCTCGACAAGGAGACCGATACCCGTGTCGACCTCAACACCGTCGATAAAGCCCGTATGCTGCTCAACGACGCATACCCGGCTTACAGCGTAGGTGTACCCTGTGAGCTGTCATCCGACAATGTGGTCGACAACAACGCCACCTCTTCCGAAGGCTACCGCTACAACCTGACTTCTTATGCACGTACCGACGACGAGATTTTCGCCTTCGAGGACGTGAAATCAGGCTCAGGCTCCGATACTCCTTCAGGCATCTGGACATCGTACTACGGTGCGATAGCTTCGGCCAACGCATGTCTTGAGGCTCTCGACAAACTGCAGGAGCGCATCAACGCCGGCGAAAATATCGAAAACGCCACACAGATACCCGCCATCCGCGGCGAGGCCTTGATACTCCGCGCCTTCAGCGCATTCATGCTCTCAGAGGTGTTCTGTATGCCCTACCGTGGCCCCGAGCTCTCGAAGACTATCCTGGGTCTTCCTTACCCCACTACTCCCGAGACTACCGTCAAACCTCACTACGAGCGTCTTGACCTGGCCACATACTACGACATGATCGAGAAAGATATCGTCGAGGGTCTCCCCTTGATCGACAACTCTCTCTACACCGTGCCCAAATATCACTTCAATAAGTCAGCTGCCTACTCGTTCGCAGCCCGCTTCTATCTCTCGAAACGTGATTATCCCAAAGTACTCGAGTACTGCAACATCGCCTTCGGCGGTGAGAACGTAGACCCCACACAGTATATGTCCGACATCTGGGCGCATATGGGCGATCTGTTCTACATCAAGGATATGGGTCTGTACTACAACGGTACCGACAAAAACCGCAACTTCCTGCTCATCCCCGAGTACAGCACCGAGATGCGCCGCTTCACCGGCGGTCGCCGCTATGCAGTCAACGATATAGCCAAGCGTGCCACCCTTCAGGGCGGAGGCCCTACCTGGGATGCCTTCACTTGGAAACCTTCAGGCGGTGGTAAGTCGTTCTCGATGCACCCCTGTATGAACAGCTCGCTGGGCACGAACGGAAGCTCGCAGTACGGTGTGTACTTCGGAGCAAACGTCGCTGAGCAGTTTGAGTATACCAACAAGATTGCCGGTATCGGCTACTGCCACAAGACCAATGCCGAGTTCAACGGTGAGGAGACTCTCTTCATGCGTGCAGAGGCAAAACTCTTCCTCGGCGACCGTCAGGGCGCTATCGACGACCTCCGTGTATGGGAGCTCTCGCTGCGCACCACTCCCAATGCAGCAGGTATCGAGGATCGCTACAAAGAGCTGACCTACGCTACCATCCAGGGATTCTACTTTGATAGGGACCCCGGCTACGGTATCGTGAAAGATATAAATATCGACCAGGTTTGCCCCTCGGATAAATACTCGCTTTCAGGTGGCGATGTCCCCGTGCTCCAGTGCATCCAGCACTTCCGCCGCATCGTGTTCGTTCACACCGGCAAACGCTTCTTCGACCTCAAACGCTACGGTATCGAGTGGAGCCACATCATCGGTAAAGAGAACCGCGAGGAGAAAATCACCCTTTGGGATCCCCGCCGCGCTCTGCAGATACCTTCAGAGGTTATCTCGGCAGGCTTCGAGCCCAACAACCGCGAGATCGTATCTAAAGGCGACAGCGAAGACGCTTTCGGCGTGGTATACAGCGTTGCCAACGACTAAGTTCAACCACCTTGTAAAATTTGACTATCAATTATGGAATTAAAAAAATATTTCACCGGCATAAGCTTGGCTCTCGCTCTGGGGCTTACCGTCACCTCCTGCGGCGACGACGATCTGGGCGAGTCCATCTTCCCCGATGTTCCGACTACCGCCGACCCTTCATCGGCGACCTACAAGTTTGACACGTGGCTGAACGAAAACTTCCGCGATGTCTACAACATGAGCTTCGAATATCGTCTCGACGATAACGAAACCAACTACGACTATCGTCTCACCCCCGCCACCCTCGACAACTCGATGCGTATGGCCGTGCTCACCAAATATGTGTGGTACGACGCTTACGCCGAGGCTTACGGCAAAGACGGTGAGCTCGATCCGGAGTTTATCCGCCAGACAGGCCCAAAGATGATCAACCTCATCGGTTCGCCCATGTACATGAACACGGGAGGTGTGACCCTCGGTTATGCCACCGGCGGTGTGAAGATCACTCTCTGCGACATCAATGCAGCAGTCTTTGAGCGTTGGAACATGAACAACCTCAACAACCGCTACTTCCACACGATGCACCACGAGTTCACACACATCCTGCACCAGACCAAGAGCTACCCCACAGCGTTCAACGAAATCTCCAACGGACGCTACGACGGTACAAACTGGCAGAATAAGAACGGCGGTATCATGGCATCTGTAGGTTTTGTCACTCCTTACGCCAGCAGCTCGTATACCGAGGACTTCGCTGAGACAGTGTCAAACTACATCACCCGTACCGATGCCGACTACGAGATGCTCTACTGGGTAGCCGAGCGTGGCTGGTATACCGAAGAGGACGACGAGAACAACGCTTCCTCTCAGGAGAAAACAGCCTATGCCTACTACTACTACATCAACGAGGACGATCTTGAGAACGAGAAGAAAACTTACTTCATGAGCTATCACTCTGACGAGTACAACACTTCGATCCGTATCAAAGACTCCAGCAACAATAAGGAGTTCTCGACTCCCGAAGCCGTTGAGCAGTATCTGAGCGACTATACCGAGGTGCTCCGTCTGGCTTTCAAACGCCGCGAATCGCAGCGCCGCTACGGTGTGACCTACGAACAGGCCACTCCCGAGCAGAAAGCTATAATCGACGACGTGGCTGCAAACCGCCAGTTCATCTACCCCGTAGAGGACAGCGACAAGTGCAACGGTCGTGAGGTGATGGAGAACAAGATCAACATTGCCCGCAACTGGTTCCGCGAGGCCTGGAATATCGATCTCGACAGACTGCGTACTATCGTGCAGCGTCGTTCGGCCGACTTCGACATGGACGTTCTGCTGCGCCAGATCGATGCAATCCCCGATCCTCAGTAATTTTACCCAACCCATTTTTAACCGACTTTCGATATGAAAAAAATATTTAAATATGCACTCGCACTTGCTGCTCTGTCAGTTCTTGCCACATCGTGCAAGAACGATGAGGACATGATCTTCGACTCCTCGGCAGCCGAGCGTACCGACGAGGCTATTGCCGACTACTCGGCGCTTCTGTCTCGCGACGGCGGAAAGTGGATTATGGAGTACTTTGCGAGCGAGGACGAGCGTGGTCAGGTTTTCGCCATGACTTTCAGCAGCGACGGCTCTGTTGATATAGCCGCTTCAAACAATGTAAACGGCTATACCTATCAGTCGGAAAACTCACTCTGGAGCATCAAGGCCGACGACGGTGTGATCATCTCGTTTGATACATACAACCCCGTGTTCCACGTGTTCTCCGAGCCTCAGGGCTCCAACGACGGCGGCCACGGCGGCGACTATGAGTTCCTGATCATCCGTGCCTCTGAAGATGGCAACACTCTTGAGCTCAAAGGCAAACGCAACCGTCTGCCCATCATGATGTACCGCATGTCGGCCGATACCGACCTCGAAGCTATCGTACGCGGCAATGCTGACGCTGCTCAGAATATGTTCTCTTCGGCTATCGATCACTTGATCATCACCACAGCCGACGGCTATCAGTTCACCGTGCTCGATGCACCCTACGGAGTGCTCGGCATCTATCCTACCGACGGCGACGCCATCACGCAGACCGTCTACGGCAGCATCCTCTTCACCAGCTCGGGCATCCGCTTCATCGAGCCTTTTGAAGTGGCTACAGCCGACGGTGGCAAGGTTTACACCTTCTACCAGTTCACACTGCAGCCCGACGGCTCGCTGCTACAGACCGACGGCTACGGTTCATCGATCATAGCAGCCGACGCTCTGAGCTACCTCTTCTCGTTCCAGAACTGGTCGCTCGCTACAGCCAAATCGGCCAACGAAGAGCAGAACTCCGGCCACTTCGCTTCCGACATCGTCAATATCACCGACCAGTTTGAGGCTAACCGCGGTCAGCTCTCCAAGATCGAGTTCCTCTCGCTCGGCCTGGTGGACGTTAAGGACGAAAAAGGCGAAGTTATGAAAGATGAGCAGGGCAACAAGATCCAGGTTGAGAAAGTGAAACTTCTCGTGACCGGTCGCTTCCGCTCGGGTGCATCGTACCGCACTCAGGAGATGGGCTACACATTCACCGTGACCCGCAACACTGCCGATACCGTGACACTTAGCGAACTGGAGCTTGATTCCAACGGCAAAACTTACTACGACCGATTCTCGGCTCTGAAAGATTTCGTCGACAGCTTCCTCATCACTGCCACTCTCTCCTGCGACAATGTGATGGCTCCTACCCCCGTAGTCTTCACAGCACCCGATGGCAGCTATCTTACTCTGACTGCTAAATAACAGCAATATTCCCAAATCCTCTGACAAGGTGCCCGCTGCGAAGTGGGCGCCTTTTTTTTGGAAGGGCTGACAAAAAAACGATGTGCCGGCTTAGAGCTTGTCCCATAATATATGTTAACGCTGAGGTCGCATATCTCGGAGGGATTTTGGAGCAGGCGTGAGGGAGCAATGCTGTAGCATTGTGAC
>CAZPKH010000019.1:0-21774 GCA_964587165.1 uncultured Muribaculaceae bacterium
TTAAGGACCTTAATATAAATAGAAGGGAGATGGGGAGGAGGGGTAATGGTCACTTGCGGCTGACGCGGGGTATCATTATAGTGGTGTAGATGGTGATTACTCCGCCGGCAAGGGTGAAGGCAATCCAGTCGGTGCGCCCTACCCCATATTTATACGGCAGCCACATAAGTACGGCTGCGGCTACAAAGAAGAGTCCGGCCCATACCTCTATGCGCATAAGCCGGCGCAGACGCAGGTTGTCGCCTTTATACCGCATAAACAGGCGCGAAAGTAGTGTCACTCCGGCTCCTACAGCATATATATACTTGTATAGCTCGCCGGCAAACGAGGGATAGAAGGCTGTCAACAGCGGGATTGCTGTGCCTATCATCACGAGAAGCAATCCTGTCGAGCCTACCCATGCGAGCCATTGACGCTCGACAATAACAGGTGCTGAGGTCGCCGGTTTGGTTATGCGGGTATCTTTGTTCATTTTATTCTACAATATATACGTCTTCATTGGGGCGCTGCATCCGGTACTGCTCACGCACGATTTTTTCCATTGTCTCGCGGTCCGTCTCGAGGCGCGAGTTGCGATCTATATAATAATTAAATGTGTCGGTATACGATTTTATCTCCTCCTTAAGGCGGGTGATCTCCTGCTGATACTGATATGTGCGCACAACAGAGTTGTCGTTAAGGAAGAGCACAAACACCATGAGCGCCACTACGGCTATCAGGGTGATGGAGATGTATCTCCGGCACCAGCGGGTGAAGTTTTTGCGGCTTTGGTCGGTCATCGGGCAATATTAGAATCCGGGATTGATCATTCGGTGACTGTGCCTATCTCGCGGGCTGCGCCCGTAAGGGGGTCGAATATGAGATAAGAGGGCGCTTTTTTGTCGGTAAAAATAGCAGGATCGACGCCGTAAACCACGCCATACTGCGCTATCGGGTATTTGCCGGATGCGAATGTGCGGCCGTCTGACTGCACTACAAGCGATGCACTACCGGGTATGCGGTATGCTACGGCTCCCTTAGGGAGCTTGCGGGGCTCGCCTTTTTCGGTGAGCGGCAGTGCGCCGAGCTGATCGACTGTTATGGTGAGATATACGGGCGCACCGGAGAGGTCGGCAGGATCAACAAAGCCGCTGACAGCCGAGAGACGAGCTATGATGTCGCGCTGCGAATCGTCGGCAGAAAGACCCAAAGGGGGATTGAAAGGCACCGTGACGACCTGAGTAGCGCTCTGACGTGTACCCA
This sequence comes from uncultured Muribaculaceae bacterium, assembly GCA_964587165.1. GTDB lineage: Bacteria > Bacteroidota > Bacteroidia > Bacteroidales > Muribaculaceae > CAZPKH01. The sequence goes on from CAZPKH010000019.1 coordinate 1,243, forward strand.
CAAACATTGCCGTAAGTGCTTCTTCCTGCTTTGCAAGATTGTCGAGCACAAGCTTCATGGCCGCGCCGTCGTTGGGCATATTGTCGCTTTGTCCGGAGAGGATCTCCGAGCGCGTCTCCCGTATCTCAAAGATGCGTGCTGCGGCGAGCTCCGCGCGCTTGGCAAGAGATGTTGCCGAAGCCATATCAGCGGTGACGGCCTGACGTGAGTATTCTGAATCAAGTATTGTCGGCTCGGGTTGTCTCGCCACGGGCAAAGAGGGAACAGCTGCAGCAACAGGAACGTCGGCAAGATTAACAGCAAGCGGACGCGACTGTGCATCGAGTGTCATAAACGTATTCGCGCCGCTTTTAAACTGCACAAGATACTCCTCTGCCGGATCGGGCTCCGAGGTGGGGGTAATCATGGCCGAGCGAAGCGTCCAGCGTGTGGAGGGCTTGAGTATCGGATCGGCATTCAGGTATATACGTGCATACTGAGCGAACTCGCCGGGCTTCTCAAGGACTCCCTCGGCCTCGAGGGTAATCTCGAAAGTGGTGACAGGGAGCCGGTAGACGATGCCGTAATCATTAGCCTTGGAGGCCGACAGTTTTTGGGTTGACTGCGCCGACCCGGCAAAGGCTATGGCCGACAGTAAAGCGAAAACTATATATTTCATATTCAGTACTCCAGCAATTTATTTTACGGTTTCTAAAATTGCGTGCCCCACCGCATTTGCCACATCCGTGGCGAGTACACCATACTGGCCGTGCTCTGCCTCGGCCAACCGTCCGGCGAGTCCGTGAACATACACGGCCGCCACGGCGGCAAAGTCAGGATTGATACCTTGCGCCATAAAGGCGGTGATGATGCCGGTGAGCACATCGCCCGACCCGGGGGTAGCCAGCGCGGGCGTGCCGGTGGAATTGAAGAATGTGCGTCCGTCGGGGCGCACCACGGCGGTATATCGGCCTTTGAGCACGATGATCACCTTAAGGCGCCGTGCCTCCTCGATAGCCTTGAGCAGTCGCGCCTCGGCTGTAGGCTGCGCGCCGAAGATACGATCAAACTCTCCGGCATGAGGGGTGAGCACCGATCCTTCGGGTATAAAATTCAGAAGCACCTGGCGCCGGCTTATACAGTTGAGAGCATCGGCATCGAGCACCACCGGGCGTTTATGCGTGCGCAAAAATCGATCAACAGCGTCAATGGTTGTTGGATCCGTACCAATACCCGGGCCGATGGCCACTGCATCGAAATGGTGGCGAAGCTGTATATCGGAGACCACTTCACGAGAAGCATCGGGCGCGCAGAGCGCCTCGGGTACCGCAATCTGAAGAATATCGACGCCGCAGCGGGGCGATTGCACCGTGACTTTGCCGGCACCGGCGCGAAGTGCACCGCGGGATGCCAGCGCAGCGGCTCCCATCATCCCTACGCTCCCGGCCACAATCAGAGCATTTCCGAAATCGGCTTTCGAGGCAGAAGGATCGCGCGGCTTCAGCAACGGCCTCACATCCCGACGCTCCACATAGTAATAATTGGAGGGAGTGTTGCGTATGGCCGACTGGCTGAGCGAAAGGTCGACCACGCGCCAGTCGCCCACCAGATGATCGTTATCGGCTATCATAAACGAAATATGAGGGAAGCCGACCGACATCGTGAGGTCTGCATGAATAATGTTGCGATCGACGGCTTCAGGATTCCAGTCGGAATGAAGCCCGGAGGGAGAGTCGATCGACACAACCGACGCACCCGACTCGTTGATTCGGCGCACAAGCATCTGGAAGCCTCCCGTCAGGGGGCCGCGTAGACCGGACCCGAAAAGGCCGTCGACCACGAGCCAACGCTCCGTGATGTCGGGGATAGCAAACCTGTCGACAATCTCACACAGCTGAATATCGGGCACTGCCTCAAGAAGCATATCGCGAGCTGTGAGAGCTTCGGGCGAGAGCTTATTGCCACCGATATTGAACAGAAACACAAGCGGTTTGAATCCCTGCTCTACCAGCAGACGGGCTACTGCCAGCGCATCGGCGCCGTTATTGCCCGAGCCGGCAAATATTGCCGTGGGCGTGGAAGGCTTCCAGCGGCGCACAATCTCGGCCACCACTCCTTCGGCCACCTGCTCTATGAGCTGCATGGCAGTGACGTCGCCCGACGAGAGAGTCAGGCGGTCGATATTGCGTAAAGCGTCGTTCGTGAATATTTTCATGATGCTGCGTGGATATGACCGATACAAAGGTACACAAAAAGTCGTGATATGGGTGTGGATTACAGAACTTTTTGTTTTTAACACTTTAAAAAGCACCATAATCGGCATTTTTTAGTAATTTTGCAGCAATTTTTAGATACCAACTCCACCATGAACCGAGTCACTTATCAAGGGCTCACCTTTGAGCCCTATATCGAGAAAGCACGTATCACAGAGCGTATCAACGCCTTAGCTCGCCAGATAGAGAAAGACTGCGAGGGGCGACGCCCACTATTTCTGTGCGTGCTCAACGGAGCGTTTCCGTTTGCCGCCGACTTGTTCCGCGCGGTGCAGCTCCCCGACTCCGAGATCCAGTTTATCCGCCTCAAGAGCTACGAGGGCACCGGGTCGACAGGCAAAGTGAAAGAAGTGCTCGGCCTGGCCGACGACATCGAAGGGCGCACGGTGATCGTGGTGGAGGATATAGTCGACACCGGCCGCACAATCCGCCGCCTGCTCGACGACCTCGCAAAAAAGAACCCCGCCGACCTCAAAGTGGCCACCCTGCTCTACAAGCCGGAGGCCAATATCGAGAATGTCAAGCCCGACTACGTGGGATTCGAGATACCGTCAAAATTTATAATCGGCTTCGGTCTCGACATCGACGAGCAAGCACGCAATCTGCCCGACATCTGGGTCAAGACCGAGGATTAGGATTTCAACACACATCATCCGTAAACTTTCCGACATGCAGAATCTTGTGATATTCGGTGCCCCGGGCAGCGGCAAAGGTACACAGAGCGACCGTCTGATACACGACTACGGCCTCTTCCACATATCCACCGGCGAAGTACTCCGCAATCACATATCTCAGGGCACACCTCTGGGCAATATAGCCTCAACCTACATCGCTAAAGGACAGCTCATACCCGACGAGCTGATGATACAGATACTCGACGACCTGCTTGACGCCAACGCCGACAAGGTGAAAAAGGGCGTGATATACGACGGATTCCCCCGCACCATAGCCCAGGCAGTTGCGCTTGAGGAGATGCTCGCCAAACGCGACGCACAGGTCGATGCCGTGATAGGCCTCGAAGTGGAGGATGAAGAGCTGATCGACCGCATGCTCAAACGCGGACAGCGCGAAGGTCGCGCCGACGACAATCTGGAGACTATACAGAACCGCCTCGAAGTGTATCATCACACCACCCGCCCCCTGCGCGACTACTATCTCGAGAAGGGGAAATACCACACCATCAAAGGCTCAGGCACCGTCGACCGCATATACGAGAACATAAAGGACGCCATCGGACACCTCGAAATCAAAAAGCGGAGCTGACACTCACACCCCCGACACCTAAAGCCACTTAAAGACCAGAATGTTCAATTTCCTGACCCGCACCAAAGAGCTCCAGCAGCTGCCTTACAGCACCGATGTGCATTGCCACATAGTGCCGGGGGTCGACGACGGCTCCCCCGACCCCTCTATCTCGGCAGAGCTGATCGAGAGGATGCGCTCGTGGGGCATTCGCAGCATCATCGCCACCCCGCATGTGACGCAGGACACTTTCGAAAACACACCCCAAACCCTCGCTCCCGCTCTCGAAAAGCTTCGCGAAGAGCTCGACCGCCGCGATATCGAGATCGATCTGAAAATGTCGGCCGAGTACCGCATCGACGATTTCTTCCGCCAGCAACTCGAAGCAGGCACAATCACTCCGATGCCCAACAACCTGATCCTGGTGGAGAACTCCTACCTTCAGGAGCCGTGGAATCTTGACCAATTCCTCTACGAGCTAAAGCTCAAAGGGTTGCGCCCCATACTGGCCCACCCCGAGCGCTACCTCTACTACGGACGCACCAACCCCGGCCGATATGAGCAGATACACCGATCGGGCACTTTCCTGCAGATCAACCTCCTCAGTCTCGCCGGCTACTACGGCAAGGATGAGAAGAAAACGGCCGAACGGCTCGTCGAAGAGGAGCTTGTAGATTTCGTAGGCACCGACCTGCATCACCACCGTCATGCCGACAAGATCGAAGAGTACCTACACTCAAAAGCATTCCGCAAGATGGCTCCGGCTCTGGCGGGAGTGTTGAACGACCGAGCTTTCCTCCCCAAGAAAAAATAATCAGTCCGAACAGATATTAAACACCCTCGGGAGCCGGCTCCCGAGGGTGTTTTTTTACTTCTGATAGAGATAGCGCTTGATGGAGTGTTTCGGTGTCTTTTCAAACGGCTCGGTGTGGATGCGGATGTCGCTCACACGATTGTAGGGAGATGCTTTTGCATTGAGCTCCTTGATATTATCGCGCAAAGCAGCTTCGATAGCATTCAGATCCATACCCTGTTTTTCGGCAGCATCCATATCAGGATGTATCAGGGCCACCAGACGGCCGCCAAGATCAGGATCGGCAATCACGATCGACTCAGCCACCATCGGAAGATTGTTGATCACGTTTTCGATCTCTTCCGGATAAATATTCTGTCCGGAGGGTCCTAAAATCATATTTTTGTCGCGGCCACGGATGAATATAAACCCTTCAGGATCAATAGTACAGATGTCGCCGGTGCTCATCCATCCGTCCTCGCCCATCACAGCGGCCGTTGCCTCGGGATTCTTATAATACTCCTTCATCACATTTGCTCCGCGCACCCAAAGCACGCCGGGAACGTTCACCGGATCGGGCGAATCGACTCTCGCCTCCATGCGGTCGGTGCATCTTCCGGAAGCCCCCGACGGATTGACATTCCAAGGAGCATAAGCGATCAGCGGGCCGCACTCGGTCATACCGTAGCCTACGGTGACAGGGAAACGCATGCGGCGCAACAGAACCTCCACATCGGGGTTCAGGGCCGCGCCGCCGATGATGATCTGCCGCAGATTGCCGCCGAAAGCCTTGATCAGCTTGCGTTTGACAGCACCGAGCACAAACGTGCGCACAACCGGAATCGACAGAAGCCGCTTCATGCGAGGCTTTTCGAGTTCGGGCTGCACGCGGCTGCGGATGATCTTCTCCAACACGAGCGGCACCGTGATAATAAGCTTCGGGCGAACAGTGGCAAAAGCCTTGAGTACTATTGCCGGCGAGGGAACTCGAGTGATAAAATGCACATGACACCCTTTGACAAACGGATGCACCGTTTCGATCATCAGGCCAAACATGTGTGCCAGCGGCAACATCGACACCATGCCGTCGCCGGGGTGCAGATAGGTCAGGCCGTCGATGCAGTACTGTATATTCGACCACAGATTGCCGTATGTGAGCACTACACCTTTTGATGTGCCCGTAGAGCCTGAAGTATAATTTATCACCGCAACCTGATCGGCACGACCGTCGTAAAACTTCAGCATCGCCGGCGCAAATCCGCCCGGATACCGTTTTGCGAACTGCGCACTGATCCGCTCCATCTGCACACCGGCGCTGCCGTCGGAGGCGTAAAGCGTGGTGTAGTCGTCGAGCGATACTGCGGCATACAGCTTTGGCATCGCCGTAGGCGTAAGCTTGCGCCATATAGCAGGATCGGCAAAAAGAATCTTTGCATCGGAGTGGTCGACCAGATGATGCACACTTTCGGTGCTGAACTCATGAAGTATAGGCACCGCCACAAGCCCGTAAGTCACCGAAGCGAGCCATGCCATGATCCAGCGCGAATTATTTTTGCCGCAGAAAGCCACCTTGTCGCCCGGCTTAAGTCCGATAAGATCGAAGCCTATATGTAGCCTCGCTATACGTTCCGCCACTTGGGCATAGGTGAATGTCTCCGAACCCATATCGGTGAAAGCCTGACGATCAGCGCATTGCACCAATGCCTGAAATATATACCCGTTTAAAGAAGATTGTGCCTGCATAGTTGAAACCAAATTTTTGCCGAATTTAGCAATAAATCGGCAATAAATTCATAAATTTGTGCAATAAATCGTTAGAGCTGCTTCAGAAGAATAGCTCTAAATCTTATAACAACGACATGCGTTCAAATCTCATTGCTTTAACATTTTTTACGACTCTTTCGATCGTTGCATGCTCGTCGATGGCTCAGCCTCAGTACACCGTGCAAGGCGAAGTAGGCACAGAGCTTAACGGCCAGACAGTTTATATTCAGGATTTTGACACCTCCGAACCGATCGACTCGGCTGTGGTGGCCGACGGTCGTTTCGTCATCACCGCTTCCGGCTCTTCCGAGGCCACACTCGCCCGCCTGAACTTGGCCGGCCGCCGCGGCCCGATTTTTGTGCTCGAGCCCGGAACAATAACCTTCGACGCCAAAGGATTGCCCTCAGGCACACCGTCAAACCGGGCCTTAGCCGACTATAGCCTCGCAGCAGCTGCACTGTCGGCCAAATACAACTCTCTGCCCACCGATTCGGCAGGCACCGAAGCACGGCGCGCCGTTGTGGCCGAATATGATGCTCTGACTGACAATACACTAAAAGCCAATGCTGAAAATCCTGTAGGCTACTACATTTTCATACAGGACGCATACGAGATGGATGCTGCCGCTCTCGATAAGGCACTCGCCCAATACCCCGCGATGGCCCGCTACGAGCGCGTGAAAGATCTGCAGGAGTCGCTGCGGCGCTCAGAGGCAACCGGCGTCGGCAAAAAGTATACTGACTTTGCTGTGACATACAACGGCAAGACCACGCGCCTCAGCGACTTGCTCTCAACCGATCCCGGCGAAGTGACCCTCGTTGACTTCTGGGCAAGCTGGTGCGGGCCGTGTATCCGCGAGACCCGCACGATCAAGAAACTTCTTGAAAAATACGGCAACGGCGGTGGCCTGAAAGTAGTAGGCGTGGCCGTATGGGATGATCCCGCCGACACCGAGCGCGCCATTGCTACCCACCAGTTGCCATGGCCGCAGATCATCAACGCACAGTCGATACCTACCGACATCTACGGCATCTCGGGCATCCCCCATATCATGCTGATAGCTCCCGACGGCACAATCCTGAGCCGCGGCCTTCAGGGCGAAGCACTCGTAGCCGAAGTTGAGCAGGCTGTCGCACGCTACGCCGGGGCTCAGTCCGGATCCGACAGCGCCACCGAATAACCCCCCCGCTCTCACACCTCCACCCTATCCTGATGGCCAGATTCACCAAATGCCCCGGATGCGGCAGGCGAATCGACAGCAGCTTCACCTACTGTCCTTACTGCGGCTGTGCTCCTTACCGCGACGAGCCGAGCGGCACCACAGCCGCCGACGGGCCACGCCGCAGCAGCGGGTGCGGGCCGGTGATCTACAGCTTCTTCATAGTGCTTCTGGCCGGAGCATTAGGTCTGGGAGCCTACTATTACTTTGCCTACGCCTCTCATCCCGAGCCCGTAGTGGTGACCGACCGGCTTCGCGCCACCGCAGCAGCATACCCTGAGCTCGGAGAGTTTTACCACGGCGTCGCCCAAGGGCATCGCGACGGGCAGACCTACTATTTCGACACCCACGGCAATCTTGTCGACCCGCCCTCCGACCCTGAGCTGATGAGCCGCCACACCCCCGACGACAATCGCCTGCAGCGCATAGAGCGCGGCGGACGGTGGGGAGCAATCGACCGCGACACCCGCGACACAGTAATAAAACCGATTTACTCCACTCTCGGCAACTTCTACGACGGCCTCGCCCTTGCCACAATAAAATTCGGCGACCCGTCGATGCCCGAATACTGCTGCTTCTACGGCTATGTGGACACTCGCGGCGCCCACACCTTCACCCCCGAGCAGTTTGAGCAGGTGCAGCGTGCCGGTGCTACCGCATCGAGGCGCGAGTATATCGCGTCGCTCCCTAAAGGGATCACCCTTACATCCCTCGGACTACCCCCGGGGCTTAAAAAAGTGATAATAACACAAGATTCTCTCGGTCGGGTCGAGCTGCAGTTCGACCATCGCGGAGTGCTCACACACTGCGATGCCGACATGCCCGGCATGCGAGGCGTAAGCATCGGAGTGGCCGACGGTTTTATCTCGTCGATGACCAACAGTTCCGACTCCATAATACGCCATTATCGCTATGTGCGCGAACCGTCAGGCCCACACTCCGAGACAATCATCCGCCAGGGCTCCGACGGGCGCCGTCAGGTCGGATCCATCGAATACTCCGCCGACGACGGCACCGTGACCCACTTCAGCATAGAGTGGCTGCCCGTCCTGTCGGCCCCCGGAGTATCTTACAAATCAATCAAGTGGTAAAATCCTGCCAACAAATGTTAACGATTGTTTAGATTAGCTAAATAATCGCTATCTGCATGGGAATTTGAAAAATTTTACTATATTTGCATACAGTTAACCGAAGATACCAGCAAAGACACAACTATCACCAACTTTCGTAGGATAATTGCGCGTTCTTTGCCCGCACCGGATCAGAGCGATCAGCGGTGTGCTATGGCGAGAGCTTTAGTGTGGCATCTACCGGGTGTATCACCCGACGCGAAGCATACGGACAATGTGATGCAACGACTGAAAAAAATTAATTATTCGTGACAAGCAACAACAAAATAAGTGAATCATAGGTTAGGAATCCGGCCGCTCGAGAGAGTCGCAGGATTTCATTTTTTTGAGCCTACTTTCTCTTATCCTAACAACAGTAACGCAACAGCATACAGTGCCATAAAAATGATCCAATAAGCGACGAGTTGCAGCGTTGTAGCCAACCACTTAGCCGACACCCTCTTTTTAATTATTCTATCCACCGGCTGACTCACGACTACAAAAACGGCGCAAACAACGAGAATTACTACCCCTATCACTAATTTATCATTATCCATAATACACTGTTTATCTATAGGCGACTTTCTAAACCTCGGGCAAAGGTAGTCTTTTTTTTGCGAAAAGTTGGCGTATGGACATATGCAAGATCAACATGCCACAACCACCCAAATAAAATTAAGGAAATTTTTCCGTATAATCGTTAAATTTGTCGGTTACAATATTTGACGTATCAGAAAAAAGTCGTAATTTTGCGGCGATTAAACGCGCCTGCAGCGCCGCCGTGCTTCGGCCCGGAGCAGGCATACTAAGGTAAAATACTACAATTCAACAAAATACTTCTAATTTAATTCACGACTATGACAAAAGTTGGTATTAACGGTTTCGGCCGTATCGGTCGTTTCGTATTCCGCGCATCGACAAAGCGCGACGACATCGAGGTAGTTGCAATCAACGACCTTCTCCCCGTAGACTACATGGCATACATGCTCAAATACGACACAATGCATGGCCGCTTCGACGGTACCGTTGACTACGACATGGAGAAAGGCCTCCTGATCGTAAACGGCAAAGAGATCCGCGTGACAGCTTGCCGCGACCCCAAAGAGATCGCTTGGGGCGAAGTAGGCGCCGAGTACGTAGTTGAATCGACCGGCCTCTTCCTCACCAAAGAGAAAGCTCAGGCACACATCGAAGCCGGTGCCAAATATGTCGTTATGTCGGCTCCCTCGAAAGACGACACCCCCATGTTCGTAGTGGGCGTGAACGATCAGACATACGTTAAAGGCACACAGTTCGTATCGAACGCTTCCTGCACCACCAACTGCCTTGCCCCCATCGCCAAGGTGCTCAACGACAAGTTCGGCATCGTAGAGGGTCTTATGACAACCGTACACTCCACAACAGCTACCCAGAAGACCGTCGACGGTCCTTCGATGAAAGACTGGCGTGGTGGCCGCGCTGCTTCGGGCAACATCATCCCCTCAAGCACAGGTGCTGCCAAGGCTGTAGGTAAAGTGATCCCCGAGCTCAACGGCAAGCTCACAGGTATCTCGATGCGTGTCCCCACCCTCGACGTATCTGTTGTCGACCTGACCGTCAACCTCGCTAAACCCGCTACCAAAGAGGACATCTGCAACGCCATGAAAGAGGCTGCTGCCGGTGAGCTCAAAGGTGTGCTCGGCTACACTGAGGATGCTGTCGTTTCTTCCGACTTCCTCGGTTGCCCCCTCACCTCGATCTTCGACGCCAACGCCGGTGTTTACCTCACCGACAAGTTCGTCAAAGTGATCTCCTGGTACGACAACGAGATCGGCTACTCGAACAAAGTGCTCGATCTGATCGCTCAGATGAAGAAAGTGAACGGCTAATACCCGATCAATCTCAATACACAAAGAGGCTGCACTCGCTCGCGGGTGCAGCTTCTCTTTTTGCTATATGGAGATAGTGATGATCAGTTGGCGGACACGACGGCTACGTAGCGCACGGAGTCGGTCGCGAGGATATGATACCACGAAGTGCCGGCGGCGGTGTGTTCGAGGCGCACAAATATCGGCACAACGCGGCTGCTGCGCACAGCCAAAAGCGTATCGGAGGCGGTGACGGTAAGCGATGCGTCAATATCGGTCGCGATGTCGATAAACCTTGTGCTCCCGTCCGGCCCCTCCACTACCATTACTCCGGGCCGGTCATAGCGAAGCGACAGCGAACCGTCGGTAGCCACGATGCGCGGCGTAGGGTCGGCTACCTCCGGAGAGAAGTCGTAGCTGTCAGGGGATTCACCACCCTCATCCACCGAGGGCGGAGGGAGCACCCCGGTGCGGTCAGGCTCATCATCGTGGCTGCACGCGGGCAGGATAATGGCAAGCGGCAGCAGCAGGGCATAGAGAAGTTTCATGGCAAAATCTCGATTATCAGTTTTCCGCGGGTGCCGTCGGGGCATTTGAATGTAATCTCATGACGACCGTCGCTCAGCTGCTCCACACCTATCTTGCCATCGGACACTTCCGAGCTGTCGATGCTCCATACTGCCGTGTCCGGGACATACGGCGACAGAAAATGAATAGTGCGGTCAGCGGACCGGTAGTACACCGGGCGGAGGTTTGTCGGCTCGTCGGGTGCGTCAGGATTATCGGGGTCGACGGCAGGCGGAAGCACACTCTGTCCTTTGAGCTCGCCCCATAAGTATTCTACAAGCTCCGGGCGCTCCACAAACGGATTGACATTGTCCTGCAGCGCAGCGACCGCCTCCATGCGTGCGCGCTCCACAGCGTCGGGCGGATCTGCACGGTGCCAGCTCAGCAGCGTCTCGACGCCGTAATCACTAAAAAACGGATAGCTCCGGCGGTTGAGTATCAGCCGACAGTCGATATGCCACATCTGCGTGGGGTAAAGCGTGACCATATAGAATATCGCGCGGGCGAAGTCGCCTCGCCACCGCAGAGGGGGTGTGTAGCAGGCGGTACGTGTCGACTCATCGCCGGGCACCGGGATACGGAGTGTACCGAAATCGCCGGCAGCCGAAGGATCAGCCTGACCGGGAGCAAACCCCGGCACTTCAGCACCAAGAGCATCGGCATCGGTAGCCTCGACAGTCACGATATTATGGAGATCGACCCGCAGGGTGTCGCCGAAATCCTGGCTATAGCTCCACCACGACGGCCGCGCGATATGAAACGGCTGCAGATCGGCCTCCACATCGGCACGACTGCGGGCGGATGCACGCAGATAGCTGTGCACGCGCGCAGTGCCGTCCGTATCACGGTAAGAGTCAATGCTTAGCGCTTCGTCCGGCTCGGCAAGACGCGCAGGGCGATAATGCTCGCGGATGGCTCGCATAAGAGCCTCGCCGGCGTGAGCAGTGAGCGGATCCTGAGCGTGAAGCGATATGCACGTCGCCGGCAGAAGCAACGCACACAGAAGCAGTAAGCGCAGCGATCGGATCATTGGGCAGCCTTGCGGTAGAGCACTATCGCAATGATAGTGTATAGAATATTAGGTATCCACATAGCCACCATAGGCGACGTGAGCCCCGACACTGCGAACGACTGCGTGACACCCATGAAAAGTATATAGCTGAAGCTCAGCACCAGACCGATACCGATGTTTATACCCATACCCCCTTTCACCTTGCGCGACGACAGCGACATGCCTATCACCGTAAGGATAAATGCGGCAGCCGTCATGGCGTAGCGGCGGTGGTACTCTATCTCAAACGCCTCGATATTGGCCACTCCGCGCTCCTTCTGCCTCTGTATGTACGAGCGGAGCTCGGGGGTGGTGAGGGTCTCGTTGTCGTGCTTGGAGATAAGGAAGTCGCGCGGTTCTATCTCGATTATGGTGTCGAGGCGCGATCCGCGGGTTATCACCTCGCGGTTGCCCTTGAGGTCGCGTATCATATAGTCGCGCACCTGCCAGCGGTACAGGGTATCCCAGCGTATGGACTGGGCCGTGAGACGCGATACAAGCTTCTTTCCGTCGAACGACTCGAGCGAGAATTTGTAGCCGGTCTTTTCGCGCGAGTCGTAGCGGCTCATGTAGGCTATCTGGCCGGGCGACACCTGCATCTGGATATTCGAGCCGTACTCCACCTTGCGGTTTTTGACGTAAGTATTCTGAAAATTAAGCCTTTCGATATTGGCCGGAGGGATAACGTAGGCACTTAGCACGAAGCTTAGCGCAGCGATCACAGCTGCCGACACCATATACGGTACAAGCAGTCGCGAGAAGCTCATGCCCGTCGACATCATAGCGATGATCTCCGAGCGATCGGCAAGACGCGAAGTGAAGAATATCACCGCAATAAACGTAAAGAGAGGCGAGAATTGATTGGCGAAATACGGCAGGAAGTTCACGAAATAGTCGAACACCGTCTCCTTGATCGGTGCTTTAAGGAAAGCATCAAGTTTCTCGTTTATGTCGAAGATTATCGTGATCGCCAGAATCAGGATTATGGCAAACACATATGTGCCGAGAAACTGCTTTATGATATAGATATCCAGCCGCTTGGGCTTCAGACTGAACTTCATCTGTCGGGATTTTGAAAACAGTATATTAACGCGCTCAGAGGCGGCGGGTCACACATTCGAGCATCTCGCGCTTCCACCGTGCGAAGGTGCCCGCCTGAATCTGCCGTCGCGCTTCGGCTGTAAGCCACAGATAGAAAGCAAGATTGTGTATCGATGCTATCTGCATGGCCAGCAGCTCGTCGGCTATGAACAGATGGCGCAGGTAGGCGCGGGAGTATAGACGGTCGACATCGGCCGGCCCGTCCTCCTGTATGGGCGAAAAGTCGTCGGCCCACTTGCGGTTGCGCATATTCATTATGCCGTGACGCGTGAAAAGCATGCCGTTGCGGCCGTTGCGGGTAGGCATCACGCAGTCCATCATATCGACACCGCGGTCTATCGCCTCAAGAATATTTGCCGGAGTGCCTACGCCCATCAGATAGCGCGGACGGTCGGCGGGCAATATATCGTTGACCACCTCGATCATCTCATACATCACTTCGGCGGGTTCGCCCACGGCAAGGCCGCCTATAGCGTTGCCGTCGGCACCGAGATCGGCCACAAACTCGGCTGATTCGCGCCGCAGATCGGGGTAAGTGACACCCTGCACTATAGGGAAAAACGCCTGGCTGTAGCCGTAAAGCCCCTCGGTCTCCTTATAGTGACGCCAACCGCGCTCAAGCCAACGGTGAGTCAGGTCGAGCGACTTGCGGGCATAGGCGCGCTCGGCGGTGCCGGGAGGGCACTCATCGAGAGCCATCATTATGTCCGAACCGATAGTGCGCTGTATGTCGACCACCTTTTCGGGTGTAAAGAGGTGCTTGGAGCCGTCGATATGGCTGCGGAACTCCACCCCGTCCTCACGCAATTTTCGACGGTCGGCCAGCGAAAACACTTGAAAGCCACCCGAATCGGTGAGTATCGGGCGCTCCCACCCTATGAACTTATGAAGCCCACCGGCACGGTGAAGTATCTCTGTGCCGGGGCGAAGATACAGATGATATGTATTGCCGAGTATTATCTGAGCCCGCACCTGGTCGCGAAGTTCGTGCTGATGCACGGCTTTCACACTCCCCACTGTGCCTACGGGCATGAATACCGGAGTCTCGATCGTGCCGTGTCCGGTGGTGATCAGTCCGGCGCGTGCAGCCGTACCTTCGGCCGTGGCTTGAAGTTCAAAATCCATAAGCTAAGTAACTGTTGAAAATTAATTTATACAAAATGCGTGGCGGAAATCGAGAGGAAATCCAAATTTGAAGATAGAGTTTAGCGAGCTAAACGACTGATGATAATTTGGATTTACGCCGATTTGCGACCGCAGTGTGTATAAAAGATACTTGGTAACAGTGGCTTTGATCATAATATCGTTTAATTTTCGACAGTTACTTGTTTTTCGATTTTGCCGCTGCCGCGTTACCCCCGCCACGCTCGGCAGCTATCTGCTCGGCGAACTTGCCGGGGTAGTCGATATGCACTTTGGGGTGGGTGAGCGCCCACATCACAAGGAAGGCACCGGCCAGCACAAACGGTATGCTCAGCAGCTGCCCCATGTTCAGCGTCATTTGGCTCTCAAAAGCCACCTGGTCGTTCTTGATAAACTCGATGAAGAAGCGCGGCAGGAATATGCCGATGAAAAAAACTCCGAAGATCAGCCCGGGCCGCTCCTGGCAGTTTTTCTTCCAGTACATCCACATAAGAAGCACAAACAGAGCCGCATAGCAAAGCGCTTCGTAGATAGCGGTAGGGTGCACGGCCTGTCCTTCGTACATCTGATGCCACTGGCGCGAGCGCACGAACATAAAACCCCACGGCAGCGTGGTGGCGGTGCCGTAAATCTCGGAGTTCATCAGATTGCCTATTCGTATAAGTGCTCCTACAAGAGCGATGGCGATCACCAGACGGTCGAAAGTCCATATCGGCGAGCGGCGCGTGGTGAATATCGAGAAAAATATCACACCGATTATCACACCGATGGCACCGCCGTGGCTGGCAAGACCGCCCTCCCACACATACAGTATCTCCATCGGGTGCTTGCTGTAGTAGCTCCATTCGTAGAAGAAGCAGTGCCCCAGGCGCGCTCCTATGATCGTACCTGCCACAACCCACATCAGCAGGATGCTGAGCCAACGCTCGGGAGCTCCCTCGCGCTTGAACATCCGGGCTACGATATTATAGCCGAGCAGAAAACCGATGGCAAACATCAGGCCGTACCACCGCACGGTCACTATCGAGTCGATGATATTGGGATCGACATCCCAGACGATATAGTCAAGCATCGTGTGTCATTTGATTTTACGTGAGCAGCGCCGGCTTGCGGCGTCTTGACTGCAAATTTACGGTTTTTACACCGCACAGCCAACTATTGCCGCATAATTTCCTTTCGCGTCGTAAATCAGCGCATTCACGGTTGTGGTTCGGCCGATTTTTATTACTTTTGCACCGTAATACTACAATCATTGCCATGAGACATTTCCTTATCTGTCTATTGACAATCATCTGCACTTCCGCAATCCCCGCCGCTGCTCAGATCGTGACACTCGCCGACCAGAAGAAGATCGACACCGACTCCGTGCGCCGCGAGTTTGACAAAGGTCC
The DNA here is from genome assembly GCA_964587165.1 of uncultured Muribaculaceae bacterium. GTDB lineage: Bacteria > Bacteroidota > Bacteroidia > Bacteroidales > Muribaculaceae > CAZPKH01. Next base: position 16,723 of record CAZPKH010000019.1, read on the forward strand.
GTATTTCACTCTTTACAAGGACAATTACTTCATCTTCGGCACCGCTCTGGGGTATAAGCCTACAAAGCTGAACACAAACGTAAAGTTTCAGATCTCCATAGCCCAGCGACTCACCAAGAGCACCCTCCCCTGGGGCACGTACCTCTACCTGTTCTATTCGCAGAAATGCTTCTGGAACATACTCCAGAACTCCATGCCTATGACCGACCTAAACTTCAACCCGGGCATCGGTCTGGCGAAACCTATTTTCGTGAAAAACCGCTATATAGGCAAGGGATTTCTGATAGTGGAGCATGAGAGCAACGGCAAGGATGGCGACGCCTCGCGCTCGTGGAACAAGATATCGTTCGGCGGCAATATCATAATCGACAAAACGCTGGCCGTCAACGCAAAATTCTGGATTCCGATAGTCGACGGCGTAAACAACAAGGATATCCTCAAATATTGCGGCATCTATCAGATGGGTATGCAGGTTTCATCGCCCAACGGACGTTTCGGCGGAACAATCGAGCTGACCAAACGCGAGGGGTGGAAGCCCAACTTCAACACCACCGTCGAGCTCTACGCACGCCTGTTCAAGCGCGACAACCAGTTCCTGTTCCTGCAGTACTACAACGGCTACGGCGAGGGGTTGCTCGACTTCAAGCAGTTTCACTCCGAAGTGCGGGTAGGCATCTGCATAAAGCCGCAGCTCTTCAGCGAATATTGACACCGACATCACCATGCCCGGAGGTATAATATTTGTAGCCACCCGCTTCAGCTGGATGCGGCCGTACGCTATCACGGCGCTGCGGCAGCTCTGGGACGACCGCTCGCACCTCGTGGTGGCTGTCGACGATGTGGGCGCCGAATCACGCCACCTCGACTGGCTGCCGGCCGACCGCGTGCACTACATCCGGATACCCCGGGGGTGGTATGCCTCAAAACGGTTTCAGCTTCACCCGCGTGAGCTGATCAGCAAAGTCGATGCTCTGGTGGCTTCCGAAGCCCCGCGAGTGGTGCTGTCATTCACCTCCGACCACCCTTTGAGCCGGTATCTGAGGCGGTTGCAGCATCGGGTGCCGACGGTCTATGTAGCCCACAATACCCATCCTCATGCTCTGAGCGCGAAAAATCTGCGCGGCCGCATATTCAATCATTTCTGGTATCGACGGCCGCTGCTTCGGTTGCTTCGCTCGGTCGATCATCAGATAGTCAATGCCCGGTGGCAGATGCAGAGGCTTCAGCAGCAGTATCCCGACCATCATGTGGGGTTCCTCCCCTTCCCGTCGCTCGTCACCGATCAGATAGCGCAGGGGCGCGACCGTGTGCCCGAGCTCGAAGGGCGCAGCGGCTATATCCTCTTTTTCGGAATGGTACACTCATACAAGGGTGTCGACCGCCTCATCGACATCTACGCCTCCTCGCCGCAGCTGCAGCATCGGCCACTGGTGATAGCCGGGCGCGGAGTGCTCGGCCACCCCATCCCGAGCCGGCTTGCCGACAAGATTATACACATAAATCGCTATATACCCGACTCGCAGATAGCAAGCCTCTTTGCCGACGCTGCCGTGGTGGTATATCCATACGTGGCTGCCACTCAGAGCGGTGTACTGTCGGTGGCATCCTACTTCGGGCGCCCGATAGTGGCCAGCGACATACCGTTCTTCCGCGAGATGTGCCTCGAGCAGCCCGGATGCACTCTGATCGACACCGCCGATACTGCCTCGTCAGCCCGCGCTATCGACGCGGCCGCCGAGAGCGGGGCCGACAGCTCACCGCTATATCAGGCTCACTATGCACATATCGACTGGCGAGCCGATTTCGACAGGCTTATCTCCGAATGGTTCCCCGATCAGGGGTAAACCACCTTCGACACTTCGCCGCCCGCCTTCACGCAGATATACATCTGTCCCGACACAGGATTGAGCACCCTGACACCGAGCATATTATAATATTCAACAGCGCCGGGGGCTGCTGCATCTACACCTATCGCGGGCTGCGATGCCGTCAGGCGCGCGGTAGCTTCATCCGACTCCTCCTCGCAGTTGCCCACACGCACCGTCACCTCATTATCCGACAGAGGCTCCACGTCAAAACGGAATTCCAACGATTCGCCGGGCTCCGATAGCGTATTGAGTCGGGCGGTCGAGGCGTCGCCGTTGAGTGTCACCGTCACGTGAGTCACGTTGCGGAGATCCACAGCGTTGCCCTCGGCATCGACGCCGGTATCCGGATTCTTCACGCTGCACACTATCTGATGGATGCGGCCGCCCCCCTCGGCAGGAAGCACCTCCTCGGTGAGGGTGATGGCCGGCACATCGGGGCGTATGCCGTCGGGCCTGATAAAGACGCTGTGCGAATTGCGCACATACGTCCAGCCGTAATAGCTCACGGTCCAGTTCACAAGCGAGTAGCATCCGTTGGCCCAGTACATCGTCAGGTCTCCCCTCACCGGCTCGCAGCTCTGAGTATTGTAGGGCGAAAGCTCGTAGAGGTCGTATATCGGCTGCTGAGGTATGGTGATAGTACCGTTTATCACATTTAGCTGCCCCTTCACTATCTCGTCGCCGCGCGCGAAGCCCCGGAGCTCGACAGGAAGCATCAGGTCGGGTGTGGTCGACGGATCATACAGATCTTCAAGCACTATATCCATGGTGTGGCCGCGGAAACAGAACGGATGCCACTGCGTGTCAGTAGGATTATCGGCGGTGTTGTAGATATACGAATAGTCGCCGGCCACCTGCTGCACGAAGTAAGAGCCGAGATATTTGTCTACATCGGGCTGCGCCATTGCCGCTGCGCTGACTGCCAGCGAGATAAAGATAAAATATATACGTTTCATATCATTCAGTATCAGGGTGTTTCTTCAATGCGCGTTGCTCAAACCGCTCCAGAGCCTCGACCCACTCAGCATCTATCGGGGCACTCGAAGCCGTCTTTCTGTCAAATCCCGCCATCACTGTGCGACCCACGCACTTGGTGCGCCCGGTCTCGGCATTGTATATACGCTGCTCCAGGCGCATCGAATGCTCCGAAATCGAAGTGGCCTGTGTCGCCACCATCAGCGGCTCGTTGAAATATGCGGGTGCGAAGAAATCGACGTTGACGTTCACAATCACCACATTCACAGCCTTCCAGTCCACACGCTCGGGTGCGGCAGCCTCAAAATAACGGCTCTTGCCCAGATCCATCAGCTGCAGATACACGCTGTTGTTCACATGCCCGAGCATATCGATGTCGGCAAAGCGCAGCTGTACCGGAATGGCGTGGTGGAAATCATGCTCCACGGCCGGCACACGAGGATTGTCGTCAGGTCTTATATCAATTTTTTCCATAATCTATCAATGTATAGCAACTCACCGGATTAATGAAACTCTATCGCGCTGATCACCTCGGCACCCACGGCGGCGTTGAGAGCCTCTATCAGCCGGCTTCGGTGAAACGAGAGCTCATTGCGCAGCGCCGGACTCGAAAGGTATACATGCATCACTCCGCGCTCCACATACCGGCGCACGGTGTATCGGTTTATCCCCGGCCCCACGACTTCGGTCCAAAGGTAGGCGGCACGGTGCTCACGCTCCGTATCCTCGAGGCCTGCGCGGCGCAGAGCCTCGGCCACTATATCGCCTATCAATCTGGGGTGTGTCTGCTTCATGAGGGTTCAGCGGTGCGGGTGAAACGTCCGTCGGTCACATCCCACAGACGGTGATCGGCGCCGTCGGCCAGACGGCTCACTATGTCGTCGAGATGCTTGCGGTTGGTGTCGGTGATCAGTATCTGTCCGAAACGCCCGCGGTCGGCCACCATATTCATTATGTTTGCCACGCGCCGGGCATCGAGCTTGTCGAAAATATCGTCGAGCAGCAGCAGAGGCTTCACGCCCACGGCGCGACGCAGAAACTCATACTGCGCCAGCCTGAGCGCTATCGTGAAGCTCTTGCACTGCCCCTGCGAGCCGGTGCGCCGCAGCGGCATCGACGAGAGCGTCAGCGCAATATCATCGCGGTGAGGCCCCACGGTGGTGTGGCGCACAGCCGTGTCGTGCGCCCGGGCAGCCTCGAGAAGCTGCTGCAGCGTAGCGCCCTCACCGTCCATGTCGCTCCGGTAGCTGAGGTCGGCGTCGTCGGCACCGTCGCCCGAGATCCCCGCGTAAAGCTCCGCGAATATAGGGCGCAGCTCCTCGACCCACCGGCGCCGGCGGTCGTGTATATACTGTGCAGCCATCTCCATCTGTATCTCAACGGCCTCGAATATATTGCGGTCGGCAGCTCCGTCGCGCAGCAGGGCGTTGCGTTGCTGCAGAGCCGCGTTATAGCGCATCAGCGCCTCCAGATAGCGGCTGTCGCTCTGGCTTATCACCATATTCATCCACCGCCGGCGCTCATCGCCGCCGGAGTATATCAGGTCGATATCCTGAGGAGCAGCGAGCACCAGCGGGAAAAGCCCGATATGCTCACTGATGCGGCGGTACTCCTTACCCTGGCGTTTGAGCGACTTGCGCCTGCCGCGCCCGAGCCCCAGCGACAGATGCTCGGCAGCCCCGCGGCGCAGATAGTCGCCCTGTATCAGCGACATATCGGCCTCGCGGTTTATCACCAACGCATCCTGTGCCCCGGTGAAACTCTTTGTGAAGCTGAGCATATACACCGCGTCGAGCAGGTTTGACTTCCCCATCCCGTTATTGCCCAAGAAACAGTTCACCCCCGCGACGAGATCTATCGACGCCTCGGCAATATTCTTGAAATTAGTGAGCGAGAGATGAGTCAGTTGCATAGCGGTACATATTTCGCAGAATTTCACAAAGGTACAAAAAAAATCGTAACCGTCCCTCCTCCCGCCTGCTAAAAAACATAAAACGCCACCGGAGAGCGAGTGCGAAGAGGGCAAGAGCGAACTCGGAGGGCGAGTGCGAAGAGGGCAAGAGCAAACTCGGAGGGCGCATCCTTTAGGGTGCGCCGGATGCGTCAGGCGAGGGTGTTTTCGTCGGGCCCTAAAGGACCCGACCTCCAAGGTTGAGAGCAAACTCGGAGGGTGCATCCTTTGAGGCGACAAGAGCAAACTCGGAGGGCG
>CAZPKH010000019.1:21874-34729 GCA_964587165.1 uncultured Muribaculaceae bacterium
AGAGCAAACTCGGAGGGTGCATCCTTTGAGGCGACAAGAGCAAACTCGGAGGGCGCATCCTTTAGGGTGCGCCGATGACGTCCGCCGAGGGTGTTTTCGCTTCCCGGTATATATGCAAATGTCGCCGGTGCGGGGTGAAGCCCCGACCGACGACATTATGCTGTATATGTCTGCTTATTTGAGCACTTCTTTCACCTGCTCGTTGGGCACCATAGACTCCTGGAATGTGTAGGCACCGGTCTTTTCCGACTTCACCATTTTGATGACTTTGGAATAGGTGCGGCCTTCGCCTTTCTGCAGCGATGCAACGGTTTTCTTTGCCATATCTTAACGGTTTAGGGGGATTATTTAATCTCTTTGTGGATTGTCATTTTCTTGAGGATGGGGTTGTATTTCTTCAACTCCAGGCGCTCGGTAGTGTTCTTGCGGTTTTTGGTTGTGATGTAGCGCGAAGTGCCGGGCATGCCACTTGCCTTGTGCTCGGTGCATTCAAGAATCACCTGCACGCGATTTCCTTTAGCTTTCTTTGCCATTGCTGTTAGTGTTTCTTAAATGTCTAAATAGGTGAGTGTGGTGAGATAGCCTTTTTCGATTGCATCTTTGATGGCTGCGTTGAGGCCTTTCTTGTTGATGGTGCGGAGACCGTTGGCCGAGAGTGTGAGGCTAATCCAGGCGTCTTGCTCAACCCAGTAGAACTTCTTGTTGAAGAGGTTCACGTTGAACTTGCGCTTTGTGCGACGTTTTGAGTGCGAGACATTGTTGCCCACCATCGCTTTCTTGCCTGTGATCTGACAAATCTTTGACATGGCTGTGTTTATTATCTCTTTGTTGTTTAATATTTTAGCGTTTGTCCGTAGCTTCAGCCGTGCAGTCCTCATATCGCGGCACGCTGCATCACGGCGCACTGCTTTACTGCGGCTATAGCCACAATCGGTGTGCAAAGTAAGTGATTTTTTCTGATATGGGCAAATTTTTTTTCTTTTCGATGCGGTTTTTCAGCACCCTATGGCGCGCCGCAACGTGTCGATCTGCGATTCCCACAGCTCGGCCTGGTCGTCCTCCTCGCCTTCGTCGGCAAAATCGGTGATCTGAAGCGATACGTTGTCCGACATTTCCGAGGTGATGATGCGCATCTCGAAGTAGGTGCGCTCGCCGGCTTCTTCGGCTTCCTCGTCCCAGCGGAAGCGTATGTGCGACTCTTCGCGGCGCGCGGTCATCAGGGCTTGCTGCGGGTGGCGGTGCCAGATGAAGGTGAACCGCTTGCCCTGCTGTATCACCTCGTCGGCAAACCAGCGTGCCAGCCCCGGAGCGGTCGAGATATACTCCCAGAGCATGGCGACAGGAGTTCGTTTCATGTCAAACTCCATCTGCAATTTAGTTTTTGGCATTGGTAGTAGATAGGCTGATTTTGATATTTGTGTATTGTCGGTGCGAAATAACATTTTTGCGCACAATTTTCCAAATATTCAGCCCAAAAATAGGACGCGGCACCGCGATTTTACTGCTTCCGGGGTGCCGCGGGGTCGTCCCCGAGCTGCTGGCGCACCGATTCGGCATGTATCGCGGCCATGATGCGCTCCATGAAGTCGGCCGACATGCCGGCGCGCGCGGCATCGGCTTTGCGCTGTGCCATCAGGGCGTCAAACCGCTCCGGCTGTAGCACCGGCACCGAGAGCTGCCGCTTGAAGTCGCCTATGCGCCGGCTCACATCCATGCGCCGCGCCAGCAGTGCCACCAGCTCCGAGTCGATGGCGTCGATGTCGGCGCGCAGCGTGGCCAGGCGGTCGCCTTCGGGGAGGGGGGTGCGTCGGTAGTTGAGCGCTCCGAGCGTGGCCAGAAGTGCCTCGGGGGTGAGCTGCTGGCGGGCGTCGCTGAGGGCTGCGCCGGGGTCGCGGTGGCTCTCGATTATCAGCCCGTCGAAGCCGGTGTCGAGGGCCTGCTGCGCGATCTCCCCTATCAGCTCGCGGCGGCCGCCTATATGGCTGGGGTCGCATATCAGCGGCAGCTGCGGGTAGCGGCGGCGCAGCTCGATAGGCACATGCCACAGCGGAGGGTTGCGGTATGCCGACCCTTCGGCCACGAAGTCGTGGAATCCGCGGTGCACGGCTCCGAGCCGGCGCACTCCGGCGGCGTATATCCGCATCAGCGCCCCGATCCACAGCTCAAGGTCGGGGCTTATGGGGTTTTTGACGAGCACGGCGCGGTCTGTAGCTCCGAGCGCGGCGAGTGTGTCGGCTATCTCCTGCACGGCAAAGGGGTTGGACGTGGTGCGGGCACCTATCCAGAGTATGTCGACTCCGGCCTCTACGGCGGCGCGGGTATGGGCGGCGGTGGCCACTTCGGTGGCGGTGAGCATGCCGGTGGTGCGCTTCACCCTGCAGAGCCACGCCAACGCTTCGGCCCCGCGCCCCTCGAACCCTCCGGGCCGGGTGCGGGGCTTCCACACCCCTGCGCGGTATATCTTTATGCCGCCTGCAGCGAGCGCGACGGCGGTGTCGAGGGTCTGCTCGTCGCTCTCGGCGGCACACGGCCCGGCTATCACTATCTTGCCGTGGGGCGTGCGAAAGCGCGCGTCGACGAGCGGCTTCAGGTCGGTGAGTGCGGTCATTTCTTGCGCGGTTTGCGGTGAGACGATCTGCGACGGCGCCGTTTGGCGGCCGCCACTTTAGGGTGCTCCGAGAGGGCGCTGCGGGGCTTCAGCCCGAGCATCACCTCCACGCGGGTCACGGCGGCGGCCATGCGTGCCGAGGGGGCGCAGAGCGACACACGCACATACCCCTCGCCGGCGCTGCCGAACATCGATCCCGGCGCCACCAGGATCTTTGCCTCGGCAAGCAGCCGCTCGCAGAACTCCTCCGACGACGCATACCCCTGCGGTATGCGTGCCCACACGAAGATGCCCGACTGCGGCATATCGACCGTGCACCCTGCCGTGCGGAGCATCGTCACGGCTATCTCGCGGCGGCGCGCATACATACGGTTGAGCTCCGCATACCATTTCGGGCCGAGCTCCAATGCCACGGCTGCGGCGTGCTCCATCGGGCGGAACTGTCCCGAGTCGATGTTGGCTTTCAGGCGGTTGACCCACGCCACTATATCCGCCCGCCCCACGAGCATACCGATGCGCCACCCGGCCATATTATGGCTGCGGCTCAGCGAGTTTAGCTCTACGGCTATGTCTCGCGCACCGGGCACCTGCATGATCGACGTCGGGTGCTCCGACAGTGTGAAGCTATACGGGTTGTGGTGGGCTATCAGGATGCCGTGGCGGCGTCCGAACTCCACAAGCCGCTCGTACACACCGTCGGTGGCAGCTCTTCCGGTGGGCATATGTGTATAGTTGGCCCACATCATCCGCACCCCGCTCAGATCCTCGCGCTCCAAAGCGTCGAAGTCGGGCAGCCAGCCGCCCTCGGCCGACAGACGGTACTCCACCACCCGCGCGCCGGCTATCTCGGCGGCGGCGCGGTAGGCCGGATTCCCGGGGTTGGGCACGAGCACGGCGTCGCCTGGATCGGCGAGCGCGAGCGTAAGCAGCAGCAGCCCCTCTTTCGACCCCATAAGCGTGGTCACCTCCGTATCGGCATCGAGCCCCTCCACGCCGTACTGCCGCGCATACCACCGGGCTATCGCCGTTCGCAGCTCCGCGCGCCCCTCGTCGGGCTGATACGAGTGCACATCCTCGCGGTAGCTCTCCTCACACAGCGTCTCGGCCACCAGCGAGTGCGGCGGCTTGTCGGGGCCTCCGAGCGCGAGCATGATGATACCCGCGCCGCGGGCGTTGGCCTCGGTCGCCTCGTGCAGATGCTTCTGCAGCCACGACGGCCGCAGAAGGCCGATGCGCCGTGCAGGGCGTATCTCCGGTGTAGGCTCGCTGCTGTGGGTCATGCCGTAGTGGGTGCAGGGCGTCGGTTGCGGAATATACGGTCGACGATAGCCGTCAGCGCCCCGTCGCCGGCCACATTGCAGGCCGTGCCGAAGCTGTCCATGGCTATGTAGAGGGCTATCATCAGGGCGTTCTGCTGATCAGTGAACCCCAGCACCGACGTCAGCACCCCGAGCGATGCCATGATAGCGCCGCCGGGGATCCCCGGAGCGGCCACCATAGTGATGCCGAGCAGGGCGATGAACTGTGCCATCGTCGCAGCGTCGTAGTGGTGTCCCTGCATGATCATCAGAGCAAGGGCGCACGCCACGATCTTAAGCGTCGACCCCGAGAGGTGTATCGTGGCGCATAGCGGCACGGTGAATCCGGCGATGTCGGGATTGATCCCCATCTTGATGGTCTGGCGCAGCGTCACCGGTATGGTGGCCGCGCTCGACTGTGTGCCGAGCGCCGTGAAGTAGGCCGGCAGGATGATGCGCAGCATCCGCAGCGGATTGCGGTGCGATATAGCCCCCGCAATGCCGTACTGCATCAGCAGCACGAGGATATGTATACCGAATATTATAAGTATCACCTTCGAGAACGCCCCGAGCACCGTCACCACCTCGCCCGCCACCGTCATGTCGACGAATATGCAGAGTATATACCACGGCAGCAGCGGTATCACGCAGCGGCGTATCGTCTTCTCAACGATCACCCGCAGCTCGTCGAACCCCTGCTTCAGCACCCTCCCCTGCTCAAGGTAGGCCATACCCAGGCCGAGCATGAACGACAGCACGAGTGCCGTCATCACCGCCGACGGCGGGTCGATATTGAGCGTGAAGAGCGGCGTGAGCGCCTTGCCGGCAGCCTCCGGCGCCACCGTCGGGTCGGCATGAGGAGTGATCAGCGACGGAAACGTTGCGTCGCATATCAGGTAGCTCGTCAGCCCCGACAGCAGCGTCGCCGTGTAGGCAAGCGCCGTCGTCACCACAAGCATCTTCCCCGCGCGCGAGCCGATGTCGGCAATCGCCGGAGCCACAAAGCCGATGATAATCAGCGGAATCAGAAAACCCAAAAACTGGCTGAAGAGGCCGCTGAACGTCACGCAGCAGCGCGTCAGCCACTCCGGCGAGACCATGCCGATGCCGATACCCGCGGCAATAGCAATAATAATGCGGGGCAGCAGCCCCAAGTGCAAACGTTTCATCCCCGCAAATATACAAAAAATTTTATTAGACGGCGCAAGAGCAAACTCGGAGGGCGAGTGCGAAGGGAGCAAGAGCAAACTCGGAGGGCGCATCCTTTAGGGTGCGCCGTATACGTCCGCCGAGGGTGATTCCGTCGGGCCCTGAAGATTAATAATTGTTTACTCGGAATAATTCTGTATCTTTGTCTTACTTATTATGGCAAAACAAGCTACGACAATAGAGCAACAGATGCTCCTCTTGGAATCAAGAGGCCTTACTATTCATGACAAGGCTAAAGCAAAAGAGATACTCTCCGACATAGGATACTATCGCCTCGGGTTCTATCTGTTCCCTTTCGAAGAATCCTACCCGCGACTCGTCAAGCGCACGCATAAATACATCAGAGGAGCATCTTTTGAGGATGCTGTCAAACTCTACTATTTTGACTACGATCTGAGATTGATCCTATCGCGCTATCTTAACAGAATTGAGATAGCATTTCGCACATCCATTATTTACCATCTATCCATCAAATACGCTTCAGATCCTACATGGTTTGTATCTCCATCAGTCGTTGCTGAAGAATACGCTGCTGCATTCATAAAAAAAGTTTACAATCAGGATTTTTGCCGCAATCCGATCATTCACCGCCATCATCATAATTATCCGCACGACAAATTCGCACCTGCATGGAAAACCCTTGAGTTTTTGACCTTTGGAGCAATAATGAAACTATACGAAGAGCTACAAAATAACGAGGATAAAGTTTTCATTGCTCACAAATTCGGCGTGCGTCAAGTTGTTACATTTATCAGCTATATGCACACCGTGCGACAGGTGCGCAATGTTTGTGCCCATGGTTTGCTTCTATACGACATTCATCTTACCCGACGCATCAGACGCGGACCCGCACATCAAAGCCTTACCGAATCAGGAAACATAATAGGCGCCCTACGCGTTATAAAGTATATTATGACACAGATTTCGACTAATCGAGCTGAAGATCTCTGTCACGAAGTGAAAACATTATATCAATCCTTATGCGACGCTTCCCCCGGATTGCGGACTCTCTTACCCGATTTATCCACCTTATAACTCAACATCTGATTGAAATATTTGGAAAATCACAAATAAAACAGTACCTTTGTATTCAGTTAGTGCCGATGTAGACCTTGTCGCTACATCCTTGCACTCTAAAAAAAGGTAAAGTCGAGGCTACCACATCGTCGGGTAGCCTCGCTCTTTTTTTTTATATATATGTGATTGAGAGTGCATCCGCCGAGGTCGAGAGCAATCTTGGAGGGCGCATCCTTTAGGGTGCGCCGAAGACGTCCGCCGAGGGGGAATTAAATCAATCACGGATAAACACTATAAACACATTCAATTTGTGAGAATAGTGAAAATCCGTGATCGGTGTTTTCGTCGGGCCCTGAAGGACCCGACCTCCGAGGACCCGACCTCCTAAACCCGACCTCCTAAATCCGACCTCTCAAACATGAAAAAACCCGCCCTGGTTGGGGGCGGGTTTATATAGAGGGGATGGGGGATCGGGTTACTTGATGAGCTCTTTGGTGACTACAGCGCCGCGACGGACGATGTAGATCTCACCTTCGCGAGGCTCCATGACGCGGATACCGCTCACGGTGTAGTACTCGGCATCGTAATCGATGGCGGCTGCGTTGACGTTCTCTACGCCGGTGATGCCACCGTCGGCTACCTTCTTGATCGACTCACCGTGGATGGCCACGAGTGTTCCGCCTTCCTGGCCGTAGGGAGTCTCCGATACGCGCTTGGGAGCCGAAGCGGGCTCTTCGTGTACCTGGCCGTCGTGGGGCACGGGCTCAAGACCTTCGATCGAAGCTGCTGCGGGGAGATCAGGATCGCGACGAAGGATGTAGATCGGCGAGATGAAGAACGACAGATGCTCGGGGTTGTTGAGCACTTCTGCAGGTATACCCTTGGCAATGGTCTGGTGCATTGTGGGCGAGGGGAGCAGAGCGGGGTTCTTGTCGAGCTCAGCCTGCGAGCAGCCATACTTCGACTGGTCGTGTACGGTGAAGAATTCCATTGCGTAAGGTATCTTCTCTGTACCGTTGGTGTAGAGCGACTCGATGTGGTAGAATGTCGGGGTCATCACCTCAAATTCTACGTCGGGATCTTGGTCGCCTACCTCGCCCTGTGCATCCGTAAGGTCTTTGTGACCTTTCATTGCGAAGTCGACTACGGCGCGGCCGGAATCGTCGGTATACTCAGCGTCGCGGTTCACGAAGATGCTTGACATGTGCATCGGTTTGGTCTCCTTGAACTCGGAGGGAGCGATCAGACGTACCGAAGTGTAGGTGTTGGTGACGGTCTCTTTGGTGCCGTCCTCGTTCTCTACCTCTTCTGTGACATCCTCCTGACGGAAGGTACCGTTCCAGTTGGAGTTGCCGTCGGCATCCACACCGTAGTACGAACCGATCAGGGTGTCACCGTAGCCGGCGGGGCTGTCGTCGCCGATAGCGTTGATGTTCGGTTTGTAGATCACACGCTGGATGGTGAGACGCGGGTTGCGCTCGTTGGTGGGGTGTACCTTGTCGATGGTGAATACGTACGGTTCGATTTCAAACTTATCGTCCTCCTGGATATCGTAGTATGTACCCTCGGCAAGCGATTCGATGCGGTTTCCGTCGCCGTCGTAAGATGCGAGCTCTACATCATACTCGATGTCGTAGTAGGTCAGGATTTCGTCGTCTACGTTGGGCTGATAGAACTGGAACTCAGCTGCGAGGTTGCGGCAGCGGAGGTCGCCGGCGGGGAGGGTGACGGTGAGGTATTTGTCTACCTGCTTGCCATCTACCATCTCATAGTTGTATCCTTCGATCGGGTCGAGCTGCGACTTGATCTGAAGCTGGAGCTCGGGAGCATCGGTGATAGGATCGGCCTTACCGGTTTCGTCGAGCTTGTAGGAGTAGCTGAGCAGGGCGGGCATAGGCACTACGGGCACGATGTGGTCGAAGGGCATAGTCTCCCACTCCTCGCGCGAAGCGTCGCCGTCGAGGGCTACGGAGTTCGACATATAAGTCTCGTAGCCGAGCGATGCGTGGTAGTCGGCCTCGTCGAGGTTACCGTGGTTCTTGATCAGAGCCGAGTAGATCAGGTTGGCGCGGTTCACGTGCGCGGGCTGGGTGCGTACGGCGTGCTTGCCCTGACGGTGTACGTATACAGTCAGCTCGTAGGGGTCGGTGTTAAACCAGCGGTCGGCCAGACCCTCGTCGGCAGCGGCGAGGCGGCAGCGCTCGCGGTAGCTGTTGGCGTCGAAGGCTTTCACCCACACGTCGGCAGTCCAGCGGTAGAACTTGGTGTTCTTCTCGTCGCGGATCCATTTGAGCAGGCGCTGCGAGTTGGCGTAAGGTATCTCGGTGCCGACACCCTTGTTGGGGCTGGCGTCGTCGGTATCGATCACGTAGAAGAGCTCTACCTCGGGGTCGTAGGCCACGGATTTGTTCACGTAGCTTGCCAGCGAGGAGTGAACGGCAGCAAGCGACTCTCTGGTCTTGTCGTTGTTCCAGATCTTGATCACCTGGAATGCCTGGGGATCGGTCTCGTAGTTGAAGAAGAAGATAGTGAAGTAGGGCGAGGGTACGCGCTCAACCACGGTCTTGCCGTCTTTCTCAAACTCAACTTCGAGCACATAGAAGTAGCGGCCTTCGCCGAGGTTGCGGTCGGTGCGCCAGTCGGGAGTCCATGCAGAGCCGGTGGTCAGGGCAGTCTCGTTGGTCACCCAGGGGCCGCGATAGTCGGAGCCGGCGGGAGTCCACGACGACTGGTCGGCGATGTCCGACTTGTTGGCGTCGTAGCGCGAGATGCGGTGGCGTTTGTAGGTATAGCCGAGCATCTGGTCGAGATCCATAGTCGGGATATACTGGCCGGAGTTTTTCTCGCCATCGGTGCCGGGGCGTGAGTACACCTTGGCATTGATCTGGATGTCGCCGATGGTCTGAGTGGTCAGCAGCACAGCCTGGTTCTGCTTAGCGTGGTCGATATTACCGTCAGCATCAATGGGGAGGAAGAACTCCACGGTGCGGAAGTAGGTCGGCTTGGCGAAGAGGAAGTTAGAATACTGGTTGCCCATTGTGTAGGCGCGGCTTGCCTTAACGGTGTAGCCGGAGTCGTCAGCCTTCTTGTCATGGTCCTTGAAGCCCCAGTTGGCGTGGTTCGACCAGTTGGCGCCGCCATTGATGGTCTGACCGCCCCAACCTGTCCAGATCTTGGTGGCACCGAGCACCCATACGTTGTTCACCACGTAGCGAGCATATTTAGTAGTGCCGTCGAGCCAGCAGGTAGTGGGGTTGGCTTCGAGAGTCTCGTTGCTGTTTTCGTCGAGAGTCTTCACTTTCTGGATACGGTCGTAAGCCACGGGGCTTTCGGCCTTGAGGATACTCATCCAGTCGGCGCCGGTGAGGTCGCCATCGGCGGGGTGAGTCGTGTCGAGGTCAAACACCAGACCGTCGGAGGTCACACCGATAGTCTCGTCGTTGAGGTTGGCCTGGAAGTAGATCGAGTTCTCCTCGCGCGGGGGCCACTGTGTGGAGTATATATAGTTGCCGGCCACGTCGCGCACGGGGTGCGAGTTTGCATCGTAGAGCACCCACGACTCCTGCCAGCCGTCGTCGGTCGACTTGCAGCGGGGAGTTGTGCCGGGGTTCTCCTGCACATAGTTTGTACCTACGAGCGAGATGAAGGGCATCTTTGTGCCGTAAGTTTTATTGGGAGTAGCGGTAAGGGTAGTGCCGCTGAACTTCAGGTCGTACGAGCGGCCGATCTGCTGCTCTGAAGCAGTCTCGAGGCCGGAGATCTTGCTGCCCAAGAGCTCGTAGGTCTTCTCGGTGTACGAGCCGTCGCCTGCGGCGGAGGGGGTCAGCACGTGTACGGTGAGGGTAGGATCGGCGTCGGCACCGTTATCCTTCTGAGCGCCGCGAAGTGTCACGGCTTCGAGGGTGTATGTACCGTCGGACTGACGCACCATCTCCCAGTCGGGCGAGAGGCGGTTGGCGTTGAGGTAGTTTGCGGTGACATATACGGCGGGATCTTTCCAAGCCTTGAAGTCGTTACCGGCGTCGGCAGCCTGGCGGGGGTATACACCGAGAGGAGCAGACTGCACCATCATCTGGCTGAAGTCAGCTTTCACGAAGATACGGTAGCGGCCAACGGTGTTGGTGAAGTGCGTCGAGAAGATCTGGGCATCGCAGCCTACGCGCGAGATGTTCTCCCATTTGCCTAATGTGAAGGTGACGTTATCGCCGATATTCACTTTGTAGGCACCGGCCTTCAGATCGTCCCATGAGCCTTTTGAGTCGGTGATCTGTATAGAGCCGTTTTCGAGCTGTACGTCTGTATAGTATACGTTGTTGGTCTTGTCGTATGTGAACTTGTCGGGGTTGCCGGGATCTGTCCACTGGTGGCCGCCACCGAGTATGTAGAGGGGATCGGGATCGGGCACAGCCATGATCTGCGAGTAGTCGCCCTTCACATAGAGAGTATAGGCTTTCGACTTGTTGAAGTTTGCAGCGGTGAAATCGCCGTCTACCCATTTCTTCAGAGTGCGCCAGTTGTTGTCAAGCTTCTCTGAGGTGTTGCTGAGCTGATAAGCGCCGGCGTTGAATTCAGCCCAACCATCGCCCGATGCGTTTGCATCGTAGGTGGTAGAGATCTTGAAGTTGCCGGTCGAGGGGATCTTGATGGTAAACCAGTTGTTTGCCTTGCTGTATGTGAACTCAAGGGGAGCCTTGGGGGCCCATCCGCCCACGGCAGCACCGGTGATGTAGAGATGCTTGAGCGACGGATCGACATATTTCAGCGTGTAGGTACGGGTGCCGTTCGCTGTATCTTTGTCGATCGAGGCTTTGTACTGTATAGTGATAGTCTGGTTGGCGGTAGCGTCGGGGTTACCGATAGTGATGGCGCAGCTTGTAGTGCCGCCTTTGGTCCATGTAGCGCCGCCGTCGAGGCTGTACTGGAAGTCGGTACCGCTGGTATATGTCGCGGTGATGGTCTTGGTAGTGCCGTTGTAGGTAGAGGCGGGGTCAGACCATTGGAGATTTACTTTGCGGTATTTCGTAACGGTAGTAGTGAGCTTGAAGTCGGTCGACACCTTGATGGTAGCGCTCTTGACCTCCGACGAATTGAAGCGGAAGAGCTGATTATTATTGGAAGGTGTACCGGCAGTAGCGGTCATCGCAGCGGCGTTGATGGCAGTGCTGCTCGACTGGTTTGCGTAGATATAGCTTGAGGTCGAGCCGTCGCTCCATGTGGCTTTCACATAGAAGTACTTGCCCATATTGGCCTCGGTTACGCTGTAGTTAAGTTCAGCCACCGATGTAGCCGAGCCGGCTACCGGAGTGAATGTAGAGCCTGCCGCAGAGCCCATCATCAGCTGGAGGCCTTTGAGGGTACGGAAGTTGAGCTGCGTGAGCGAGTAGAAGATCTTTGTGAGGCTCTTCTTGTCGGCCGACAGACGCACGTATATATAAGGAGAGGAAGTGTAGCTGAAGCAGAACTTGTAGTCGTTCGAGCCGATATTCACGAGATTCTGTTCCTGAAGCGAGCTGGCAGATGAAGTCTTATTGCCGTCAGTCCACCACCACGAGGTGTTGGGGATAGCCCATGTCTTGACATTGTTGTTGGTATCTTTAGTCTGAACCTGATACCAAGTACCTCCGTCCGATTTGATTACAGAGCCGTGCCACATATAGATATCGTCGATCACCTGTGTGAAGGTGCCGACTGCTGTGGAGCTGCCCGTACGAGTAAGCGTGATATTCGAGATCTCCGAGTCGGGAAGAGCGGGAGTGCCGTACGGGTTCTCAGGATCAAACTTATATGATTTGGTAATGCCATTCGTATTACCGGAAGCGAGCTTATATACATAGCCATCTTGAAGCTTCATATTGCCGGTTGATCCGACTTTAAGAATGCCTACTGTTGTAGCTCCGAAATCTTTATCGGATTCTCCATCGAAATACCAATGGCCGCCAAAAGCATTAGATTTCGAAAAACATGCCATTTCCACAGTACCCCAATCTGAGAATACTTTGTAAATAGAAGTAGTACCCGCCACAAGTTCTCCTTTGTAGGGGCCACCCCATGCATAGCCTCCATCTCTGTCGTTGGTGCCGTTCTTCACATACAAGTAGACATCACTCCAACCTTTGTCAGCAATGTCAACGTAGTACGTGTGTCCCGCGTTAGCCAACGGTGCCGAGAGCAAGCACACAAGGAGCGCAAGAAACGCAAAAAGCTTTTTCATTGTTTAGTGTTTGATTAGTTAAGTATTATTGTTTAAGTATATTAATAATTGGTCGTTAGATTTGAGATGTCCCGGAGGGTGCAAGAGCAAACTCGGAGGGCGCAAGTAGAAGGAGCGCAAGAGCAAACTCTGAGGGCGCATCCTTGGAGCTCGGGTCCTTTAGGGCCCGAGGATAACGCCAGGCGAGGGTGATTCCCCCACAAAGTATGCCTATGCTGCTGTATCACAGGTATTTAGTTTTATAGGTGCGTAAGAGTCTAATTCTATTCCTGTATTTAGCCTACAAATATACACAATATTCCTCATTCCGCATCACACCCTCTCACAAATAATCACCAAAATTTAACAAAATTTATCAGGAGACACCTCGAGGTCGAGAGCAAACTCGGAGGGCGCATCCTTGGAGCTCGGGTCCTTTAGGGCCCGAGGATAACATCAGGCGTGGGTGATTTCGTCGGGCCCTGAAGGACCCGACCTCCGAGGTCGAGAGTAAACTTGGAGGGCGCATCCTT
>CAZPKH010000020.1:0-34415 GCA_964587165.1 uncultured Muribaculaceae bacterium
ACCGGAATCCGATATTCTATCCATTGAACTATGGGCACATGGCTTGCGGCTATGTTAAGGCCGCCACAAAGGTAGATATTTTAGCGGAATAACCAAAATCAATTTTCAGGTTGTCTCTCGCGGGGAGATCATGGCCAGAAATTCATCCTCCGAAATTATCGGCACGCCGAGTCGCTTGGCTTTCTCGAGCTTTGCGGGCCCCATGTTCTCGCCGGCGAGCAGGTAATCTGTCTTGCCGGATATTGATCCTGAGTTTTTGCCGCCGTTTGCCTCGATCATCTCCTTGTACTGTTCGCGCGAGTGGTGGGTGAATGTGCCTGATATGACAACGGTTTTCCCTGCCAGAATGTCGCTTTTGGGTGCCAGTGTACTTTCGTCGACAGCCATCTGTACGCCTGCACGGCGCAGGCGCTCTATATCGCGACGGTTGGGCTCATATGCGAAATAGTCGATTATTGCCGCAGCAATGCGCGGGCCTATCTCGTCGATGGCCTGAAGCCGCTCTGCCGGCCACGTCATCAGATTGTCGATTGTCTCAACTCCGCGCGCCAATTTACGCGCCACGGTTTCACCTACATACGGTATCGACAGGGCATAGACCACACGCTCGAACGGTACGCTTTTCGAGGCCTCGATGCCGTCGATGATGCGCTTTGCGCTGGTCTGCCCGAACCCTTCGAGCGAAGCGAGCTGTTCGGCGCGGAGGTCGTACAGGTCGGCGGCCGACGTGATGAGCCCGGCGTCGTAAAGCAACTTTGATGTTTCCTCGCCGATGCCGTCGATATTCATCATCCTGCGGCCTGCAAAGTGCTCTATGCGTCCTACTATCTGCGGCGGGCATCCGTATTTGTTGGGACATATCCAGGCGGCCTCCCCCTCATAGCGCTCTAACGGAGTGCCGCAGGCGGGGCAGTGGGTCACAAATCCTACTGCTTCGGCTCCGGGCTGACGTGCTGCAAGGTCTACGCCGGTGATTTTCGGTATTATCTCGCCCCCTTTCTCTACATAGAGGTGATCATGCTGATGTATGTCGAGCTGACGGATTATGTCGGCGTTGTGGAGCGATGCGCGCTTCACTATAGTTCCCGACAGCAGAACCGGCTCGAGATTGGCTACCGGGGTGACGATGCCCGAACGCCCCACTTCGTATGATACGAAGCGCAGGGGAGTGCACGCTCGTTCAGCCTTGAACTTGAACGCAATGGCCCAGCGTGGAGATTTGGCCGTATACCCTAAGTTGAGCTGCTGGCGCAGGGAGTTTACCTTAAATACCAGACCGTCGGTGGCCATCGGGAGCTCGCGGCGGGCACTGTCCCAATGGTTGATGTAGCGGTCTACCTCGTCGATGTCGTGCAACAGCTGCATGGCGTCCGACACTTTAAAACCCCAGCGTCGCAGTGCCTGCATGTTGTCCCAATGATTGTCGGCAGGGAGGTCGTCGCCTATCAGGTAGTAGAAATATGCGTCGAGTCCGCGGCGCGACACTTCTGCGGGGTTCTGAGTCTTAAGCGTGCCGGCTGCGGCATTTCGCGGATTGGCGAAAAGCGGCTCTTCGTTGAAAGCACGCTCTGTGTTGAGCCGCTCGAATTCCTTCCAGGGGAGCACTATCTCGCCACGCACCTCAAACTCTCGGGGCAGATCGGGTGCCGACACCGTAAGCGGGACGGAACGGATTGTCTTGACGTTGGCCGTCACATCGTCGCCCTTTGTGCCGTCGCCGCGTGTCACGGCGCGCACCAGGCGTCCGTCGCGGTAGGTGATCGATATTGACGTGCCGTCGAGCTTCATCTCGCCGGTGAGCGTGAACGCCTCGCCGCCGAGACCGTCGCGCACGCGGCCCACCCACTCGTTCACTTCGTCGATAGAGTAAGTGTTGGCCAGCGAGAGCATCGGCCGCTCGTGGGTCACCTGCACGAATCCTTTGGTCAGGTCGGAGCCCACGCGATGGGTAGGCGAGAGTGGGTCGTCGAGATCAGGGTAGCTGCGCTCAAGATCTTCAAGCTCGCGCATCAGGGCATCAAACTCGAAGTCGCTTATAGTGGGCGAGTTGAGCACATAGTAGCTGTGGTTGTGGCCGTTTATCAGGTTGCGAAGCTCGGCTACGCGGGCTGAGGCTGTAGGGTCTGTTGCCATAGATCGTCAGGTAATTCTAAGTGCAAATTTAACCTATTTGGGGATGAGTCAACACTTAAAAACTATTAAAAAATGCGTTATGGTCGCACCAAATCAGTTGCGGCGTGTTATATAGTCAAACAAGCGATACTAACAACGGTCGGTGAATCCCGACAGAGATAATACAGACAGACTTATGAAAGATTATACGGAATTGATTAAAAGCTCGGAGGCGGTACTTGTAGAGTTCTATGCCACATGGTGCCCTCATTGCCAGCGGATGATGCCGGTGGTAGAGCAGGTAAAAGACGCTCTTAAAGGAGAGGCCGACGTATACCAGTTTGACATCGACAAGAACAGTGAGCTCGCCGACAGCATGAAGGTCACTTCGATACCCACATTTATAGTATATCACGACGGTGAGGAAGTGTGGAGACAGTCGGGTGAGACAACCGCCGAGATACTGCTCGACAAAGTAAAACAGGCCGAGCACGCTTGAAGATATTAATGCGGTTGACGGAGGCAACCGGGTAGTATGGGTGCAAACAATCATCCTTAACGAGTGATATAAAACTCGACAGCATACTCGTGGTAAGGGCTTCTTAAAAGACCGACCGGAACGTTTCCGGCAAATACCCGCTACCCTCAGAAGCAGTTACTCCGCCAACGTAGCAAGAGGCTTAGGGACATGTCCCCGAGCCTCTTGTCGCGTATCCCTGTTTAATTCCTGAACTTGCGGTAAATCTCGCCGCCGAGCTGTTTGGCGGCGGCCACGCTGGCGGGGTCGGAAGCATTGATTCCGTATTTTTCGGCCGGAGGTATCACCACAACTGTGCCGGGCTGAGTGAGGTCCGGGTGTCCGAGCCGCTGCTCATTCTCCTTGTAGATATAGCTCCAGAAGTTGTCATTGCCATAATAGCGCTTGGCCATGTGGGTGATATAATACTTCACGCGCACCGTGTCGAGGTGCTCCTTGGGCTCGGCGGGGGCTACGGGTTCGACTGCCACGGCAGGTTCGGTCGTCTCGCTGACGGCCGTTGGTGTCGCATCGGCCTCCGGCTCTCGCTCTATTATCACTATCTCTGGCTGAGGCGCCTTCTCTTCGGCCGGGGCGGTGATGCGATGTAGCCAGATACGTATTTCGGGAGTGTAGAGGCCTAAGAGGTAGGCGGCCACAATTGCGAGTCCGACAAGCACGGCGTTGAGCGCCCGGCAGCAATTCCCGCGGCGGGGCTGAGGAGCAGGTATCTGCAGAGCGGCGGTCGGTTCGTAATATGTCGGCTCGGCTATCGGTTCAGCCACATGTTCTGCTGTCGGCTCAGGCTCAGGGGCAACTTCCGGCTCAGGCTCGGTGGCAGGAGCGGGCTCAATATCAGGTTCAGGTTCAGAGGAGGGAGCGGGCGTGGGGTCGACTACAGGTTCAGCCACGGAAATGGGCTCCGGTGTCGGAACGTATGCCGGTTCGGTCTGACCCTCGGCGAGATCAAGCTCGGAAGAAATGATCTCTACGGGCTCAAAAACTGCGAACGGAGCATTTATCTCTGCAGCCAAAGCCGGATCGGGGGTGAAAAGTATCTCTCCGGTGAGAGGGTCGACACTGAATGTGCCTATTTCATCTATCTTAGCCTGCTCCCCGGAGGTGAGGCGGGAAGCAGCTTCGGCAAATAGCTCTTTGACGAAAGCAAGTGATTTTTCGGGAGCGATGCCGGTGGCCTCGGTAATCGCCGAGGCTATGTCGGGGAGGATGAGTATGCGGTTCATGACGGCTGCCCTCCGCGGCTTGATTTGTGATGTTTGGCCACTGCGGCACGCAGAGCTCCGCCGGGGGTGAATTGCAGGCGTATAGCCGGAGGCATGAGCATCCTGCGGCCGGTAGCGCGGTCGGTCTCGATATGTTCTTCCTCGGCTTGGGCGGCGAACGAACCGAAGCGTGGCACACTCAGTGTATCCTCGTCGCGGGCTGCTGCAAGCAGGGTCTGTGCGAGTGCGCGGATCATAGCTTTAGCTTCCTGATCGGCTACGGCGGCACGTCCTGCAGCTGTGGCTGTTATACTCATAGTTGTGAAGTTTGGAGATGAAATGCCGGAATAAGGAGCGTATCTGTTGCGACTCCGTATTCCGACATTATCTTGTTCTGATACCGGAGATCAATATGACCGGGCGAATATCACACGCTGTTTCGAGGGGCGCCCTGTCACCATACATTTGCCGGGAGTGGTGTCGCCCTCGAGGGGTATGCAGCGGATGGTCGCTTTTGTTTCGTTCTTGACGAGCTCTTCGGTCTCGGGAGTGCCGTCCCAATGTGCGAGGATGAATCCGCCTTTCTCGATCTCGACTTTAAATTCGTCGTATGTCTCGACGGTGCGGGTCATCTCCTGACGGTGGCGTAGAGCTTTGTCGTAGATGTTCTGCTGTATTTTCTCAAGCAGCTCGACGGTATAGTCGGCGATATCGGCAATCGGCTCGGTTGTCTTTTCGAGAGTGTCGCGGCGCATCACTTCTACGGTGCCGTTTTCGAGGTCGCGGGCGCCGATTGCTAAGCGCACAGGCACACCTTTGAGCTCGTAGTCGGCAAATTTGAAGCCGGGGCGTCGATTTTCGGCGTCGTCATACTTCACACTGATGCTGCGGCGTGTCATCTCCTCGACGATCGGCGTGACGCGCTCGGTGATGGCGGCAAGCTGCTCGGCATTTTTGTATATAGGGATTATCACGACCTGTATCGGAGCGAGATGGGGCGGAAGTACAAGCCCGTTGTCGTCGGAGTGGGTCATTATGAGCGCTCCCATAAGGCGAGTCGATACACCCCATGAGTTGGCCCAGACGTATTCGGGCTTGTTGTCTTTGTTGACGAATGTCACATCAAATGCTTTGGCGAAGTTTTGCCCCAGGTTGTGTGAGGTGCCTGCCTGCAGAGCCTTTCCGTCCTGCATCATGGCTTCGATAGTGTATGTGTTGAGAGCTCCGGCAAATCGTTCGTTGGGGCTCTTCACACCCTGTATCACGGGCATCGCCATGTAGCGCTCGGCAAAGCGGGCGTAGACGTTGATCATCTCCACGGTGCGCGCTTCGCTCTCTTCGGCTGTGGCGTGTGCGCAGTGTCCCTCCTGCCACAGAAATTCGCTTGTGCGCAGGAACATGCGGGTGCGCATCTCCCAGCGCATCACGTTAGCCCACTGGTTGATAAGCAGCGGCAGGTCGCGGTATGAGTGTATCCAGTTTTTGTATGTGCCCCAGATGATAGTCTCGGAGGTGGGGCGTACGATAAGCTCCTCTTCAAGGCGTGCGTCGGGGTCGACGATCACTCCTGCGCCGTTGGGGTCGTTTTTGAGGCGGTAGTGGGTCACTACAGCGCACTCTTTGGCAAACCCCTCGACATGCTCGGCCTCGCGGCAGAGGAAAGATTTGGGGATGAGCAGGGGGAAGTAGGCATTCTGCACGCCTGTGGCCTTGAACATATCGTCAAGGGTGCGCTGCATTTTCTCCCATATAGCGTATCCGTAAGGTTTTATCACCATGCAGCCGCGCACGGCCGACTGCTCGGCCAGATCGGCTTTCACTACAAGCTCATTATACCAGCGGGAGTAGTCCTCGCTGCGTTTTGTCAGGTCTTTGAGTTCCTTAGCCATTATATTGTGTATGATTGTGTTCTGTATCTGAGTGCAAAGTAACACAAAAAACTGCAATTAGCCAAATTCACAAATTCACAACCGCCGGAGGCAGCATGTCATGCTGTCGCCGGCGGGGGAGGGTGTATTGAAAGAAATTATTGCTGTCTTAGTTGCTCGATGTGTTTACCACCGGTTGGGCCGGATCGTCGCCGCAGAGCACTACCAGAAGGTTGCCCACCATGCGCGCTTTGGTTGCGTCGTCAAATTTCACAAGATTTTTCGATTCGATCTCGTTCAGGGCCATTTCGACCATCGACACGGCGCCTTCCACGATCTTCTCGCGTGCCGAAATGATAGCCGAGGCCTGCTGGCGTCGGAGCATTACGGCTGCGATCTCGGGAGCGTAAGCCAGATAGTTGAGGCGCGCTTCGACCACTTCCATGCCGGCCATGGCAAGCCGCTCGTTGATTTTATGTTCGAGCAGTTCGTTGATCTCCGTGCCGCCTTCTCGCAGTGTGAGCTCGTCGGAGTGGTCGGAGCCGGCGTCGTAGGCAAACCGCGTGGTCACCTCGCGCAGGGCGGCGTCGCTCTGTATGCGCACGAATGTGGCGAGAGCGGCGTTGACAGCGCCTGTGCCGTTGACACTCTGCGGCGTATCAATATCGAAAACCGCACGGTAGGTGTCCTTGATTTTCCATACCAGCACCATGCCGATCATCACAGGGTTGCCGATTTTATCGTTCACCTTGATAGGCTCGATATCCATATTGCGGACACGCAGCGAGAGGCGTTTGCGCGATACGAAGGGGTTGGCCCAGTAGAAGCCTGTGCCGGTGAATGTGCCGCGATACTTTCCGAAGAATATCATCACGCGCGCAACATTCGGCTCCTGAGTGAAGAATCCCGAGAGCATGATGATGAAGGCAACGATGGCGACTATGATCGACGAGATGATGAGGCCCTCGCTGTCGGTGAGCGTCGAGGCCAGAATCAGGCCCGGCAGAGCTACCAGAACTATCAGCAGCATCAAAAAGCCGTTGAGCACAATGCCGGTGTATTCATATTCGTGGTTTGATGATTTTTCCATATGAGTCAAGCTATTAACGGTTGTTATATTGTTTTACTATATCTTCGATGGTGAGTCCGAGAGTATCCATGCGGGCGAACAGTGCGGGGAGCTGTTCGTCGATAAACTCTGAGCGTCGTGCGTCCATGACCCGACGCCGTGCGTCGGGCGTGAGGAAGAAGCCGAGACCGCGCCGCTGCACTATCACCCCTTCGGTCTGGAGCATATCGTACGCTTTAAGTGCTGTGTGGGCATTGACTTTCAGCTCCATGCCGAGTTCGCGCACCGACGGGATGCGTCCGTCTTCGGCCCATTCGCGGGCTATGATACGCTCGTGGCAGAGATCCACAATCTGCCGGAATATTGGTCGATCGGATTTAAAATCCACTGTTTCGTAAGAATTTATACAATTTGGAAATATATCGTATACCTATCAGGACAAACAGTCCGAGGACGATGTATTGCGACAGGTCGGTGGCACGTTCGATCATCTGCTGCCCCTGGGGCGAGGAGAGGGCCACTTCTTTGCATACGCCCATGTACCCTTCGTAAAAACCGATGCCGAACATCACTATGCCCGAGGCTACCAAGAGCAGAATGTAGGCCACCACGCTGCTTATCATTCCAGCGAAAGCGCGGTTGGAGCTCGTCACGGTGTAATATAGCGAGATGACGGTGAGTACGAGCACTTGCAACAGGCCGATTATCATAAGACGCGTTGTGACCGTCGGCAGTATGTTCTCAAGCGACACGCCCACACACCACTCCACGATCAGTTCGCCGGCCGAGAGCGCCACGCTGATGATGGCCGGGAATACTATAAGAAAGGTGATGAGCAGAAACGACAGCTTTTCGGCGGCTGTGACCGGGAGCTGCTGCGATACAAATCGGTAATCACGACGTGTGAGCGTGACAGGAGCAAAGACCCACATGATGTCGATCGGCACGACAAAGAGGGAGGCCGGCCATAGCTCGGCTCCGATATACCGTGCTCCTAATCCGGATATGATGCACAGAGCGAGTATGACGAGGGGGTAGCCTATGATACACGGTTTGAGCAAAGGCCAGTAGAACCGTGCAAGCCGCAGCATCCTGCGCCACGACGAATAGTTGTCGGTGTACAGAAGCTCGTCGGCTTTCAGTGTGTTTGTGGGCTTCATGACAATAATTCTTGTAATTGTGATACTTTGGCTCCGGTGGCAGCCATAAAAAGCAGGGTGTAGTCGATCGGTGTATAGAGTACGCCCCCGGATGGCACAATCTGGGTCGGGCCGTCGACCCCCTGACGGTAGACAAGCGCGTCGGCATGCTCGATGCTGTCGGCTATGAAGGCCAAACGCTCGGACACGACGGCTGTAGAGATATTGATCACTACCGAGCCGTGAGATAATATGGTGACCGTATCGAAAAGGTTGCGCATCTCCTGCACCGTGTGGGTGGCCACGATGATGCAACGGTTGGGATCGGCCGCGGCCGCTTCCGCTATCATGTGTGCGAGAGTCTCCTTGGCATTCATATCAAGACCCTCGGCAGGTTCGTCGAGCATCAGTACACGGGTGCCTAAAGCCAGAGCATACGATATAAATGCTTTGTGGCGGGTGCCCAGCGACATCTCAGCCAATGGGTCGCTTCCGCTCAGACCGAACATTGCGAGGTTGCTATCCATAGCCTCGCGGTCGAAATGCGGATAGAACGGGGCGTGCAGCCGCGCCATCTCGTCGAGATCGCGAAGCGGAAATGTGGCCTCGGGGGTGAGTAGAAATATCTCCTTGGTGGTGTGGGGTGAGTGGCAGGCGGTCACCTCCTTGTCGAAATAGCATTTGCCGGAATCGGGCACAAGCAATCCGGCTATGATGCGGAGCATAGTCGACTTGCCGGCATTGTTAGGGCCAAGGAGCAGATGTATACCGGCGCCAAACGAAGCTGAAGCATCGCGAAGTGCGTCGGGGCTGTTGCGGCGGTATGCGAATGTTACGTTGTCGAGCTTTATCGTCATAAGCTGATAATGAAAATTTTGTAGCGATGTAGCGGTGTGTTACATCACTAACACACCGCAAAGGTATGCATAATTTGTCATTCTCCAAATTTTTTTTTGCAAAAAAAGTGTCTGCGGCATCCCGCTGGGGACCCGCAGACAGCCTGTGATATGAGAGTCGATGTGATCAGAAGAGCACGTTCATACCGAAGTTGACTGAAGCGTTGCTCGACAGCGGCACACCCTCTTTAGAGAGTTTTCCAAGAGTATGATCCATGCCGAGGAACAGGCCGAAGCCGGTGTAGTGGTAGTTGATCAGCCAGCCGAACCCTGCGCCGTAGGTGCCGAGGTCGAAGTTGGCTGATGCCGACAGCATCTTGACCGGAGCGATATTTGCCGAGAGGCGGAAATCAGTCCAGGTGTACGGGCCATTGATCCGGGTGGTGTTGACCAGACCGAAGTTGAGGTTGCGGTACACCGGCAGAGTGTACTGCGCGGCAAGATTGAGCGTAGCGGCAAGACCTGTGGTGCGACCGCCGGTATTGCCTGCGTCGTCGAGCTCGTAGAGTGCGGTGAGGCCGTCCTTCATCCGTTTCCATTCATTCTTGAAACTGTTGTCGGCATCGCCGTTCACGTTGAAAGTATAGCGGTCGGTTGTGAACTCTTTGACGCCGTCGGTCGTGGCAAGGATGTTGTTGCTCCAGTGTATGAATCCAAGGTCAAGGAGGGCAGCCGAAAATTGCCAGTCGCTGTTGAGCGTATACACGGCGCCGAGGTCGAAGCCGATACCGAACCCGCTCATGCCTACTCCGTCGAGATCGATACCGCTCACATAGCGGTGGCCGTTGTCGCTGTTTACGTCAGTTTTATATTTCGCATTCTTGAAGTTGGTGCGTATCTGTGCGTCCGACTGTATCACCCATCCGTCGGGAGCGAGATTGAGGGTAGCGTTGTTGAGCTTGGCATCAGCGTTGCCTATACCGAAGAGCATCTTGAATGTACCGCCCACACGCCACTGCTTGTTGATCTGGCGGGAGTGGCCGAAAGCCATCTCGGCGTAGCCCACGGCTTGGGCACTTAGATTGGAGATGTCGTAGGAGTCGTTCTGTACACCCTCCTTGAGCAGACGGAACAGCTCCTTGGGGGCGCGGAGGTTGACCATGCCGCGGCCGTTGATAGCCACAGTGTTGTAGCCGCCCCACGCTTTGAAACCTCCGGCGAGCACCGTGATATTGACATCGGCACCCACGCGGTTGTTGGTGCTGAGGTTGCTCATCAGCTCCGAGGCGCTCACACCGGGATTGAGGAATGTGGTGGTACGGCCATCGACGTTGTAGAACACGTCGCGCACATGCAGGTTTCCGCGGGCGGCCACGTTGGCGTTGCCGACACCCGGTATGGCTACGAAGTTTGTGGAATCGTTGCCGAAAGCGGGGTTCATGCGGAAGCGGTATGAGTATCCGTCGACGAAGTATCCGGAATAAGTCTCCTGTGCTACTGTCAGAGCCGGGATTGCGGCTATCATCAGAGCCGCGATATATTTTTTACAGGTTTTCATGCTTGGAAGTGTGAGCGGTTAGAGTTCAGTCTGATAGTAACCGGACACGGTGGGCCGGATGTTTGTGAGGCGGATGTGCATGTTGGGGGTGAGGGCAGAGGCGTCCTCGCCGGCCTTGGGAGCGGCCACGGCTGTATAGCATATACCGTCGAGATTCTGAATAGAGCCTGTGATTACGATGTCGAGGGGCTGTCCGTCGGCGTTGGCATCTACGTATGCACCCTGTATCTCCACGTTGTTGATCTGTTTGCCATCCTTATCGACCGGGTAGGCGGTGAACTTGAGCGATACGGGCACGTCGGTGGTGACGGTGGCCGTGACGCGCAGAGTCTGGATTGTCATCTTCTCGAGATCTTCGGAGTGCCAGCCGTCGTTGGTCTCGGTGTAGACGATCTGCGACCCGGCGGCAAACTGAAGCGGCGAGTAGAAGGTGTACTTGCCGTGTACACCGGGATTCTCTTCGCCGAGGCGGAAGTCGGTGACGTCCTGGCGCGGAAGCATCGGGTCGTCAAGCACAAACTGAAGTGAGGTCGGCACGCCCGCACCTGCGAAGATCATGCCCAGGTCGGCAAACGGTACCTCGGTGGCAGGGGTGTACTCGGGGAGGAATGAAGCAGGGCGCGACGGCGACAGGCAGTAGTTGCTCTGAGCGGCCGACGATACGGTGAACGGCGACTGCATAGCCACGGTGTTCTCCGATCCGTTGCGGTGTTTCGATATGATCGAGATCCCGGTAGTGGCATGGAGGGAGTAGCGTGTCATGGGGTTGTCGATCTGCAGATAGATGCAGGGGTTCACCAGACGAACGTCCGTCTCATCCTGAGCGAGCACGTCGGGTATGTCGGAGAGGTCGACGACGGGGATGTCGACATTGCTCAGGTCGTATTTGATTTCGCCCGTGAATGTGCTGATGTCGACGCGTGTGAGGTCGAAATCGGTCACATATGTGCAGTGGTCGGGCATCCATGCAAACGACGATGTGCTGAAGTCGGAAGGCTTGATCACGGCCGTACCGCTGATCACGCGCAGATTGTCGTGGAAGAGGATTGTCTGATCGGTTGTATTGTAGATCGCACCGCATTTGCCGAAGTCAAGACGGTTGGCGGAGATCTCCACTACACATTTATTGCCGTTGACATACTGATTGGTGACGGCAAATTCGCCTTTGTCGCGGTCGTAGCGTCCGGTGCCCTGCACACCGTTAAGGCCGCGGGGTATGCCGAGCACCACATCTTTGAGGGTGAATCCTTTCAGATACGGCTCGAAGCCGTTGATCGACAGAGATATGTAGATCTTAAGATCGCATCCCACCTCTTTAATCGATACGATGCTGGTGCTCACGTCGGATGCGGTAAGATTGTATTCGGAGAGGTCGCTGTCCAGAGGCAGCTCTAAGGAGCGGCCCGCGGCAAGCAGATCGGCAGCGCCGTCCAGATTGATAATGCGTGTCGACGATTCGAGCTCCGGGCTGCTGAGGGTGACAGGGTCGACCTTGATCGGGTCGGAGTCAAACTCCTTATCACTCTCGATTATGACGTACTGCCCGTCGATTATCTTTACCTTGCCGTCCTCTTTGAGCTTGATAACGTCGGAAAGAAGTATCTCGTCAATGTTGATGGGCACTGTGAGATTTTCAACGTTGATACGTGTTGTGGTGTCAAGATCCGATAGATCGTAATCATTGTCCGTGCAGCTGCTGCAGAAAAGTGCAATCGGAATAGCCACTCCGATAGCTGTCAGAATTTGTGATCTCATCAAAATGATTGCTGATTAAATGAAATATATAGATTAGATATTTTGCAATATGAAAAAGTGTGTGGGCAAATATAGTCAAATTTTATTAACTTTTCAAAAAAATCTAAAATCAGGCCCGGAAATTGTCCCCGAAAGACATAGAGAAACTTTAGAGGTGCAATTATTCTAAACGGCTCAGCCTTTTTGCAGTTTTCACTATTTCTCTATAGTATTATCCAGGAATGATTCAAGCAGCTTTTTATCAGGTAAGCATAATTGATATGTAGAAACAAACAAAGAGTTATCCATTCCGGCTAAAGCATATTCAACCATTTGTTTGCCCTTTCTAGTGCAAAGTAGTATTCCCACGGGAGGATTGTCTCCCGGGTTCATCTCGTTTTCTCGATAATATGATACGTAAGCATTGAGTTGACTCAGATATTCATGCTTAAACTCATCGTTTTTAAGTTCAATAACGACATTGCAATGCAGTAATCTGTTGTAGAAAACGAGATCTGCGAAATAATATCTGTCGTCTATAATCATCCGCTTTTGACGTGCTTCAAAACAAAATCCTTTACCAAGTTCAAGCAGAAACTCCTGTAGATGCGAGATAAGAGTCGCTTCCAAATTACTTTCTGTAATGAAGTCTCCGGCGTTTAGACCGAGAAACTCCAATGCTAACGGATCTTTGATTTGAAGAAGGGAATTTTGTCGCTCAGTTATCTCCGAAAGTTTCTTCATAATCAATTCAGGAGACTTGCTGAGACCTACTCGTATATGAAGATTAGTCGAGATTTGTCGACGCAATTCCTTAACACTCCATACATTGCGTATGCACTCAAATTCATAGAAGAAACGAATAAGAGGATCGTCCACTGTAAGAAGCTCTACTATGTGGGAGAACGAGAGATTGGAAATAAGCGAAGTGGGAGGTGTTGTGAATTTTTCCGATGGTGTCGGATAAATTTTTGATTCTTCTATAGGAAGAAAATTCAAGGGCAAAGGAATGTCCTTAAATTTTTCCGACAATATCGGAAAAATTGGACTAACAACCTCATTCATTTGCGGATAACGCAGATAGAAGTTGCGTGCATTTGCAAGCAATGTGGTGTTAATACCGCGTATCTTAACTCGACTTACTATTTTAGGCAAAAGTTTTGCTCCATATTGTGCTCTGTCGTTGCCACACTGTTAGTATTCAACAAGATACCGACCAATTAACCAATTGCGGATGGAGGCATAACGATTGACTGCTTTGACTGCAGAGGTCTGTAATGCAGAATGAATGGTTGAAATACATTGAGAAAGAGTTTCAAAGTTGAAGCTCTCAAAAGTCTTGGGAGTGTGTGTGACGATTCTTGCCATACCATATATATTTGCTTGCAAAGTTACAAAATAGCTTGACATATATGTAAAAGCCTCAACTCTAACATATATTATGGAACACGCTAAAAAAGAAAAGCTCCCGACATCACTGCCGGGAGCTTACGTAAAGTATTA
Source organism: uncultured Muribaculaceae bacterium (assembly GCA_964587165.1). Taxonomy (GTDB): domain Bacteria; phylum Bacteroidota; class Bacteroidia; order Bacteroidales; family Muribaculaceae; genus CAZPKH01. Next base: position 13,560 of record CAZPKH010000020.1, read on the forward strand.
TTGCTGTTATGTTATATCAGGATAGCCGATTTAATTGTCGTCGTAATTTACACGTAAACTATCAGCAAAGTTACAGCCAATAAAATAGAAAACTCTCAACAAATGTCGAGAGTTAGGAAGAATTACAGTTTGATGTCGTTTTTTCTTAATCGGCTCAGGTGAGTAGGGGTGATGTTGAGGAAAGATGCAATATCTTTTAGAGAAAATATTGAAAAAATGTCTTCGTGCTTTTCGACAAGGTCCTCGTATCGTTCTTGAGCAGATTTGATGTACATGTCTATATACCTGTTGTATGTGGTATCGAAAAGTGCCACATTTGTTTCGGCGATTTTTCGATAAAGCTCTGCATCCGACTGCATCAGAGAGCCAATTTCTTTTGCCGAGATACAATAAATCTCGCATGGAGTGACGGCCTCAATGGAAACGCGCGATTTTTTGCCAAATATAGAGAATGGAAAATCAGCCACAAATTCGCCGGCAAACTCTAATCCGACGACTCTCTCGGAACCATCGGCGGTATACACGACATATTTGAGCGCTCCGGATTTGATATAGCCTAAATATTTTGCTACACTTCCTTGTTCCACAAACAGGTCGCCCTTTTCATAAGTGCGTACGACTCCGGTCTCGACACATAGGTTGCGCCAAAAATCGGAGTCGATATTATTGTAATATGTATTGAAGTTAGAGGACATTATCCTACGGATATTATTGGTTGACTCGGTGATTTTATGATGATTGGCAAAGTGGTCTGGGAGTATATTGACAAAATCTCACATTACTTTTCAGGTGGCAATTATTCAGCTTCATTTCCTCTTATATAGATAGCCCCCGGCTCAGTAAAAGTTATAGCCAGAGTACGGCCTAAGCGATGTCTCTTCGGTGTGAAGAACTTGACACGGAATTTCGGCAGCGCATTTACGAGTCTTAAAGCCTCGGCATTAGCTGCATCGTTTTTGCTTGGTCTGACAATTTTCGGGTCACTAACAGAACCGTCGGGTTGAACGTAGAAGCTTACAACGACTTTTTCTCTGCCTTTATATCCCTCAGGGATTTGAATATTAGCCTCCAGCCAATCCTTGAGTTTTCCGTTGCCTCCCGGAAATTCACAAATAGGCTCAGTATGGGGCCAGCAATAATTTGATTTTACATCGGATATTAATTTATCGAAGTCGTCCGACGGGATTGTAATGAACACCGCGCGATTACCGTATTCATCGTTTTTCACTTCCATTTTTAAGATTGAGTCGGGATTGACCATATCGGGATTGGCGCCATCTATCCATTGGTCATTGAAATAGTAAAACACCGTTTTGGTGTCCTGCTCGGTGAGGGGAAATTGAATTTCGCGGAAAGTACTGTCGCTATTGCAGCAGTTTTGTGCAAACACAAAACAACTTTGGAAGATAAACAAAGAAAGCAAAATATAATTCTTCATACTCTTAATGTGACATTTCCTACAAAGTTACACAAAATATTGGGTTCTCAGCGGGTATCTTGGGAAAAAGAATCTTTGTCGGAGGGAAGTTGCAAGATTATACTTTGACGAAAAGGAGAGCCGGCTTAACAGGTGTATGCTAAACCGGCTCTCATCTATATAATAATCGTTACTCCTGCTTGGAGAACTCGTCCTTGCCGACACCGCACACGGGGCATACCCAGTCGTCGGGGAGATCGGCAAAAGATGTTCCGGGCTCAATCCCGTTGTCGGGATCGCCTACGGCCGGGTCGTAGACCCACTCACATACATCACATACGTATTTGTCGGTGTCCATAATCTTATGTTTTATTGTTAATAGTTGGTGTTTACTGTAACAGTAAAACGATCATGGCATTGAAAAGTTCACCGCCGCGGCTTGAACCGTGGCAGCCGTGATATTGTTCTAAGGGTGAGAAGATTATTATATAAAATAAGAAAGATATGAAAAATCCAATGTTCGATATCACGTACGGATTGTACATCATCACTTCGCGAGCCGACGGTCGCGACAATGGCTGCGTGTCTGACACCCTCCAGCAAGTCACCTCCGAGCCGAATCAGGTGTCGGTATGCCTCAACAAGTCGAATCTCACTACCGAGATGATTCTTAAATCGGGTGTGCTCACCGCATCTGTCATCAGCCGCAACGCCGGTATAGATCTGTTCCGTCGCTTCGGGTTTCAGTCCGGGCGCGATGTCGACAAGTTCGATGGTTTCGACGAGTGCAGGCGCGTGGCAAACGGCACTCTCGCCATCACCGCACAGACCAACGCCTTTATAAGCATGAAGGTATCGAAAACCATTGATCTGGGTACCCACCTGATGTTTATCGGCGAAGTGACCGAGATGGAATCGCTCTCCGACGAGCCTTCGGTGACCTACAGCTACTACCAGGAGCATATCAAGCCGCAGCCACAGAAGGCTCCGGCCAAGGAAGCCTCACCACGCACGGTGTGGCGCTGCACGGTGTGCGGCTACGAGTATGAGGGCGAAGAGCTGCCCGAAGGGTATATCTGTCCGGTGTGCAAGCAACCTGCTTCCGTGTTCGAGAAAGTGACGGAATAAAAATAATATTCGTACCTTTGAGGGCGAATATTATGGATAGATTTGACATTAACATACTCGGGTGCGGGTCGGCCACTCCGTCGCTCCGCCACCTGCCGTCGAGCCAGATTGTCAACTTCCGCGAGAAGCTGTTTATGGTCGATTGCGGCGAGGGGGCTCAGCTGCAGATGCGTCGCATGGGGCTTAAATTCAGTCGCCTGGGCCACATTTTTCTGAGCCATCTGCACGGTGATCATGTATTCGGACTCCCCGGGCTCCTCTCAACTCTCGATCTGCACGACAAGGGCGGCAGAGTGGTGGTGCACTGTTTTGCCGAGGGGCGCAAGGTGCTCAAGCCGGTGCTCGACTACTTCTGCCGTGAGACCGGTTTTGAGATCGTGTTTGAGGATATTGACCCCAAAGGTGCCGGAGTGCTGTATGAGGATCAGAGCCTGACTGTGAGCCACTTCCCGCTGTATCATCGGGTGCCGTGCACCGGTTTTATATTCCGCGAAAAGCCTCGCGACCGCAAATATCTGGCTGAGACGGGGCGATTTCACGGAGTGCCGGCGTACGAGATTGCGCGCATTAAAGCCGGTGCCGACTTCATCCGCGAAGATGGTAGAGTCGTGCCTAATGCGGTGCTTACGGCCGATCCGGCGCCGCCGCTGAGCTATGCTTACTGCTCGGACACGATGCCCGACAGCCGTGTGGCGCAAGCCATCGAGGGGGTCGACGTACTGTTCCATGAGTCGACCTACGACTCTTCGCTACGGCAGCAGGCTCTTGCCCGCGGCCACTCTACGGCTGCCGAAGCAGCCCGCGTGGCACGTCAAGCCGGAGCCAAAGTTCTCGTGATAGGTCACTACTCCAAACGATACACCGACGAGCAGCCGCTTGTCGACGAAGCCCGAGCTATATTCGGCCCGGCTGTGATCGGTGCGACAGAGGGGATGCGACTCTCTATTCCTGAGATAGTTAAGAAATATGGGAATCTCTGACGACGAGCGCTATATGCGCCTTGCGCTGGCCGAAGCCCGCGCGGCTGCCGCTGAGGGAGAGATACCGATAGGCGCAGTCGTAGTAAGCGATCGCGGGCGAATACTCGGTCGCGGCCACAACCGCACCGAAGCCCTGGCCGATGTGACGGCACATGCCGAGATGCAAGCCATCACGGCGGCTGAGATAGCCCTCGGCGGCAAATATCTTGAGGGGTGCACGCTATATGTCACCGTCGAGCCGTGTGCGATGTGTGCCGGCGCGGCAGGGTGGGCGCAGCTGTCGAGGGTGGTATACGGTACAGGCGATTCGCGCCGCGGATATACCACATTCTGCGCTGCGGGGCGCTCGCCGTTGCACCCGCGGTGCACAGTGACCGCCGGAGTTCTTGCCGAGGAGTGCGCGTCGCTGATGAAAGAATTTTTTGCAAAACTGCGGCGGTAGAATCCATTCTGCAAAAAGTTAACAAATTTTTGCGGATTAATGCCGCCTGTTTCGGTCAAATTGTGTAATTTTACCGATTATTTTAACAGATCAATCAATGTCAAGACTCAATAAGCTGACAATATCGGCATTGTCGCTTTTGGCGGCTTTGCTGCTCAGCGCTTTGCCGGCACGAGCCAACGAGCCTTTTAAGCGCGGCCTTGAGCAGGTGAAGTTTGTGCCTAAAGGGCAGTGGATAGGGGGCGTCAACGTGAGCTATTCGCAGAGCAATCAGGATAAGTATCAATTTTTGATAATCGAGAATATCACGGGCGACACTTATTCATTCAATGTAAGCCCGATGCTGTATTATGCGTTTCGCGACAACCTCGCCTTGGGAGCCAAATTCGGGTATCAACGCTCGCGCACATCGCTTTCGAGTGCCGACGTGATGCTCGCTTCCGACACGAGCTACAGCATGGAAAACCTCTATAATATCGGACAGGATTTCTACGGCATACTCGCCTTCCGCAACTATATATCGTTGGGCCGGTCGATGCGCTTCGGCTTTTTCAATGAGGTACAGCTGAAATTAAGCGGCGGGCAGTCGAAGATCATCAACGGTTCGGGCGACGATCTCACCGGCACCTACAACCGCTCGAACAGCATCGGCCTCGGGCTTACGCCGGGATTCATCATGTTTTTCAACAACTACTCGGCTCTGGAGGTGAGTGTCGGTGTGCTCGGATTCACCTATACACACAACCGATCCGTAACCGATCAGATTTATGTGGCTCACATGAATACGAAGTCGGCCAACTTCCGCATCAACCTGTTCAGCATACAGTTTGGAGTGGCTTTCTATATTTAATCTTACCGCATGATGAAACAGACAAGCTACCTCCGCCGATATACCGCCCTGCTGACGGCCATCATAGTGGCCGCCGCGGCCCGCTCGCAGACACTCGTCGAGGCATTCTCGACCCTTTCGGCTCCCGATACTACTATCGTGCATGTGGATTCGGTCACTACAAATCTGAAAAAGAAGATCATTAACATAGACTCGCGCGGAGAGCGCACTCAGCGCATCATCGAGGGCACCGACACTACCGACATCATCCTGCCGGCGGTAGATGTGGGTCGCTACGACCGCGGTCTGTTCAACTATCTGTTCATACCGAAAGGCAACTGGGACTTCGGGCTGACGGCTTCGTACGGAGAGTTTGACGCAGCCGACGTGCAGCTGCTCTCCATTCTCAAAGATCTTGACTTCAAAGGGAAGGTTTACTCACTGAGTCCGGCTGTGAGCTACTTCTTCAAGAACAATCAGGCAGTCGGTATACGCTTCAGCTATAACCGTGCCGAGGGCGATCTGGCAAGTCTGGCGATCGACTTCGACGACGACATGAATTTCGATATTCACGACGTAAGCTACTACTCTCACAGCTACGATATGTCGGTGTTCTACCGCTCTTACGTGGGCCTGAGCCGCGAGAAGCGCTTCGGTATTTTCAACGAGGTGGAGCTTTCGTTCTCAAACGGCTCGTCGCGCTTCCGCCGTATATTCGACGGCGAAATGCGCGATACACGCACCACATCTGTCGGGGCGGCTCTCAATTTCAGCCCGGGTGTCACGATGTTTATCATGGACTATGTGAGCTTCAACGTGTCGTTCGGCGTTTTCGGCGTGAAGATAAATCGCGAGAATCAGCTCACCAACGGTGTGGATGAAGGCCATCGCACCACCTCGGGCGCCAACTTCCGGTTCAACCTCTTTAACATCAAATTCGGAGCAAGTGTCAACATTTAGAGAAATATCCCGACGGGCAGCTATCGCAGCGATGATACTCGTGGCTGCGATATTGCCGTCATGTATCAAGAACGATATACCTTACCCCCGCATCAAGCCGGCATTCACCTCGTTTGTGGTGGAGGGGCAAACTCAGGATGCGCAGATCGACTCGATCGGCCGTACTGTCACCGTCACACTCGACGAAGAGGCGGATATTTACAATGTGCATGTAGTCGACTACACCATTTCGCAAGGCGGCAGGGTTGCCGATCCGTCGGTGCTCGAAGGTGGAGTGGACATGTCGAAGCCTCTGAGTGTGGCGCTTGAGCTCTATCAGACATACGACTGGACGATAACTGCCCGGCAGGATATAGCCCGCTATTTCACCGTGGCTAATCAGATAGGAGCGTCCACCATAGATGTGCCGGGGCACCGCGTAGTGCTTTATGTGCCTACCACCCAGCCACTGAGCCGAATCGACGTGCTCAGTATGAAGCTCGGTAGCACCGGCGCCACATATTCGCCGATGCTCGAAGGCACGACAGTTGATTTCACACACCCCGTAGAGGTCGATGTGACCGACTACGGCCGTACCGAGACCTGGACTATCTATGTTGATGTCACCGTCGCTCCGGTGACTCTCAATTCCGTAGCCCCCTGGGGCAAAGTGGCATGGCTATATGCATCAGGTCAGGCCGGCAAGACCAACGGTTTTGAGTATCGCGAGGCCGGAGCCACAGAGTGGCAGTCGGTGCCCGATGAATGGGTGAGTCACGACGGCGGCTCGTTCACCGGATGTCTGCGCCATCTGCAGCCGCTCACCAACTATGAAGCGCGCGCTTTCAGCGGCGACGACCGCTCGTCGATAGTTTCGTTCACAACCGAAGATACGGCTCAATTACCCAACTCTACGCTGGACGACTGGTGGCTCGACGGCAAGATATGGTGCCCGTGGGCTGAAGGGTCGACGCCGTTCTGGGGCACCGGCAACAAAGGCGCTACAACACTTGGCCCGAGCAACTCTGTGCCCACCGACGACACCTCTTCGGGCACGGGGCGCGCCGCTCAGCTCGAAACAAAGTTTGTGGGTATAGGCATGTTCGGCAAACTCGCGGCGGGCAATCTTTTTGCCGGCACCTACGTGCGCACCGACGGTACAAACGGTATACTCGATTTCGGCCGGCCGTTCGAGCTGCACCCGACACGTCTGCGCGGCTACATGAAGTATCATTCGGCACCCATAAGCTCGACCACATCAGGATTTGAAGATCTCAAAAACCGACCTGACACGTGCATCATATGGTGTGCGCTGATCGACTCCGACGAGCCTTTCCAGATACGCACCAATCCCAACAACCGACACCTCTTCGACCCGACGGCGCCCGACGTGATAGCCTACGGCTTCACCGAATCCGGCGTGGATATTGCCTCATGGCAGCCGTTCGATATACGTCTCAATTATGTAGCAACAAACCGCCGCCCGCGCTATATCCTCGTAGTAGCTTCGGCAAGCAAATACGGCGACTACTTCACCGGAGGCAACGGCTCAGTGCTTTGTGTCGACGATTTTGTGCTCGACTACGATTATTAACTTGTCCGAGCACAGCTTTTTAATAACTCTTTAATCTCTCAAAGTCATGAAATCTCTATTATCCATTCTCCTGGCGGCTTTAGTGGCTCTTGCAGCTCTCACCGGTTGTAACTCTCAGAAATCTGCCGATCCTGCCGCTCAGGCTGCAGGCCTCGAACGCCTCGGCCTGCAGACCTTCATGATACAAACCAACCGTCTCGACTTCGGCTCCGGCCGCTCGACACAAGTGACACCCAATACCAACTTCCTTATGATGGCTGCCGGTCGCTGCGTAGTGCAGGTGGCTCCCCGCATCGGTGGAGGCCCCAACGGTGTGGGCGGTATCACGATGGACGGTGTCGTGACCAACTATAAACTTGTGCGCCACGACAACGGGAGTGCCACAGTGACCTTCAACCTCAATGAGAGCGGCTATTTCGCCGACGTGACGATAACCTACGACGCCAAGCGCAATTATGCCCTGGTGCGACTTGCATCCGCTCGCTATAGCGTATCGTTTGCGGGCGAGGTGGCACCCTACGATCCGTCGAAAGTGGTCGACGGAAAATCGCTCTAAATGGAAGAATACTTAAGCAAACTCAACGATCAGCAGCGTGAGGCCGTGCTATATTGCGACGGCCCTCAGCTGGTGATAGCCGGCGCCGGGTCGGGTAAAACCCGCGTGCTCACCTACAAGATTGTGCACCTGCTGGCGCAAGGCTACGAACCTTGGCGCATCATAGCGCTGACTTTCACCAACAAGGCCGCCCGCGAGATGCGCGAACGTATCGAGCAACTCGTGGGGCCCGCCACGGCTTCCAAGATCTGGATGGGGACCTTCCACTCCCTGTTCGGACGCATCCTGCGCGTGAATGCCGACAAGATAGGGTATAAGTCGAACTATACGATATACGATACCGCCGACTCGAAATCGCTTGTCAAGAGCATTGTGCGCGATATGCAGCTTGACGACAAGATCTACAAGCCGAACACGGTGCTCAGCTCAATATCGATGGCCAAGAATGCCTTGATATCGCCCGAGGAGTATCGGCGGCTGCCCGACCTGATGGAGGCTGACCGACGCGCCAAGCGTGGCGAGACGGCCGAGATCTACCGGATATACCGCGACCGATGCGTGAGTGCCGGTGCAATGGACTTCGACGACCTGCTCTACTATACCAACGTGCTGCTGCGCGACAATCCCGATGTGCTGCACCACTATCAGGAGTACTTCAGGTATCTGCTTGTCGATGAGTATCAGGACACCAATTTTGCCCAGCATGTCATCGTGACGCGCCTCACCGAGACCTCGCAGAAGCTGTGTGTGGTGGGCGACGACGCTCAAAGTATCTATTCGTTCAGAGGTGCCAATATCCGCAATATCCTCAATCTCCACAAGTCGTACCCCGGCTTGCGCACATTCAAGCTCGAACAGAATTACCGATCGACACGTACAATTATCGATGCAGCCAATTCGCTCATCGAGAAAAACACGGAGCAGATACGCAAGCATGTGTTCACCACCGGCGACAAGGGCGCGAAGATCGAGGTGGCAAAGGCTTTCAGCGACTACGAGGAGGCTTTTATCGTGGCCAACCGTATCTCGCAGGTCAAGATGCAGTCGCACGACAGCTACGACGATTTCGCCATACTCTACCGCACGAATGCTCAGAGCCGTATACTTGAGGAGTCGTTGCGTAAGCGCGATATACCGTATCGTATATACGGAGGGCTGTCATTCTATCAGCGCAAGGAGGTGAAAGATGCCGTGGCATATTTCCGTCTTGCCGTGAATCCTGACGACGACGAGGCTCTGCGACGCATCATCAATTTCCCCGCTCGCGGCATCGGCGAGACAACGCTTGCCAAACTCACCCGCGGGGCGCTCTCTTCCGGCCGCAGCATATGGAGCGTGCTTCAGAACCCCGCAGCAGCCGGAGTCGATGTCAATAAGGGCACCCTCACAAAACTTACAAACTTTGCAAATCTGATAGGCGGCTTTGTGGATATGAACCAAAGCGGAGCCGCAGCCGACGAACTGGCGCGTGCCATAATTTCGCGCACCGGCATGATGACCATGCTGCTGAGCGATTCCACCCCCGAAAATGTGAGCAAGCGGCAGAACCTTGAGGAGCTTCTCGGAGCTGCCACACAGTTTGTCGACGAGCAGACCGAACAGGGATCTGACGAGAAAGGGATGACCGATTTCTTAGCCCGTATATCGCTTGCCACAGATCAGGATACCGACTCTGATCCCGATGGTAAACCTACGCCGAGGGTCACTCTGATGACAGTTCATGCTGCCAAGGGACTGGAGTTTGGCAATGTTTTTATCGTGGGCGTCGAAAAAGACCTATTCCCCTCGGCTATGGCTCAGAGCTCGTCGGCAGAGATAGAGGAGGAGCGACGACTGCTGTATGTGGCCATAACGCGCGCCAAACGGTTCTGCATGATGAGCTACGCCTCGTCGCGCTTCCGCAACGGGCAGACGCAGACATGCTCCCCGTCGCCGTTCCTGCGCGACATTGACCCGCAATGCCTGCGGCCGGTGAGCGGCGCCGACTTCGGTTCGCCAGCCCCCGATCCTACAATAGGATACCGCTCGGAGGCGATGCGCCGCAGCCCCGAGCGCACGATGTTCGGGCGTCCGCGGCCGGCATCCGATCGCTATACCACACCTTTGCGCACCATAGGAAGCCAACCGGTGCATACATCGGCTTCGCAACCGTCAGCTCAAATGAATGACGGCGATTTCCGCACATATTCATCTGCCGAACTTTCGGAGGGGATGAGGATAGTGCACCGGACGTTCGGCGACGGGACAATCGTGCGCATCGACACTTCGGCAACCGACCATAAAATAGTTGTGCGATTTGACAGCGAGAACGCCACAAAGACGCTTCTCCTCAAATTCGCAAAACTCTCTCTCCCGCAGTAAATATTATATCAAAAAAGTATTTGTTTTGACAGATAAGGAGATACCCACACCGGCATATGTAGTGTACGAGGACCGTCTGCGCCGCAACCTTGAGCTTATCACGGATGTGGAGCGCAGAGCCGGCGTAAAGATCATCATGGCTTTCAAGGCCAACGCATTGTGGCGGTCGTTTGACATCATACGTCCGTACAACCGCGATTTCACTGCCAGCTCGCTCAACGAGCTGAGGCTTGGCTCCGAGGAGCTCGGGGGCGAGGCCCACAGCTATTGTCCGGCATATACCGAGGCTACTATCGAGGAGTATCTGCGGCTGTCGTCGCATATTACGTTCAACTCCATAGATCAGTTCCGGCGATACGGAGCTCGGGCTCTGCAGGCGGGCGTGTCGCCCGGACTGAGGGTAAATCCCGAGTGCTCGGTGATTGATACCGACATATATAACCCTGCGCTTCCGGGCTCACGCTTCGGAGTCACGGCATCGCAGCTTGAGGCACAGGACGGCCTGCCCGAAGGTGTCGAAGGATTCCATTTTCACGCGCTTTGCGAGTCGTCGAGCTACGATCTGGAGCGAGTCCTTGGTGCTTTCGAATCGCAGTTCGGGCCGTATCTCGATGGGCTGAAGTGGGTTAATATGGGGGGCGGACATCTGATGACACGCCGGGGGTATGACACAGACCACCTTGTGCAGCTGCTCAGCGACTTCCGCCGCCGCCATCCTAATCTGCAGGTCATACTCGAGCCAGGATCGGCCTGGACATGGCGCACGGGCGACCTTATTGTTTTGGTGGTAGATGTTGTCGAAAATCAGGGTGTCCGTACGGCCATCATAGATGCTTCGTTTGCGTGCCACATGCCCGATTGCCTCGAAATGCCTTACAAGCCGGCCATTACCGAGGCTGTGGAGCCGGATACTCCCGGGGCTGTCGGACCTTACCGCCTCGGTGGTAACTCGTGCCTGAGCGGCGACTTTGCGGGCGACTGGTGGTTTGCCTCCGAACTGAAGGCGGGCGACAGACTGACGCTCGAAGATATGAACCACTATACTACAGTCAAGACTACCATGTTCAACGGGCTCCAACACCCCGACATCGTGCTTGCAGATACGGCAGGTGAGTGCCGGTTGCTGCGAAGATTTGATTACAGTGACTACAAAAACCGAATGAGCTGATGCCACGTTTCTCTGTCGTTATTCCCGTATACAATAGGCCTGATGAAGTGGCCGACCTGCTCGAGAGCCTTCAGCAGCAGTCGTACCGTGATTTTGAGGTGATCATAGTAGAGGACGGCTCGACTGTGCCGTGCCGCAAGCAGTGCGAAGATGCGGCTGCGGCAGGCCTCGATGTGAAATATTATTTTAAGTCGAACGAAGGGCGCTCGCCGGCACGCAACTACGGTATGGACCGGGCCGGCGGCGAGTGGCTTGTGTTTTTCGACTCCGACTGCGTGATACCTTCCGACTATTTCGAGCGTCTGAGCCGCGAGCTCGATAGCCGCCCCGACATAGATTGCTTCGGCGGTCCTGATGCAGCCCATTCTTCTTTCACCAAAACACAGAAGGCTATAAATCATGCCATGACATCGGTGCTCACAACCGGTGGTATACGCGGCGGCAAGAATATTGATCCAACTAAGTTTGTGCCGCGAACGTTCAATATGGGTTTCCGCCGAAGCGTCTACGATAAGGTAGGAGGCTTCCGCGAGATGTTCTCGGAGGATATCGACATGAGCACGCGAATACGACAGGCCGGATTCCGCACGTTGCTTCTGCCTGAATGTGCAGTATATCACAAACGTCGTGTCGACTTTGCCAAATTTTTCAGACAGGTGCACGTGTTCGGTATGTCGCGCATCACTTTGGAGCTTATCTATCCCGGCTCGATGAAGCCTGTGCATGCTCTGCCGGCAGTAGCTGTGATAGTGGGAGTAATAATGTTTGTACTCGGGCTCGCGTGCTCATGGTGGTGGTTTGTACCGCTGCTGGTGTATCTGCTCGCCGTGTTTGCCGCTGCTCTTGCGTCGACACGGTCGGTGAGCGTATCGGCACTTGCCGTGCCTGCTTCGGTAATACAGATAGGTGGGTATGGCAGCGGTTTTCTGCGCGCATACATTAGCAAGATACTGCTCGGGCGCGGCCGGGATATAAACCAGGAAATAGAGATGCGACGTGGCAAGTGATAAGACAACTGCAGAGGGTGTTGTCGCGCAGGGTTATGCTCCGGCGCGGCGTATTGCCGATCTCGCCGACGATGATAAGCCGCGCGAGAAGGCCATCCGTTTAGGCATCGACAAGCTCTCGGTGGCCGAGCTGATCGCCATAGTGCTCGGAAGCGGCTTGCCCGGCAAGTCGGTGATAGAGCTGAGCCGGGAGATACTTGACACTTGCGGCAACGATCCGGAGCAGCTTGCGCGGCTCTCTATTGCCGAGATGGTGCGCAAGTTCAAGGGCGTCGGGCCGGCCAAGGCCGTAACACTCTCGGCGGCCATAGCTTTAGGGCAGGCATGCGCCGCACGCCGTCGCTACGAGATGCCGCAGGTGCGTCGTTCGGCCGACGCTTACGATTATGTGTCCGGGAGTATGGCGCATCTGCCGCATGAGGAGTTCCGTATCCTGATGCTCACGCGCGCCAACCGTATTAAGAGCATGTCGACCATCAGCTCCGGGGGCACTACAGCCACAGTAGTCGATGTGAAGATGGTAATAAAACAAGCCATCGACGCTCTGGCCGATGGACTTATACTAGTGCATAATCATCCGTCGGGCAATCTAACGCCATCGCCGCAGGACGATCAGCTGACGCGGCGCATAGCTGAGGCTGCCGCGCTGTGCGATATACGTGTGATGGATCACATAATTGTGTCGTCGTCAGGCTACTATTCGTACGCCGACGAGGGCAAGCTATGAGGTGCTTTATACCCCCTGTGCTGCCGGCTCGGGAGTAGTTGCCGGTGTGGTGGTATGTTCTTCCGCTTTCGGCTTGGGAGCTGCCGCCTCGCGTGCCTCGCGCGCTTTAGCTGCATCTTCGTCGCTCACTTTCACTTTTACCTCCTGACCCGGTTTGGCATACTCGGCACGGATGCGTTTCTCTTCGTTGTTAGCCTGATTGGGATTGTCGGGCAGAATGGTCACTGTCGAGTTGCGGTTGAGCCACTGGCGCAGTTTTACGATATTCTCGTTGCGCAGACGGATGCAGCCGTGCGATGAGCGGCCGGGGATTGAGCCCGGGGCGTTAGTGCCGTGGATGCCGATGCCGTAGAATCCGGGAGTGATCAGCGATACGAAAAACGGGCCGTAGCATTTTGCGCCAACCTTCTTGTAGCGCCAGTCGGTCGAGTTGTATATGCCGGCAATTTTAAATTTGCCCTCGGGTGTGCGACAGTCGTCCTCGGCGCGTTTCTGGCCCGGCGCGCGCGAGGCGCAGCAACGGTATGAATCGAGAGTGTCGCCGAATACATTGACCACATACAGTGTGGTGCGACGCTTGTCGATTATCACATTGACAGGGAGGCTGAGCTTTGCGGGAGGAAATGAGAATGCATCGGCTTCTTCCCTTACTTTCTTGGGGTTAGGGAGGTTGGCAGCCTCGGTGCCTTCATATTTCTCTATCAGCTCAAGCAGCTGAGGGGGGAATTTATATTCGGCGGCAGCAGCTACCTGAACCAGGAGCAGTGCGGCGATAATGAGGAGTGTCTTTTTCATTGTGTATGCGTTGTGAGGCGCAAAGGTAGTTAAAATTTTGTTAATGGCAGCGATTGCCACTGTTAAAATCATGAAATAGGGGGCAAAAACGCATCCGGGATATACTCAAACTGCTTTACTCCTCTCTCAGGCGAGCCCACGATGCTCACCACATCAAACTGCGGGCGGTATTTCAGATCCCAGCTTAATATATAGGAGTTTGCAAACCGACATATCCGGCGAATCTTGGCCTTGGTTATGGCATCGAGCGGGTTGCCGGAACCTTCTGAGCGTGTCTTTACTTCGACGAAATGCACGCAGTCGTCCTTGAAGGCTACAATGTCGACTTCTGCCCGGCCTATTGTCTTGTCCATCTCGGCCACCGTATACCCTTGTGTGATAAGGTAGTCGCGAGCTATCCCTTCGCCCCATTCGCCCAGATCGTTGTGCTTTGCCATATTGGGGGTCAGTACCATTGCACGCCGTTGGACATCGACGAGCGCTTGTCGTATTTCAGATCCTGCAGCAGCGACGATTTTACAGCTATATGGAAGTTGTAGCTTTTGTAGGGACCGACGGGCACGAACGATGCCGTCATGGTGAAGCAGTGCAGATCGCGCGATATGTTGCAGTTCATGTAAGCAATCTTCTTCAGCTCGAAGTCGTAGGATGCTGTAGCCGAGATATTCCAGTTGGCTGTAGGCCGTATCGACCCCGACAGCGACAGGTTCTGGCGTATCTTGCCGTTGTACTCCATTTTCTCCCGGTTGAAGTCGCCGTAACCGTAGTTTATCGAGTAGTTTACCGACAGGCTCCACGGCACATCCCACTTCATGTATCCGTTCGGGCCAAGCTCGATGTCGGAGTCGCCTCCATCGTCGTCATCGTCGGGCTCGGTGAGGGCGGACGGGTCGTTGGCCGAGGCATCGAAGTTTTCTGATTCATCCGATTCGTTTCGCTTTTTCTTCCGCTTGGCATTTGGGCCGCGGCCGAAAGTAGCGTTGGAGAATGTGTATGAGAACGATGTTCCGGCACTTGAAAGACGCGCGTACCCTTTGCCGCAGCTTATGCGCAGGCGGTCGACGCGCACCGGCGAGCCCGACGGCGACAGGGCATAGGTGTAAGGATCCCATACGGAGTTGACCGACAGGTTGAAGTTTCTGGTGAGACGCAGCAATATCGACATATTAAGGTTGCTGAGCCTCAGTGAGTCGGCAGCCAGGTTATAGCTCTGCGACAGAGATAGATTCTCGATGAGCGAGATTTTTTTCTCGCCGATCGAATCGTTAGTGCGCACCTTCATCTCCAGATTGTTGGCCAGCGATAGCGATATTGCCCCGAGGCGTCCCTGTCCGGGCACTCCGAAGAGTGAGTTGGGGAAGAGCGAATACCGTGTCTGTGTCACGGTGCCGTCGGCATTAGGCTGTGAGTATGTGCCGTAGTAGCCGAAGAAGTTTGAGGAGAAGTCAGGCGCCCAGTTTACCGACACAGTAGGAGTGAGCACGTGGCGTATCATCTTCACCTTGTCGCCGAGAAACTTCATCGGCTGGAAGAAGCCGTACACCTTGGTGTCGAGCGAAACGGAGGCATTGAAGTCCCACACGTTATAAAAACCGTATGTGGTGTCCATTACTGCGGTTGCGGCGTTCGGATCCCACTGGCGGCGCACCTTATTGGTGTACATGCGGTCGGTGAGATTGATCGACGGCGTGACGTTGAAGTACTGGAATATGTTGAACGTAGCAGATACCGGTACGGAGTGCTTCATACCGTTGCGCCAGTCTTTGATGAGCGACTTCTTGAAAAACTCGTTCTGAGGCGATGTGAGCGAGTTGTTGAACACACCCGAATATGAAATTTTGATCTTCTCATACCATCGTTCGGCCCCTACGGCGCGTTTACGCTTGAACGGCGCGAGCTGCGACATCGTGACCGTGACATTCGGAAACGATACAGCCAGTGTGGCGTCCTGCGAGCGCTGAGTGATATTGGCCGTGGTCGACAGGCTCCATTTTGTACCCGGAAACCGGTAGGTCATATTGATGGTCGACGAAGTGGTGTTCTGAGTGAACTGCGATGCGTCATAGTATGTGCCGACATCGTTTCGGGTATACCCTGAAGTGGCGAAATTTACTGAAGCCGAGAATGTCATGTTGGGGTTGTACTTGGCATCCTGCGTATGGCTCCATAGTAGGCGGAAGTTGGTGGTCTTGGTGTAGTCGGATGTACCCTTGTCGCCGTCAATCGTCACCAGATAGCTCGCATCGAAGTTTCCGGAAAATTTATACCGGCTCACGTATGCCGAGCGGGCATTCACGCCCCACGACCCTTTGGTGTAGAGCTCGCCGGTGAGCGCAAGGTCGATATTGTCGTTTATGGCGAAGTAGTAGCCTCCATTGCGCAGGTAGAAGCCCCGGCGGTAATCCTCGCCGAAGGTGGGCACGATGATACCGGATGAATATTTGTCGCTGAACGGGAAGTAGCCGAACGGCACAGCGAGCGGAAGCGGCAATCCGGCAAGCACCATGTAGGCAGGGCCGGTGACGATGTTTTTCTTAGGCTGTACGCGCGCTTTGGTGAGCTGCAGCCAGAAGTGAGGATGGTCGTGGTGGTCGCAGGTGGTGTACCGTCCGTTCTCGATATAGAAAGTCTTGGCATCTATCTTTTTGGTTACGCCACCGGTGAGATACCCTTCGCCCTGCTGGGTTATTACGTCGGTGATATACCCCTTTTGGGTCTCGAAATTGTAGCGCATGGTCTCCGATTCGTAGTCGGTACCGTTGTCGCTGAACACGGGCTTGCCCTTGAGTTCGCCTATAGAATCGATATATCCCACGGCATAAACCTCGCTCGTGGCCAGATCCATATCGATCTGATGAGCATCGAGATTTATCCTGCCGTACTTCACGCTGCCGTCGCCGTAGAGCATAGCGCGATCTCGGCCAATAAGTATCACCGAGTCCTTGGCTGAGAAGTCGACGGGATTGTCCAGATCGGTCTTGATGCGCGATATACGTTTGCCTGAGGGCTCCTGCTCCACACGCTGGCGGTCGATGCTGCGGCGAGGCGGTCGCGAGCCGGCTGCAAGAGATGAATCGGAAGCAACGGCCGTCGCCAGAGAGTCGCGCATCTCAGCTATGCGCATGTCGCTATCGGGCTGCGTCTGAGCGGCAGCCGATACCATAAGCGAGCTGAGAGCGGCCACAAAGGTGGCTATGAATATGTATATTGCGGTTCTCAAATGAACGGTCAGACTGATAGGTGTGGTGTCACACCTTCAAAATATCTTGCAAATTTACTCATTTTCCGCATACCAGCATCTCCCTCTCCCCAAAAATATGCTTAACGTGCAACTCCGTCGTATAAAAAATGTTACGGAGCGTTCACCGACACACGCAAAATCTGAGCCATCCCGCCCTCCCAGCATTATATCATAATGGCTATATTATCACAAAATAATTGTTAGAAATGATGAGATCAGCAGAAATGTTATTAACTTTGGGAAAAAATAAAAAAAGATGAGCATCGTAATTTTAAAATGGAATCCCGGCTTTTCTTCCTACACAATGGCGCGTTTTCTAAATGATTTGGAAAAATGCGCTTTAGCAAACAATGGAAATGCCGATATGAATTGGTCGATATGGGAGGCCGACAAAGTGCATAAAGGTGATACATGCTTCATGCTCAAAGTTGGTTATGGACAGACCGGAATTGTAGCGCGAGGCACTATTACTTCAGAACCTTATTCGGGAGAGGATTGGTCGTGGCGAAACAGACCTACAAAGTATTGTGATTTCAATTTCGATACAATGATCAATCCGGATGCATATCCGATTCTGAGCTCTGCGGAGCTGACAAAGTCAATCCCCGGTTTTGACTGGAATGGCGGTCACTCCGGAGTAGTATTGACTGGCAGCCAGGGCGAGGATTTGAAATGTCTATGGGGAGATTACATGCACCGTCAGGCTGAATATTTTGAAAAAGCCTCCGATCAGAATCTCTTTCATCTCTACGAATCGGCATCACCCGCTGATACCCCCTATTCGTTAGAGCTTGAATCTGATTATAGTGGTCGCGTCATCTGTATAAAGAGCAAGAACGGTGAAGTAACTACCAGAATTGCCATCTCTAACTATCATCGAGTATTAGGTATGCTCGGAGTTAAATCGTGGCGAGCCCTCCAACAGCTTATATATCAGTCATACCCGAATGATAGCGACTTGCAGAATTTGTGTGCAACACTCTTCCGCTGTCGAATCGATTTTCGTGTCGACAACTACAGAAACTCAGGCCACGAAGATGAGTATGAAGACAATTGAGGCGCCGGTAGAGACTGCTCTAAGACAGTATGCCACTTGTTTTTATTTTCCGATGCCTCCGCTCTTGTATTAACAGGATTATTCCGACTTTGTTGTATTAATTAGATAGCGAGAGTTGTAATATATATAACCTTAAAAGATTTCTGTTATGAAGCTTGCTATTCCTCTTATGCCGGATCTGTATTGCTAAAATTCAATTATAGTTTACTGAATAGTAGATGGTTGTATATTTTTTATTTAATAATAAGCACATTTGATTATGCTTATTTTGTACTAATTAGATTATGCTTATTTTTCACTGTTATTCATTCCGTAGTAATGACTTGCTTTGATTTATGTTACCAATTAAGTCTCTCCGCTCCATCGCACTTATAGAAGTAACAAATCCTTTTTAAGATTGTTAGTATTCATAACCTTCAAATCTTCTGGGCATAGAATTAGAGAATATTATTACTAATGGATTAAGATCAATATCCTCACCCATGATATGAATATAGTGGTTGAACAAACCAACATTGATGCAGTGTTTCCCTTTTTGGTATTTTTTTCTTAAAATATGACCTTCAGGTATCTTTTGAAAGTATTCTGCAATAATGGGCAAATGTTCTTTGGGAATGTTTTTCTCATTGATGGATTTGACCTTCCATTCATTTTTCTTTTGATTATATTTTATCTCTATCCATCCTTCTGCTATTTTTTCACCATATTCTCGTATTGATACCCTGAAACTATATGGTATTGAAACTATAGTGTCGAGTTTCTCAAAATGATATATAGCAGGCGATTCAATAGAAAATTGCTCTCTAAGTTTTATTCCCGCACATAGTGGTCCATCAATGACACCAGAAAAACGTTGGCCATCCTTATCAAGATCAAAATCAATTATTGTAGTTCCAAAATTAGATTTTCCATTGTAACTGCTTTTACCATCATATTCTCGCTCAAGCATTATTTCATTTTCTTTGTCGTTAATATTTTGTCTAATTTGCTCAAAGTTCGCAAATATAATAG
This sequence comes from uncultured Muribaculaceae bacterium, assembly GCA_964587165.1. Lineage (GTDB taxonomy): Bacteria > Bacteroidota > Bacteroidia > Bacteroidales > Muribaculaceae > CAZPKH01. The sequence continues at coordinate 32,812 of CAZPKH010000020.1, forward strand.
GACTGTATATGTGGCTATCTTCATCAAAATTTGAAAATGTCGGGAAACCTTCATTTTTCCATCTAAGAATTTGTTCAATTTCTTTTTCTAATTCAGAATCCCTAAGAATGTATTTGTTAAATAATCCCGATGTACTTTGAGAATATGGGCTGATATAATTAATAACCATATTCAATTTTTGATTATTATATAGATGGATAAGCCCGGTTTTATCGTTATACCCTTCTAAATAATCGTCAAAATCCATTCCCTTATCATTGATTCTTACCTTATACATAGATTCACTACTAAGTTTACCATTCTCAATTTTTATTACAACATTCTTTCTTTCGTTATTAAAAGTCTTATAGTCCAAAATATACTCGCAGATTGATCTTACAAGTTTGTCAGGGATATTTACATTTTTGCTTTTATCATATTCTATCTCTACAATAGAATACTTGTAAGGCAATCGACGGAATCTGTTTTTTCCATCATCAAAATAATCAATCTTGCAGACTCCTTCTTTCGGGGTATCTCTGAATGACAACTTTCGAATAATAGTATTAATGGAATTAATGGCATAATCAGCCATATAGGGATCTCTGTCATTTTTTAGAAAATTTCCTAAAGCAGTGCTATACCTTGAACAGCTGATAACCCCATCTTTTTGATAATCTTCGATCGTTTGAATTGTTGAGTTTTTAGTAATCCACTTTCCTTCCGGATTACCATTTTCATCAAAATATCCTTTTACCGGGGTTTTATCATCATTTTCTAAAGATAAGGTAATAGCCTCTTCTTTACTTTCAATTTCTTTACAGGGATAATAGTAAATATTTCCTACGACCTTATTACCTTTAATGATTGCGTTGAATAATGTTCTTTTTTCTCCAACTCGATGCCCTTTATTGATATCAACAGTGAAGAAAAGAACTCTTTGTTTACCAACTTTAGTGTAGATCTTTTCTATAACTAGAGGTCCTGACACAGTTCCGTCTTTATATGTTATTGTGGTTTTGATATTGTAGTTGTCATGCTTTGCTATATGAGTCCACGTGCCGTCTTGGATATTGTTATTGAAGTTTCCTGAAAAGGAGTTTATTCTATCCGTATAGTTAAATTTACCATGATAAATTCGCTCACCATTGCAATCATCTATATATGTATATGTGGCTTTACCTTCTTGGGGGAAATAATCAAACAAATTGGGATAAGCACCAGAATATGTCTTTAATGTTTGGGCATTAGTGCACAAACCCATTAAAATGGATATGACAACAATAAGTCTATTCATGACCTTCCGACAGTATTAAGTTTGAAGAATTTTTTATTATTGTAAAACTTTTATTCGTAAATGCAAATCCGGGTCTGCGAAAAATTATAGTAACTACTAAAACAGAAACTAGTATCTATCACCTTGATACAGGAAAAGATATTTTATTCTTTCCGTCTATCTTATATTCTCTTTGGATTGTTGACTATCTCTTCAAACACAAGCCTATTGAGATGTAAAAACAAGTATGTTTCTGCTTGTTTTTATATATTAGTATAATTAATTGGTATTCAGTGTGATATGTTGTAAAAAAGATTTGTGTCCGACTAAAAGACAAAGCCCAAGAAAG
>CAZPKH010000021.1:0-33231 GCA_964587165.1 uncultured Muribaculaceae bacterium
GGGGCGACTGGGGCAGTGCGTAGAACTGGCCGGGATTCATGCGCGAGGGCACCACAAAGTCGCGCGCGCCCTCGGGGGTCGACTTGATGAGCACGGGGGTCTCGACCTCGAGGAATCCCTTGGAGTCGAGGTAGCGGCGAATCTCGAAGGCCATGCGGTGGCGCAGCTCAAGGTTGCGGCGCACGGCCGAGCGGCGCAGGTCGAGGTAGCGGTAACGCATGCGGAGGTCGTCGCCGCCGTCGGTGTCGTCCTCGATGGTGAACGGGGGTACTTCCGAGCGGTTGAGCACCTTAAGGTCGGAGGCGATGATCTCGATGTCGCCGGTAGGGATATTGGCGTTGCGGGCCTGGCGCTCGGAGACGCGGCCTGTCACCTGCACGACAAACTCGCGGCCGAGGTGGTTGGCGGCGTCGCAGAGAGCGGCGTCGACGTCGTTGTTGAACACAATCTGAGTGATGCCGTAGCGGTCGCGGAGGTCGACGAAAGTCATGCCTCCCATCTTACGGATACGCTGCACCCATCCGGCGAGCGTGACGGTGCGGCCGGCGTCGGAGAGGCGCAATTCGCCGCAGGTGTTAGTGCGATACATATATATAAATAATGTGTATGATCAAAAACCGGGGTGTGAGGAAGCGTACCAACACACCACGGCCGCAAATTTACACCATTTCCGCGAAATCTCAAAATCGAATTTCAGCAGATCTATGCAAACAGGGAGGAAGCGAGCATCAACCTCCGATATAGCGGGTGTAGCGGTCGAGGAAGCGGCCGAAGGAGGGGATGCGCATGAGTCCGAGCTCGAAGATGGCGATGCCGAGGGCGGCGGTGGCGATGCCGAGGAGCACGTCGATGAGGTAGTGGTGGAAGGTGTAGACGGCTGTGAACCATATGCCTACCGTAAGGATGGCAAGCAGAATCTTCCAGGCCAAGGGGCAGCGGCGCCACGTCAGGGCATAGTAGAGCGCCACGGGCATATAGGCGGAGTGGAGCGAGGGCACGGCGGCAAATACGTTGGAATTGCGCGCATAGAGCCCTTCGAATACGTGCCAGCCGGTGATGTCGCCGAACCCGGCGAGGCCGGCCACCTGCCCGGGCACACCCTCGATGAAGTCGAAGCCGTAGGTGGCCACATACCACGGCGGGGCCGCCGGGTGGATGTAGTAGCCGCAGAAACCTATCAGGTTGACCAGCAGAAAGACCAGGCTGAAGTGCAGATACCGGCGCCGCTCGCCGCGGAAGTAGAGGTACAGGCCGAAAGCTATCGGCACGGGCACCCAGCAGAGGTAGAATATGCCGCCGAGCAGGTCGAGGAGGGCGGATTTGTGGAGGGCGAAAAATTCGTTGGGTGTGAGCACCCCTTGGGCGGTGGCGATGCCGAAGAGCGATTTCTCCGACTCGTAGAGGCCGCGGATGTCGACGGGCGGGTTGACTTCATAGTTGTGGGCTATGTTCATGAAGTCGTAGCTCAGCCCGAACACCACAAAGGGGAGCAGGGCGACCACGAGGCGGCGCGTCGGGCCGTTGAAGAAGAACATCACCGCCACCAGCAGAAAGAGCAGCCAGTGCTCGGGGCGAAGCCCCACAAGGGCGGCTATGGCGCCGAAACAGAGCACGAGGGCGCCGCCGAAGATGCGGCTCTCGCGCCCGGAGGGTAGCTGCGGACGTAGGATTGCGGCCATCATTTTTTCTTTGCGGGGCCGTCGATGCGGGTGAGCTCGCGGCGGCAGTGCGCCACGCGGGCAAAGGCTGTGATGTTGGCAAACACGGCGATTATCGCCATGGCCACGATGAGTATCGTCATGGCGTCGAAGTCGTTGGTACCGCGGAGGCTCACGCCCACCACGCCGGTGGCTATAGCGCCGAGGGCCGTCACCACGACGCGCTCAGGGCGCTGCATGAACCCGACCTTACAGTCGATGCCGAGACCTTCGGCGCGGGCGCGCACGTAGCTCACCATCACCGACCCGATCAGGGCTGCAAAGGTGATGATGCTCCCCCAGAGGTAGCCTGTGGCCATGAGCATGTAGGTGATGCCGCCGAGGGTGACAAGCTCGGAGTAGCGGTCGAGCACGGAGTCGTACATCGCCCCGAAGCGGCTTGCCATATTGCCGATGCGCGCCACCTGGCCGTCGAGCATATCGAAGAGCGACGAAGCTATGATCACGAAGCCGGCCCACCCGACCATGGCGTAGTCGAAAGCGCCGTCGGGCAGCGGGTGTGTGGCCGCCCAACAGAACATCACGGCGCCGGCGAGGTTGCCCAGAAAGCCGATGGTCGTGACCACGTTGGGGGTGATGCCTATCTTGATCATGCTGAGCACGGCCGGATTGACCACCTTATATATAAAGTGCTGCAGCCAGTCGCGCTTTTGGTTGAATATACTCTTGATACTCATATGGGGTCTTTATGTAAAGTTCAGTCTGTTTTCTTTCTGTGGCGGGGCCGGGGTGTGAGGGCGTCGACGATGCGGACGGCCGTGGCGTCGAAACGCACCGGGCGGTACACGAAATTTTTCTGCATGATATAGTTCCAGAACCACGACACAAGCAGCGACACCACCACGCGGGCCACGGCAAATGAGCCTACGTTGGTGAACCCGAGGGCTTCCAACAGGTGCCAGCGGTCGAGGGCAGCTGCGAGCAGCGATGTGCCTACGGTGTTGAATATCAAGCTACCCACCCACACCATGAGGTATTTGAGGGCAACGGCGCGCTTGGAGCAGTTGGTGGCCCGGAATGTGAATTTATAGTTGATGCAGCAGTTCACCACGCCGCCCATCACAGCACCCATCGGGGTGGCGAGCCACGGCGACGCGCCGAGAGCCACGAGGCCTATCGACGAGCCCATGTCGATCCATGAGGCGATCTGGCTCGACACTATCGAGCGCAGGAACATGAAAGCTCCGCCGCCGCGCTCCATCTTGTCGATCAGTTTGTTAGTCCTTGTGGCTGTAGGCATTGTCGGGTATTGTTTAGAGTAGTGTCAGCGGCGGCGCTTCACCTCGGCGAGCACGCTTTTGGCTATTGCCGTGGCGGCTGCCTGACGGCACGGTGCGAAGCTGGGCCAGTCGTTGAAATCTATCAGAGTAATGCGGCCGTCGGGGCCCACGATGCAGTCGCCGCCGTATATGCGGATGCCGAGCTCGTCGGCGGCGCGGGTGCAAATGTCGCGCAGGCGGGCGGTGAGGGCGTCGGTGATGGCAGTGTCGGCGCTGCGGCGCCCCTTGTCGGCATCGTATACGTAGAAGAACGGAGTGTCGGCCACGCCGTAGAACTTGAGGTGCTCGCCCTCGATATGGCGGGTGATCACGGCGCGCTCAATGCCTCGCAGGAAGTACTCCTTGACCACCTCCTGAGCCTCGTCGGCCGAGCGCACGAAGCATATATCCTCCTTGTGCACCAGATGCAGGTCGCCGCGCTTCACCCAGCAGCGGTCGAACTTCACTTTCAGCAGCTTGGGGCGCACCACCTCGTCAGTGCTCACTATCAAGCTCTCGGCGAAGGGGATGTTTGACCCTAAGAGGATGCGTGTCATGCGCGAGTGGGTGCAGTTCTCGATGCCGTAGCCGGAATTGATCACCACAGCGCCGCGGTCCTCCATGGCCTGAAGGATCTCGATAGATCGCCACTCGCGGCACATATTCACCACCACATCCTCGGTCACGGCGCCGGCGGCAAGCTGCTCCTCGCTGTATATGTTGACCTGGCAGCCGCGCTTGCGCAGCTGCTCGGTGGCGGCGTTGAATATCGCCGCGTCGTTGCCTATATGATTGGGCGAATAAGCGCCCGAACGCATTATTCCGGCTATTTTGATGTCGGCCATGGCGGGAGTGGTGTTGAGCGCCCGGAGCGGGCGATGTCGAAGCGCAAAGTTAAGGTTTATGCCACGATTCTCCAATTTTTTCAAAAAAAAACGTAATTTTGTAGTCATAATCATGACACCGCTCACAGTATTAATCACCGTAGCCGCATATTTCGTGCTGCTGATAGCCGTCTCGCGCATGGCCGCCCGCATGGCCGCCCGGGCCGGAGGAGGCGGCGATGCGTCGTTTTTCACCGGCGGCCGCCGCGCCCCGTGGGGTGTCGTGGCGTTTGCCACCATAGGCGCGGCCATTTCGGGCGTGACATTCATATCGGTGCCCGGCATGGTTGTGACCAAAGGGTACGCCTACCTGCAGATGATCTTAGGGTTTGTGGTAGGTTATGCGCTGATAGCATGGGTACTGGTGCCGATGTTCTACCGCCGCGGGCTCGTGTCGATATACGGATGGCTGGAGCACCGCTTCGGCCGCGGCTCCTACCGCTCGGGGGCATGGCTTTTCTTCGTGTCGAAAATCACCGGCGCGGCGGTGCGGTTTCTCGTGGTATGCACTGTGCTTCAGATGCTTGTGTGCGACCCGCTGGGCATACCGTTTGAGGTGAACGTGCTCGTGGCCGTGGCGCTGATATGGCTCTACACGGCCGGCGGAGGCGTGACGGCCGTGATATGGGCCGACTGCCTCAAGACATTCTGCCTTGTGGCATCGGTGGTGCTCTGCATCATATTCATAGCCGCCAACATGGGCCTCGACGCCGCCGGGCTGACCCGCGCAGTGTCGGAGCACCACACCTCAAGGATATTCTTCTTCGACGACCCGCGGTCGAGCCTCTACTTCTGGAAGCAGTTTGTGGCCGGCATATTCATGGCCATTGCCATGAACGGCCTCGACCAGGATATGATGCAGCGCAATCTGGCGTGCCGCGACTCGGCGGCCTCGCGCAAGAACATGATCACGGCGTCGCTGATGCAAGTGCCTGTGATTGCGCTGTTTTTAGTACTCGGCACACTGCTCATGCTGTATGTCGACGCCACCCCCGGCATGGAGATGCCCGAAAAGACCGACGAGCTATTCGGCATGGTGGCCTCGCACACGACGATACCGCTTGCCGTAGGGCTGATGTTTGTAGTCGGGCTCGTATCGGCGGCCTACTCGGCAGCCGGGTCGGCACTGACTGCCCTGACGACATCGTTCAGCGTCGACATACTCGGCGGACGCGTGTCGCGGCGCATTGTACACCTTGCCATGTCGGCCGCGATGGGGCTGATAATCATAGCCTTCTACTACCTGAGCAGCAACGATGCCATCTCGGCCGTATATCAGCTTGCATCGTACACCTACGGCCCGATCTTAGGGCTCTTTGCCTTCGGGATGATCACACGCCGGCCCGTGCGCGACCGGTGGGTGCCCCTCTGCTGCATAGCAGCTCCCGGCGCGGCCTACGGCGTAGCCCGCTGGCTCGACCACTCTTTCGGCTATCAGACAGGGTTCGAGCTGCTGCTGATCAACGCCGCAATCACCTTTCTGCTCCTGACAGCCACCTCAATATCAATCAAATGGCCTCAAACCTCTTCAACCGCTACATCTGGATAGTCGACACAGTGCGCCGCTACGGACGAATCACCCGCACCGAGCTGAGCAACCTGTGGCAGCGCTCCAAATACGGCGACGGCTCGCCGATGCCGCGGCGCACTTTCTACAACTACCGCAACGCCATAGCCGAACTCTTCGGCATAATAATAGAGTGCGACCCCTCGACCTACGAATATTATATCGAGGGCTCAGGCTCACACTCCGACTCGGTGATCGACTGGATGCTCAACTCGATAGCCACCGGCAATATACTCGGCGACGCGCAGGATGTGTCGGGGCGAATATTCGTAGAAGAGGTGCCCTCGGCCCGCGAATACCTTGCGCCGGTGATCGAGTCGATGCGCGAGAATGTGCGCATCAACTTCTCCTACCTGCCGTATTCGCGAGTCAACCCCACGGTGATACTGCTCGAGCCGTACTTCCTGAAGCTCTTCCGCCAGCGGTGGTATGTCACCGGCCGCAACGTGCGCGACAACTCCGTCAAGACCTACGCCCTCGACCGCATGAAGGATGTATCGGCCACCCGCGAACACTTCGAGATGCCCTCCGACTTCGACGCAGAGCGCTACACCAACGACTCTTTCGGCATAGTGTTCGACCGCGGCGAGGTGCGCGATATTGCCCTCCGGGCCACCCCGCGGCGCGCAAAATATCTGCGTGCGCTCCCACTCCACCACTCCCAGCACGAGGCCATCCACGACAAATACTCGATATTCTACTACCGGATGCGCCTCACCGCCGACCTTGTGGAGACAATCATGTCGATGGGCGATTCGGTGACGGTGCTTTCGCCCCCCGAGCTACGCGCCTGGGTGATAACCGACCTGCGCCGCACTCTCGAACCGTACAGCTCCGACTCCCCCACCCTATGAGATCGACGATTGCCATACTGCTGACTCTGCTGCTCGCCGCCACCGCATGCACCCGCCCGGCGGCCGACGGCTACCGCACTGCCCGCGGACAGACCTGGGGCACATTCTACAACATCACCTACCGCTCGGACACCGATCTGGCCGACTCCATACAAGCCACAATGGCTCAGATAGATGCCTCGCTATCTACATTCAATGCCACGTCGTTGGTTTCGCGAATAAACCGCGGAGAAACGGCCGTAGCCGACACTCTGTTTGCCGAAGTGTTCGCCGAGTCGCAGCGCATCAGCAAGCTCTCGGCCGGGATGTTCGACCCCACGGTGATGCCGCTTGTGAATCTCTGGGGATTCGGTCCGGCTGAAGCCGGCTCCGAGCCTACAGAAGCGCAGATCGACTCGGCGCTGGCCACGGTAGGGATAGGTCGCTGCCGACTGGACAGCGCCACAATGACGGTCGAACGCCCTACACCGGCCACCACCTTCGATTTCAGCGCCATAGCGAAAGGGTACGGCTGCGACCGCGTGGCCCGGATGCTTCGCCGCAACGGATGCACCGATTACCTCGTCGAGATAGGGGGCGAGATAACCCTCAGCGGCGTAAATCCGCAGGGCGAGCAGTGGCGCGTGCAGATCGACGCGCCTGTCGAGTCGAAATCCGATCCCTCACACACCCGCGCCGCCATGATAAGCGCCACCGACTGCGGCATAGCATCGTCAGGCAACTACCGAAACTACCGCGACACCGACTCCGGCACCCGCATCGGGCATACCATATCACCGCTGACGGGGCGCCCTGCAGCATCCCAACTGCTCGCCGTCACGGTAATAGCCCCCACCACCATGAAAGCCGACGCCCTGGCCACAGCCTGCATGGCTATGCCCCGCGCCGATGCCGCGGCAATGATCGAAAGCATCGACGGCGTGGAAGCGCTCTTCATAGCCCCCGGACGCAACGGCGCATACTCGATGAGCACCACAGCGGGGTTTCCGCAGATTTGGTAATACCACGGATATTCTGTACCTTTGTGGCATAATTTAGCCGCATATTATGGTTGACATCCTCACTCCCGTTTCGCCATACCGTCGAGGCGCCACAAACGGCATCGCGATGGGCATCTGGCTCAGTATCACATGCTGGGCTCTCTCGCAAGCTATCTATCCGCAGGCTCACCACAGCACCGTTATCACTCTGGCCGGCTCGGCATTTGCCATGCTGGTGCCGGTAGTGCTTTTTCTGCTGATGCTCCGGTCGTGGATCACCGACGGGCGCCGCACGCCCCTGATATCGCTCTGGGCCGAAGGGATCATGACATTCGTATACGGCTCCGTGATAGCCATAGGCGCGGGGTATATCTACATGCGCTACATCAACCCGGGATATATCAGCGACTGCTTCTCGTGGTTTCTGGAATCGGTCAACGCAGCTGCCGCCGACGCATCGGGCGCCGATGCCGAAAGCCTGCACAATATTGCTGCCAATTTCCGGGTGATGATCGACCGCGGAGAGGCTCCCGGCGCTTTGGAGATGCTGATCAACTCGGCATGGCTGATCATATTCAGCGGATCGGTGCTCTCGCTCATCCTCGCTGCCGGATTCCGATTCTCGCGGCGGTTTAACAACACCCTCAACAGCTTAGGCAATGGAAGATAAATTAGACCTCAGCATAATAGTACCGCTCTACAACGAGGCGGAATCGCTCCCCGAGCTCGAAGCATGGATACGCCGCGTGGCTGCCGCCGAAGGGCTGCGCTACGAGATTTGGTTTATCGACGACGGCTCGACCGACCGCTCTTGGGAAGTGGTACAGCAGCTGCAGAAGGAGCACCCCGACACGGTGCACGGAGTGTCGTTCCGCCGCAATTACGGCAAATCGCCGGCACTCAACACCGGCTTTGCACGTGCACGCGGCGAGGTGGTCATCACCATGGACGCCGACCTGCAGGACTCGCCCGACGAGATCCCCGAACTCGTCCGCATGATACGCGACGAAGGGTACGACCTTGTGTCGGGATGGAAGCAGAAACGATACGATCCGCTCTCGAAGACGATACCCACAAAGCTATTCAACGCCACGGCTCGCCGGGTGAGCGGCATCAAGAACCTCCACGACTTCAACTGCGGCCTCAAGGCTTACCGCAACAAAGTGGTGAAGAGCATCGAGGTGTACGGCGACATGCACCGATACATACCGTATCTGGCCAAAAACGCCGGATTCGGACGCATCGGAGAGAAAGTGGTGCACCATCAGGCCCGAAAATACGGTAAGTCGAAGTTCGGCCTCGACCGGTTTGTCAACGGCTATCTCGACCTCGGCACACTGTGGTTCACCTCCCGGTTCGGCAAAAAGCCCATGCACCTGTTCGGTCTGCTCGGCTCGCTGATGTTCATGATCGGTGTGATTGCCGCGATGGTAGTAGGCTTCTCCAAACTTTGGGCAATGTATCACGGCCTGCCCTACCGACTCGTCACCGATTCGCCATACTTCTTCATAGCTTTGACAATGATGATATTAGGCACACAGCTCTTCCTCACCGGTTTTATCGGCGAGCTCATAGCACGCAACTCGGCGCGCCGCAACGACTACGAGATCGAACAAGAATTATAGCCCCCCCTCACAACAGATGCGCCGACTGTTATACATATTAGCCTCTACTGTTCTGCTGATAGCATCAGCGACAGGGTGCAACACATCGGGATGTCTCGACAATCAGAACGCCATTCCGCTGGCTGCGTTCTATTCGTCGACCACCGGCGAGGCTATAGCCATCGACTCCACAGCTATCGGCGGCGTGGGCGCGCCCGCCGACTCCCTGCTCTTCGACGGCGACGGCACCATTTCTCAGATTTATCTCCCGCTGCGGGCCACCGCCCACACCACCTCGTTCAGCTTCATATACCTGCATGCCGGCTTTGCAGAGTTGGGCTTGTCCGACGAGATAACCCTCGACTACACCTCTCAGGCACGATTCATATCCGAAGAGTGCGGCGCCATGTACGACTACCGTATCACCCGCTGCGACTATACAACGGTGCTGATCGACTCGGTAGCCGTGGTCGACTCACTGATCACCAATATTGACGCCGTGCGGCTGAAGATATTCTTCCGCACCGCCGAACCCGACACCCCGGAGGAAGGAGATCCCGATGCGTAGCCTTCTGATACTCTTGCTTGCGTTGACAGCCGCGATAGGCGCAGCCCAGAGCCGTCGCGCCATCACCCCGGTCGAGCCGGAGCCGCTGCGCCCTGATCATATACAGAATAACGCCCCCGACAAGCCCCTTTCGCCGCGCGACAACCCCAACGTGATAGAATCGCGCGATGCTAAAGGCCTCATCGTGCTTGTCGATACTGTGACCGGGCTCGAAGTGGTCGACTCCTCGGCCATAAAAGTGCCCCGCATGATCTATCCCTCCGTATATCGTCTGAGCGCAGGCGTCAACTTCTGGGATGCCGCCATGCGTCTTATCGGCCAGAAATACGGAGTGGCCGGTGTCTGGGCACAGCTCAACATGCACAACCGCTATTTCCCCTACCTCGAGATAGGTCTGGGCACTGCCGACACACGCCCCGACGGTGCCGACTTCACCTACCGCTCACCGCTGGCACCGTATTTCAAGATAGGAGCGTCGTACAACATGTTCTACAACTCCAACCCCGACTATCAGCTGCATGCCGGGGTGAGATACGGACTATCGTCATTCAGCTTCAGCATCGACGATGTGACCCTCGCCGACAGCTACTGGGGCGAGACCGCTACATTCAGCATACCCTCGCAGCACTCCACCGCCGGATTCATTGAGATCGGCGTTGGCGTAAAGGTCAAGCTCTGGAAACGCCTGTCGGCCGGATGGGACGTATTCTACCGCTCGGTGCTCCACCAGAGCCGCTGCCCGGCGGGCAAACCGATGTATATACCCGGCTACGGCAAGATAGGCACCTCATTCGGGGCAAGCCTCTCGCTGTCGTGGACTTTCGATCTGAACAAACCTGCAGCGCCGACGGTTGATAATACAGAGGGCGACACCGATTCGTCTGCCCCGTAATATCAACATTTCGCAAAGTAATCCAAAGAATATGAAACGCATAGTGATCATCGGAGCATCGTCGGGCATCGGACAGCGCATGGCCGCCGACTTTGCGCGCGTAGGTTGTCAGGTAGCCGTGGCGGCACGCCGCGAGCAGCCGCTCAAGGATCTTCAAAGCCGCTATCCCGAAAGGATAGTTTACAAGACATTCGATGTCACGGCTCCCGACGCTCCGGCCCGATTCCTCGATCTGGTGGAGATGAACAACGGCATGGACTACTGCATATACTGCGCCGGCACCGGATTCAACGACCCGCTGCTCGACCAGGCCAAGACACGCTCCACCCTCAATGTGAACTGCATCGGCATGGCAGCCATCACTTCGGCGGCCTACGGATATTTCCGCGACACCGCTTCGGTCGAGACCGGCCATATAGCCGTGATCACGTCGGTAGCCGGCGTGCAGGCTATCGGTATAGCCGCTGCCTACAGTGCGTCGAAAGCGTTCCAGCAGCGGTATATCACCGCCCTGGAGCAGCTTGCACGTCAGGAGAGAGTGAATGTGCGTTTCACCGACATCCGTCCCGGATTTATCGACACGCCGCTGCTCAAAGGCGACGACTACCCGATGATGATGTCGGTCAAAGATGCGGCCCGACAGATCGAGATAGCCGTGCTTCGAGGCCGCCGCGTGGCATATATCGACTCGCGCTGGGGTGCCGTGGCAAAGATGTGGCAGCTCGTGCCCACCCGGGCTTGGGTGAACATCGGCCTGACTGCCGGCGGAGCCAAGCTCACCGACGACACTCTCCCCGCCGACACTCCCGGGGCAACATCCGCCCCATGACCATATAAATCATTCGTTCACAAAGTTTCAACTATCATGTCAATACTCAAATTAGGCAAAAAGATTGCACTGGCCAGCGACCATGCCGGCTTCGAGACCAAGGAAACTATCGAAGGGTATCTGCAGGCCATGAACATACCTGTGACCGACTTCGGCACTCACTCCGTTGAGTCGTGCGACTACCCCGACTACGCCCACCCGATGGCTTCGGCCGTAGAAAACGATATATGCTACCCCGGCATAGCCCTCTGCGGTTCGGGCGAAGGGATGGCCATGACACTCAACAAGCATCAGGGCATACGTGCCGCCTTGTGCTGGAACTCCGAGGTGGCGATGCTCGCCCGTCAGCACAACGACGCAAACGTACTGGTGCTCCCGGCTCGTTTTATCGACGCTGCCACAGCAATACGCATCGTGGAGACATTCCTCAACACAGCATTCGAGGGTGAGCGCCACGAACGTCGCATCGCCAAGATACCCCTCTGATCTGACACCCCCGCCCATCAAGCACACTAACGCATAATGCTAAGCTACAACACGCAGAAGCGCCGCCTCATCCTGCCCGAGTACGGCCGCAACATACAGCAGATGGTGGACCACTGCCTCACTATCGTCGACCGCGACGAGCGCAACCGCTGCGCCCGCTCGATCATCACAGCCATGGGGAGCCTCTTCCCCGAGATGCGCGATTCCGACGACTCCCGCCACAAGCTCTGGGATCACCTGGCCATCATGTCGGAGTTCAACCTCGACATAGACTACCCCTACCCGGTGATACAGGCAGACAGCCTCGAGTCGCGCCCCGACGCCCTGGAACCCCGCTCAAACTTCATCCGCCTGCGCCACTACGGCAGCCTGGTGGAACGCATGATCGATTATGCCGCCGCAATGCCCGAAGGACCCGAGCGCGATGAGCTTATCCGCCTGCTGGCAAACCACATGAAGAAGCTTCAGCTTGCCGTAAACAAGGACGGCGTCGACGACCTGAAGATATTCAAGGACATAGAGATGTACAGCCACGGAGCAATACGCCTCGACCCGGCAGTAGTGCGTCTGCACGACTTCAAGGAAGCACCCAAACCCGCCACATCAAAGAAAAAACGCAGAAGGTGAAACCGCTCATCGAAATAGGACAGTTCGGCAAAACCCACGGCATAGCCGGCGAGATAAACGCCATGATCGACTTTCCGGAGCTCGATCTCGGCGCGCTGCACTGTATCTGTATGGATATCGACGGGCTGCAGGTGCCGTTTTTCATCGAGTCGGTGCGACCTAAAGGTGCTGATCTTAAGCTCGTGAAAATCGACGGTTACGACTCGCAGGATGCCGTGCGGCAGTTTGTCAACAAGACAATCTACGCCGAGGCCGACGATCCGGCGATGGCCGCCATCAATGCTCCGGGCTCCGATGAGCCGGACGCCGACGGTATGTACGCTTCCGATCTGATAGGGTACAGAGCCGTGACAGCCGATGGCACAGAGTTAGGTGAAATAACCGATTTCGACGACAACACCGCCAACGTGCTCTTTATTATCACCCGTCCCGACGACTCCAAGCTCTATGTACCCGTGGCCGACGAGATGATAGCCGGCATCGATACAGACACACGCACGATCACTCTCGACCTGCCCGACGGCCTTATCACCCTCAACAAATAATCCTCTCCTCACCACATACCGATATGTACACCGAAGACGATGCCATAAAATATATCCGGCAGCACACTCCAGCCGAGATAGCCGAAGCCTACAGCGACGACGAGATACTCAATATCATCGATATGATATTCGACTACTACGAGCAGAACGGCATGCTTGATATCGACGACGATGACCTTGACGACGACCTTGAGCCCGAACAGCTCGCAGCCGAGATCACCGACTATGCCACACGCATGCTGCGCCGCGACCGCGAGGCGAAAATGCGACCCGAGCACCTGCGCCCCATCATCGACGCCGAATTAGCCTATGAAGAGTCTGTTATGTAAATTCGCCGCCACGTTAGCTCTGATCGTGGCTTTGGTGGCTACGGCCGTACCGCCGGCACGCGCCGACGAATTCGTCGACCCCTACAAGGACTACGACGAGTTCATCTTCTTCGACTACACCCTCGACCAGAATCTCGTGACTCCTGCCGTCGGAAAAGCCGAGCACCGCGCCGTGCACGACTATATGAACCGCGTGAAGGAGCAGTTGCGCGACCGGTATACCCTCGACATGGCACGAAACGGCGAGGTAGTGATCGTCACCGTGCCTACCGACGAGCTCTTCCTGCCCAACGATACGCTGCTGACACGCCGCGGCGAAGATCTGCTCAAGCCCCTGCTCCCCTACATGCAGGACCCTATGATGATCAAGCTTGTATACACCGTGCATACCGACGATTCGGGCTCGCCCAACTATCTGGAGCATCTGTCGGAGGCGCGTAGCAACACCCTCTACAGCTGGCTGCTCGAAGAGCGGCGTGTGCCCGAAGATCTCTTTATCATACCATACCCGATGGCCGACGAGGAGAATATCGTGCCGAACGACACGCGCACCAACCGCGCCACAAACCGCCGGATAGAGATATACTTCATACCCGGCCCGAAAATGATCACTCTGGCTCACGAAGGGAAACTGCGCTGAGCCCTCTCCGACCCATCCCCCCCCGAACGAATGATTTATGCACTGATCCTCATCGCCGTTGCCGCCGTTGCCGTTATCGCATTGATGTATGCGCGCGAGCGCGGTAAATCGGCGCTGTTGCGGCAGCAGCTCGAGCGCGCCTCGGCCGACCTCGACACAAGCGCCGCAGAACTGGCCGATGCACGGGCCGATGCAGCCCGGGCCGAAGCCGATGCACAGTCGCGGCAGCTCGACGTAGTTCGCCTCCAGGAGCGTATCCGCAACATCGAGACCGAACAGTCCGACCGACGCCGCGACGAGCAGGCACACTTCAAAGCAATGGCCGCCGAGGTACTCCAAGCAAGCGCCGAGCAGATACGGCAGTCGCAACAGGCCGGCCTCGACGCCATACTGGCTCCGCTGCGCGAGAATATAAACAAATTCGAGCACACTGTGGCTGAATGCTACGGCACCGAAGCCCGCGAGCGCTTCTCGCTACACCGCACCATCGAGCAGCTTATCCGGACAAACGACTCCATAGGCCGCGAGGCACGCGAGCTCGCCAAAGCTCTGCGCGGCGACTCAAAAGTGCAGGGCGACTGGGGCGAGATGATCCTCGAATCCATACTTGAAAAAAGCGGGCTGCGCCGCGACGAGGAGTTTGTCGTCCAAGCCACGCGCGATCTCGAGGGGAATATCCTCAAAAGCGAGTCGGGAGCTCTGCTGCGCCCTGATGTGATAGTGAAATACCCCGGCGACCGTTGTCTGGTGATCGACTCGAAAGTATCGCTCACAGCTTATACCGAACTCGTCAACGCCGAGACCGATGCCGACCGCGCAGCTGCCACCGACCGACATCTGCGCTCCGTGCGTCAGCATGTGCGCGAGCTCCGCGACAAGCGCTATCAGGACTATCTCGGAGGAGCCACGCCCGACTTTGTGCTGATGTTCATCCCCAACGAGGGCGCCTACATTGCGGCCATGCAGGCCTCACACTCACTGTGGCAGGAAGCCTACGACGACCGTGTGCTTATCGTGTCGCCCACACACCTTGTGTCGGCCCTACGCATGGTTCAGCAGCTATGGGTACAGGATCGACAGAGTCGCAACGTAGTGCGGATAGCCCAGGAGGCAGGCGCACTTTACGACAAATTCGCCGGATTTCTCGCCGACATGGAGAAGATCAACCGCTCGATCAACGCCGCATCTACCGCCTATTCCACCGCCATGGGCAAACTGAGCACAGGGCGCGGCAACATAATGACCCGCATCGAGCACCTCAAAGAACTTGGAGCCAAAGCCTCCAAATCGCTCCCCTCCACCGACACTCAGCAAGACAATTAGCGATCAGGAGCGCTCTCTGAACGCTATCGAGGCAGTGGCGAGAGGCGACTTATCCGAAGCCATAACCAAGCGGCACACCGATGTATCGGCGTCGAAATCGCGGCGTTCCACCGTCAAATCGTCGCCATAGCGGGCCTCGCGGCCGAACGACACTTCAAACTGTGTGATGCGGCGGCGGTCGAAATCGTCCAGCGTCCACATATCGAGCATCAGCGATATATACCGCGCCGAGGTGAGATGGCGGTTGGTGTCGATGTCGGACACGACTACGCGATAAGCCGTCGTGGCGGTAGGCTCGGCGAAGTCGGCCGGACGCACCCGGCGGCAAGCCGTCGGGCTCTCCGGAACCGGTCGGGCCAGACTCTCGAGCACCTCCAGACCCTCGAGAGTGGCCGGAGTGCGATCCTTCGAATTGATCACTCCCCACACCGAGCGGGCCCGGCAAATCTGCTCGCCGTCTACGCTTAAGGCAAAATCGCGCGTCGAAAACCGACGTGTGAAGCTGTCGACCCATGTGGCGATCTCGAAAGTCTCGCCCACGCGCGGCATACGGCCGATCCCTAGAGTGAGACGCATCAGCACCCAAGCGTGGCCGTCGGCAGCCAGACGGTCGTACCCCACGCCGATGCGGTTGGCGTGGTCGGTAGCTGCTTCGACGAGCATCTGCACCAATGCCGGCAGAGGCAGTTCAAACTGAGCGTTGCAGTCGGCGGCCGTGAGCTCACGGCGCATCACATATTCAAGAGGTAATTCAGCGTCCATGCCGCGAATTTAAGCAGTTTAGATTATCCTAACCTAAATGTTAAGAAGATTTAACAGAATCAAAGGCTTCAACTACGAGTAATGCATTAATTTTGCATGGTTAAATCAAGGAATACTTACCTGAATCACCGTAGAAACTCACTTAATATTTTCTTATATCTCATGAAGAAACTTTACTCACTTATCCTTGCCATGTTTGTTGCCTCAGCAACAGCAGTTTCGGCTCAGGATATAGTGACAACTTCGCCCGCGCCTCTGCAGGAGGATTCGGAGAACGTAGTTATCACTTATCATCCTAACCTCGGCAACAAAGGTCTGAAAGGCTCTACAGCGGCGCAGACCATCTACGCCCACACCGGCGTGATCACCAACAAAAGCAACGGCTCCTGGGCTTATGCTCCCGAGTGGAAAGACAATGATCCGAAGTATGCACTGAAATATGTGGATGTCGACGTATGGCAGCTCGAAATGGGCGACCTCCGCACATACTACGGCATCACCGACCCCGACGAGCATATCGAGCAGCTCTGCTTCGTGTTCCGCAATGCCACTGCATCGAAAGAAGGTAAAACTGCCACCGGCGGCGACATTTTCGTCAACGTGCTCGAGGGCGGCTTCCAGATGGAGTTCACATCCGACAGCCCGCTGGTGCTCAACTCGGAGACATCGACAGTGAAATTCACTGCACGCACTACTGCCGACGCCTCTATATCAATCTATATAGGCTCGACCGACGGCACACCCATCGCCTCGCTCGACAATGGCAAGGAGCTCGTAACAACCTACACATTCCCCGAGGGCGACTCATACGACGTAATAGCCGTGGCCAAGAAAAACGGATCGTCGACCATCGCTACACAGACTCTCTCCGTATGCTACCCGCCCAACTCTAAGGCTAAGGCTTACCCCGGCGGCACACCCAAGATGGGTGCAAATGCCGAGGCTAACGGCGACGTGACATTCTGTATCGCTGCCCCCGGCAAGGTCAACGCAATGATCATCCCCTCATGGGACGGCTACAAGGCTAAGGCCAAAAACGTGATGAACTATACCGACATCAACGGCATCCGCTACTTCTGGATCACCGTAAGCGGCCTCGATCCCGACACCGAATATGTATACTACTATCTCATCGACGAGACCATCCAGGTAGGCGACCCCTACGCACGCTTGGTGCTCGACCCCTACAGCGACAAGTGGCTCGCCGACGGCACATACCCCGGCCTGATCAAATATCCGCAGGAAGTGGAAGGCAACGTAATGCTCGCCGTATACAAAGGCACACGCGACAACTACGACTGGCAGGTGAAAGATTTCACCCCCGTGCCTGCTGACCAGCTCATGGTATACGAGCTGCTGATACGCGACTTCACCGGCACCGACGGCAAAGCACTCGGCGACGGTACACTCCGCAAAGCCATGGAGAAGATCCCCTACCTGCAGAACCTCGGCGTAACCGCCGTAGAGCTGATGCCTATCCAGGAGTTTAACGGCAACAACTCATGGGGCTACAACACCAACTTCTACTTCGCTCCCGATAAGGCTTACGGTTCGCCCGACGACTACCGCGAGTTTATCGACAAATGCCACCAGGCCGGCCTGGCCGTGATACTCGACGTGGTGTTCAACCAGTCGGACGGTCTGCACCCCTGGTATCAGATGTACCCCACCAACTCCAACCCCTTCTACAACGCCCGCGCTCCCCACGCTTACTCAGTGCTCAACGACTGGAATCAGGACAACCTCCTGGTGCAGCAGCAGTGGCACGACATGATACGCTACTGGATGACCGCCTATAAGGTGGACGGCTTCCGCTTCGACCTGGTGAAAGGCCTCGGCGACAACGAAAGCTACGGCGGCAATGCAAGCGACGCCAATACCAACAAATACAACGCATCGCGTGTGGCTCGCATGAAAGCCCTCACCGAGACTATCCGCTCGATCAACCCCAACGCTTACTCCATCAACGAGAACCTTGCCGGCGCGCAGGAAGAGAACGAGATGGCAGCCAACGGCTCGCTCAACTGGGCTAACATCAACAACGCCTCATGCCAGTTTGCCATGGGCTACTCTTCCGACTCCAACACCGCCCGCTTCTATGCTCCCTCCGACTCCCGCACATGGGGCTCGACAGTGAGCTACGCCGAGAGCCACGACGAAGAGCGCGTGGCCTACAAGCAGAACAAATGGGGTGTATCCGGCGTGAAAGGCAACCTGCCTGTCGAGATGCGCCGCTGCGGTTCGCTGGCCGCTCAGATCATCCTGCCTCCCGGCGCGCACATGATCTGGCAGTTCGGTGAGCTCGGCGACGACGAGTCGACCAAAGATGCCAACGGCGGCAACAACACCGATCCCAAAATCGTGGTATGGAACTACCTCAACGATCCCGACCGCGCAGGCCTCATGGAGTCGTACCGCGAGCTGCTCCACATCCGTAAGAACAACCCCGATCTGTTCGCACAGGGGTGCACATACAGCGCCAAGCTCACCACTTCGGCATGGGCCAACGGCCGATTCATCAACGTGTCAAACGGCGACAAAGAGCTGATCTGCGTGATCAACCCCACTCTGGCAAACCTCACCGCCAAAGCCACCTTCAAGCAGACAAGCAACGATGCATACAAGATTCTCTCGAAGAGCTTTGAGACCGATCCTACCTTCAATGCCGCTACCGGCGACGTGACTCTCGCTCCCGGCGCATACGTAGTGATCGGCAACAAGGCCATGGTAGGCAAAGAGGATCCGGCTATCGACAACGTAGCAGCCGGTGCCGCAGCCCGCGTATTCGGCGCCGAGGGTCACATCGTGATCGAAGGCGAATACACCAACGCCACTGTCTATGCACTCGACGGCCGCGCAGCATCTTCGCTCGCAGTGCCTGCCGGCATGTATATCGTCAATGTCGACGGTGTAGCTACCAAAGTAGTGGTAAAATAATCACAATATACTCCTAAATAACGGAGGCCGGTGCTTCAGGGCGCCGGCCTCCGCTGTTTAGGTACTTACTAGTCAATGGGTGCCGAACCGCTCGGCAAGCTCGTCGGCTTCGGTCGACGCAAGCTCCCACACCGACATGGCTGTCTCCAGAGCGCGTGTCAGGCGAGCGTGAGTATCGTAGATGCTCTCCCCATCCTTCTGCTGCGGAGCCGCGGTAGCGCCGTCGGCAAGGAGGGTCTCGATAGCGGCAATTTCCTCTTCGAGCCGGGATATTTCGGCTTCGGCATCCTGCACTCGACGGCGCGCCTGCTTGATCATGCGGTCGCGCTCCTTCTGCTCGCGGTAGCTGATGCGTGCAGCCGATTGCTGCGGCTCGGCCTCGGCGGGCTTGGAAGCCGCTTTCGAGGGCTGAGGCGATGCAGGCGGAGCCGAAGTGCGCCGCTCAAGCTCGGCGAGATTGTCGATATTCTTTTTGGCAAGGAAGTCGTAGATACCGCCTAAATTCTCGCGTACGCGTCCTCCGCCAAACTCGTACACCTTGTCGACGAGTCCGTCGAGGAAATCGCGGTCGTGACTCACCACGATGACCGTACCGTCGAAATCCTTGATAGCCTGCTTGAGAATATCCTTCGTGCGCATATCCAGGTGGTTGGTAGGCTCGTCGAGTATCAGCAGATTGACCGGTTCGAGCAGCAGCCGTATCATTGCCAGACGTGTCTTTTCGCCACCCGACAGCACCTTGACTTTCTTGTCGGAAGCCTCGCCGCCAAACATGAATGCTCCGAGTAGGTCGCGCAGTTTGGTGCGGATGTCGCCTACGGCCACACGGTCGATGGTGTCAAACACCGTCAGCTCGCCGTCAAGCAGCTGCGCCTGGTTCTGCGCGAAATATCCTATCTTCACATTATGCCCCACGCGGAGCTCTCCGGTGTAAGGTATCTCGCCCATGATACACTTCACGAGCGTAGATTTACCCTCCCCGTTTTTGCCCACGAAGGCTACCTTCTCGCCGCGCTTGATGGTGAATGTGGCATGGTCGAACACCTGATGGTCGCCGTAAGCCTTGCCGAGATCGTCGGCCACCACGGGGTAGTCGCCCGAGCGTGGAGCGGGCGGAAATCTCAGGCTGAGGTGTGAGGTATCGACCTCATCGACCTCTATGCGCTCGATCTTGGCCAGCTGCTTGATGCGGCTCTGCACCTGCACGCTCTTGGTGGCCTTGTATCTGAAGCGCTCGATAAACTCCTCGGTGTCGTGTATCTGCTTCTGCTGGTTCTGATAGGCGCGCATCTGCTGCGCGAGCCGCTCGGCACGAAGCTCAACGTAGCGCGAGTAGTTCACGGCATAGTCGTATATCTTGCCCAGTGAGATCTCGATGGTGCGCGTGGTCACATTGTCGATGAACGCACGGTCATGGCTCACCAGCACCACGGCGCTGCCCGATGAAATGAGAAACCGCTCAAGCCATTGTATCGACTCTATATCGAGGTGGTTGGTAGGCTCGTCGAGCAGCAGCACATCCGGACGCCGGATCAGAATCTTGGCAAGCTCTATACGCATGCGCCAGCCGCCCGAAAATTCGGATGTGGGGCGGTCGAAATCCTTACGCTCGAATCCGAGGCCTACGAGAGTCTTCTCAAGCTCGGCTTCCTTGTTGTCGGAGTCGAGTATGGCGAGATGCTCGGTCATGTCGGCTATACGCTCTATCAGAGCAGCGTAGGCCGGCGAGTCGTAGTCGGTCGACTCGGCCAGACGCGCATTGAGCTCGTCGAGCTTGCGGTGCATCGCATCGATATGGGCGAAAGCCTTGCGAGCCTCGTCGGCCACCGAAAGCGAGTCGCTTATCTCCATCTGCTGCGGCAGATAGCCGATTGTCACACCGTCGGGCACGGCCACCGACCCCGATGTGGGGCGCTGCAGCCCGGCGATGATCTTGAGCATTGTCGACTTACCTGCGCCGTTTTTGCCCACAAGGGCTATGCGGTCGCGCGGATTTATCACATAGTTTATATTATCAAAGAGCGGTCGGGCTGAAAACTCGACCGATAGATTGTTTACTGAGATCATAGTTCGTTTGATGGCACGACTCCGCGCATCAGGGCATAGACGGTGAGTCCCGATCGGGAGCGGATACCCAATTTTGAGGATATGTTCTTGCAGTGAGTGAGCACGGTGTTGAGACTGATGTTCAGTCGGGAGGCTATCTCTTTGTTCGACAGCCCGGTAGCCACAAGCTGAAGCACTTCGGTCTCGCGCTGCGACAGGCGCGGGTCGTCGTGAGCGTTGCTGTCGGCGGCTCCGAGGGCGCTTCCTACAGCTTCTATCAGCATTTCGGGTTCGGCCTGTGGATCTATCCGGCGGAAATGGCCGCAAGAGCCCGACGCCACACTACCCACTATCACAACCGACGCCGCACGCGGCATAAGCACGTCGGTCGATGCCACAAGAGCTTCCGGGGTAGCGAATACAATATCGAAATCCGAGCTGTCGACAGCCGCTCCGCATATGCGGGCATCGACCCCGAAATACTCGCGGATGAAATACCGCAGACCGGCAGCGCGGAGGGTGTCGGCGTCGGCAATGAGAACGCGGAGTGTCGACCGAACGCTCATCCGGCAGCGATTTTTTGGCAGACGGGCAGCAGCACGCGCCGGCGCAGACGGTCGGTGCGCCGCAGGTCGGCCGCGAGAGCATCGACGGCAACAATCACGGCATAGCAAAGATTCGGATCGCACTCAGCGTGCAGATGCGTGATGAGCATGGTGAGAAGATCCTCAAAAAGCTCTGCCGGGTCGGCTTCATCCGACAGGGCCATGCAATCGGGCGACCCGGCTATCACTGCCGGAAACAGCTGTGTGAGATCCTCGTCGATGCGTTGGCAAAGAGTCGTGGCAGCTTGATCGTAAAAAGCCTTCAGACGCTCCAGATTTCCCGACCCGGGGGCACGGTCGCTGCGCATCAGAGCCTGAAAGTGTCTTTCGATGTTGGGCAGTTGGAAGCGGGTATAGAAACTATCGGTGAGAGTCAGGTAATTGACCAACTGTGCCGGGTCGGCAAGGCGCAGGGTGTGCTCCGGGAAGTAGTCGGTATTGACAAACGTATTGAGTATCGCCAGCAGCAGATCCACATCAAGGCCTACCCGCTCGGCAGCCGTCTGCGCGGTAGCTTCGCCAAGACCGGGTGCGATACCCAGACGGCTCAACGCCATAAGTATCGACGGGTCGGCTATAGCTACGTCGGCAAGCGGTGTATCGTGTTTTATGAGCATTATGCGTCAGTGTATGATTGGTTTGCGGGAAAGAGGAGTGCGCCGCATGGCGACAGAAACGGATGCTTCCGAAGCGATCAGCGCCGGCGCACCACTATATAGTCCGTATCTGTGATCACCACATCGACACGCACATCGTGAGGTTCGGCATCTATCTCGTCGACGAGCTGAAAACCGTAACCCACGCCTATCTTGGTGGCCGTGCAGTCGCCGAGCATACGGTCGTAGTACCCTTTGCCACGCCCCACGCGATTGCCGGAGCGGTCGTAAGCCACGGCGGGCACCACCACCATATCGATAGCATCGATCGACACGGTATCGTCGCCATCCGGCTCCTCGATCTGGAAAGCTCCCAGATGCAGCCGCGAGCGGTCGTAGGGCAGTATATCGAGATTTACACCGTTGACGCGCGGCAGGAAGAAGTGCTTACGGTCGTGCCACTTCTCGATGAAGGCGAGAGTCGAGAGCTCGTCGGGCAGAGAGTGGTACATCAATATATTCTCGGCCAGCAGGAATGCGGCGGAATTTTCGAGTATGGCAAAGACGCGCTCGGCGGCATCGCGCCGTTCGGCATCGGAGAGTAGGCTTTTGCGTGCACGGATGGCACGCCGTATTTCATCTTTTTTCATCGGCATCATTTTATAGGGAAGGCTGTACGGCCGGATCTTATCTGCTCCATGGCACTGCTGACCATCGGGTCGCGGCGGTTTGACACCTCATAGTATGCCCCGACACCGAGAGCGTTGCGCGCTATCAGAGCTTTCAGTTGATTAACAACCAGCGGCTTCGAAATGTTTATGTAGTACCATCGCTGCGGCACTCCGGCACGCTCGGCGTATGCGGCGAAATCGCTCAGCAGAGCATCGTCGGCGGGAAGGCGCCCCAGCAGCTGATCTACGCTGCCGGCCTGCGACAGCTCCCGGCGGTGACGGCTGAAGTAGTCGAAAGCATATTTCTGGAGGGTGCCGCCGTTCACCACCTGTGCATACCACGAGGTGACGGCCGTGGTGTCCTCGGGCACAAACACATCGGGCATGATGCCGCCTCCGCCGTATACCGGGCGTCGAGTGCGGGTGTAGAAGGTGATCGATTTGTCGAGCTTCACGGAGTCCTCCGAGAAGAGCTCGCCGCGGTCGTAGCGGTCGATCAGATCCTCCTGATAAGCCTGCAGGCTGCCGGGCTCGTATCGTTTCTGTATTGATCGTCCGGAGGGGGTGTAGTAGCGCGCCACCGTCAGGCGAATAGCCGAATTGTCGGGGAGGTCGAACTGGCGTTGCACCAGTCCTTTGCCGAATGAGCGCCGGCCTATCACCAGACCGCGGTCGTTGTCCTGAATCGCGCCGGCGAATATCTCCGATGCCGAAGCCGAATATTCATCCATCAGCACCACAAGGCCTATATCCTGAAAGGCTCCCGAACCGTCGGCCGAGGAGGCCGACGACGAATTGGCCACTCGTCCTTTGGTCGATACAATCGGCGCATCGCGCTCCAGAAACTCGTTGGCCATCAGGATAGCCATCTCCATAAATCCGCCGCCGTTGCCGCGCAGGTCGACCACCAGCTGCTCGGCCCCATCCGCCTTAAGGGTCATTATACCGGTGAAAAACTCCTCGAACGTATTCTTGCCGAATTTATTCACGCGTATATACCCTACGCCGGGGGCTAACATGTAGGCGGCATCGACAGAGTTGACGGGCACATCGCCGCGTGTGATCTCAAACGGCAGCAACTCCGAGGAGGTGGAACGCTCCACGCCGACCTTCACCTTTGTGCCGGCGGGGCCGCGCAGGTGTGAGATCACCTTCTCGTTCGACCATTTCTGTCCGGCCACCACGGTATCGTTGATCGATATAATACGGTCGCCGGGCATCAGCCCCACCGACTCGGCCGGGCCGCCGGAGATTATCTCGATGACTGTGATCGTATCGGTCATCATATTGAACGATATGCCTATACCGCTGAACGAGCCTTCGAGCTCGTCGTTGACAGCCGTCAGGTCAGATGCCGGAATATACACCGAGTGAGGGTCAAGGCTCGACAGCAGCTCGGGGTAGACCGACTCAAGGAGCGAGTCGAGGTCAACCTCGTCTACATACTCTGCGTCGATATACGACATGATGGTCGAAAGCTTGTCGGCCCCGGCGCGAGAGCTGCCGCTGCCGGAGGTGCCGCGCCCGATGAATACACCGACTACCAGGGCTACCGCCAGCATCAGCGGAATCCAGGGGGCTATATTCTTGTTTTTCAACTTATTCATTTATAGCCTGTCCCGCAAGAAATGCTAAACTCCGAGTCTAAAGAATGATTTCTTGCTGTCCAGGGGTGGTTAAAAAGTTAATAGATTCAATATTATATCCTATTTCATCTCTCAATATCAGCGATATGTACAGTCTCGACACCCGCGCGCCGGAGCAGGTCGATACCATCGGTGAGGCGGTACTCCTGATTGTAGACCACGCGGTGTATGCCTGCCTGTATGATCAGCTTGGCGCACTCCAGACACGGTGAAGCCGTGACATAGAGCGTGGCGCCGTCCGACGAATTATTGCTGCGCGCCACCTTCGTTATTGCGTTTGCCTCGGCATGAAGCACATACGGCTTGGTGAGGCCGTTATCGTCCTCACACACATTCTCAAACCCCGACGGAGTGCCGTTGAATCCGTCGGAAATTATCATCGAGCCCTTCACTATCAGGGCGCCCACCTTGCGGCGCTCGCAGTAGGAGTTTTCGGCCCAGATGCTCGCCATACGCAGGTAGCGCCGGTCGAGCAGATTCTGTTTATCAGGGGTATCCATTGAGTCAGTACTGTTGTTGCTCGGCAGCAAAGGTACACATTATTAATTATAAAACGGAGATAAATTGAGCAAGTATTTTTATTTCTCAAAAAAAATGCAAAAAACTTGCGCATATCAAAAAATATTAATACTTTAGCAAAAATCTTTTACCGATTGTTTAATCCCTTAACTATATCAAGATGACTAAAACTATCACTTTCAACGACTTGAGACGTCTCAAAGACAGCCTCCCCGATGGCTCGATGCACGCTATCGCCGATAAGCTCAACACCACTGTGCAGACCGTCCGCAATTATTTCGGTGGTAGCAACTACGAGTTCGGCAAGAATGTTGGCGTTCACATCGAGCCCGGCCCCGACGGCGGTATAGTTGTGCTCGACGACACCACCATCTACGACATGGCTCTCGAGATACTCAACGAAAAGAAAGAAAAAGAGGAGCAGGCGTAAGCACCCCCTGATCCCTGAAAAAAGCTCATCCTCCTCTCTCCTCCCCTCTTCCCCATTCATCAGGCCGACCGTCACACATCACGGCATATAGGGAATATTCTACCACCATTCACCTTTTCTTACCATGGCCGAAGACCGCCTTATCACAATCGCGATCCATACCTTTGAGAAAGCCACTATCCTAAAATCCGTCCTTGAGCACGAAGGTATCCGGGTAGCCCTGCAGAATGTAAACCTCGTGCAGCCCGTCGTATCGTCGGGCGTGAGGGTGCGCATCCACGAAGCCGACCTGCCCAAAGCTCTACGCATCATAGAGAGCGGCGTGGATCTCGACGACAACCCGCAGCCGGCAGCCGGCTCCGAGCCGTCGGGAGCACGGAAAGTGCTTGTGCCGGTAGATTTCTCATCACATTCAGATGCGGCGGTCGCCACGGCATTTGCCTACGCATCGGCCGTAGGCGCGGAGATACTGATGATGCACTCCTATATCTCACCCACATACGCCACAGGATTTCCACTCACCGACAGTATGGACTTCGATCTTGAGACCGTAAGCGACGACGAAGCCCGGCTATCGGTCGAAGAGACTGCCCACAAGCAGCTTGAGGCTTATGCAACGACTGTGCGCCAACGCATAGCTCGCGGCGAGCTGCCGCCGGTGAGATTCGACACGGAGCTGATCGACGATGTGCCCGAAGAGGCAATCAATATTCTGGCTAAAGAGTTGAAACCGCGCATCATCGTGATGGGCACGCGAGGTGCCGACGCCAAAGAGCGCGACATGATGGGGTCGGTGACAGCCGAAGTGCTCGACACCTGCCGCACGCCCATACTTACCGTCCCGGAAGCGGCAGCCGCCGCTCAGACCGGCTCCGACAGCCATATACTGTTTTGCTGCAACTACGGCCAGAGCGATCTGCTGGCCCTCGATATGCTCTACTCGCTATTCCCTAAAGCAACATTCCGGGTCACGCTGCTGAAAGTACCGTCAAAGAAAACACCTGCCGACGCAAGTCAGATAACGGGCGGCCTGATAGAGTACTGCACCAAAAATATGCCGAGATTCAAATTTGAAGCAGTCGATGTGACTACCAACGATCTTGAAGTCGAGTTTCAGACGATCGAAAAGCAGCGGCACATCGACATGATAGCCATCCCGAACCGCAAGCGCAATATATTCTCGCGCCTCTTCAACCCCGGGCTGGCTCACCGTCTGCTCTTCCACACCGACATACCGATGATCGTGCTCCCGGTGTGAGCTTTATTACCCATCATTCCCCAAAATTAAACTTTTGATACGATTCACCTTACCGATCGTATGCTTGCTTCTGGGCTGCTTGAACCTCCGGGCTCAAAGCGGCGTGAGCTCACATATCGGCGAAGTGGAGGGTGGATACAATTACATTCTCTACACGCCTGCCGACACCACTGGCCCGCTGCCGCTTATCATCGCCCTGCACAGCCGCAGCGCGTGTGGCGCCGACCTGCAGAGTGTGGATTATTTCGGCACGATAGATGCCCTCGAATCAGGCATGGGCATCGACGCTTATGTCGTGGCTCCACAATGTGTTGATCCGCGTTGGGATGCGGAGAGGGTGATGAGAGTGGCGGAGCATGTCGCAGGCAAGTGCCGTGTCGACACAAACCGGATATCAGCAATAGGGATGAGCATGGGAGGCAACGGCGTGGCCGATCTCGCGGCGGCCTACCCCGATAGAATCGCAGCCGCCATAATATTGTCCGGCGGAGCTACAAAAGGTGATGTGACCGGACTGAGCGAGCTTCCGCTCTGGATCATCCGAGGCACCGACGATCGCGAAGAGGCAATACGTCGAACCGACGAAATGGTCGCGGCAATCAGACAACAGGACTCCACAAGGGTGATATACAGCAAAGTGAACGGCCTGGATCACCGCCAGCACGAGCGTATTCTCTATATGCCGTATTTCTACGAATGGCTTATATCGCACAACCTGCAGCAGCCGGGCCGTCCGATCTCTCCCGGTCGTGAAGTCACCGCGAAACAGCTGAAAAAGGCGTACAACGGCCTGAAGCTCCGCGACGGATCGGCCGCCAAGAGAAAAAGCCGACACCCGCGCAGGCCGCGTTTATAGGATCAGATCTTTCTCACCACGTGGCAGGGATTGCCCACGGCGAGCGAATTTGAAGGAATATCCTTGCACACGACGCTCCCGGCACCGATCACACAATTATCGCCGATCGTCACACCGGGGAGCACTACCACGTTGCCACCTATCCACACATTGTCGCCCACACGTATAGGCTTGGCATACTCGATACCGGCATTTCGCTGAGCCACATCAAACGGATGACCGGCGGTATAGAATCCGCATCCGGGAGCCACGAATACATTGTCGCCGAATGTCACCTTACCGCCATCGAGTATCACGCAATTCACATTCATGTAGAAGTTTTCGCCCAGCTCGATATTATAGCCGTAGTCGCAGTGAAACGGCGACTCGATGATAAACGGGCCCTTATGCGAGCCTATCAGACGTTCGAAAAGCTCGTACCGCTTGTCGTCGTCGAGCGGCGAGAGAGCATTGATCTGGTGCAGTATCGCCTTGCATGCCTTGCGTTCGGCTATCAGCGAGGCGTCGCCGTTGGCATCGTAGAGCTCGCCGCGGAGCATCTTCTCTTTCTCAGTCATAATGTTTCAGTATATTCGTGCTATAGTATATGCGTGTAAAAAAAATTGCCACCCTCGGAGGGCGGCAATCTGTCTGAATGGTGGCGGGGGCTGGATTCGAACCAACGACCTTTGGGTTATGAGCCCAACGAGCTACCACTGCTCCACCCCGCGATCTGTTTTGCGACTGCAAAGGTACAACATTTAAGGCCGCTTGTCAAGCCTGATAGTGTTAAAATTTCTAAAACACACCGATAGAGTTTAGGAGTACAATAATAATACATGCCGGAGCGACCCACTTAACAAGCAGCATAACAATCGACACAAGTGTCTGCCGCACAGCACCGTCGCCGGGCTGAAGCATCTGGCCGCGGCACACTGCGGGCGACAATCGCCACCCAACGAAAATTGCTATCAGCAGTCCGCCGATAGGGAGCAGCAGATTGGAGGCGACGTAGTCGAACAGGTTGAAAATATTAAGATCGAAGATCTTAATATCGCTCAGGCATCCGAAGCTCAGCGCGCAGAGCAATGCAAACACCGTCACAACCCCGGTGCTCACAGCCGTAGCCTTGTGGCGCGACATACCTTTCTCCTCCTGCAAGAAAGCGATTGAAATCTCACTCATCGAAATCGTGGATGTGAGCGATGCCATAAAGAGCAGGAAGAAGAAAAGCGTGGACCATACGGCTCCACCGGGCATCTGATGGAATATAGCCGGAAGCACTTCGAATACGAGCTTCGGGCCGGCTGTGGGCGACATATCAAACGAGAATACAGCCGGGAATATGATGACAGCCGAAAGCACCGCAACGAGAGTGTCGAGGCCGGCAATCACTCCGGCCGTGCGAAGCAGCGGTGTGCGCTTATTGAAATACGAAGCGTAGGTCATCATCGTGCCCAGACCGATACTGAGCGAGAAGAAAGCCTGACCCATAGCCCCGATGAGAGTTGAGCTGTCGATTTTCGAGAAGTCGGGATGGAAGAAGAACTTCAAACCCTCGGAAGCACCGGGGAGCAGAAGCGAGTTGATACAGAAGGCCAGCAGAATCACAAACAGGCACGGCATCAGAATGTTGCTCACACGCTCTATACCTTTGGTGACACCTCCGCGGAGCACAGCGAAGTTTACACCAAGAAATATTAAAGTCCAGAGCACAGGGCGCCAGTTGCCGGAAGTGAAAAGTTCAAACTGAGCGTGATAGTCAGCCCCCAGCGGATCGAGCGAGCCCGTGGCCGAAGCCAGACAGTACTCCATTATCCACCCGGCCACTACCGAGTAGAAGCTCAGTATCATGCTCGATGCGATGATGCCGATATAGCCGGTATAGTGCCAGTACCCGTTGGGGCTGTACTTCTTGAACGCTCCGAAAATATTTGAGCGGGATCCGCGGCCCATGATAAATTCGGCACATATCACCGGTATGCCAAGGAGCAGAATGAACCCCAAGTAGCATATCAGGAAAGCACCGCCGCCGTGTGAACCGGCTTCGTAAGGGAATCTCCATATATTGCCGAGCCCTACCGACGACCCCACTGTAGCAGCAATCACTCCCAGACGGGTGGCAAACTGCGCTCGGCCTGTATTTTTCTTAACTTCAGTCATTATCTATCATTTAACAAACGGCCACACGAGCACCGCCAGGATAAGCACCGGGGCAACATATTTGATAAGGAAAACAAGCAGCGATACCGTGCGGCCACGAAGCGTGCCCTCGTTGGTGATCTGAGCCGGCAGCAGCCATTTCGGAGCAAACCACCCCATATATACGCAGAGCAGGAACGACCCGACAGGGAGAAGAATATTGGTGGCAAACATATCGAGACCGTCAAATATCGTGTAGCCCAGCACCCTGACGTCTGACAGCACACCTTGCGAGAGCGAGCATACCGAGCTGAGGACAAAGAGCGGCAGAAGCACCACAAGGCATGCTTTGAGGCGTCCCATGCCGAACCGATCCTGAAGGAATCTCACCGATACCTCGGCAAGCGATATTGTCGATGTGAGAGCCGCCACAAGCAGAAGCAGGAAGAAGAGCACCGACCACAGCTGTGTGGCAGGCATCATCGAGAATACCTCCGGGAGAGTCACGAACACCAGAGTCGCGCCTTCGAGACCTTCGCCCTGAAGGCCGAACGACATCACGGCCGGGAAGATTATCATACCCATCATCACAGCCACCAGCATATCGAGCAGCGACACCGTGACCGAAGTCTGCACCAGCTTTGTATTTTTAGGGAAGTAGGAAGCGTAGGTGATCAGAATACCCATACCGAGCGAGAGCGAGAAGAATGCCTGACCCAAGGCATTGAGAGCCACCGAGGGAGTGATCTTCGAGAAATCGGGATGGAAGAAGAAACGAAGGCCCTCGCCTGCCTGAGGGAGTGTCAGGGCAACGCCCACAAACACAAGCAGAAGCACAAAGAGCAGCGGCATAAGCACATTCGACATCTTCTCGATACCTTTCTGCACTCCGCGCGCCAGCACGATGATATTGATCAGGATCATCACGTATGTGTTGATAAGCGGATTCCACGGCTCGCAGATAAACTCGCGCATGTGGGCTGCAAACGTACCGTTGAGTGTCGATTCACCCCGCACCGCATCGTAGAGATGCCCGGTGATCGACTGCCAAAGATACTCAAACGTCCATCCGGCCACAACCATATAGAACGAAAGTATCAGGTAGCTGGCCAGCAGAGCGAGTATACCTATGCCCCACCACGGCTTGGCCGCTCCCACATTCTTGAGCGACCCAACGGCATCCGAACCGCCGCCGCGCCCGAGCGAAAACTCGGCCACCATCACCGGTATACCGAGTATGAATACACAGAGTATGTAGATCAGCAGAAAGGCAGCACCTCCGTTGGTCTGCGTCTCGGCCGGGAAGCGCCACACATTGCCCAAGCCTACTGCCGAGCCCACGGTGGCCGCTATCAGACCGATGCGCGATCCGAATTGAACCTTTTTAGCCATACGAGTTTATTATAACAGTAATTTTTCAGTTGAAACGTCAGCAAAGATAACGATTGTCGGCCGAAATAGCAAACCGGCTTACGGCACGTATACCATCTCCAGGTCGCCTATCAGCAGATGCGAGGCGGCACTGAGCACCACGCGGCTGTCGGCATCGACTACAGTCTGCACCGGATAGCCCGACAGCTGTCCGCGGTAGGAGTAGTTGAACACCACATCGTAGGCTTTGCCTGTGGGGCGCTCAAGAGTACCGTTGTAGGTGATGCGCACCTGCTCTGAATTTCCGTTGGTGTAATGTATCGGCACTGTAAGTGTGCTCCCGGGCTTGAGAGCGTCGAAATTGATCACCTGGGCCAGATGGAAGAACCCGAGCATATCGCACGTTATCGTCACAGCCTCCATCGTTGCATCGCTTGCATCGAGCGTACCTTTGCCGTTGATAGTGCGGTAGTTGGCCGGCGAAGCTAAAAGATCGGCAGTCGGTGCTCCTGCTTCAGGCTTGGTGTACCAACCGTTGCGATACGACACATTCTGCACAAACGAATTGCCCGACTGCGTGAACGAAGTCACAAGAGTATCGGCCACCGAATAGAGCCGTCCGCCCCAGGGTATCGAGTGTCCGTCGAGGGTAGCGTGAAGCTGGTTGCCGTTCATCGCGAGGCGCACGGTGCCATGGCCGGCTACCTTCTCGATGAATCCCCATTTATAGACTATATTGTAGCGCATCACCGATGTCTGTGCCGAGGCAGAAAAAGCCGCGATCGAAGCAAATGCCGCGATCAGAGAGAAGATAAATTTTTTAGTTCCCATAACCAGGTGTTTTTTCGAGGTAAACCCTCCCGCATAAGGAGAGTGTTGATATTGATTCTTTTTATTAGAAACAATAGGCGGGCGGCGTTTGTTCGTGTCGCGAAAAAACTCTACATTTGCTTCTTAGAGCCAGTCCCATAATAAATGTCAAATACTGAGCGGTCTATCTTTGAGGCTATTCTGTTGAGCGATCAGGGAGTGTACTGGATGTACACGACCGCAGAACTCAGCAGAATAGGACAATGAGAGACCGAGGCAGAGGTAACTTTCTTGTGGGATATGGCAAAAAGCATTAAATGAATAAACTTTTAACCAAGCCTGAACATCAAGAAAATGTTTCTTCGTCTCGCATCTTTTGGCCTTCTTATTCCCTTCCACTCAGTCAAGTAGCACCGCTACGCTCCTTCGCTGAAGGGTATAATAAGACTCAAAATATGCGACTCAGTATTTTACATTTATTATGGGACAGGCTCTTAGAAAACTAAAAGCTCATGAAACTCATCAAACTTGCTGCCGCGGCTATGCTGGCAGCCGCCATAGCCGGATGCTCGGGTGCGAGCACCTCAAAACACGGAGAGTCGATCGAAGCCGAGGCCACTACATCCTACGATCAGCGCAAAGCCCTGATACAGGAGATCGAATCCATCAACGCCTCCTGCCCGATAGACCTCGACGGGGCCGTACTTGCATCGGCAGCCGTCGACGGCAACACCGTGATTTACACCTACAAAATCTCCGACTACGACGTGCAGGCGCTGAAAGCCGACCCCGCTGCTACCCGTGCCCGGGTGATCGACGGACTGAAAGACGAAGGGATACTCAAAGAGTTTGCCGAGGCCGGAATGAACCTCACCTACGAGTATGCCGCTCCCGGCGGTGAGTCTTTCGAGATAACCATGTCAGCCGACGAGCTGCGCAAAGCCCTCTGACGAGTATGCGCCCCGACAGGCAGATGCTCTGGAGCGTGGAGCAGAGCGAATATCTTTTCCGGCGCCCGTGGCTCACGGTGCGCCGCGACACCGTGCGCCTCCCCGACGGCAGCATGAATCCGGAATATTATGTGCTTGAATACCCTACGTGGGTCAATACCATAGCCATAACAGCTGACGGACAGTTTGTGCTCGTACGCCAGTACCGCCACGGGCTGCGACGGGTGAGCTTCGAGCTGTGTGCCGGCGTGGTAGAAGAGGGCGAGACGCCCGAAGAAGCTGCCCGCCGCGAGCTTGCCGAGGAGACTGGCTACACCGGCGGCCGATGGCGCGAACTGATGGTGCTCAGTCCCAACTCATCCACTTCCACCAACCTGACACACTGCTTCCTGGCCGAGGGGGTCGAACTCACAGGCACACAGCATCTCGATGCCACCGAGGATATCGAGGTACACCTGCGCTCGCGCCAAGAGGTGCTCCGGATGCTCCGTGCAGGCGATTTCGTGCAGGCTCTCATGGCTGCCCCGCTGTGGCGCTACTTTGCCGAA
>CAZPKH010000022.1:0-29551 GCA_964587165.1 uncultured Muribaculaceae bacterium
GGGAGTGGGCTCTGTGATGCCGCGCTCTGTGCCGGCGAGCTTGGCGGTGAAGCCGCTCAGGAAGTAGTACTTGGTCTGCTCGGGGGTGAGGATCGACACGGGGGGCAGCACGCCGAAGGCATCGGCGCTCAGGAAGATCACGTTCTTGGCTGCGGGGCCGGCGCTGATGGGGCGCACGATGTTGGTGATGTGGTCGATGGGGTAGCTCACGCGGGTGTTTTCGGTCACGCTCTTGTCGGCGAAGTCGATCTTGCCTTCGGCGTCAACGGTGACGTTTTCTAAGAGGGCGTCGCGGGTGATAGCGTTGTAGATGTCGGGCTCAGACTCCTTGTCGAGGTTGATAACCTTAGCATAGCAGCCGCCTTCGAAGTTGAACACGCCGTTGTCGTCCCAGCCGTGCTCGTCGTCGCCGATAAGCAGACGCTTGGGGTCGGTCGAAAGGGTGGTCTTACCTGTACCCGACAGACCGAAGAAGATAGCGGTGTTCTCGCCGTTGAGGTCGGTGTTGGCCGAGCAGTGCATCGAGGCGATACCCTGCAGGGGGAGGTAGTAGTTCATCATCGAGAACATACCTTTCTTCATCTCGCCGCCGTACCAGGTGTTGATGATCACCTGCTCGCGGCTTGTGAGGTTGAATACAACGGCTGTCTCCGAGTTCAGGCCGAGCTCCTTATAGTTGGGCACGGTGGCTTTCGAAGCGTTGAATACGATGAAGTCGGGGGTGAAGTTTTCGAGATCCTCGGCTGTGGGGCGGATGAACATGTTGGTCACGAAGTGAGCCTGCCATGCTACCTCGACGATGAAGCGCACGGCCATGCGGGTGTCTTTGTGAGTGCCGCAGAAACCGTCGACGATGTAGAGCTTCTTGTTGGAGAGCTCTTTAACGGCGATCTCTTTAACGGCTTTCCAAGCCTCGGGCGAAGCGGGCTTGTTGTCGTTTTTGTATTCGGGAGTTGTCCACCATACGGTGTCTTTTGATGTCTCGTCCATGACGATGAATTTGTCTTTGGGCGAGCGGCCGGTGTACACACCGGTCATTACGTTTACAGCACCAAGCTCGGTGAGCTGGCCTTTCTCGAAACCTTCGAGGGTGGCGACTGTCTCGTCGGCGAAGAGCTCGTCGTAGGTGGGGTTGTAAACAATCTCGGTTGTGCCATCGATACCGTACTTAGCGAGGTCTTTGAGGATCCCGTCTTTGCGGCTTTTTTTTACTTCTTCAATTGTAGCCATTGTTAATATAAAGTATATTAGGTTGTTAGAGAAATTGCTATATGAAGTGGATGCAATAGGTCTATTTAGCAATGCAAAGTTACGAAACAATCGACAAAAGGCAACAGTGCATTAAAGAAAAATTTCCTTATTAAGAAATTTTATGAAATGCCCGTAGCTCCGTGACCTTGTAATCCAAAATCCACAACACACCGGCGGCCGCATTTGTTGCGGCCGCCGACGGTTAATTATGGTTAAGGGTCAATCGTAATCGTATATTATTTTGTTGCCGGTGAGCGTAGCGGTCGCGCCGTTCATATATGTGATGATAATTTTTGTAATTTTCATCCTCGTAGCATCGCCGGCGACCCAAACTCGGGTATAATCAAAATCCCAGGTACCGGAGCTAAATTCCTCAACAGGTCCGGTGCCCTGCACCGATCCAGATCCCCTTACATCGCCTACGTCATTATATATCGAAAAGAAAAACTTAATGTATTTTATTGGTTTCTTATTTGTATTACAGTAGGTTATGTTGAGCGATACCGGGCCATATTCGTTATCCCAGCTCCATGAGTCCACGTATCCGTTGGGCGCAATCTTTTTTATCCATTTAGTTGCATCTTCCAAAGACAGATAATTGAGATCCCGGATATTATTCTGTATAGATCCTGCTTCCCACATAGATCCCGGTTCTACAGCGAGGGAGTCTTTCCAAACTCGCAGATGTCGGTCGATAACTTCATCTTTTTTGATTCTGTCAGTCAGTGGAAGTGCATGAAATACCGGCTCTGTTATCCCTAAGGGAAGAGATGTAATTGTTGCATATATCAGGGTGTCGCTTTTTACTTTGATAGTGTGTATTTCTGAGCCGGATATTCTTTCATTGCATCCGTCGACCACGCACTTTAGAATAGAGTTTTCCTCGCTGTAACTCAGATTATTCTTCAAATTACTAATATCCAAAAAGCTGTAATTGCTTGTCTCACGATATTTTCGATCTGCGTCGGCTGAGAGTATAGAGTCACGTCGGGCGGCTTCACGTCGAGCGGCTTCTTGAGCTCTAAGCTCCTCAAGTCGGCGTGCTTCGGCGATTGAATCTCCGATCTCTTGGCTTCTTTTGTCGTTTAATTCACGGAATTTATAGGACAGTTTCTGAGATTCACTTCGAAAGAGTTCTTCCCATTCTTTTTC
Organism: uncultured Muribaculaceae bacterium; assembly: GCA_964587165.1. Taxonomy (GTDB): domain Bacteria; phylum Bacteroidota; class Bacteroidia; order Bacteroidales; family Muribaculaceae; genus CAZPKH01. The sequence goes on from CAZPKH010000022.1 coordinate 2,404, forward strand.
TTTAAGGTTTGAGATAGCTTTGTCGCTCTTAAAATCTGAGTATGATTTTTTGTCAAGTACGACTTCGATAAGGGCATTTCCGGTTCTAACATACACCGCACGTTCCTTATTGTTCTTCCCTATCAGCCCTACTTTGCCCATATCTGAGGGCAGGATTATCTCTTTAGGAGATTGCTCTTTCCAAAACCCCTGATAATCTTTAGCATAGCTTACTATGGCTGTGGCCGTTTCCACCTTCTTGTTTGCAAAGGGTGAAAAACTTTCCTTCGCAAACAGAGTGCACGACACGGCGAGAAAGGCGATTATAAGCATAATCATCTTTTGCCGAACAGAATGATGTTTGTTAATCAAAAGCATAGTCAGATGAATTTCAGAGGGGGGGTCAGATCTCAGAGTGGGAGGGAGGTAGGTTCACTCTTTGAGGAGGTCGGGGCGGAGGCGGCGTGTGCGCTCCATGGCCTGGTCGAGGCGCCACTGGGCTATGCGGGCTTCGTGGCCCGAAAGGAGTATGTCGGGCACGCGCCAGCCGTTGTAGTCGGCCGGGCGGGTATACACCGGGGGTGCAAGCATGTTATCCTGAAACGAGTCGGAGAGAGCCGACTGTTCGTCGCCTATCACTCCGGGTATGAGCCGCACTATCGAGTCGGCGATCACCACGGCGGGTATCTCGCCTCCGGTGAGCACATAGTCGCCTATCGAGATCTCTTTGGTGACCAGATGCTCGCGTATGCGGTAGTCGATCCCTTTGTAGTGGCCGCAGAGTATCACGATATTTTCGAGCAGCGACAGCGAGTTGGCCATCGGCTGGTCGAGCAGCTCTCCGTCGGGCGAGGTGAATATCACCTCGTCGTAGTGGCGCTCGGCACGCAGAGCCTGCAGGGCGCGGTCGACGGGCTCTATCTGCATCACCATGCCGGCTTCGCCGCCGAAGGGGTAGTCGTCCACCTTGCGGTGCTTGTTGGTGGAGTAGTCGCGCAGGTTGTGCACCACGATCTGCGCCAGCCCCTTGTCCTGAGCGCGTTTGAGTATTGAGCAGTTGAGCGGAGATTCGAGCATCTCCGGCAGGACGGTGAGTATATCGATACGCATTTTCAGACGAAAGTTTCGCCCAGAGCCTGTATCACACGAGCAGGTCCGGCGCGGTTGTAAAGTATATCGTACACGCCGTCGAGTATCGGCATCCTCACTCCGTAGCGTGCATTGATCTCATGGATACATTTTGTACCGTAGTACCCCTCGGCTGTCTGCTCCATCTCCATGCGGGCCGATTTGACCGAGAGGCCCTGGCCTATCATTGAGCCGAAGTTGTGATTGCGGGAGAAGCGCGAGTAGCTTGTCACGAGAAGGTCGCCGAGATACACCGAGTCGTAGATGTTGCGGCCGGGCATCGGCGCTACGGTGTCGACAAACCTCTGCATCTCGCGTATGGCGTTCGACACGAGCATGGCAAGGAAGTTGTCGCCCTGCTTCAGACCGTGCACTATGCCTGCTGCGATGGCGTATACATTCTTGAGCACGGCGGCATACTCGATGCCGTCGACGTCGGTCGAAGTGATGGTGCGCATGGCCGGTCCGGCGAGCAGCCCTGCAAACTCTTCGGCGTATACTCGGTCGTGGCAGCCGATGGTGAGGAAGCTCTGACGGTCGAGGGCCACCTCCTCGGCGTGGCAGGGGCCGCCGATAGCCACCGGAGTGCGGGGCGATGTGCCGAAGCGCTCGACCATGTAGTCGGTGATGAGGATGTTTTCGTCGGGCACGATACCTTTGACGGCCGACACGATGTTTTTTGCGCTGATGTCGGTGGTGATTTTGTCGACATGCCCCTTGAAGTATGGCGATGGCATGGCGAGCAGCAGTGTGTCGGCGTCGGCGCACACGCGGTTGATGTCGGAGGAGAAGTAGATACGATGTGTGTCAAATTTCACATCGGTGAGGTATGCCGGATTATGGCCGCGGCGTTTGAACTCGTCGATGCGGTCGTCGCGGCGCATGTACCAGATTATGTTATCGCAGTTTTGCAGCAGCAGTTTTGCGAGAGCCGTGGCCCACGAACCGCCTCCCATCACTGCTATACGTCCGAATATATCCATGCACAAAAATAGATTTAAGGAAAACCGACAGCCGCACGCGCGCCCTGCAGGCCGCTGCGGCTGCCGGTATAGGTTACGGATTATTTGGATTTTGCGGCCTCGATCCACCCCTCGATCTGATCGATCGAAGGTGCAGCGAGCTCGAGTTTGTATTTCTTATTCACACCCTGAAGCTCCTGCTGCAGTTTGGCAGCTTTGTCGACGGCAGCAAGAAGCTCTACTGTGTATACGCCGACTTTGTGGAGCACCGGCACCCACTCGGCGGGTACGCCTACTGCACCGAATGCCTCCTCTTTGTCGCGAGGCTGCACCTTCTCGGGGCGCATCTGCGGGAAGAAGAGTACCTCCTGTATGGTAGTCTGGCCGGTCATGAGCATCACAAGGCGATCCATACCTATACCCATACCCGAAGTGGGGGGCATGCCGTACTCAAGGGCACGGATGAAGTCGTGGTCGATGATCATCGCCTCGTCGTCGCCTTTCTCCGACAGGCGCATCTGCTCGACAAACCGTTCGTACTGGTCGATCGGGTCGTTGAGCTCGGAGTAGGCGTTGGCCAGCTCCTTGCCGTTGACCATCAGCTCGAAGCGCTCCGTAAGCTCGGGGTTGGAGCGGTGGCGCTTGGTGAGGGGCGACATCTCTATGGGATAGTCGGTGATGAATGTTGGCTGGATATATTTCCCCTCGCACTTCTCGCCGAATATCTCGTCGATGAGTTTGCCTTTGCCCATCGAGGGGTCGACTTCGATTTCAAGCTCGGCACACACTTTGCGCAGAGCCTCCTCGTCCATACCGGTGATGTCGATACCGGTATGCTCGCGTATGGCATCGATCATCGTGACGCGGCGATAGGGCGCTTTGAACGATATCAGGTTGTCGCCCACCTTCACCTCGGTGGTGCCGTTGACATCGAGGCATATCTTCTCGAGCATACGCTCGGTGAAATCCATCATCCAGTTGTAGTCCTTGTAGCTGACGTAGATCTCCATGCATGTGAACTCGGGGTTGTGGGTGCGGTCCATGCCTTCGTTGCGGAAGTTTTTGGAGAACTCGTACACGCCCTCAAATCCGCCTACGATCAGGCGCTTGAGGTAAAGCTCGTCGGCTATACGCAGGTAGAGGGGTATGTCGAGAGCGTTGTGGTGTGTGATGAAGGGGCGTGCCGACGCACCGCCGGGTATAGACTGTAGTATGGGGGTCTCGACCTCCATGTAGCCGTGTGAGTTGAAATAGTCGCGCATCGAGGTGTACACTTTGTTGCGCTTGATGAAGATGTCGCGCACACCGTCGTTCACCACCAGGTCGACATAGCGGCGGCGGTAGCGCAGCTCGGGGTCGTCGAATGCATCGTAGGTCACACCGTCCTTCACTTTGACGATGGGGAGGGGGCGCAGCGACTTGCTCAGCACCGTAAGGCTCTGAGCGTGTACGGAGATCTCGCCGGTCTGGGTGCGGAATACAAATCCCTCGACTCCGACAAAGTCGCCTATGTCGAGGAGCTTCTTGAACACTACGTTGTAGAGGTCTTTGTCGTCGCCGGGGCAGAGGTCGTCGCGGCTTATATACACCTGTATGCGGCCGTGGGAGTCCTGCAGCTCCATGAACGATGCTTTGCCCATGATGCGGCGGCTCATGATACGTCCGGCCACCGATACCTGCCGTGGCGGCTGAGTGTTGTCGTCGAAGTCGCGGCGTATCTCGTCGGTATATGCTGTCACTTTATACTCTGCGGCGGGGTAAGGATCGATACCGCGGCGGCGCATCTCGTCGAGCGAGCCCCGACGCACTATTTCCTGTTCGCTAAGTTCAAGGATATTCATATTAAAGTTTCAATAGGTGTGCAAAGATACTATATTTCTGTGAATTCAGGTGAACGAGATCATGTTGTCGGGTTCGTCGGCATTGTGGCGGGTGTGCGATGCCGGGGCGGAGCTTTTGGATGCTTTGAGGGTGTCGAGCATCTTTTTGTCGCGGTTGTAGGCGGGCGACTGCTCTATCATGTCGATCACATCGTTGTCGTCCATCTGCCCGGGCGAGAGCACTGCGTATTTGGATTGAGTGGTGGCTGTGCGCACGGTGTCGGCTTTGTTGCCGTATTCGTTGGCTATACGGTCGCGATTGGTGGGGCGGTTGGTGTCGGGCTGTCGGGGCTCTTTGCCGGGCTTGCGGTTTCCGCCCGGCTTAAACACCAGACCTCCCGAGTGGTCGGCCGACCGCTGTATCTCGCTCTCCTCCTCGCGGATCGTCACATCAAATCCGGCGGCGAGGATGGTGATCTTCACCTGGTTGCCGAGCGATTCGTCGATAGCCACACCCCATATCACATCGACGTTGGGGTCGAGGTTTGACATAAACTCCGACAGCTCCTGCGCCTCGGCCATCAGGAAAGTATCCTCGGCGTTGGGGTTGAAGTAGAGGTTGAACAGCAGCTTCTTCGAGCCGTAGATGTCGCGGTTTTTGAGCAGCGGCGAGTTCAGGGCGTCGTTTATAGCCTTGGTGACGCGGTTCTCGCCCTCTCCGTAGCCCGACGATATGATTGCGGCACCACCGTTGCGCAGGGCAGTGTTTACATCGTTGAAGTCGAGGTTTATATGCCCCTCGCAAGTGATGATCTCGGCTATCGAGCGGGCCGCGGTGGTGAGGGTGTCGTCGGCCTTGTGGAAGGCGTTGAGGAAGTCGAGATCGGAGTATATCTCGGTGAGACGCTCGTTGTTGATCACCAGCAGCGCGTCGACATATTTTGCCATTTCGTCGGCGCCGTCGAGGGCTTTGACGATTTTACGCTCGCCCTCAAACAGGAACGGGATGGTCACGATACCTATAGTGAGGAGTCCGCGCTCCTTGGCCAGGCGCGCCACAACGGGCGCGGCGCCTGTGCCTGTGCCACCACCCATACCGGCGGTGATGAAGACCATCTTGGTCTCGTCGTCGAATAGGGTGTTGATGTCGTCGGCGCTCTCCTCGGCTGCCTGGCGGGCGCGGTCGGGGTCGTTGCCGGCACCGAGGCCGCATGTCACTGTCGGGCCCAGAAGCACCTGCGTGCGCACCGGCGAGCGTTTTAGTGCCTGAAGGTCGGTGTTGCACACCACAAAGTTGACATCCTTGATGCCTTGCTGGTACATGTGGTCGACGGCATTGTTGCCGCCTCCGCCCACACCGATCACCTTGATTATCGGGCTGCCGAAGGTGTCGGTCGAATTATCGTTATCGCGGAAGGCCGGATCGTTGGCCATGTCTTTGGTAGTCATATGCTGTGTTTTGTAGGGTTATCAGTCTTCGTCGTCTTTGTAGTCTTCGTCATCTTCGTCGGCTTCGGGGTCGGAGAGCATCTTCTCGATGGAGCGCGCTATGGCACCGAAGTTGAAGAATCGCGGGCGCCTCGTCTTGCCGCCGTTGATATAAGGATCGGGCTCGTCGATGGTGTCGATAATGTCGGATCCGGTCGGTTCGGGCTCCGGTTCGGGTTCGGGCTCGGGCTCCGGTTGTGGCTCGACAGCGGGTTGAGGTGCCGGCTTCGGTGTGGGGTCGACCATACACTCCTGAGGGTTGGGGAGTTTTGAAGCGGCGTAGAGAGTGGCTATTACGTCGATGGAGTCGTAGGCCGGTATGCGTGAGTCGGCTATATGTACGGTGGCCGAAGGCATGCCGGCATACACCTTGAGTTTGATGAATTTCTCGAGCAGGTCGTTGAAGCCTCTCAGCTTTGCGCCGCCGCCTACCATCACCACACCGCCGGGGAGGTCGGAGACGGTCAGGCCGGCGTATACGATCTGCTGTTTGATATTTGCGGCTATCTCGGTGGCTCGGGCGTTCACGTAGCAGTTGATATCGGTGAAGTCGATGCCGTCTTTCTGCTGCTGCGATAAATGGGTGGGGGGGAGAGCGTTGCCTCCCACGATCTTAAGCTCCTCGGCTTTCTCCTCCAGATAGTTCAGCCGGCAGATGTCGCGGGTGATATTGCGCGATCCTAAAGGTATGGTCTCCATATAGCGCAGCGCGCCGAACTTGTAGATGGCCACCGTGGTGGTCTCGGCTCCGAAGTCGACGAGCATACACCCCTGGCGGCGCTGGTCGGACGACAGTACAAGCTCGGCCACGGCGAGCTGACGCACGAACGAGTCGTTGATCTTGAGGTTGAGGCGCTCGCCTACGACGCGACGCAGGTTGCGCAGAGCCTGCAGGCGGCATGTTATGAGGTTGAACGACGCGCTGATGTTGCGCCCGTAGGTGCCTACAGGGTGCTGGCGCTGCTGATGGTCCACGTAGTATGCGCCGTCGACCACGGCCACCACCTCGCGGTCGCTCAGAGCCGTGGCAAGGGCATCTTCGCGCAGCTGTGTGATGAGCGATTGTGTGATCTCCTCCTCGGTGGGGAGCTGGCGCTCGATCTGGCGGAGCGACGAGCGGAAAGAGCGGCCGCCGATACTCAGGTAAATGGATTTTACTTTGCGGGGCGACACGCGGTTTTCGAGTTTGCGTATCACCGAGAGCATACGCGATGCCACGGTCTCGACATTTATTATCAGGCCGTGGCGCACGGCTTCGGCCACGCGCTCCTCTTCGATGGCTACTACCGAGAGTATGCCGTCGGGGTCGATCACGCCGACTGCTCCCTTTACTTTAGAGCTGCCAATTTCGATGGCGAATATATGCTTGCTTTCCATTTAGAGTACTGGTGTTATGTTAAGGAGGTTAGGATTTCGTTTTTTTTGCCCCGGCGGGTGTCGAGTCGGCAGGCTCGGGAGTCTTTTCGGGGCGGCGTTTCACTTTGAGTGGTATTGGCTTCTCGTTGTTGGCTTTTTTGCCTCGCAGGGCTTGCCCGGGAGCTACCCCTTCGCCGGCGAGCATCGTGGTGGCGTCGACCTCGTCGCGGTCGTCGTCGAGATCCTGTATGTAGCCCGTGTCGGGGAGGCTTTTCTCGCGGCGTGTCGCCACAACCTGATTGTTCCACTTCACGGAGATGGTGTCGTAGAAAATCCACCCTTTGACGGGCACCACATCGGTGTACATCTTGTCGAGGCGGCGGAACTTATCGTCGAACAGCTTCGCATCGGGCGATCCGAGGTTTATCACCTGGCCGCGTATGGCAGGTATCAGGAGCACATCGTTGGGCGAGTCGACTTTGATCATCGACACCATTGCGCCCCACTTGGTGCTCGCATCGAGATAGTCGAGCAGCGGGATAATGCTTGTGGGAGGGAATACGGAGTCGTTGAAGTGCCCCTGTATCACGGGCACGTCGATGCGGTAGCGGGCGTCGGCCGAGATACGCTTGCCGTCGCGGTTGATATAATATGACGACGGCCCGTCGAATATGCGCGCTATGGGGCGCATCGGCACCACGTGTATCACTATCGAGTTGTTTGTGAGACGCACCACGCTCACCTGCTCAATTTTGTCGAAGTGCGACAGCCGCGAGCGGATACTGTCGGTGTTGATCTGCGAAAGGCGCATTCCGCGGGCGCGCGAAGGGAGGTCGGCGAGCTCGCGGGCAAGCTCACGCGAGGTGACAAACGGTGTGGCCGAGCTGTCGGCCACCTCGATACGCATACCCGCACACCGCTCTTTCGAGGCCATCGATCGGGTGATGCAGGCGGCCGCGATAAGGTAGGCGATGAGCAGCAGCGACACTACGCCGCGCAGTATGCGTCGGAAGTTGGTCATTTATTGTCTATTGAATCTAATATTGCGGGTATCTGAAGGTTTATATCACCGGCACCGGCTACTACAAGCACCTCGAAGTCGCGCTCTGCCAAAAGAGCCGGGAGACGGTCTTTGTCGACGGTCAGCTTGTCGGGGCAGTCGACCATATCGAGCACCATCTGCGAGTCGACCCCTTCGATAGGCTCTTCGCGGGCAGGATATATCGGCACCATCACCACGCGGTCGGCATGCGACAGGGCCGCGGCAAACTGCGGCGCGAAGTCGCGTGTGCGTGTATACAGGTGCGGCTGAAACGCCACCGTAAGATGCGAGCCGGGGTAGAGCTGGCGCACCGAGCGTATCGAAGCGAGCAGTTCGTCGGGGTGGTGTGCATAGTCGTCGATCACCACATGTCCGCCGGGCATATCGTCCTTGCGGTGGAACTGAAACCGCCGCTCGGCTCCCAGATACGACCCGAGAGCTGCGCGGGCAGTGTCGGCATCGAGGGCATCGGCAAGCCACAGGGCGCCGACGGCTGCCACGGCGTTGTCGATATTGATCTCGACGGGCACCCCGAGGTCTATGTCGGAGATGCGGCCCGTCGGGGTGGCTATGTCGAATACGATGCGGCCGGGTGAGCGCCGGATATTCTCGGCGTGGAAGTCGGCCTGCGGATCATTGGCGCCGTATGTGTATACCCGCACTCCCTGAGCGGGGCGCGGCCTGAGCTTCAGCCCCGAGTGCACCAGAAGCGCGCCGTCGGGGCGTATTAGTTCTGTGAAGTGTGCGAACGATTCGAGATACGCCTCCTCGGTGCCGTAGATGTCGAGATGGTCGGGGTCGGTCGATGTGATCACGGCCACGTATGGGCGCAGACGGTGGAACGAGCGGTCGTATTCGTCGGCTTCGATCACCACAAGATCGGTGCGGTCGGAGAGCATAAGGTTTGAGTCGATATTGCGCAGCACGCCTCCCAGGAATGCCGTGCACCCGTCTTCCCCGGAGTTGAGGATATGGGCGGCCATCGACGATGTAGTGGTCTTGCCGTGAGTTCCGGCGAAGCATATTCCGCGTGCCGAGCGGGTCACGCGGCCCAGAAACTCCGCGCGCTTGATCACCTCAAACCCTCCTTCGGCAAAGTAGCGCATCACCGGATGATCGGCCGGCACGGCGGGAGTATAAACCACCAGTGTGGTGGCCGGATTGCGGAAGGCAGCCGGTATGGCGTCGACAGAGTCTTCGAAAGATATCACGGCTCCGTCGCGCTCAAGGTGTCGGGTGAGGGCAGAGGGGGTGCGGTCGTAGCCTGCCACGGCTTTGCCGCGGGCCAGGCAGTAGAACTCGAGGGCGGCCATTCCGATGCCTCCCGCACCTATGAAATATACGTTGCTGTAGTCGGTCATTGTCAGGCTCTGTCAGGATTTTTGTGAAATAAGCTCGTCGATGTGGTCGGCGATCTTCTCGTCGGCATCCGGCAGAGCCATTGCAAGGGCGTTTGCGGCAAGTGTTTCGAGACGCTTGGGCGATTCGAGCAGCCCCGTCACTTCATCGGCCAGACGCTCGCGGGCGTCGGCGTCGAGTATCATCACGGCCGCGTCGCGGTCGACGAGCGCCTGTGCGTTCTTTCGCTGGTGATCCTCAGCCACGATGGGGCTCGGCACGAGGATGGCGGGCTTGCCCAGAAGCTGAAGCTCGGATATGGTGCAGGCACCGGCACGCGCCACCACAAGATCGGCGGCACGGTAGGCTGTAGCCATGTCGGATATGAACGGTTGAGCCTTGATGCCCTCGATACCTTGGGCTATGGCGGCGCACTCGTCGGCGTATATCTTGCCTGTCTGCCACATGATCTGCGCTCCGGCATCAAGAATGCGGCTCAGGGAGCGGGCGGTGGCTTCGTTGATGGTGCGGGCGCCGAGACTCCCTCCCACTACGAGCACGAGCTTCTTGTCGGGGTCGAAGCCGAGCTTACGCTTGGCGTCGGCGCGGCTTATTGAGGTCTCGAAAAGGGCTGACCGCACAGGGTTGCCCGTCAGATGAATGCTTTGCGCCGGGAAGAATCGCTCCATACCTTCATAAGCCACACATATAGCCTTGGCCTTGGATGCGAGCAGCTTGTTGGTCACTCCGGCATACGAGTTCTGCTCCTGGATGAGGGTAGGGATGCCGTTTTTCTGGGCTTGCTTGAGCATGGGGCCGGAGGCATAGCCCCCCACACCTATGGCTACGTCGGGCTTGAAATCCTTGAGTATCTTTTTCGCTTTGCGCATGCTGCGCCACAGCTTTAGCAGCACGCCGAAGTTGCGCCACAGCCGCCGGCGGTCGAATCCGGCCACCGGGAGGCCTTCTATACGGTATCCTGCCGCCGGGACGCGCTCCATCTCCATGCGCCCCTCGGCGCCGACAAAAAGCACCTCGGCATCGGGGTGACGACGACGCACGGCATTTGCTATAGCCAAAGCCGGGAATATGTGGCCACCGGTGCCACCACCGCTCACAAGGATTTTCATATCTGTATTGTTGATGTTATATATATTTAAATGTTGATGTCAGTCGAGCGACGAGGGGTTGGCGGCCCGGAGCTGTTCGGGCACATTGGCTATATCCTCCTTCACTTCGTGCGATTTTTTGCCGGTGGCATGACGGCTCACCGACAGCATCACTCCGAAAGCGAGCGATGTGATCAGTATCGAGGTACCGCCTTTTGAGATCAGCGGCAGGGGTTGCCCCGTGACAGGCACGAGCCCTACGTTGATGGCCATGTGGGTGAGCGCCTGCGTCACGACAAAGACAGCCATGCCGAGCACCAGCAGATTGGCAAAGCAGTTGGTGCACTTTCCGGCTATGCCGCTTGCCCGGGCCAGCAGCCACAGGAAGAGCACGAGCACTACGATACCACCCACCAGGCCGAGGTCTTCGATGATGATCGAATATATGAAGTCGGAGAACGCCAGCGGCAGGCGTGATGTCTCACGCGAGTTGCCGGGCCCTACGCCGAAGATACCGCCGTTGGCTATAGCCATCTGCGAGTACATCTCCTGCTGGTTGTCGGGGGTGAGGGGTCGGTCGTATGGCGGCTTCTCCTGCTGATGCTCGTCGACACGCTCGGCCCATGTGTCGAAGCGCCCCAGGTGGTAATGCTTGGCGAGCTGATACCCGCCGTAGCCCAACACCATATATACGGCTATCAGTATCACGAAATTCTTTATCTTGATACCTCCTATGAGCATCATGGCAAGCGATATGGCCATGAGGATGGCAGTGTTGGTCAGACCGTCGCGTATCAGAAGCCCGGCAAAGAGTGTCATGATGCCTATGGTGATCCACATGCCGCGCTTGCGCACGGATTTGTCCTCTTCGTTCTGTGTCATGGCCATCACGAGGGCTATCATGGCGACGGCCGAAATCTTCAGAAACTCAGACGGTTGTATGGATATGATGAAGTTGAACGAGCGCGACGCACCGTTGACCGATTCGCCGAAAAATATCACATACACCATCATCAGGGCGCTCAGAATGGCGAAGTACGGTATGGCGTAGGCAAACTTGCCGTAATGTATGCGTTGCACGGCGACTACTACCACAAATCCGCCCACAAGCTGCAGGAAGTGGCGCAGTATCGGGCCGTATACGCCCACGCTCGACGATGCCACCTCGCGGCTCGAGGCGCTGTAAAGCTCCACGATCGAGATGACGCAAAGCGCCAGATATATACCCCAAAGGTGCTTGTCGCCGCCGAATATCGCCGTGCGGGCCTTTGCTTTCACCTTTGCGCCTGCGGCCTCGGCCGGAGCTTCCGCGGTGTGGAGGGCTGAAGTGTCGATGTCGGGGGTACCGATTGTTGATTCACTATTCATTATTAAATGTTCAGAGAGATTGATGTTCAGAGAGATTGGTTTTTGAGTGAGGTGACGGGTGAGATTCCGCTTCAGGAGATCAGCGCTCGGACGGCAGCCTTGAAGAGCTCGCCGCGCTCCACGTAGGAGTGGAACAGGTCGAAGCTGGCGCAGCAGGGCGACAGTAGCACCGTGTCGCCGTCGTGAGCCAGTCGCCGACATTCGGCCACAGCCTCGTCGAGCGAGTGGGTATCGGCTATCACCGGGCAAATATCCTTGAAGTGGGCGAGTATCTTGGAGTTGTCCACGCCCATAGCTACGATGGCTTTCACTTTGTTGGCCACAAGGGTGTCGATCTCGGAGTAGTCGTTACCCTTATCCTTGCCGCCGAGTATGAGCACTGTGGAGCGGCGCGCAGGCATGCTCTCAAGGGCATACCAGGTGGAGTTGACGTTTGTAGCCTTCGAGTCGTTGATCCACCGCACACCGTCGATGGTGCATATCGGCTCCAGACGGTGCTCCACGCCTTCGAAGTCGGAGAGCGCACGGCGTATGTCGTCCTTGCGTATGTCGAGCAGACATGCCGACAGTCCGGCGGCCATCGAGTTGAAAAGGTTGTGGAGGCCGGGGAGCGAGAGCTCCGAGCGGGGCATCTCAAGATCGGTGCCGAAGCCTGAAGTGTCGAATTCGAGCAGCCCGTCGTCGTCGACATACGATGCTACTCCCGGTTCAAACGACTCGGCGAACGGATACGGCCGCGCCGCCGGGTGTATGGAGGCTATCTTGGCGGCCATCACGGGGTCGTCTTTCCAGAATATGAAGGCATCTTCGGGAGTCTGATTGCGGAGTATACGGAACTTGGCGTTCACATAGTTCTCCATCTTATAGTCGTAGCGGTCCATGTGGTCGGGGGTGATGTTGAGCATCACAGCCACATTGGCCTTGAAGTCGTACATATTCTCAAGCTGGAAGCTCGATAGCTCGATCACATACACATCGTGGGGGGAGCGGCTCACCTGCAGGGCAAGCGATTTGCCCACGTTGCCTGCCAGACCGACATTTACGCCGGCTTGTTTAAGGATATGGTATGTGAGCAGGGTGGTGGTGGTTTTACCGTTGGAGCCGGTGATGCACACCATCTTGGCATCGGTATACCGTCCGGCAAATTCGATTTCGGATATCACGGGTATATTCTTGGCCACCACAGCCTTGACAACCGGCGCCGTGGGGGGTATGCCGGGGCTCTTGACCACTTCGTCGGCATCGACTATTCTCTCGAGTGTGTGCTGCCCCTCCTCGAAAGGTATCTCCTCGTCGCGGAGGATGGCGCGGTAGTGGGGGGATACGGTGCCCGAATCGCTCAGAAATACATCCATGCCTTTGTCTTTGGCCAGGATTGCGGCTCCGACGCCGCTCTCGCCGGCACCGAGTATGACGATGCGCTTTTTCATCTGATTTTCAGTGTTACGAATGTTAGGATAGCGAGGAATATGCCGATGATCCAGAATCGTGTGACGATCTTGGATTCAGGGATTGCGGTATACGGTTTCTGCACCAGAGCCTGGATGCCGGAGTTGCCGGGTTTCTGGAAGTGGTGGTGCAGAGGGGTGCATTTGAATATGCGCTGACCCTCGCCGTGGCGGCGTTTTGTGAACTTGAACCACCCTACCTGAAGCATCACCGAGAGATCTTCGGCAAAGTATATGGCGCAGAGGATAGGTATCAGCAGCTCTTTGCGTATCAGAATGGCCAGCACGGCTACTACGCCGCCGATGGTGAGCGAGCCGGTATCGCCCATAAACACCTGGGCCGGGAAGGCGTTGTACCACAGGAATCCTACCAGCGCTCCGATGAATGCAGCCATGTAGACCACAAGCTCCGACGAGCCGGGGATATACATGATGTTGAGATACGACGAGTAGATCACGTTGCCTCCCAAATATGCCATGATGCAGAGTGCTACGGCTATGATGGCCGAGGTGCCGGTACAGAGTCCGTCGAGTCCGTCGGTGAGGTTAGCGCCGTTGGAGGTTGCCGTGATCACGAATATCACTACGATGATAAACAGTATCCAGCCGCCGGTCTGGGCATAGTCGCCCATCCACTGTGTGAGCCACGAGTAGTCGAAGTTGTTGTTTTTCACAAACGGTATGGTGGTCTGGGCGGCCTTAATATTCTCGGCTGTGTAGGTGATCACCAGCTCGCCTGCGTGGGGGTCGATGGTCTCGACGTTCTGGCGCATCACTATGCCGGGCGACAGGTACATCGTCAGCCCGACGATAAGGCCTAACCCTACCTGCCCGACGATCTTGAATTTGCCTTTCATGCCGTCCTTGTTGTGGCGCTTGATCTTGAGATAGTCGTCGGTGAATCCGAGCGATCCGAGCCAAAGAGTCGACACAAGCATCAGCAGCATGTAGATGTTGGTGAGGTTGCCCATCAGCAGGCACGGTATCACTGTGGCGACGATGATGATCACACCGCCCATGGTCGGTGTGCCGGTCTTTTTCATCTGCCCCTCGATGCCTAAGTCGCGCACCAGCTCGCCCACCTGCATCAGCTGCAGGCGGTCGATGATCTTGCGGCCCCACACCAGGGCGATGAACAGCGACAGCAGCATGGCGGTGCCGGCGCGGAATGTGATGTAGCTCATCAGACGCATCCCGGGGATGTCGAAGTCCTGAAGCAGCTGGTATATGTAGTATAGCATGGCTTTAACGGTTCGGCTGGTGAGTGGCGGTTACTGTTGCTGAGCGGCGAATATCTCGCGCACCACCTCGCGGTCGTCGAAATGGTGCTTCACGCCGCATATCTCCTGATAGTCCTCGTGGCCTTTGCCGGCTATTAGAATCACGTCGCCGGGTTGGGCTAGAGCGGTGGCGGTGCGGATAGCCTCGCGGCGGTCGGTGATGCTCAGTGTGATCTGCTGCATCTCGGGGTTGTCGGCCAGTCCAGCCTGCATGTCGGCGATTATGGCGTCGGGCTCTTCGAAGCGGGGATTGTCGGATGTGAGGATCACGCGGTCGGAGCGGCGTGCCGACTCCAGGGCCATGATGGGGCGCTTGCCTGCGTCGCGGTTGCCGCCCGCTCCTACGACGGTGATGATGCTGTGGCCTGAACCTATGACGTCGCGTATGGTGTTGAGCACATTGACCAGCGCATCGGGAGTATGGGCATAGTCGACAATGGCTGTCACACCTTGCGGGGAGTGTATGGTCTGGAAGCGGCCTGCCACAGGCACGAGCCGGCTCATGTTGACGAGCACGGTCTGCTCATCCCACCCAAGCAGGATGCAGGCACCGTATACGGCCGTGAGGTTGTAGGCGTTGAAGCGGCCGGTGAAGAGTACCTCCACTTCGTGTCCGTTGAGCGACAGCAGGGTGCCGTCAAGACGCTGCTCGACGATGCGCCCGCGGAAGTCGGCATCGGCCTGCAGCGAGTATGTGCGGCGTCGGGCAGCTGTGTTCTGAAGCATGACCATGCCGTTGCGGTCGTCGATGTTGGTCAGGGCGAAAGCCGAGGCAGGGAGGATGTCGAAAAACGACTTCTTGGCGGCAATATATGCCTCGAAAGTCTTGTGATAGTCGAGGTGGTCGCGTGTGAGGTTGGAGAACACACCGCCGGCGAAGTGCAGTCCGGCTATACGGTGCTGATGGGCGGCGTGCGAGCTTACCTCCATTGCAGCGTAAGTACATCCGGCCTCCACCATCTCGGCCAGCAGGCGGTTGAGGGTCAGAGGGTCGGGGGTTGTATGGTCGGCGGCCACGGCGCGGTCGTCGATATAGTTGCACACGGTCGAAAGAAGGCCGCAGCGGTGTCCTGTCATGCGTGCCATCTCATATATGAGGGTGGCGGTGGTGGTCTTGCCGTTTGTGCCGGTCACACCCACCAGATGAAGCTTGCGCGAGGGGTTGCCGTACCATTCTGAGGCCAGAAATCCCAGGGCGACCGAGGTCGACGGCACGCGGATATATGTGACTGTCGACTCGATAAACTCCGGGAGCTGTTCGCACACCACGGCGGCAGCTCCGGCGGCGATCACATCGGGGATGAAAATATGGGAGTCGACCGTTGTGCCTTGCAGGGCTACAAACATAGAGCCCTGCGCCACGCGGCGCGAGTCGCTCTCTATCGAGGTGATCTCGCAATCGTTCGGGCCGATGATCTCCTCGATGGTTATGGCGGAAAGCAGTTCTTTTAGCTTCATGACGTTATCTGATATTGTTGATTTCTATAGTTTTATATTGTGCAACGCAGGGCGACTTTCCGGCCTCCGGCGAGTTGCGCTCCGGCGGCGGGGGTCTGTGAGCTCACGAAACCGGCTCCGCTGATCTCCACATTGTAGCCGGCGCCTTCGAGTATCCTGACGGCATCGCGCATCCCCAGGCCGCACACGTCGGGCACTTTGCCCGAGCCGGGGGCCGAAGCCTTGTAGTTGCGAATCATCGTCAGCGGCCCCTGGAGGTTGAACTCGGAGCTGATGATTGCTGTGCGCTCACCGTCGGGCGATGCAAAGAGGGTGGGGCGGGTGCCGGTATTGGTGGTCGAGAGGTAGTCGGATGAGTTGTTGAGCAGGCCGCGGGCGTAGAGCTTGTGGGCTACGGAGCGGAATATGTTGCCCGAGGTGCCGGCGGCTCCGAAGGCGTTGCGCGTGGGCTTGCTCACGAGCACTATGCATGAGTAGATCGGCTCGTCGGCGGGGAAGAATCCGCAGAATGCCAGACGTTTGGCTGAGGTGTTGTACGACGAGTTCTCGATCACGTAGCAGGTGCCTGTCTTTCCGGCGAGGCTCACGAGATCGGATTTGAGCGCTTTGCCGGTGCCCTGAGGATTGTTGATCACGTCGGCCAGCCACTGGCGCAGCAGCCGTGCGTTGTGCTCGGAGCAGATGCGCGGGCGGATGTAAGTGGGTGCTATCACCGAGTCGATGCCGGTCTTTGTGCTTATGCGGCTCACCAGGCGGGGGCGCACGAACTCGCCGCCGTTGGCCACGGCGTTGTATATGGCAAGCGTCCAGAGCGGGGAGAACTCAGTGGCGTAGCCGTACGACTGGCGCGACAGGGCGAAGCGCCCCTCGCTGTTGTCGGGCAGCGAGTCGACTTTCGGTATTATCTCGCCGGCAATGCCCGAGTGCATCGGCTCGAAGAGCCCCATGCTCTTCAGGCGTGAGTAGAAGGCGCCGGGGTTGGAGCCGTAGCGCGAGGTGATGATGCGCGCCATACCTATGTTGGAGGAGTGGCTTATGATCTCGCGCGGGGTTTTCGAGGCTGATATGTGGGAGTCGCGTATCGGGTGCTTCCCCTGATATGCCCAGCTTGAGCCGGTGGGTATGTTGGAGAACTCGTTGACGATGCCGTCCTCCAAAGCCACGATCATGGAGAGGGTCTTGACTACCGACCCCGGCTCGACGCGCTCGATGGCGCGATTGCGGGCTTCGATGTAGCGTGTGCCGTCCTCGCTCAGCTGCAGGTTGGAGAGGGCCTTTATTCCGCCGGTCTTTACATCCATGAGTATCGCCGTGCCCCACTCGGCGCCGCAGTAGTCGAGGCCGGCGAGGAGCTCGTTGTCGAGCATCTCCTGAAGGTTGATGTCGATGGTGGTTGTCACGTCCCAACCGTCGCGCGGGGGTGTCTCGGTCCAGTTTTCGACGCGTTTTGTGAGCGGTATCTTGCGGGCGGTGCCGGCGTGTCCGTAAAGCAGCGAGTCGAGCGAGCGCTCCAGCCCCCAGCGGCCGCGGCGCACGGGGTCGTCCTTAGTCTCCGACACTACGCCGATGCTCAGGCGGGCCATTTTGCCGTAGGGGTTCACGCGCCGGTCGTACGATTCAAGCACGATGCCGCAGTGGTATTTGTTGGGGAGGTTCAGAAACGGGAATGTGCGCAGCAGCAGGTAGTCGGAATAGCTTATGCCGCGCAGCAGGCAGACGGAGCTGTGGCGACTCTCCTTGGGGAGCTTGAGCTCGCGGGCGAACAGATCGTGCCACTCGCTGCGGGTGCGTCGCGGGAAGTGGAGCGCGAGCGAGTCGGCGAGCGAGTCGAGCGCGGCTGTGAGGCGTTGCTCCCTGAAGGGGCCCGAAGTGAAGTCGATCCATACGGTGTGAAACTGCATGTTGGTGGCGAGCACCGAGCCGTCCTCGGCCAGGATGTCGCCGCGGCGCGGTTCGATCTCGACGAGTTCGGAGAGCTCGTCGGACACGCGCTTGTTCCATTTGTCGGCGTCGACCACGGCTGTCTGCGCCATATCGCGCACGATGAATCCCGCCGCCAGGATCATGGCTGCTAGTACTACGCCGTAGCGGGCGAGGGCTGAGAATCTGGATCTCTGTTTTTTCATTCAGGCCGGAGAGAATATGTGGTTGAGGGTTGCTGCGATGGTTATTTTTTGTCGATGTTGAGTTTGAACGGTGGTTGATCCTGCACTTTCAGGGGGAGCCCAAGCGAGTCGAGGCGTGCCTGCATGGCGCGTTCGGTGAGTTTGGTCATATATTCGGCCTGCTCGCGCATGGCTTCGGTGCGTGCCACTTCGAGCTTCTGCTCCAGCCGTTTGATCTCCTCCATCGATGTCTGGCAGTTGTATTTGTTGGTGATATACACCATCAGGACTATCACGCCGATGAGTATCGTGAGCCAGTTGCGGGCGAAGAAGTCGCTCGAAATGATCTGGCCGTGCAGCGTGCGGCTCAATGCATTCAGCGGCGAGAAGCCGTGATGCTTGCGCCGGGGCTGCGGGTCTTTGTTTTTTGAGCGTGCTGCCATCAGTGGAGGTTTATCGGTTGAGTGAAAGAGCGGTGATCAAGCCGGGGTGTCGGTGCGCCGGGCGATGCGGAGCTTTGCCGAGCGAGAGCGGGGGTTTGCTTCGATTTCGTCCTCGTCGGGCACTATCGGGCGGGTGTTGACGGCCTGCAGTGGCGGCCGGCGCTGCCCGAAGATGGCTTCGGCGTCGCTCCGGGATTGCGTGCCGTGGATGTTGCCGGTGCGTATGAAGTTTTTTACGATGCGGTCCTCGAGCGAATGGTAGGTGATCACACACAGCCGGCCGGTGCCGGGGCGCAGGAGCCGTACGCACTGCCCGAGCATGTCGGCAAGCGCGCCCATCTCGTCGTTCACCTCGATGCGGAGCGCCTGAAAGACGCATGCGAGCTCTTTCTTTAGGCGGCGCTGGTCGAGCAGCGGCGTTACGGTGTCGACAAGAGCCTGCACCGTGGTGATCGGGGTTGTGGCGCGAGCCTTTACGAGGGCTGCCGCAAGACGCTTGCCCTGCTGAAGCTCGCCGTAGGTGCGGAATATCTCGGTGAGGCGCTCGGGGGTGTATGTGGCCACGATGTCGGCGGCCGAGAGTGTGGCGCTGCGGTTCATGCGCATGTCGAGCGGGCCGTCGAAGCGGAATGAGAAGCCGCGGTCGGCGTCGTCGAAGTGGTGGAACGATACTCCGAGGTCGGCCAGAATGCCGTCGACATGCTCCTCGCCGTAGTAGCGCATGAAATTGCGCAAGAATCGGAAGTTGGAGTGTACAATTGTAAACCGCGGATCGTCCGCCGGGGCGCGGCGCACTGCGTCAATATCCTGATCGAAGCCGTACAGATGCCCTTTGCCGTCGATTTTATCGAGGATTGCCCTTGAATGTCCGCCTCCGCCATAGGTCAGATCAACGTATATACCTCCCGGATGTATATCCAACCCTTCAATGGTCGGACCAAGCAGTGCGGGAATATGATAAATATGCTGATTCATAGCCTATTGGTCAATGGTGTGGTTTTGGCGGAAATTCGTGCGTAAAGGTAGCTATTTCGGCTGAAATTTACATAATCAAACAGCAAAAAAATTCAGCCGACATGTAAAAGTTATCAACATTCACATAATCGACTGAATTATAATAATTTGAGGAATTAATCTCTCTGTGGCGTGATTTACGTTTGCAAATTTAGAGCCTCAATCAGTGCGTAGTCGCGCTCTACGGATGAGTTGACGGTGGTGAGCAGGTCGCCCACCATTATGCCGTTCATGCCGCCGCGCAGTATTCGTGCTGTCGTGGCTTCGCTCAGGCGGGCTCTGCCGCCGGCAAATCGCAGCACGGTCTTTGGGGCCATGAGGCGGAACAGAGCTACCGTGCGCACTACCTCCTCTTCGGATATAAGCTCCTGAGAGCCAAGCGGTGTGCCGGGTATGGGCTGGAGTATATTGATCGGTATCGACACGGCTTCGGCCTCGAGTGCCATGCGGCACAGATCGAGGCGGTCGGCCATCTCCTCGCCCATGCCGATGATTCCTCCGGAGCATATCTGCATCCCGACGCGGCGGGCAGCCGCTATGGTGCGGAGTTTGTCGGCCTGAGTGTGGGTGGAGCATAGTTGCGGGAAGTATCGCTCGGAGGTCTCGAGGTTGCAGTGGTAGCGACTCACTCCGGCATCGGCGAGCTGTTGCAGCTCGGCCTCGGTGAGGAGTCCCATCGAGGCGCACAGCTTCAGGTCGGTGCTCTCGGCTATGCGGCGGTATTTTTCGGCAAAGAGGCGTATGTCGGCGGGAGACACTTTGCGTCCGGAGGTGACGAGCGAGAATCGACCGACGTGCATACGGTCGGCGGCGTCGGCAATGGCGTCGAGATTGTCGTCGTCGGCCATGCCGTACTCGTCGATACCTGTATGGAAGTGGCACGACTGGGCGCACCAGGCGCAATCTTCGCTGCAGCGGCCTGAGCGGGCGTTGGCTATGGAGCAGGTGTCTATGCGGTTGCCGCACCAGCGTTCGCGCACTTTGTCGGCGGCATCGGCCAGTTGGTCGGCGCTGTAGCGGCTGTTGAGTTCGAGGGCTTCGGCAGCGGTTATGCCTGCGCCGGTGTCGAGTATCTGTTGGGTGATAGTCTCAAGGGTCATTTTGTCATTTTGAGAAATTGTGGAGGGACGGGCGTCTCGAAATTCATCAGCCGGCGCGTGGTGGGGTGGATGAAGCGCAGGGTCTGCGCATGGAGAGCCAGACGGTTGATGGGCGATGTGCGTGCACCGTACTTGCGGTCGCCGGCTATGGGGTGGCCGAGATCTTTCATATGCACGCGTATCTGGTTTTTGCGGCCTGTGTCGAGCTCCACTTCAAGCAGGGCGTAGCCGGAGCCTGAGCGCAGGGTGCGGTAGCGGGTCAGGGCGTGGCGCCCCTTGTTGGGGTCGTCGGTAGAGTATACCTCAAAGCCGGTTGTCTCGGCCAGATACGACTCTACGGTGCCGCTGTCGGGGTCGGGGCGTCCGTTCTCTACCACGGCCACATACTTGCGGCTCAGCACCATATTCGCCCAGTTGTGTTGCAGCGATTCTTTTGCCTCGGTCGTCTTTGCAAACACCATCAGCCCCGAGGTGTGCTGGTCGAGGCGGTGCACGATGAATATTTTGTTTGCGGGGTTCGACCACTTCACGTAGTCGCGCAGTATGGAGTAGGCAGTGCCCTCTTTCTTGCGGTCGGTAGATACCGAGAGGAGCCCGTACCCCTTTTCGATCACGATGATGTCGTCGTCCTCATACACAAGGCGCATGCGCGGGTGCCGGAACTCGCGGAACTCGCGGGTGAGGTTGACGCGCACTGTATCGCCGGCGGCAAGCGGGTAGTCAAACTGAGTCACCGCTCTGTCGGCCACCGCAACCTGCCGGTGGCGCAGCAGCTCCTTGACGGTGGTACGCTTGCGCTCGGGCATCGAGCGCAGCAGGAAGTCGAGCAGTGTGGTGTCGGCATCTACGGTGTATGTCTCGATGCGGTCGGGGGCGAATCCGGCTTTATGGCTCCCCGGCTTTTGGTTCAGGTGCCGTGTTTTCATTTTTTAGCGGTGCGTCGTGTAGCTGAGCGTTTAGGCTTGTCGGGCTGCGAGGCTATGATCGAGCGGCACTCTTCGAGGGTGAGCTGCGAGGGGTCGGCTACACTCTTGGGTATCTTATAGTTGCTCTTACCGGCAGCTATGTAGATGCCGTAGCGGCCGTTGAGTATCTGTATGTCGGGGTCTTCGTCGAAAGTCTTGACCACACGCTGAGCGTCGGCCAGGCGTTTTGCTTCGATCAGCTCTATGGCTTGATCGAGGGTAACCTCCATGGGGTCGGTATCGCGAGGTATCGACACAAACTTGCCGTCGTGTTTCACATACGGCCCGAAGCGTCCTACCGCCACCGATACCTCTTTCCCCTCAAACTCGCCTAAAGTGCGCGGCAGTTTGAAGAGCTCGAGAGCCTGGTCGAGGGTGATGTCAAACATTGACTGGTCGGCGCGCAGCGATGCGAAGCGGGGCTTCTCGTCGGTGTTGCCTTCGCCTATCTGCACCACGGTGCCGTAGCGGCCCACCTTGACCGATACGGGCTTGCCTGTGGCCGGGTCGGTGCCGAGCATACGTTCGCCCACCTTATGCTCCAGACGCATCTCGTTGGCTGCCACCACCGAGGGGTGGAAGTGGCCGTAGAAGTCGCTTATCTCCTGGTTCCACACGCTGTTGCCCTCGGCTATGGTGTCGAAGGTCTCCTCGACCTTGGCGGTGAAGTTGTAGTCGAGTATGTTGGGGAAGTTGGCCGTGAGAAATTCGTTGACCACGATACCTATGTCGGTAGGCACGAGCTTCCCTTTCTCCGATCCGAATGTCTCGGTGCGGCGGGTCTCCTGCACCTTGCCGTCGGCATCGAGTGTGAGCACGTCGATGGTGCGCTCCTCGCCGGGGCGGTCGCCTTTGGTCACATATTCGCGCTCCTGTATTGTCGAGATGGTGGGTGCGTATGTAGAGGGGCGGCCGATGCCGAGATCTTCCATTTTTTTGACCAGCGACCCCTCGGTGTAGCGGGGCGGCTGCTGTGTGAAGCGCTGTATGGCTGTCACTTCGCGGGGCTTCAGCTCTTCGCCCTGCTTCACGGCGGGGAGCAGCCCGGATGCCTCGGAGGCATCGTCGTCGTCGGCCATATAGACGCGCAGGAATCCGTCGAATTTTATCACTTCGCCCTGTGCCGTGAAGTGCTCGGAGCGTGTGGAGGGTTGTATCTCGATGGTGGTGCGCTCGAGCTCGGCGTCGGCCATCTGCGACGCTACGGTGCGCTTCCATATCAGCTCATAGAGGCGCTTCTCGCGGGGCGATCCGTCGATGGTGCGGCGGTCGGCGTATGTAGGGCGTATGGCCTCGTGTGCCTCCTGTGCGCCTTTCGAGCCGGTGTGGTAGTGGCGCACTTTGAGATAC
This sequence comes from uncultured Muribaculaceae bacterium, assembly GCA_964587165.1. Taxonomy (GTDB): domain Bacteria; phylum Bacteroidota; class Bacteroidia; order Bacteroidales; family Muribaculaceae; genus CAZPKH01. Next base: position 25,157 of record CAZPKH010000022.1, read on the forward strand.
TCGGCTCCGAGGCGGTCGGTTATCTCCTTCGATATTGTGTTGATGGCCAGCTGCGAGAGGTTGAGCGAGTCGGTACGCATATAGGTGATATGTCCGGCTTCGTACAGTTTCTGAGCCACCACCATTGTCTGGCTCACGGTGAAGCCAAGGCGGCGGGCTGCCTCCTGCTGCAGGGTGGATGTGGTGAATGGGGGAGCGGGCGATTTGCGGGTGGGGCGCACCGTGACATCGGCCACGGTGTAGGCTGCCGAGCGCAGGTCGTCGAGAAACCGGCGTGCGGCCTCGTAGTCGGGCAGGCGGTGTGTCAGCTCGGCGCGTATGGTGTGGCCGTCGGCGTCGACAAACTGTGCCGTGACGCGGTAGTATGATTCGGCCTTGAAGCGGTTGATCTCCTCCTCGCGCTCCACTATCAGTCGCACGGCTACCGACTGCACGCGGCCGGCCGACAGGGCGGGCTTGACCTTCTTCCAGAGCACCGGCGAGAGCTCGAACCCTACGATGCGGTCGAGCACACGGCGCGCCTGCTGGGCGTCGACACGCGCCAGGTCGATGCCGCGCGGATTGGCTATGGCGTGGAGTATGGCGTCCTTGGTGATCTCGTGAAACACTATTCGGCGCGACTTCTCGGGAGTCAGGCCGAGCACTTCGTACAGGTGCCATGCTATAGCCTCACCCTCGCGGTCCTCATCGGATGCGAGCCACACCATCTCGGCGTCGGCGGCAGCTTTCTTGAGCTCTGCCACAAGGCGCTTCTTGTCGTCGGGTATCTCGTATATGGGGGTGAAGTCGGCCTCGGTGTTGATGCTGAAATCGCGCTTGCGAAGGTCGCGAATATGCCCGTAGGACGACATTACCTTGTAATCCTTACCCAAAAATTTCTCGATGGTCTTGGCCTTGGCAGGCGACTCGACGATCACCAGATTTTTTGTCATAACAGTCTTATATAATTCTTATATAATATATGTGTGCCGATTTTCAGAGTGCAAAAGTAGTGATACTTTTAATATGGGGCGGGTGTTTTAACGAATTTTCACACAAGAGACCCGGCCGCGGCTGCGGTCGGGTCTCTGCGGAGGGTGTGAAAAACCGGTGATTATTTCACGAGTACTTTGGTGACTTTCGAGCCCTGAACGCGCACGTAGATACCTGTTGTGGGGTTGGCTACCTGCATGCCCTGGAGGTTGTAGTATACGGCGGGAGCGTTCTCTTCGTCGATGCCGAGACCTTCGATGTCCTGAGTGTCGTTAACGATCACTGTCAGGGTGTGAACCGCTTTGTTGCTTGAAGCGAAGTTTGCTTCGAGCTTCACCTCGGTTGCTTCGCCCGACCATACGCCGTTCTCGTATACGGGTGCTACCAGAGCGGGCGATGAGGCTGCTTCTGTCGAAGCAAGGCTGAATGAGCTGCCATTCTGGTCGAGTTGGATCTTTGTGATCTTTTTGGGAGCTACAACCGAGAAGGTCATGGATGAACCGCTGTAGAAGCGGAGCTCGTTGGCGCTGGAAGCTTTCCAAAGGCGGGTTTTGCCGGCGAGGGTCAGAGTCACGCCATCCACCTCTATTACTGTGGGATCATCGTTGTATGCGCTTGTTGTGCCCGAGAGGAGGGTCATGCCGTAGTCGTTTGTCTTGAAGTCGAACACAACGGTTGTTCCCTGGGGATCGTCGGGGTTGATGGGATCGTCGGGATTTTCAGGATCTTCAGGTTTGTCGGAGCCGTTGAGCAGGATCAGTGTGCTGCCGGCAGCGAGCTCGGGAGTGTTGTTGTAAGTGGTGAGAGCACCAAGTACCACTACTTCGTCGCCTGCTTTGAGTTTGTTGTCGGTTGTGAAGTCGGCGCCGTCGAAATATTTGCCGCGGAACACCTCAAACTGAGTGGCGGTGGTTGTACCGTCGTCGGAGATGTAGTAGTCGAGGTTCTTGTAAGAAGTGATGTTGGCGTCGGTGCTGATTACTTTAGATACGATACCTTTCACATACACTTTGTCGGTGCTGCCGGCGAGAGCGAGCTCGGCGGCCTCTGAGGCGGTCAGAGGATTCTCAAGAGTGCCTTTCTCTTCGCCGATCTCATAGGAAGCGGTAGTTACGTCGCTGGCGGTCCAGTTCTCCACGAAAGCCTGAGCTTTGACAGTCACGTTGTCGCCTTCGGGTTTGAAAGCGGCTGTATATACCTGAGAGTCTGCGGTGGGCTCTGTGCCGTCGGTGGTGTAGCGTATCACGGCGGCGGTGGTAGCCGAGGTGATGGTGATCTCGGGTATTACGGGGTAGATGCCTGAGTTGGGGCTGATTACGGGAGCGGCAACCTTGAAGTCGTAGGTCAGCTCAATGGTTTCGCTCTTTGTGTCGCCGTTCTGAGCGTATGCTTCGATGTAGCAGGGCTCGTTGATGGCGATGGGTGCGGTGTATTTTACGGCGTTGGTGAGGTCGCCGGCCTGGGAGCTTTCGGCCACGAGCGAGTAGAATATCTCGGCGTCGGCTGTAGCGCATGTGAGCTCAAGCTCGAAGGGGTTGGCGTATGTGCCGGCCTCTACGCTCGCTTTGGGTTTGGCAACTCCACCGGGAGCTACAGTACCGTACTCAACAACGGCCGAGGCAATACCTATCTGATTGCCGCCTGTGGCTGAGAATTTTACGGCGACAGTACCGTCGGGTACATTGTCGTATACCACTTCAGTGCCGGAGCCGGTTGTGACCGAAGGACCGTCGGTTACGGCAGTGAAGTTGGTGCCGTCGAGGCTGTAGCCTGTTACGGCGACAGTCTGTTTCTTAGTAGTCCACTGTTTTACTGTAAGTGTGATCTTGGTGATGGGGGTGTAGCCTTCTTTCATGGTGACGGTGATGTCGCCGTTTTTCATTACCGGGCAGTCGGTGATTGTGCCGGATTGTTTGTTTGCAGAAGAGAAAACTACTGTAGCCTCGGTGAAATCGAGGGTGCGCCCGGTGTAGGAGCTGTTCCAGGAAGAAAAACCGGAGTTGCTCCCGAAATCGAGGGTGGCTGTTGATTGAGCAGTCGCAGTGGCGGCGAGCCCTACGATGCCGAGCCATAGAAGTAAAAGTTTTTTCATTGTAGAAACTGTTGGTTAGTTGAGGTTTTATATATTATTCTAAATTAGCAAAAGGTGATGGTGAGAGGGGAGGGGAGGCGGTATAGTGGGGATTGAGTGATAATGCTTGGACGAATGCCCATTTGACACAATCTGTCTAACAAATTATTGTTGGCATTCTTGTTTAAGCGTGGATCGAGAGTTACTTCGTCGATAAGCGAGTGGAAATCTATCTCGAAAGGTGCAAAAATCTGAGAGCTGACCGGGATAGTGTGGAGAATTCTGGTATTAACATACTCAGTGTCACCCCAAAATATCGGGCGAACCTCCTGCTCATGAGCAAACTCGTTACGTTTTGTAAAAGCCGACTCAAGCGCGAGATCGCGGAAGTCGCCATTGGCTGAAATAGGTTTTTGCGATATCTCGGCAATGCGATTGTTGATATCTCCTTGGGCGCGGTATTGCACGCGACCAATCCATGTATTAACCATGTTGATATCTGATGTGTAAATTGCGTCGAAAAGCTTTCCCACGGTGGTGCTCAGGCGCACGGCAACATCCTTGCCTGGATTTCCTTTGCGGTCTACCTCCGAGTATATTCGCCACATGGCATCACTCTCGGGCAGGAGAGTCCAGCTTTGACCGAAAAACCCTGATGCTGTCCAATCCATTCCGACCGAATCTCCATTGGGATTTTGGAAATTTTGACGAAGGAAGAACAGTTCATAGATATCTTCCCACGAAGTCACGCAATCAAGGCGCAGAGTGCCTCCGACAAGCGATTGCAAGTACTTCACTGGGAAATACTTGTAAATCTTATCGCTGCGGTCGAGCTCGAAGAGGATGTTGCGCTCTTTGAATTTCGGGTATCTGATGTCCGACATGTCGGTGCGTAACTATGAGAGTTTTTCGGGGGCAAAGGTAAGCTATTTATATAATATAAGTGTGAAGTGATGTGTTAAATTTTAAGGAAATTTTGGAGAGAAAAAGCGCGAAGGTGGATAATAATTTGGGCGATAGGACGTTATTATAATGGAATCTGCAACACGAAATATGTCCGGCTAAAATTTTTTCAAAAAAAAGTGGAAATATTTTGGTGGTTTCAAAAATGGTTGTAACTTTGCAACCGCAAAAGCAACCCACGTGGTTGTCTTGGTGCAGAGATCATTGAGATTTGCCTCTTTAGCTCAGTTGGCCAGAGCACGTGATTTGTAATCTCGGGGTCGTTGGTTCGAATCCGACAAGAGGCTCCCTTTTTTAGACGCTTAGCCGCTGCCACAGCGACGACGGCAAAATATTCGGGCGAATACCAGAGTGGCCAAATGGGGCAGACTGTAAATCTGCTGGTTTTT
>CAZPKH010000023.1:0-28383 GCA_964587165.1 uncultured Muribaculaceae bacterium
CGACAAGGCTCTTGAGATGATCAACGCCATTGTCGAGCTCCCCGAGGAGGGCAAGACATACACCGGCAAGGTGCAGTCGATACTCGAATTCGGCGCTTTCGTGCAGTTTATGCCTAATCGCGACGGTCTGCTTCATATCTCCGAGATCTCATGGGACCGTCTCCCCGACATGGAGGCAAGCGGTCTCAAAGAGGGCGATACCGTCGAGGTGAAACTCATCGAGATCGATAAAAAGACCGGCAAATACCGCCTGTCGATGCGTGCCCTCCAGCCCAAGCCCGAAGGGTATGTAGAGCGAGAGCGTGCACCCCGCGCACCCCGTGGCGAGCGCCGCGACGGCGACCGCGGACCCCGCGGCCCGCGTCGTGAGGGCGACCGCTCCCAGCGTGGTCCCCGTCGCGACGGCGACCGCGCACCTCGCCGAACCGACAACAACGATTGACCGGATCAAATAATATAAGTGAGTGCGCCGAAATCCAAGTTTTGGCGCACTCTTTCTTATATTCATTTTATTATGCAAATTTTGGAAGATAGAAATCTTTTCATATCTTTACGCCCGGATAGGTTTTCAAATTAAACCACCGGCTGCCGGCATTCCCTCGGCAAAGCAATATCCGCGAATCAATCATTTTATCGAGTCTTAAAAACCACAATACACATTTATTACTTATCATGAAAAAGTTTCTCCTGCTCGGAGCGGCCATAGCATCGGTGATGCTCGTCGCTACAGCCAAAGATTTTCTGATCCAGCTCAGATCAGGAGAGCAGGTGCGACTGAATGTTGACAAGATCGAACAGGTACGGTTTGAAGCCGACGACGATCAGACCGATCTCCCCGACGACCCGTACCCCTCGGCTACCGACTTCAGCCGCAAAATGCTCCTTATGGACCACACCGGCACGCGGTGCGGCAACTGCCCGCTTATGACGCTGGCACTGCGCACCATCGCCGAAGACCCCGCTTACGCGGCCTACACTCTCGCAGTGCTCCACTCATATCAGGGCGACCCTATGGGCACAGCACTGGTGCGCGAGATTTCCGGCATATATGCAGCCGGACAAGGGTATCCTTTCACCAACATTAACTTCAAACCTGCCGGTGTCGGCGCTCAGGAAAACTATCTTAAGATAGCCGACAACCTCCGCACCCTCATCGACAACGAACGTACCGACGTGCTCCCCGCCGGTGTCGCTTCGGTAGCCAAGCTCAACGACGACCGCACTATCGACCTTACCCTGGCGGTGAAGGCCGCTCAGACCGGCGACTACCGCGTGGGCGCATTCCTTCTCGAAGACGGCATCGCTGCAACTCAGACCAACTATTATGAGGATGTGACAGGCGATACCGACTTCGATACCCACAACAATGTGGTGCGCACATTGGTGGGTCGCGATGGCAACGGCGGCTTTACCGGCATCGATCTCGGTACTGTCGACAAGGGCACCACAGCCGCCACCCGGCAGTCGATCTCACTCGCCTCGGGATGGAAAGCCGAGAAGTGCCGTCTGCTGATATATGTGACTCAGCGGATCGGCGACCGCTACGTGTGTGTCAACTCAGCTTACGCACCCATCGACGGCGAATCGGCCTTCGTATACGACCAGTCGAACACTTCGACCGACTCGTATGTGAAGTTTGATCAGAACCTCTATGAGTACGAATACACCGGCGGCGCACAGACTATCGAGTATGAGCTCGCCGACGGTGCCGACGTCGACAAAATCACCGTGTCGACCGATGCTCCCTGGATCAAGCATCTTGCAGTCGAAGGTCCCGAGATCACTTTCACACTCGACAAGAACAGCACCGACACCTCGCGCCAGGGATTCATCACCGTGCAGTACGGCGATGCCCGTCCGATCGATGTGTCCGTGCGCCAGAAAGCCGAGCAGCTTGCCGCCAATCAGGTGTTTAATATAGCCGTTGAGGTGGTATCTCCCTATGCCGTAAACGTGACATATACCCCCACCGGCTATTCCGGCAACTATCTCTTCCTCGTGGCTACCGCCAAGACCATCGACTCGTATATCGAGGCCGGAAACCTCGAAGGGTGGATGGAGGAGGATATCGAGTGGCTCGAATCGCTCGCTGCCGACAGAGGCGCCACTCTGGCTGACTTCCTGGTGAGCTACAAGCAGGGTTATGCCCTCGACGGCAAGGTCACCGAGATGCGCTACAGCACCCTTAAGCCCGACACCGAGTACTACGCTTACTGCTATGGCCTGACCCCTGACGGACAGATCACCACCGAGTTCCATAAGAAGAAATTCACCACCGAGATCGTGTCGACAGTCGACCTCACATTCACAGCCGATGTGACCGAAATCACTCAGAATACAGCCAATATCAAGGTGATACCCTCCAACAACGAGGATTCCTACTACTGGACATACGTCTCGGAGATGGATTGGGCTCAGTACGACATCGACTTTATCATGGACAACATGATACAGAACGTGCTCGCATACGTGCAGCAGGGTTACGACATCATGGATATAATCCATGTCGGTCCGTCGTCGGAGGTAGCACCCGACCTTTGGTCAGGCACTAAATATTATCTGGTAGGGTGGGGTATGAACGCCCAAGGCTCGCCTACCACCGATGCCCAGCAGATAGGCACCTTCACCACTCTGAGCAATACCGTAGTGAACGACTGCACATTCGAACTTGAGGTGACAAACGTGAGCGACCACGACATTCAGCTCCATGTCACACCCTCCGACGACGCCGTGCGCTACTACATCGCTATGGTCGACGAAGAGAAGTGCAGCGGCTATAATGACGAGCAGATGGTGCAGCGCATCATCAATATGGAGAACAACCGCTTCGCTTGGCCCGATGTATATCCCGAATACAAGGATCAGACATGGCACACCGTGTCGTGGACCTTCAACGGCGAGCAGACCAAGTGGGGCCGCGAGGATCTGGCATGGACGTTCACCCCGCGCCACACCTACCGTATATACGTATTTGGTGTCGAAGCCGACGGTACCCGCAATACCGAGATATTCCGCATCGACCAGACCACACTCCCGCCGGCCGAATCTGACATGACATTCAAGGTAGAGATCCTCGACACCGAGTGGAACTATGTGACATACAAGATCACACCTTCTACCGACGAAGAGTACTACATGCCGTTCCTTGTCGAGACCGAGGAGATGCAGTATGTCACCAACCCCGACGGCACTATCGACGAGGAGGAACTCACCCACCAGATCACCCACTACTACGACGACAGCCCCAACTACTACACCCGCAAGGGCGAGCAGACCATACGCATGCACTGGAAGTCGGACACCGACTACACCCTGCTGCTGTGCGGATGGGCCGGCGGCAATACCACCCCGTTCTACAAGTATGAGACTCACTCGCCTCAGATACCTTTCAACGAGAGCAACGCTGACCTGACATACCGCTACGAGCTGATCGATGTGAACGATCTGATCAAACTCAATCCGGTGATGTTCGAAGGATTTGAGAACTGCGTGATGATACGTATCTTCGTCACTCCCAACGAGGAGGCCGATTACTACTGCTACGGCGTTTGGATGCCCGAATCGACTTATGCCGACACCGGAGGCAAGGACCACCTGCTCACTCTGATACAGGATGAGGTGGCAAGTGTGGTGAACCGCCCCGTAGGCGGCTACCGCAGCCTCTCATACGGTGTGACATACTCGCTGAGCCTCATTGCAAAGGATAAGGACGGCCGTCTCGGCCCCTGGCACTATGAGGAGTTCACTCCCATCGAGGGTGGCGACATGATGACCCCCGCATACGACTGGTGGACAAAACCGTCGGGCGCGCAGGCTCAGACCTATATCATCACCCCCTCGGGCGAGGTGAAAGAGATGAAATTCCCTGCATTCTCACAGAGTCAGGGCGAGCAGGCACAGGGGGCGCGCCTCACATCAGCGCCTCTGAAAGCCAAGAAATCCGACCGACAGCCCGAATCGATAGGTCGCAACTGATCAATGTAACTCTCCCTCCGGCGGCACTCCCCGGAGTGCTTCCGGGGGGAGATAACACAACGAAAATTCAATATTATATTTCCTCTTATATGAAAAAAGTAATTTTATTTGCCGCAGCAGCCATGCTGTCGCTCAGCGCATGGGCCGACCAAGAGTATCACCTTGTGGTGAAAGGTGCCGACGGCACTGAGCAGCAATTTAATATCAACGAGCTCGATCACATCTCGTTTGATGGTGACAAGATGCTTGTCCACAAGGGAGGCACAGCCACCGAGTTTGCTCTCGACGATATCGACCACATGACTCTCGACCTGATAGAAGGCATCGAGGCTACTTTCGAGAAAAACTTCGACGGCCTGCAGCTTAATGTAGAGCGCGGCGTGCTCACTGCCTCGCAGCCCGGAGCACAGCTCAACATGCAGATATTCGACCTCAACGGTCGCCTCGTGGCAGCCACAACAGCCGACTCCGAGCTCACATACTCGCTCATCGACCTCCCTACAGGCGCGTATATCGTGACTGTAAACGGCAAAGCTGTCAAGTTTATCCGCTAAATATCAATCAGAAAACATATAAAAACCGATCATAATGAAGAAAATTTGTACGCTTGCGCTGGCGATACTCCCGATGACCATCGCCGCACAGTCGCTGGTAGTGAAAACTACATCCGGCGAGACTATCAAGTATCCCGTGGCCGATATAGAGCGCCTTTGGTTTGACACCACCGAGGAGCCCCCGGTGGCCGACAACGTGCCCCTGTCGGTTTTCACCGACGCTGCTCTTCAGAGTGCGGTAGCAGCTTTCGATACCGATGCCGACGGCGAGCTTTCGGCAGCTGAGATCGCTGCCATCACCGAGCTCGACATCACCGGCTCGGAGGTCGCTTCGCTCGAAGGTATCGAGAACCTCACATCCCTGAAGAAACTCGAGATGGTGAACTGCGCCAATATCCGGACTATCGACTTCGAGGGCAAACTCGACAACATCGAGTATATCAACGCCGGCCTCTGCTCGTCGCTCTCCACCGTGAAACTCGGCAGCAAGCCCTCCCTCAATACTTTCATCGCTTTTGCCACCCAACTGAGCACCTTCGATTACACCGACCTCTCGGCTCTGGAGACAATAGCTGTATACAACACCAATCTCACCTCAATCGACCTCAACGGTATCACAACCCTCAAGAGCGTGTCAGCCGGTAGCGATATCCTCGAATCTATCGACCTCAGCGGTTGTACAGCTCTGGTGAAGATCAACCTTTCGGGTGTCGAGAAGATTGCAGAGTTTGATCTCACCTCGTTCCCCAAACTCCAGGAGCTCACCCTCACCCACGCAAAGATAAAGACTCTCGCCACTACCAACAATAAAGATCTCCGCCGTCTGGACCTCGACAACTGCGATAAGCTCCAGACTCTCGATGTGAGCCGCAGCCTCAAGCTCAACTATCTGAGCTGCTATTTCTGCACCACTCTCGTCGACTGGGATGCTTATGAGGCTAATGTGATAATGTCGGAGGGTCAGAACGTGGCTACAATGAACGGTGTATACTCATGGTGTATCCGCCGCGTGCCCCGCGAATATCCCGAAGATATAGCCGCCGATCTTGACGACGAAACATTCCGCGCCGCTATGCTCGCTGTGGCCGATACCGACGGCGACGGCAAGATCTCTGTCGACGAGGCCAAGGCCGTAACCACTCTCGACCTCTCCGGCAAAGGCCTTACTTCTGTAGACTTCACCAACTTCAACGAGATCACCGACCTCAACCTCGCCGACAACAACCTCACCGAGGTAGACCTCGCTCTCTGTACCAAGATCACCAACCTGAACCTCTCCAACAACCAGCTCACCGAGCTCAACGTTGATCCCCTCTCGTCGCTGCAGTATCTCAACGCTTCGCACAACCAGATCGCTTCTCTGGGCGCAAGCGGCGACCGCATCGGCACATCGGCACTGGTGGATGTTGACCTTTCGTACAACAAGCTCACCCGCGCTACTTTCTACTACAAGAGCAAGCTGCTGTCGCTCAACCTCTCGCACAACGAGATCTCGTCGGCCGACATACGCGACAACGATAAGATGAGCGACCTCGACGTGTCCTACAACAATATCAGCAGCATTACAATGTGGAGCCTCAAGGCTCTGGTGAACGTGAAGTTCAACGACAACCCCTTCACCCAGCTCGACGATTCCAAAAACTGGATCCTTCTGGAGACTATCGACTGCTCAAACACCGACATCACTACCCTCAACCTCAGCCAGACTACCGTGCTGAGAGGGTGCAATGCCATCGGTTGCGTCAACCTTGAGACAATCTACATCGGCGACAATACTACAGCCACCATCAACAAAGACGACCACACCAACGTGGTAGAAGGTGCTCCCGCCGAATAATCCCTGACATCCATAAATACAAAGGAGGATGTGCCGCCCGGCACATCCTCCTTTGCCAATATCATATCATTAACTTCACTGTTGGCTCGATGCTTGCGGCGCAATAGTGCCGTTGACTACCTCGCCGGGGAGGTCTGCGGCATCAGCCACAATCACTACAGGCACGGTAATGACGCTGAATGTAGGAGCCTGATTGTTCTCGTACACTCCGATGCGGATCTTTACGAAGTGGTCGCCCACCGAATAGAGAGAGGTGTCGAATGAAGCCCCGAAAGGCTCAACGATAGTACCACCGGCAGGTATGCCGTCCCAGTAATAATCTACGCCGCTGATAGCCACGGCTACACCATCGGTGGTGTATGCCTTTATGGCGGTAAATTCGAGATCCTGGCCCTGCACTGTGTAAAGCACACCATCAACTCCCACGCAATTTGCAAAATCGACGCTGAAACGTACATCAGAAGCTTTATCATCGTCGTCGCTGCACGATGCCAGCAGCAGAGGTGCAAGCATCAGTAACCACATAAGTTTTTTCATAATCTACACTTTTTAAAGTTTGTTTTACGACATTATAACATTCGGCATGCTCGATTAGTTCTGCTTTGCCGACAATAAATACATATAAGCCGGAGGCTGCATCAAAATTGACACAGCCTCCCTGAAGGATTATGACAATATTGCTCTCCCTTATTTCAGTTTGATTGTCAGTTTGGGAGTAGCGACGATGATGGGGGAGACGGTGAATGAGGGGGCACCCGAGAGAGTCGACGCAGTGCCTTCCCAAAGCAGGGCTCCGGAGATGGAGTAAAGTCTTACGGGCATCGTCGCCGAAGCGCCGTCGATCACGATTGCGTTGCCGCTGCGACGTATACTGTATGTCGGGTCGGCAGCAGCGGATTCTATGCCTCCGAAATCTTTTTCAACAATATATGTGAATTTGCTCCACTGAGGATGGCTCTCATAGGCCGATTTGCTCCCGACGGGTACATACAGTGTGCTCGGTGTCTGCACGTTTGCGACGAACCCCTCGGATATATCCTGTGGCTCCGGACGTTTGTCATATACTTCAGAGTAATATCCGTATTCGAGCGCATAGTCGCCGAGAGTGGCGAGTGTGGCCGGGATGGTGAGCTTTTTCAGATTGCTGCACCAGCAGAATGCACTTGCTCCTAATTGCGTGAGCCCATTGGGTAATGCAAGCTCCTCAAGACTGCTGTGATTGTTGAAGAAGCTGCCCTGAATATAGTCGGCTGCATGGATGGGTGAATAGCTCACTATCTTAGCGCCCGACATATCCAGCTTCACAAGTTGACTGAACGCCGGGGTGTTGAGGTATTTGAGATCAAATATATTTATCGTGCCGGTAATGGTCAGCGACCGTATTTTGCTGTCGATGCCTTCCAGAAGCGATTCCAATGAGGCGGGAGTGTCGACATGCACTGCCACGTCGGTATGTCCCTTCGATAGAGGCTCTATGACTAAATCTAACCCGTCGGGCGAATCGATCGTAATGCTCATATAGTAGTAGGTGGATTCATCCCATGAATCTATCTCCTCAGCGAAGGGTATCGGCTTGCCGTGATTGGTGATAAGGATTGACTCCATCGGTTTTTTAGGATAAATAAACAGTCCGTAAGACTGCCCTTCGACAACCTTGTCTGCCAACTGCCCGTACACATGATCTATTTTCAACGCATTGCTGTCGTAGCTTACTTTATAAGGCAGATATGGCGAGGTGGGAGCAGCGCACGACACGCAGGTCGATACATTCGACAATCCTTTGACCTCCTTCCACTGATCGGTGCCGTCGACTTTAGCGTACATGCGCAGCGAATATTCGGGCTTAATGTCGATAGTAGGGGTGATTCCGAAAGAATAGACGGTGGAGCCGGCATAATCGCGGTATATATATGATGAGGATCTTCTCTCAAACATTTCAAGGATCTCACCATGCTGATCGACTATTCCTAAGGCCAGGGTGGCTCTCACATACGAGTCGGGCATGGAGGCAACTTCGCCGGATGTGCCGTCGAAACGTCCGGTGAGCAATAATCCGGAGTAATACACATATGCATATTCCCCTTTCTTATACGAGGCGCGCGGCGATACCAGTCCGAATCCTCCAGCCATGTTCGAAAATTCGATCGGCGAGTAATCCGGCGAAACGACAATCTGTTCTTCCTCCCCGCTGTCGGGCAACCGGTCGTATACCACCTCAACCCGGCGGGTGGTGTATTCGGGGTCGGTAGTGCGTGGCTTGATATTGGTCAGGATATAGGGGTCGTAGTTAAAATTATCGTTGGACACATTGATAGCATTCAGCAGGTAGTAGCCGTTGCCATACCCTCCCCATCCTAAATTAAAGTGAAAATAATCGTCCCACACACCGTCGCACACAAAGGCGTGTCCGCCGCCGGGGCTTTGAGCGGAGTAGATTGCCGGACGTCCGGCCTCGAGCTCGGCACGCAGACGTCGCTCGATTGAGGCAAAACTCTGATTATAATATATCTGGTCCATATCGTCGGCAAACTTAAAATGCTCAATAAGAGCCTTTCGAGCACTGCTTACCGTGGCTCCGGTACCACCGGGAGCATAATTCGCCGAAACCGCCACGCCGGTATGGTACATCAGATTGGCCAATCCCAATTCATGGTCGGGATTCAGGTCGTCAATCTCCATCGGATCAAACGGCAGATTGTCGAGCTTGAACTCCACGTTGTGATCCAGAGTGATGTCATAATCCACTCCGAGCTGATTGATACTTCCCGAATGGGTGGATACTCCCTCTCCTCTGACAGGCCAATGCCACGCACCCATGATGATTCCCATAGCCGTGGGCACACACCCTGCGGGAGTATTACCCGGTGTCATCTGTGAATATTGATCCCAATTAGGTGTGACAAGGCGCATACCTGTCTGTGAAGTAGGCCCTCGGCGTTTTGGCGATGATTTCAACCCCAACTTTCGAGCCGTCTCTATTTGCTGACGCAGGCAGTCGAGATGTGACGCAAGGTTTTCGGATATGCTGTCGGCATAGATATGTCCGGTGGTGCTGAATCCAAGAATGGAAGGTGCCGCATCGTCGCCCGAAACAATCACGAAGCCACAATTGTCAGTACGGTTAAAGATATAAAATTCGGGAGTTTTATTTCCGCCGATGGCTTTAAGCTGCTCTGCGTTAGAGTTGCTTAGGTCGAGCTGCACACACCGGCCTTTAAGAAAATCCTCGGCTATGCCGCAGGCTTCGCGGCGAGTGATCTCGCGGCCATAAACCGAAAATACCGTGACGGCAGCCAATAGCAGGGTTAATAATCGAGTAATTCGCATATTAAGGTTCTGTTTTATGAGCGTATAAACTATATTCTGTTGGTTGGTAAGAGAAAATGTCAGTCGTAAAGTTACACATTTTTAGGCACTAAAACAAGTGCACACAACATTTTACAATTTAGATTACAAATATAAAGAATTATTTTGAAGCATAATCTTTAACTACGCAGATGTTTATGCTAATTAGAGTCAAAAGACACCCCCCCCGGAGAGTAGCAAAGAGTTGTGCAGCGCACCCTTAATATTATGATGAATTCTTAGTTCATTAATTTTTGGACCATAGTCCAAATTACTATGATAGCAGCAGGCCGGGGCACTTGGGGTGCTCCGGCCTGCTTGCTATTGGTGGAGAATCAGTGTCGGTACTGATTATTTCTTTTTGCGGTTGCCGTAGCGGCTCATGAACTTGTCGACGCGACCTGCGGTGTCGACGAGCTTCTGCTTGCCGGTGAAGAAGGGGTGCGATGAGCTGGTGATCTCAAGTTTCACCAAAGGATAGGTTTTGCCGTCAACCTCGATTGTCTCACGCGAAGCAACAGTGGAACGGGTGATGAAGATCTCGTCGTTCGACATGTCTTTGAACACAACCTCACGATAGTTGGAGGGATGGATGTCTTTTTTCATATTATGCGTTGTTTTGTTTATTCGGTAGTGTAACATGCTCAGACGCTGGTAAGGCGCCAATCACTGTAATGGCTTGCAAATTTACTGACAATTTTCTGAACCGACAAATTTTTTTCTCCCTTTTCAGCAAAGTCGTGGTTTTGAGGTGTCTATAGGTGGCGGCGTACGGCGGCAGAGACGGCGATTGTGGCGGTGCAGCACGCCATCGTCCACCAGAAGAAGCCGTGATAACTGCCTAATGCTGTCTGGATCCACCCCGCGGCCATACCCGGGAGCATCATCCCCAAGGCCATGATGCCGGTGCAGATAGCGTAATGTATGGTGGCGCGAGGGCCTTCGCTGTATTTCATCAGATACAGTATAAAGACCGTTGTACCGAGGCCGTATCCTAACTGCTCGATAGCGACTCCTGTCATCACCGCCCACCAATGTACTGCGGGCATATAGCTCAGCCACAGGAAAATGCCGCAAGTCAGCGACATGCACCATGCTATCGGCATGAGGCACCGGCGCAAGCCGTAGCGCGACACTATCGCGCCGCCGGCCACCCCGCCGACGATGAGTGCCACGACTCCTACGGTGCCGTATATCAATCCTACCTGTGCCGTGGTCATGCCGAGCCCTCCGGCCGAAGCCGGATCGAGCATAAAGGGGGAGATGAGTTTGAGCAGCTGCGCCTCCGGGAGTTTGTAGAGCAGCATAAACAGTATGGCCGCAACCGCCCCTGGCTTGGTGAAGAATGTCTTCAGGGCATCAAGGGTTTCGCTCGCGAATTGTCGCGCCGATAGGGTGGCCGGGTTGTGTTGGGCCGGCGGCGGGAGTGTGAACGAGTGCCATGCGGCAAGCAGTACGAAGGCGACTGATAGCGTGCCGATAGCTATCGACCAAGCCAAAGGTATGCTCCCTGTGGCTGTTTCGAGCCACCCGGCTGCCATCACCAGAGCTCCTTGCACCACTACCATGGCGATGCGGTAGAACATGGTGCGTATACCTGCAAAGAGAGCCTGGGCAGAATCATCGAGCGACAGGATGTAGAGACCGTCGGTCGCGATGTCGTGTGTGGCGGAGAAGAATGCGGTGAGCGAGAATCCGACGAGCGACAGCCCCAATGCCCACGATGTGTCGAGCGATATTGCTATCATTCCGAATCCTAAAGCCATGGCCCATTGCATCAGCAGTGTCCACCATCGCTTGGTGCGTATCAGGTCGACCACGGGGCTCCATAGCGGTTTAATGACCCACGGCAGGTATAGCCAGCCGGTATATAGAGCGGTGGCGGTGTTGGAGAGGCCGAGCCGCTTGTATAATATCACAGAGAGTGTCATCACCGCGGCATAAGGGAGACCCTGGGCGAAGTATAGTGTCGGCACCCAGAGCCATGCGCGGCGTGTAGCCCGGCGGTCGGTATTGTTCTCTCCCATAACTGTCACTGCGGTTTCTCCGACAACTCAAGCCATCGCATCTCGGCCCGGTCGAGCTGATCTTTGATTTCAGAGTAGCGGGCGTAGAGTGCATCAACATTGTCGAGCTGCTTGCCTGAGCTGAAGAGAGCATCGAGCTCGCTTTTTTCGGCTTCGAGGGCGGCGATTTCGGCTTCGAGAGCTTCCATCTCCTTGCGCTCCTTGAATGAGAGTTTGGCCGGTCGAGGCTTGGCGGAGCGCTCGGGGGTGGAGGGCTTATCGGCTTTGACAGCCTGAGCTGCTTCGGCCTGCTGCTCGCGGCGATATGCGCGCAGCTCGGTATAGTTGCCGGGGAAGTCGCGCACCACGCCGTTGCCCTCCATCACAAAAAGGTGGTCGACTATCGAGTCGAGGAAGAATCGGTCGTGGCTCACCACTATCAGACACCCCTTGAACGTGGCGAGATACTCCTCCAGTATGCCGAGGGTCACGATGTCGAGATCGTTGGTAGGCTCGTCGAGTATCAGGAAGTTGGGCTGACGCATCAGCACCGTGGCAAGATGCAGACGTGCGCGCTCGCCGCCCGATAGAGTCGAGATATATTTCTGCTGGTCGGCCGGGGTGAAGAGGAAGCGTGTGAGAAACTGCATCGGGCTGACGTGTATCGAGCTGTCGCCGCCGAGGGCCACATCCTCGCAGAAGTCGGTCACGGCGTCGATCACGCGCTTGCCGGCGGGCAGGTTGATACCCTCCTGGCTGTAGTAGCCGAAACGCACCGTCTCGCCTACGTTCCATGCGCCGGAGTCGGGAGCCACCAGCCCCTGAAGCATCTTGATAAATGTGGATTTGCCCACTCCGTTTTCGCCTACAATGCCCAGACGCTCGCCTCGGGCAAAGTTGTAGGTGAAGTCGTCGAGTATCACCTTGTCGCCGAACCGTTTGTTCACATGCTCGGCCTCGAATATCTTTTTGCCGATATACGATGCCGTGGCCTCGTTCAGACGGATATTCCGCTCGGTGTAGTCGGCGCGTGCACGCTCCTTCAGGTCGTAGAACCGGTCGATGCGGTAGCGGGCTTTGCCGGCGCGTGCCTGCGGCTGGCGGCGCATCCACTCCTGCTCTTTGCGGAGGGTATTCTTGACCCGCGCGAGCTCGCCTTCGAGAGCTTCGATGCGCTCGGCGCGTCGGCGCAGATAGTAGTCGTAGTTGCCGTCGCAGGTGAATATCTGCGCCATGTCGATCTCGATGATGCGGTTGCACACGCGGTCGAGGAAGTAGCGGTCGTGGGTCACCATCAGCAGTGCCATGCGGTTGCGCCGCAATCTCTCCTCAAGCCACTCGATGGTCGATATATCGAGGTGGTTTGTGGGCTCGTCGAGTATCAGCAGCGACGGCTCGGCCAGAAGCACGCGGGCAAGCGCCACACGCTTGCGCTGGCCTCCGGAGAGAGTGTCGAGGCGTGCCGACATATCGTCGATATGGAGCTGCGTGAGCAGCTGGCGGATGCGGTCCTCGTAGTCCCATGCTGATGCCGCGTCCATGGCTGTGGCGGCTGCGGTGAGGTCGGCCGGATCGTGATCAGCGTCGGCAAGTATGGTCTCGTATCGTATTATCGCATCAGCAGCGGGAGTCCCGGCAGCCAGACACCACTCGATCACCGATGCTTCGGGGTCGAAATCAGGCGTCTGAGGCAGATAACCTACGGTCACGCCGTCGCGCACGGTCACACTGCCCGAGTCGGCGGCTTCGTGGCCGGCTATGATGCTGAGCATCGTCGACTTGCCGGTGCCGTTTTTGGCGATAACGCCGATCTTGTCGCCCTCGTCCACACCGAATGTCACGTCGGCAAACAGCATGCGGTCGCCCACGCTTTTGGTCAGGGCTTCGATACTTAGCAGATTCTTCATATGCAATTAGAGGTCAATCTTCCGAATAATGTCGGAGCACACGACGGTATGAGTTGAAAATCTTTGATTTTGACACGAAGCCGATATATCGTGCGCCGTCGACCACGGGGAGATTCCACGCGCCGGTGTCGTCAAACTTCTTCATCACTACCTCCATGGTCTCGCCTATGTCGATGCGTGCGGGCGGCATCGCCATAAATTTGCTGACGGTCATCTTCTTGTACAGGTCAGGGCGGAACATGATGTTGCGGATGTCGTCGAGAAGCACTACTCCGATGAGTTCCTTATCGTCGTTGAGCACGGGGAAGAGGTTGCGCGACGACTGCGAAATGACCTGCACCATCTGTTTGAGGTTCATGTCGGGTGTCACGGGCGTAAAATCGTTCTCTATCACCGATTGCACCTTAAGAAGGGTAAGCACGGCTTTGTCCTTATGGTGTGTCATCAGCTCGCCGCGGCGTGCCAGACGTATGGAGTAGATGTTGTAGGGTATGAAGATCTTGATGGTGATATAGGCGATGGTCGACGAAATAAGCAGAGGCAGGAAGAGCTGATACCCGCCGGTGAGCTCCGCCACGAGGAAGATTGCCATCAGCGGTGCGTGCATCACACCGGCCATCACGCCTGCCATGCCGATAAGGGTGAAGTTTTTGATCGAAAGATCGAGGCCGAAGGCGGTGTTGAGCAGGAAGGCGAACACAAACCCGGTCATGGCGCCGACATAGAGCGTCGGGGCGAACGTACCGCCCACGCCTCCTGCACCATTGGTGCTCGATGTGGCTATCGACTTGACCAGCAGCAGTGCGACGGCAAAAGCAAATATCACCCAGGGGTTGCCGTTGTCGGTGAAGAATATCGAATCGTCGAGCATGTGCGCCGGCTGGCCGCTGAGCATGTGGCCTATGTAGTGATAGCCCTCGCCGAATAGCGGCGGGAAGAGGAATATCAGCGTCGATACTATCAGACACCCTACGATGGTGCGCCGCCACGGGCGCTTGATGCGTCCGAAAAGGTTTTCCATCGAGATCATCGATTTGGTGAAATAGAGCGACGTGAGCCCGCAGAACACGCCCAGGAGTATGACGTAAGGTATTCGGCCGGTGACGAAGGTCTCCGACTGTACGAAGAAGAATATTGCGTCGTACCCCTGATAGGTATATGCTACCGTGGCAGCTGTGATCG
Source organism: uncultured Muribaculaceae bacterium (assembly GCA_964587165.1). Classification (GTDB taxonomy): domain Bacteria; phylum Bacteroidota; class Bacteroidia; order Bacteroidales; family Muribaculaceae; genus CAZPKH01. The sequence goes on from CAZPKH010000023.1 coordinate 14,807, forward strand.
AGGCGATGAGCAGCGGCATGATCGATACGGTGTTGAGCTCAAGCATCAGCACCTCGATGGTGAAAAGCATACCGGCTATCGGAGCCTTGAACATCGCTGCCATACCGGCTGATGCGCCGCACCCTACCAATATCATCAGTATCTTGGGCGACATGCGGAACCATTGCCCGACATTCGACCCTATGGCTGCGCCGGTGTATACGATAGGGCCTTCGGATCCGACAGATCCGCCGAATCCTATGGTAACGGACGACGCTACCACGTTGGTATACATATTGTGGGGCTTCAGGCGGCTTTTGTTCTGCGATATGGCATACAGCACGCGGGTCACACCATGCGATATGTCGTCGCGCACCCAGTAGCGCACATAGCATGCCACCAGCACAATGCCTATCACCGGATATATCAGCAGGTCGTAGTTGCCGCCGGTGATCGAAATGTGCTCCAGGAGCACGCCGTTGATGAAGTATATAGCTTTCTTGAGCACAAGGGCGGCAAATCCGCCGAGCACCCCTACAAGAAGCGACAGCACGATGACAAAAGTGCGCTCGGTGATATGGCGCTCCCGCCAGATCACCAGACGCAGGAATCCCTGGCGCAGGTGTCGTTGCAGTTCTTTGAGTCTGGTCATATTCCTTTTCCGGTCAATACGGTGCGAATAGTATATATCAGAATCTTGAGATCGATCACAAACGAAGCGTTCTCGATGTAGAGTATGTCGTAGGAGAGTCGTTCTATCATCTGGTCGACAGTCGATGCATATCCGTACTTCACCATGCCCCAGGAGGTGATGCCGGGGCGCATCTGCTGCACGATGGTGTAGTGCGGAGCCCGCTTGACTATCTGCTCGATGTAGTATGCTCGCTCGGGGCGGGGCCCTACGAGCGACATGTCGCCGCGGAGCACGTTCCAGAACTGCGGCAGCTCGTCGAGGCGGTATTTGCGCATCACGCGCCCTATGCGGGTGATACGCGGATCTTCGACGGTCGAAAGAGTAGGCCCGGCGGCTTCTGCGTCGGTGCTCATTGATCTGAACTTCAGTATGTTGAACGGCTTCTTATGGAGCCCTATCCGCTCCTGGCGGTAGATCACCGGCCCCGGCGAATCGAGCTTTATTAGCGCGGCCAGCAGTGCCATCAGCGGAGAGATCGCCACCAGAGCTACCGACGATACCACTACGTCGCCCAAGCGCTTGAGGTTGAGCGTTGACGGGGCCATGTGGGTCTGGGTTATGTCGATAAGCGGCTCGGAGGCTACATTTGTGAGGCGCGGGCGTGATGTGAGCAGCTGATGCACGTCGGCAGTGATGAATATCGGAAGTCCAAGCGGCAGCAGGCTGTTGATCAGCTCGGTAGTGGCGTGCATGCCGTTGCGGTGAGGGGTCACGATAAGCCGCTTGATGTCGTGGTCACGGCACACCTGCTCGATGGTGTCGATGGAGTATACCGGCAGGCTCTGCCCGTTCATGCTTGTGCTGAGTGGCAGCCCGGGGAGAGGGTCGACAAACCCCACAACGCGCATCCCGGTCATGGTGCGCGGATTGCGCAGGCGCTGCTCGAAGCTGATGGCAGCGCGCCCTACGCCTACGATAAGGGTGTTGAATCCCCACCGCCCCAGCCGCAGATTGCGCGCGGCGCGGTGTGTTATGGCCAGACGAGGGAGGTATACTACCGCGAAAAGCAGCAGATATAGCGGTACGACAAGATCGAATACGAAGCGGCGGTGCGGCTCAAGGTCGTTGATCAGCACAACGAAAAATACAATTGCGGTGCCCACGAGAGCTGTCGAAGCAGTGTTGAGCAGCTCCTGCACACGCGATTTCTGGAATACATTGTTATAATAGCCGCTCAGGGCATATATCCCCACCATCAGCATCGGGAAGACTATCTGCTCGATGACGATCCACTCCGACGACAGAAACGATCCGAGGGTGGGGAATGATGACGACGGACGGCTCTGCTCGATGAGGCGGTAGCGCAGTATGTTGTAGAGCAACATGGCGACGTTGGTCGACAACCAGTCGGCCAACACATACTTGGTGCGCTGTTGCCATAGGTGTATCACTTGCGCAGGATTTTTATTTCACCGTTTTCTTTTAGGCGTATGACGGTCGAGGGCTTTCGCTCGGAGGCCGGCTCATCGCGTCGCCACAGCGATACAAAGTCGGCGCCCGATATGATTTCGGGGGAGATCTCCGCAAAGCATCCCGGAGCGGGAGCGCCGCTGATGTTGGCCGACGTCGATACAAGCGGGCGTCGCAGAGCTCTGATTACAGCCCGGCAGAATGGGTCGGTGGTGAGTCGTACGGCAAGCGAGCCGTCGGGAGCCGGCAGATTGGGTGCCACGCCGATACCTCGGTCGTAGACCACCGTGATAGGGTCGACGGCGGCTTCGAGCAGTTCGTAAGCCACATCGGGGATGCCGTCGACATACCGTTCAAGCATCGCTTCCGAGTCGACCAGCGTGATCATAGCTTTGGCTTCGGCACGCTTTTTCAGCTCATATATGCGGCCGACGGCGTCGGCGCGTGTCGCGTCGCACCCCAATCCCCACACCGTGTCGGTGGGGTAAAGTATCACTTTGCCTTGGCGGAGAGCTTCGGCTGCCGCGCGCACTTGGTCGGTAAAGAGTTGGTCTGACCGTTTCATATCAGCCACAAATTTACACAATTTCCCTTTATCGGCCAAACATACGGGCGTGTCAGCGGGTGCGCCCTGAGTTTTGAGCCGGTTCGTTGGTGGGGCGGGGGCGAGTTGTGCCTGAGTTGGAGGCATTGCCGCTACCTGTGGGGCGCGAGGGTGTGACGGCCTGACCGGGGCGATGGCCCTGCGACGGCGGAGTGGCGGGTGTCGGACGAGTCGGTGCGGGCGGTGGTGTCGGGCGCGTGGCAGGTGGCGGCGGAGGCGTAGGCCGGGTCGCAACGGGTGGCGGTGGCGGAGCGGGGGTGCCGTACGGAGGCCGTACTCCGGGATTATACAATCCGCCGGTCTGATAGTAGTACGAGTCGTAATAATCCGGATAGTCGTAGCCCGAGGATAGCAGAGCGGTGCAAGAGGTGGTGCCCAAAAGAGCTGCCGCCGCTGCAAATATATATAGCGATCGTAAGAATCTTTTCATGTCGTTTACAGTTTATAATTCTGACACTTCTTCGTGCAAAAGGTTTAGTTATTTTCTGACGAAGCGGAGTGTCGTGGAGTACAGAGGGAACTGGAGCGACAGGATGCTGCCGGTCGAGAAATCGGCGTAAAGGTCGGTGTCGATGACCCGCATCTCGGCATCGATCCAGCGCAGAATGAAGTGATTGGCAAACTGTGTGGAGGATAGATGTCCGCGGAGCATCCCGGGATGCCAGTCGGAGGAGTTGACATCCGCACCTCCGGCATATATGATGTCGTAGCCGCCGTCGGGAGCCGCTATAAGAGCCAGCGTATATCTCCCGCCGGGGAGTGCAAGCTCAGGGTCGTTGGCGCGGTCGAGATACTCCCAGAAACCTTCGAGGCCGCTATGATGTGCGGCGAAATAACTCTCCAGATCGTCTATCGAGCTGAATCGTGTGTGCAGACCCGGGGCGGGAGAGCGTAATATCTCCGTGCTCGCCGAGTATACCGTGAGCGGCTCGCCGAAGGTGGCTATTCCCCACGACTTCAGGCCTCCGGCGTAGCTCCAGGATGTTTCCCCCACGGTGTAAAGTTTGCGCGAGCCTACAAGCACTTCGGTGAGGCCGGATCCGGTGTCGGCCACTACCTGCACTGTGTTTGGTGCCCCGGAGCGTGGATCCACGTCGTGACGCTCGTACAGGTCGGTCGACTTGACCATCTCCGTCTGCCCGGCTGATGTGTGCGAAATTACGGTCTCGATGAACGGAGCAGCCTGCTCGTCGAATCCTGTCGCACAGTGCTGCAGCGTAACGCTGTAATACTCTGTCGGATAGTCGCCCCATACGAGCCCCCAACGGGCACCGTCGCGCAGCGAGAATTTTGTAGCAGGCAGCGATGCGCGTGCCTCAAATATATTTGCGACCGCATCGGGGTCGAGGGCGAACAGCTCAACCGAGTCGGGCTCGATTACAGATACATTATGATACACCGACTCACCTACGGGCGTAACGGCGGTGGCTGCGGCCGCGCCGAGCGCTATAATTGATAATGTGAAGCAGGCTTTAAGCATCGGCACTCTGATTGACAATTTCGATGGCGCGGCGGCAGAATTCGTCGTCGGAAAGATCCCAGGGCAGCCAGTTGATATGCGCGGTGCGCCGCTCCATGCCGCGGAACCACGTCATCTGGCGCTTGGCAAACTGCTGTATGGCAATGAGAAGCTGCTGTGCCATCTCGTCGTAGGTGAGCTCTCCGAGCAGATGTCGCGTCACGAAGCGGTACTCGAGCCCGTACCCAATAAGCGTCTCGGCCTCGACTCCGCTGTCGAGTAGTCGCTGCACCTCGCCCACCATATCTTCATGCTCCAGACGATGGCGCAATCGATCTTCGATGCGGGCGCGGCGTGTGTCGCGCGGTATGTCGACACCTATTACAACTGCCGCCCGGCGATTTCCCTTTGAGCCGCCCTCTTCGGGCGCAAGCTCGGGGTGATCGATGTAGTACTGCTGTATCTCAATGGCGCGTATGGCGCGTGCCGGGGTGTCGACGTCGGTTGTGTTGTGCATGGTCTTCATCCGTGCCAGCATCTGTGTGAGCTCAGCCAACGAGCGCCCCTGCAGGGCGCGCCGCAGCTCGTCGTTCTGAGGCACTTCAGGCAGCTTAAGTCCGTTGAGAGCCGCCTCGACATACATACCCGTGCCGCCGCACAATATCGGCTGAAGCCCGCGCCTGTCGATCGATTCAAGAGCCGAGGAGTAGTCGCGCAGGTATTGATACAGATTGTATTTGTGGCCGGCGGGCACGATGTCGATCAGGTGATACGGCACGTCGGCATATTCGCCGATATCTTTGCCTGACCCTATATCCATGCCACGGTACACCTGCCGGGAGTCGGCCGATATTATTTCGGCTCTCACCGGCGCGAGGGCATGGGCGAGGGCGACGGCCCGGTGTGTTTTGCCGGATGCCGTGGGCCCGACGATGGCTATGATCGGAAGCAGCTCCATAGATCTTATGAGTCAGAGCGGCTGACGTGTCGGCTCCAGAATCGGCGGAGCTTGAAGAACGGCTTGTCGGCGTTGAGGTCGGCTACATGCAGCCATGTGAGGTCGCTGAAATTGATATCCATATTGGCCAGGTCGCTCAGGTGGAATGCCGGGTGGTAGTTCTTTATCGGATTTCGTCTCTCACCCTCGGGTGTGTAGGTCTTCCATGCCTTTGTCATTTTGACCAGGCGTATTATCTCAATCGACAGCAGCGGCACACATTTCTGGGCGTTTATCAGCTCGGCAAGCTGCTTTATGTCGTACCATTGGCCGGCGATGCGTGAGCCTTCGATGTCGTCTTTCTCTTTAAGCACCACCAGGAAGTGGAATATATTTGATGCCGAATGCTCCGAAGAGTTGGCATAGAGGAAGCGCATCTCAAAGTACTCTTCAGGGATATCGGTCATGTTGGTGAAATACTCCATCGCCTCGTCGAGAGTCACCTCCGACTGTCGGCGCAGCCTTATGGTGACGGGTGTGTCGTAGCGCGGATCGAAGCGGTCGGCAGCCCGCTCGTCGTCGCTGTGAGGAGTGCGCAGGAGTATCTCGTCGCCTGATATTATGAGGAATCGTATCTGCGAGCTGCGCCCCATGGTCGAGTAGTCGGGCTGGAAATTCTGCATGAAATACAGCCACAGCCCCTGATGCCTTACATATACGTAGATCATCGAAGCCACCAGAAGGGCTACCGGGGCATACACGAAGTTGAAGCGGTCGGGGGAGTTGAAGTTTACGTTGATGTAGAAAAAGAGATAGTAGAACACCGAGAAGCAGGTCTCGGCTACCGAAAGAAGCAGCATCAGGCTCACCTGAAAATGACCTTCGCGCGAATAGAACGGCCCGAGATAGCCTCGCTCTGCAGGGATGCCGTTGCGCCGCTGACATTCGCGGCAGAACGACTGATTGCGTCCCCGGAAGTAAGCCCAAGCTGATATGACGGTCATCACCGGGGCAAGTATCAGGACCGGAATATACGGTAATTTGGGGTTTAGGTGAGTGATGTCGGCCACGAAGTACTTTATGTAGTCGTTGCTGTGCATCATGTTGAGTATCATCATGATGATGGCCGACCAAAGGAGCGTCTTGGCTGTGATAAAAGGCAGCAGGGCGCATACGGGGCGTGATGAGTGTCGGTTGCGTATCACCACGGCGTATACTCCGATGCACAATGCCAGACATGCCAACGGGTAGACCCGGGGGTTGAGCGCCAACGACAGCAGGATGGCCGCAGCGAGCGCCCCGGTGCTCACAATCCAGTACAGGCACATGGTGAATATGCCGTAGCGGTTGTTGGAGAGCAAATCGCGATTATCGTCCATATCGGAAGCAGTAGTAATTAGTTCTTGAGATAGCGGTCGAAGTAGTCGAGCATGCGCGAGTATACTACTTGCCGGGAGTTGCACCCGTAGATCGAGTGGTTCATGTTGGGGAATATGAGCATATCGACCCAAGTGCCGGCGGTTTCGGCGGCCGATACAAACTCTACGGTGTTGCTGAAATGTACGTTATCGTCGGCGGTGCCGTGCATTATGAGCGTGGGGCAGCCGAGTGATGCAGCGTGTGTCAGAGGAGCCGACTCACGATACCCCTCGGGATTCTGGCCGGGGGTGAGCATATACCGTTCGGCGTATACCGTGTCGTAGAACCGCCAGTCGGTCACCGGCGCTACCGCCACGGCTGCAGCATAGTCGAATGAGCCGGTGGTGGCCGACATCAGCGCTTCGTACCCTCCGTAGCTCCAGCCGAATATGCCGACCTTGCCCGCCCACGGCTGCGAGGCGATATAGCGGGCGGCCGCGCTCTGATCGATGGTCTCGTAGTGGCCGAGATTCTTGTATACGACATCCTGGAAAGCTCGCCCGCGGCCACCGGTGCCGCGGCCGTCGACGGTCACCACTACATATCCGCGCTCGGCAAAATAGTTCATCCACCCCATGGTCCAGCGGTCGAGCACCTCCTGCGAGCCCGGGCCGGAGTACTGGTGCATCACTACAGGGTATTTGGCCGAGGGATCGAATTGTGCGGGTTTCACCATCATGCCATACAGTTTTATGCCCTGATCCGTCGTAAATTCAAATGTCTCGGGCCGTGGAGCCGAAGCGTAGCCTGCGGCATAGCTGCTATTGTCTTCAAGCGTCCGCACGGCCTTATCGGAGCGTGTGGCGTAGAGGGTATAAGTCGGTGCTTGGGTGAAAGAGCTGTAATTTACGGTAAGATACGCTCCGTCGGGCGAGAGCCACCCTGAAGCGGAGCCTCGCTCGGGGGTGAGTGTTTTGACGCGCCCTTTGTCGTCGACCGACGATATGGTACGGCAATACGGCGCGGGAGCGGCCGACTGGTAGAAATGCCGGCGAGTCGAAGGGTCGTACCCTAAATAGGCTGTCACGTCAAAATCGCCTGCGGTGAGGGCGCGCAACTGCTGGCCGCTATAGCTGTACTGATAGAGGTGCGAGTAGCCCGAACGTGTCGAGAATACCACGAAACTGTCGTCGGAAAGCGACAGCTCCTCGTAGCAGCGGGGATCGATCCATGCGTTCTCTTTCTCGACGAGTATCGATCGGCTCACCATCGAGCGCGGGTTGACGGCAAGAATCTCCATACGGTTCTGGTCGCGGTTGAGTGTCACTACTGCGAGACGGTCGGAGGCTCCGGCAAAGGCTATGCGGGGTATATACTCCACATCGGCCGGAGTGGCGAATGCTTTGGTCTGTCGTGTCTCGATGTCGTATGAGTGCACCGATACGCGCGAGTTTGGCTCGCCGGCCACGGGGTATTTGTAGTTGAAACGGCCTGGATAGAGGGTGTAGCGCTCGTCGGCAGTGTCGCAACTGCCCCCGTAGAGCGGAAATCCGAACTCCGGCACATCGGTCTCGTTATATTTTATGTAGCAGAGTGTCAGGCAGTCGGGAGCCCAGGTCATGGATTGCGAGGTGGTGAACTCCTCTTCGTACGTCCAGTCGGGCACACCGTTTATCACCTTGCGCTTTGCACCGTCGGTTGTCACGGCCACCTCGGTATTGTAGTCGAGTTTGCGCAGGTATATATTATTGTCGGCCGGATCGACAAACGCCACCATCCTTCCGTCGGGCGACATCAGCGGTGCCTGCTGCGGAGTGTGGGCGGTGGAGAGCGGTGTGAGCAGCCGTGTGCGTATCTCGTATACATAATATTCGGCAGTATACGACCGTCGGTATATCATCTTTTTGTTGCGCCATACAAGCAGCTTGGAGCCGTCGTCCGACAGGGTGAACCCCTCTATGCCGTCGATCTTGGTCTCGCGGGTGTTGGCTATATCAAATATAGTCTGTAGCTCGCGTCCTGACTGTATGTCGCGTTTCACCACGCGCTTTCCGTCATCCTCCATAGTGAGCATCGCGGCGCCGCCTTTCTCCGGGTCGAGCTTGCAGTACTGAGGACGGGCAACGGATGCCGGGCGCACATTGTAGGCCACGTATCTGTCTATGCCGTCGGCCACATGCGGGGCTGCCGGCGCGGCTGCAGCCGATATGCTTATCACGGCAGCAGAGAGTGCCGTGAGGATATGTTTAGAAGAAAAGATATGCTGATGTGCCATGTAGACTGTATATTTTTTTGGGGGGTGATATGTCGGTTTTTTCAGAAAAGTGTGAGCTGAGAGTCGGGTGTGGGGTCAGCTTCGGCCGCGACATGACGCTGCCGGCGCGATTGTCGCTTGGAGCGGCTGCCGGACTCGCCGGTGTCGGTATCGTCGGCAGCGCGGGGCTCGCCGGTGGAGGAGCCTTCACGTAAGCGTGTTATTTCGTCCTCAAGCAGTTTCACGATCTCGCCGTGCTTGGCCAGATTGTGGTTTATGGTGTCGTTGAGCGAATCGATCTGCTTGTCGCGCATAGCTATGGTGCGCTGCAGCTCGGCTACCCGCAGGTCGTATTTCTCCTTGTAGTCGGCGAAGCGTTGCACCTGCTCTGCCACTACTCCGGCCGCTTCGAGCTCGCGGTGGGCCTGGTCGAGCGCTTCATGAGCTTCCTGCAGCTCGCGAGTGGCTTTGGCTGCCTTCGATTGCAGCTCTTTTATCATATTGTCGGAGAGTGTCGCCTTCATCTTCATCGCTTCGAGGCTTTGAAGCAGTTTGTCGACATCTTCGACTGCCGTCAGCGTGACGTCGGCATTCGGGTCGGCCCGGCGGAGAGCTATGCGCAGCCGGCGGTTTTCGTCGTAGAGTTTATCTTTTTCAGCCTCGATGTCGACGAGCTGTCGGTCGATGGTCGAGAGACGGTCGGAGAGGGCAGTCTTCTGCCTCTCGGCACTCATCTGGGCCTGATGGGCGGCGTCGCGCTCGGCCTGAACCCGCTTAAGGGCTATGTTGAGGCGGTCGACTTCGGCCATCATCGCCTGTCGGGCCGCTGTCATATCGGTGACGGCAGCCGCCGGGCGCTGCTCCCTGACAGGGTCGGGTGTCTCGGTTGCCGTGGCCATGGGAGGGAGCGGATCGTCCTGCTCGCGGGTATCTTTCACCAGATCCTCGAGGTTCTCTACATCGGGATCGTCGTCGTCGAGATCGTCGACAGCCGGGGTCTTGAACCCGAGCATATAGCCTATTTTTTCAAGAAAATTCATAGCGGGCAGGTGAGGTTATCATTCGTTGTCGGGATAGCCGGGTTTGAGCACAACGCCATGGCCGGTGCGTCCGTTGAGGCCGATAGCGAGGGGCTGAGCCACGGTGACGACGCGGAGCGTGGGCGATTCGTAGTCGGCCGGCAGCGAGTTGAGATAGTCTATGTCGTAATAGCCGTGACCGGCCGAGGTGTCGATTGTGAAGTATCCTACACCCATCGAGGTGAGGTTCTGGAAGAAGTGTGTGCCCTGGCTGGGCTCCACGCGGTAGTTGCCGAGCGACGACTCGACTATAAGCCGTGCGCCTGAGATCTGGGCCCATTTCACCGGTATGCCGAGTGCAGGGTCGCTTGAGCCCCAGCGGCCGGGGCCTATCAGCAGGTACGGCTCGCCGGCGTTGTTGAGCCGTATGTTCTGGGCTTCTATCTCTGAGGCTATTGCGGGGTTGTTCAGCGAGGAGAAGTTCTCCGGGCGCACATACATGATAGTCCGGATGTTTTCTATCGCTCCGTGTCCCAAGGCTGTGTCGCTTCGGAGTATAAGACCGGAGTCGGGGGTGGCGAGGAGCTGCTCGTCGACGGTCTCCTTGCGGTCGACTATCGGGCGTATCTGCAGCCAGTATATATGCCCCCGGCTCTCGGAGTTGATGGAGGGCGGAATCATTCCGGCAAACTCTATCTCCACGGGGCGGCTCATCGCTTCCTGGCCGTGAGTCAGCATGAAGTCGACGGCCTGAGCCAGCGGGAATGCGCGGTGCTTGAGCACATTGTTGAATGTCACTACTCGCCGTCCTTCGCCGAGATTTGTGTCGGTGAGACGTCCGTTGGCCATGTCGTAGGTCGACACCATGAAGTTCAGCTCGGGGCGTCCGGCATAATCCTGAATGTTCAGCCGGGCTATATTGAAGCCGTCGTCGAGCTGAAACGAGCAGTTCACATCCTTCATCTCCAGGGCGTCAAAGTAGCGCTGTGTGTCGCGCAGAGCGAGCGAGAGTTCGCTTGTCTGAAGGGCTTTGTCGGGATGGCGGGGCGAGAATCTGAGGGCAATGCCGCCGTCCACGATATGTTTTCCGAGGCCTATGGCCACCTGCGCCACGCCGTCGTCGGTGCGCTCGGCTCCGATAGGGTAGTAGTTGAGCGAACGGCCCACGCCCGAGAATGACGGAGCGAAGTAGCGGCCGTCGCGGCCGTCGGGTGCCGGAATCTCGCGTCCTACCACTTCCTGGATTATGACGGCCATCTTTTCCTGGTCGATCACATTAGAGGTGGCTGTCATATAGGCTTTGCTCTCGGCGAAAAATACCGAGGCATATACGCTCTTTATGGCTTTTGCGAGCATGCCGAGCATCTCAACCTTGTCGGCCACCTTGGGAATCATGTATGTGGAGTATACTCCGGCAAACGGCTGGTAGTGAGAATCTTCGAGTAGGCTTGAGCTTCGAATCGCAAGGGGTGTGTCGACCACCTCGAAGAGTGCGTAGAAGTCGTCGATGAGCCGATGGGGCAGTTCGGCCTCAAGGAAGTATTTCAGTATGGTCTGGTCGGGCACATCGCTCAGGGCCAACGGATAGAGATCGTTGGAGGCCATGAACTCGTCGAATATATCGGTGCAGAGCACCACTGTGCGGGGTATCGAGATGGAGATCCCCTCAAAGTTGTCGCACACCGGGTTTTTCTTGATTATGGAGTCGACAAACGCCAGACCGCGCCCTTTGCCGCCGAGCGACCCCTGGCCTATGCGGGCGAAGTTGGAGTAACGGTCAAACCGTTTCTTCTCGAATACGGCCACCACGCCGCGGTTTTTCATACGGCGGTATTTCACTATCAGGTCGAATACGAGCTGACGCACCGCCGGCGCCTGGTCGATGGTGTTGAAGCGGTGCATCTTCATCACCTCGGCGATGGGAAACATTGCCCGCGAGTAGAGCCAGCGCGACAGGTCGTTGCGCGACGAGTGGTAGTAAAGCGACTCGACCGGTATGTCGAAAATGCTGTACTGCAGATCGCGAAGCGATTCTATCTCCTTGATTACTTGGCCTGTTTCGGGGTCGCGGAACAGGAATGGGCCGAACCCGAAATTATAGGATATCGCTTCGCCGAGATCGACGGGCAGCTTCTTTGAGTTTTTGTCGATGAATATACCGTCGAATTCCGATACATATTTGCTGTTGTCGGCCTCCGACGACTCGATGATGATCGGCACATACGGATCCTGGGCGCGGAGCCAGCGGGCGAGCTTGATGCCGGCCTGCTTGTCTTTCACACCGTTTATGTCGAACGATACGTCTGAGATCACGCCGAGCAGATTCTTGCCGTACCGCTCGTAGAGCTCTACAGCCTCGTTGTAGTCGCGCGCGAGCATCACCTTGGGGCGGCCGCGCATGCGGAGCATCTGCTCGTGCTCGTTGAGGGCTTCGGTGGAGAAGAGCCGCGACTGCTTGAGCAGGAATTTGTAGATATGCGGAAGCACCGACGAGTAGAACCGCACCGAATCCTCGACCACAAGAATCATCTGTACGCCCACTTCGTTGATGTCGACGTCGGCGTTCATCTTATCCTCAAGCAGTTTGATGATGGCCAGGAGCAGGTCGACGTTGCCCAGCCATGAGAATACATAGTCGATGCCTGAGAGATCTTCGTTGGCAAGCCTGCGCGACACCTCCTTGCTGAAAGGGGTGAGCACCACAATCGGCGTGGCGGGGAGTATCTTCTTGATGCGGTGGGCGCCGGTGAATGTCTCGCTGAGGTCTATACCGGGCATCATGATGATCAGGTCGAAATGCTTGTGGCTTATCACATCGATGGCGGCATCGACGGAAGTGACCTCCGTGACACGCGGCGGCGAGCTCAGGTTCAGGCTCACATACTCCGAGTAGAGCTGCTCCTCGACTCGTCCGTCCTCTTCGATCATGAATGCGTCGTAGGGCGATGCGATAAGCAGCACGTTGAATATGCGGCGCTGCATCAGGTCCTGAAATGCGGTGTCCTTTAAATATAGCTGGTTCAGTGCTTTATCATTCATCGACTGAGTATGTGACGGTGTTTTTTCCTTACAAAGATACTCAAAAACTCCGAGATATTGTCAAAAAATTTGTATATTTGCACCGCATGTTCCCATAGGGATCCTAAATTGATATTTAATAATCTAAAAATCATATAGTTATGATGAACGCTCAAGACATTAAGAACGGTACTTGCATCCGTATGGATGGCCGTCTTTATTTCTGTGTCGAGTTTCTTCACGTGAAGCCCGGCAAAGGTAACACCTTCATGCGCACCAAGCTCAAGGATGTGGTCGACGGCCGCGTGCTGGAGCGCCGCTTCAATATCGGCGAGAAGCTCGAGGATGTGCGTGTGGAGCGCCGCCCCTACCAGTATCTCTACGCCGAGGGCGAGCAGGATATCTTCATGAACAACGAGACATTCGACCAGATACCTATCGCTAAGGAGCTCGTCACCGGCGCTGCCTTCATGAAGGAGGGCGACACCGTCGAGGTGGTTTCCGACGCTTCGACCGACACTGTGCTTTATGCCGAGATGCCGATCAAGACCATTCTTGAGGTGACCTACACCGAGCCCGGTATCAAGGGCGACACCGCCACCAATACTCTCAAGCCTGCCACCGTCGAGACCGGTGCCGAGGTGCGCGTGCCTCTCTTTGTAAATACCGGCGACAAGATCGAGATCGATACCCGCGACGGCTCATACATCAGCCGCGTGAAAGCCTGATCAAAAGCTTTTTATAATCATACAACGAGCCGGCCTGGTGTTTTGCCAAGCCGGCTCGCTGGCTTCGGCAAAGTAGCGCCACAGCGGGGCAGCCATGAGAGCCTGCACGAAATCGC